>NZ_MTAW01000163.1 GCF_002154725.1 Nostoc sp. 106C | reverse complement strand
ATTTTGGCGGGGGCTTGGGGGACGCAACCGTCCCCCAATCGGGGGTTTGGGGGATTCTCCCCCAAATCTTGGTTTTTGTCCGACAGATGAGAACTCTGATCACCTTAACTGAACCGTATTGAAATATAATCCCAAATTGTCTACCCAGCCTGTACAAAGGCAATAGTACTGTTCCAAGTAACTATTTGATTAAGCAAATACTGAGTAAAAACTTGTTGTACAGCTTGTATTTCCTTGGCTGTCAGGTTCCGAGCCAGACGATCTGCATAACTGGGGTGAGTTGTATTAGCTGCAAATAAGCGATTGATAAAAGCTTGGGTGATGTGCATCTGTGTTGAACTATGTTCAAGCATCACTTGCACTACCAAAGAAGCAGCTTCAAAAGCTTTGCGCAAATCCTCAGCATCCCAATTGAGCATCGGGTCTGTTGGCTCGGCGTAAATAGCTTCTTCAGCAGTCACTAACTTTTCATACAAATCCAAATCTAGTTTTTTTGACTCTAGTAACCGATAAAACCTTTGTGTATGACGCGGCACTGTCTCGGCTAGTACAATTACTCCCTGTGGTTGCAATAATTGAGCCAAGATTTTTGTGCTAGCTACTTTATCAGGTTCAGAACGTAAGGCATTACGTCCAATGATGCGGTCAAATCGGATATCGGTGGTTTTTGCTGCTAACTCAGTTAATGTAGTCTGCAAAATTAGAGGACGTATTAATTCTGGTAGTGCTGCGGCTTGTTCGGCTAAGGCATTAGCATCAGAACTATTCTGCACACAAGCATAAACTCCACCTTCTGGGGCGTGACGTATTGCTTCCCAGGTAAGTAAACCACTGCCAGCATTGATATCTAAAATTAGATGATGACGCTGTACTTGAGCGATATTAAAAATGCGATCGCGTACTACTCCTAACTGTTCTCCTACTTGCGAAAGTGTGCGCTGCAACCACCTCTCTGAGTTGCGGTCTGTATTGCCATAGGTGAGGATTTCTAGTGGTGCGACACCTACACCTTCTATTAAGGCGGCTAGCTGCGCCTCACGGCGACGCGCCACCCGCGTAGCAATCTGCTGTTCGTAACCTTGGTCGGATGGTTGGTAAAAAACTTGTCCTTGCAAACTCACAGGTAAGTATTGTTGTGCTACCCAATGATCGCGGTAGGCATGAGGATAAAGATAACCGGCTCCATGCCCAAACCCTTTTTTGTCACGGCTACCATCCTTAAGATGTGTGGGAACTTCTGCTTCCCTTTCGTGCTCAACCGCAGCTAAAGCATCGAAAAAACCCATGATACTGTTTGACTTTGGTGCATTTGCCAAATACAACGTTGCTTGTGCTAGGTGATAACGTCCTTCTGGCATACCTACACGGTCAAATGCCTCTGCACAACCATTAATAACTACAACGGCTTGGGGGTCAGCTAGCCCTACATCTTCACTGGCTAATATTAATAAGCGGCGTAAAATAAAACGTGGGTCTTCGCCTGCATAGACCATTTTTGCTAGCCAATACAGCGCTGCATCTGGGTCGGAACCGCGGATGCTTTTGATGAAAGCGCTGATAGTATCAAAATGGGCATCTCCTTCTTTATCGTATAAAACAGCACGCTGCTGAATTGATTCTTCGGCGACTGCTAGGGAAACGTGAATTACACCTGTGCTATCAGGTGGCGTTGTTTCTACAGCTAATTCCAAAGCATTCAGCAGTGAACGAGCATCACCGTTAGCAACATTCACAAGATGTGCTAAAGCCTCTGGTACAATTTGCACTTGCTTTTTACCGTAACCGCGTTCTGAATCAGTTAGGGCTTGCTGGACTATAGCGTATAAATCTTCATCGTTTAGAGGCTTGAGTTGAAAAATCCGCGATCGGCTGACTAAAGCTTTGTTAACTTCAAAGTAAGGATTTTCTGTGGTCGCGCCAATTAAAATTACCGTACCATTTTCCACCCACGGCAGCAGTGCATCTTGTTGAGACTTATTAAAACGGTGGACTTCATCAACAAACAAAATCGTTCTTTGATTGTGAAACTTTCGCCGTTCTTGAGCTTGGTCGATCGCTCCCCGAATCTCTTTGACCCCAGAAAGCACAGCATTAATCGCAATAAAATTAGCACGGGTGGTGTTTGCAATCACACGCGCTAGGGTAGTTTTGCCTGTCCCTGGTGGTCCAAAGAAAATCAACGAGGATAATTGATCTAAACTGATAGCACGCCGCAGCAGCCTTCCTTGTCCGAGAATATGATCTTGCCCAATGAATTCATCAATTGTTCGCGGACGCATCCGCGCAGCCAGCGGTGCTTCCGTTTCTGTGATTTGCTTTAAATGCTGGTCAAATAAATCCATAATATTTCGCTAATGATCAACCCAGCCCCCAGTTAAATCAGTCACGCCCAAAAGCATAACGGCTAAGATAGCCATATTGCTGCATCTACTATTCTACAAATCTGAACTTGCCTCCATGAGCACAATTCAAACCTTACCCAACTACATCAACGGTCGGTGGTGCGCATCTCCTAACGCTACAGACTACTTAGATGTGATCAACCCAGCCACCGCAGAGATACTGGCGCAAGTACCCATATCACCAGCGATTGAGGTAAACCAAGCGGTTGCAGCAGCAGTGGCAGCTTTTGCTACATGGCGACGCACACCTGCGGCTGAAAGAGTGCAGTATTTATTTAAACTTAAAAATTTGTTGGAAGAGAATTATGAGGATTTAGCTCAGACGATCACAATAGAATGCGGTAAGACTTTGGCTGAGTCTAAAGGCGAAATGCGCCGTGCGATTGAAAACGTGGAAGTTGCTTGCGGAATTCCGATGATGATGCAAGGAACGAATCTGGAAGATATTGCTACAGGTATTGATGAGATGATGATTCGCCAACCTTTGGGAGTGGCGGCGGTAATTTGCCCTTTTAACTTTCCGGGGATGATTCCGTTTTGGTTTTTGCCTTATGCGATCGCCACTGGCAATACTTATATTGTCAAGCCTTCAGAAAAAGTGCCGCTGACAATGCAAAAAATCTTCCACTTACTAGACAAAACAGGTTTGCCTAAAGGGGTAATTAATCTGGTAAACGGTGCGAAGGAAACTGTCGATGCTATTTTGGATCATCCTCAGATCCGGGCAATTAGTTTTGTTGGCTCCACGCCAGTAGCTAGATATATATATAGTCGAGCCGCAGCTAATGGTAAACGAGTGCAATGCCAAGGTGGTGCGAAAAATCCCTTAATTGTTTTACCAGATGCAGACATCGAGATGACCACACGCATTGCGGCTGATAGCGCTTTTGGATGCGCTGGACAACGCTGTTTAGCCGCATCGATTGCAGTCACAGTTGCCGATGCACGCCACTCGTTTACAGAAGCTATAGCCGAAACTGCGAAAAACCGTGTGGTAGGTAACGGTTTAGACAAAGGCGTGGAAATGGGTCCGGTGATTGATGGTCGTAGTAAAAACCGGATTGAGGAATTAATTCAACAAGGGATAGAGGAAGGGGCAGATCTTCTAGTTGATGGACGACAACCAAATATTTCTGGTTACGAACAAGGTAATTTTATTCGACCGACAATTTTACAAAACGTCAATCCAGTCGGTGAAATCGCCCGTACAGAAATTTTTGGCCCAGTACTGAGCTTAATACATTTGGATACTATTGATGATGCGATCGCCTTAGTTAATAGCGGTCAATATGGCAACATGGCTTGTTTATTTACCAGTAGCGGTGCAGCAGCTCGGAAATTCCGCTACGAAGCAGAGGCAGGTAATATTGGGATTAACATTGGTGTTGCTGCACCAATGGCGTTTTTCCCGTTTAGCGGCTGGAAAGAAAGCTTTTTTGGCGATTTACACGGGCAAAGCAATCACGCCGTGGAATTTTTTACCCAAACTAAAGTAGTTGTAGAACGCTGGCCCAGCAATTGGTCACGTCAATTTTGAAAATAGGAAACAGCGAACAGAGTAAGAAGGATTTTCATCTTTTGGTTGTGAAATTTTCTCATAATTAACTATCTTGAAAATAAGGTAGTCTCAATGAAAAAATGAGATGCAGGCAGATAAAAATTGTTTTATTTCTCAACGTATAAACCCACAGGGTAAAACCCACAAAGATGGCATCAAAATATTTCTTTCTCTGTTCCCTAAATCTGTACTAGCTACAATATTTGTCACGATCTTAAAATAATGCTGAATTAATTATGCGTGCAATGCTATTAGAGGCACCGCATCAACCCCTGCGACTAGCAGACTTGCCAGTACCTCAACCCAATCCAGAGCAAGTGCTGATTCGCATTCATGCTTGTGCTGTGTGTCGTACAGATCTGCATATAGTTGATGGAGAATTGACTCATCCCAAGCTACCTTTAGTACCTGGGCACCAAATTGTCGGTACTATAGAGGCAATTGGCGATCGCGTTCAGCAATTTACAATTGGTCAACGGGTTGGTGTTCCTTGGTTAGGTCATACATGCGATCGCTGTCGCTACTGTCTTTCTGGTCGTGAAAACCTTTGTGATTATGCTGAGTTTACTGGTTACAATCTTGACGGCGGTTATGCAGAGTACACTGTAGCTGACTATCGCTTTTGCTTTCCCCTAGACCCCAACTTTCCTGACTTGCAAGCTGCACCCTTGTTGTGTGGTGGATTAATTGGTTACCGCGCCTATAGAATGATTGGTGAGGCTGAAAAAATAGGCTTTTATGGCTTTGGTTCAGCTGCCCATATTTTAATTCAATTAGCTCGCTATCAAAAGCGTCAAGTATTTGCTTTTACCCGTGCTGGTGATATTGAAGGTCAAGAATTTGCCCGTCAGTTGGGTGCAACTTGGGCAGGTAGCTCAGAGGAATTACCACCAAAACTTTTAGATGCGGCGATTATTTTTGCACCCATAGGAAAATTGGTTCCAGCTGCTTTGCGTGCAGTTGCTAAAGGCGGTATCGTAGTTTGCGCTGGCATTCACATGAGTGATATTCCGGCTTTTCCTTATGAAATTCTTTGGGAAGAAAGGGTTTTGCGGTCTGTTGCCAATCTCACTCGCAAAGACGGAGAAGAGTTTCTCGCCTTAGCACCTAAAGTTCCCATCCGCACAGAGATAAATACTTTTACCCTAACTCAGGCAAATGAAGCTTTAGATGCCCTACGGAGTGGGAAAATTACGGGTTCGGCTGTGTTAGTGGTTGACTAGCAATTTGGGACTATAGCAAAAATAAACACAGATATTTATTGTAAAGTCGCCGGGAAACTCTATCCCCTTGTGAATGGAGAGGGATAGCCGCCCGCCGACTTGGGGCATTGGACATTGTTGGCTCTTTCCCATGCCCCATGCCCAAAAACTCCACCCCCAAGGGGATGGAGTTTTTCATCTGTGTTTATCTGTGGTTCGATATCAAAAATATAGGTCTATTGCACTTGCGTTGGGAAAGCACCAGGTCGCACAGCTAAGTTGACATTCTGTCCATTACGACGCAACTCTAGGCGCACATCGCCACCAATTTGGCTATCATCTACAGCTTTTTGAATACTGCTAGCGTCTGTAACTGTTTGACCGTTGAGTTTTTGGATAACATCACCAGCACGGATTCCGGCTTTAGCCGCTGGGGAGTTTGGCACTACTTTCACAACTAAAACACCTTTATCTTCCTCAACACTCAAACCACTATTAGGATCTGAGTTGATGTTTTGCTTTAATTCAGGTGTCAAACCCACCATTTGAATACCCAAATATGGGTGCTGCGCTTTACCTGTAGCTACTAGTTGATTAGAAATACGTTGTGCTGTGTTGATTGGGATAGAAAATCCTAAACCTTGCGCACCCTGGATAATAGCTGTATTCATACCAATTACTTCACCACGGGCATTAAGTAGAGGTCCGCCAGAATTACCGGGGTTAATGGCTGCGTCAGTTTGAATAAATTCAACTCGCTTATCAGGAGCACCAATTTGATTGCTAGTCCGTCCGGTAGCGCTGATAATTCCGGTAGTTACAGTATTATCTAAGCCAAGAGGGTTACCGATCGCGATCGCCCATTGTCCTGGTTGCAGTTGGTCTGAGTTACCTAAAGTCACTGTTGGTAAATTACTTGCCTGAATCTTCACCACAGCAACATCTGTTAATTCGTCTTTTCCCAGCACCTTACCTTTAAAGCTTCGCCCATCTTTGAGGATGACTGTCACTGTATCAGCACCATCAACTACGTGGGCGTTGGTCAAGATCCGACCATCGTTACCGATAATAAAGCCAGAACCTGTACCCCGTTGTACTTGGTTTTCTTGTGGTAGTTGAGAACCAAAGAAACGGCGCAAGAATGGATCGTCATTAAATCCCTCTGGTAACTGAGCTTTTACTGTGCGGGAAGAATTAATCCGCACTACAGCAGGCCCGACCCTTTGCACAACTTCTGTAATAAAGTTAGGGTCTGTAGCTGCTGGTAATGGAGGAGCAGCATTTACTGGACTAACTGCCAAATTCGACGCACTCTGAGATAGCTTCTGAGGCTGTCCCGCTAAATAGCCACCTGCTAATGTCATCCCAGATCCCAGCAGCACCAGCGATAGAGAGGCAGCTGCCTTTTTCCAAGGTGCGAGATGATGGCGTTTGGTGCTAGAAATGTTAAAGGAATTGCCGTTTGATAAGTTTTCTCCGTCGCGTGGTTGGTTTTGCATTTGCTGTCTGGTAGGATATTTAGATTTACTAATAATAATAGATATCGTTTTTGAAGCTTTTGTTGCAGGAGTATTGCGCTGGTGTGAAATGGCTTTTTATGGTACTGGTTAAAAACTGTGTTTTTTAACTGAGCAAAAACCCTATATTCAGTTCTAGCTTTTCTCCTAAGCATCAAAATTGAGCGGTCAGGACATTTAGATTTACTAATAATTATAGATACGGTTTTTGACGTTTTTATTGCAGGGGTATTGCGGTAGTGTGAAATGAATTTTTATGGTATTGCTTACAGCAGTTTTCCTTGTAGGATGTCGTCAATAAGACAACTAGCGTGCGGTTAGGAACCGCCGATTTCATCTTAAGTTGACTGCTTTAAACTTGAGCTACGTATTTAGCGATCGCTAATTCAGCTAATCAAAAGCAATAAGCACTCAAAGTACAACGTCTATAATGCTTTTCATTCAACAGCCAATCTTACTGATGCCGTCCCATACATCTAGTTGAGAACAGCGAGCAAAATCCTCTGATCGTTTGTCAACAACTTACCGACTTCACAAGTTAGTGGTTTGATGAAGGTAGATTTTTCCAAAGGCGATCGCGAATTAATTTTAACTGCTCTTCAGTACTGACCGGGCTGCGTGGTGAGGGGAGTTCTGTATTAGGCCAGTTAGGTAAAGTATTGCAGGGACAAGATAAGGCTGGCATACCAAGATTTCGCATAGGTACTGGCATATCACAACGACCACAAGGAAGCATTTCCCATGCTGGTGATAGGAGTTCGGCAATTGTTTCATCGGTTCCTTCTAGATGACAATCACCCACATGCGAGCGAATTTTCTGCCAACACTCTTCAAATTCTTCACTATAGCGATCGCCTTTCAGCACTGGCTGCGGCAACAAGTATGCCCTACCATTGCCTGCAATTACCTGTCTGCCCAACTGAAACCAGTAGGCTAAATATCTTTTAACGTCTTGTTCGGTTGCCATAATACTAATTCTAGATTTAAGCTTGAAACTCTGGGTCATTAAATCTTAAATAAACCATTAAGAAAATATACTCATCTATCATTAGTTATTAGTCATTGGTCATTTGTCATTAGTTCTTCTCTCCTTGTCCTCCCTTGCCTTCCTCATCCCCTTGAAGGTGGTAATGGTGAACCGAGAGTGCTGAGATTCAACACATGACCTCCGGTAACTAAATAAACAGTATCGCAGATCGCTCCTAACTGGCGTACCAAAGAACCCAGGCGATCGCGGAACTTGCGACCTGTAGCATAAGCTGGCACTACACCCCAACCAACTTCTTCGGCTACAAATAACATATCAGCCGCAACTAACTGTACAGTTTCTAAGAATTCTGTTATTGTTTTTTCCCAGCTAATCTCGTCTTGCTCTAAAAGATTAGCTACCCAAGTTCCCAAAGAATCAACTAAAAGGCAGGTGTTTGGCTTGGCCTCGGCTAAAGTAGCAGTCAGTTCCACAGATACGCACTGAGTTAACCACTCCTGAGGACGGCGTTTTTGGTGTTGTTGAATGCGTTTTTGCCACTCTTCATCAGCTGGATCTTCAGCAGCTGTTGCCACGTAAACAACAGCTTTCCCTGATCGCATAGCGAGAGTTTCTGCCCATTCACTTTTACCAGATCTGGTCGGTCCTGTAACCAAGATAACTTTACCCAAAGCCCTTTCCTTACGATCTTTAATTGAATTGGGTTACAATGTCTGAACTAAATTTTTCCCTTAAACGATGAGATTGTTGGTTTTAAATATCTTTTAGGAGATAAAATTAGCACCAGCATCATTGATGCACAATTGGCAAAAGCCAAAAATCCCAACAACCCCATTCTGAATTATTTAACACTACTGGGGACAGCAAATTTCAGGATATTTTTATGAAAGCAGGCTGGAAACGCATTGAGGCAACTCTACACGATTTAGGGGCTAAAGGTACCGCAGACAATGCTGAAGCAGGTGTTCCACCAAAGCGACCTTTCTCTTTTAGAATCAGCGTTGGGGCAACTGAATCTACAGATGATGATACTACTCCACCACCGGATGAGCTAAATACACAAGGAGCGACAATCGACTTAAGCGCAGATCCCCAGGGTAACTTTTCTAACGCCGAAAATCTATTTACCCACCATAACGGTGTTGAGACTTTTTCAACACAAGAAATCGGTGGTAAAACACCTAGCCTACCTAAATTTAAAACCCCCAGCTTTAGTAACCATCGTCACGGGGCCAATCCAGGATTGGCAATGAATCTATTAAAAGAGATTCAAGACCATGTTGCTGGGTGGGAGAAAGAACTACAAAAAATCCTCAAGCAAATTCAAGATATTTATTTAGAAGGGCCGATTGTCAATGGCTGGTTAGAATCTAATCCCAAGGAAACAGACCAAGGAGGAAAAGCCACATTACGCCATGCAGAAGTTGATCGCCTCATGGACTATGTAGAAGAAATTTGTGCAGCTGGTGCGAAAGTATCCTATGAATCTGCACGTACTGGTTATCGCCTCTGTGGTTTGGATGCTTCTGGTAAAGTATGGACCCGTCCATGTCCCCCAGATCAGGTTCCGGCTGTGAGTATGGCGATCGCACGTTACCAAAAGCTACGTCAACTTTTAGGACGCAAGCAGTACCTAGAAACCCGCCTCAGTCAACTAGCAGAAACTCTAGTAATTTTACATAGTCATATTCAACAGGCTTGAGGTTCTCAAGATTATTTCCGAAAAAACGCGGTTGGTGGGTCTGTAATTTTTGGGATAGATTAGCAGGCATTAGGTAACTATTAGATGTTGTCATTAGTCAGTAGTCATTGGTCAATTCTGACAACTGACAACTGACAACTCACAAAACCCACAATCAATGCCTATGCCTCATACCCAAATCTCTGCCATTATCTGTACTCACAATCGAGATACCTATTTAGGTGCAGCGATTGATAGTCTTTTAGCACAGGATTTTGCGGCTGTTTTTGAAGTTGTGGTAGTAGACAACGGTTCGAGCGATGGCACTTGTGAAGTTGTCGAACAAAGAGCTAGCGATCGTCGCCTGAAGTACGTCTTTGAACCCATCATTGGCTTATCTGTAGCGCGCAATACTGGCGCCAAAGTCGCTAGTGGTGAGATTCTCGCCTATCTAGATGATGATGCAGTCGCTAGCAACTGCTGGTTACAAGTTTTTGATGATGCCTACAAAAATAACTCTAAGTTAGCGATCGCTGGTGGTAAGGTGACTCTTTTATGGCCCCAAGGCGTTCAACAACCACGGTGGCTATCTCCTGGATTAGCCGCCAATTTGGGTGCATACGATTTGGGTGAGCGCAAAATTTATATTGAGCAGCCAGGTTTAACTCCTAGAGGTTTGAATTACTCTATACGCCGTTCATTTTTGGAAGAGATTGGCGGCTTTGATCCCCATCTTGGCCGAGTCGGCAAAAACTTACTATCCAATGAAGAACTGCAAATGACCGAATTTGCCCTGCAAAAGGGATGGCAAGTCGCTTATCTTCCCGAAGCGCTAGTAGCTCATAATGTTGCCCCAGAACGCCTGAAACTTTCTTGGTTTTTAAACCGAGGCTGGTGGCAAGGTATCAGTGAATGTTATCGCGAACAACTCGCTGGTAAAGCTGGTATCAGCCAATTGCAACGAGGTAGCGAAAGATTTGTGCGGGGCTTGTATAAAGCATTGCAATATTTCTCTGACCCAGCAGAACGTTTTGATAAACTTGTTTATGCCTATGGTCAGATTGGTTATTTAAATGCAGCTATTCAAGGACTCTTATCTACATCAGATAAAAAATAATATATAAAATCTTATATGTCATCTAAAATCCCAGTCTCTGTACTCATTCCAGCAAAAAACGAAGAAGCAAATTTACCTGCCTGCCTGACTAGCCTTGAGATGGCTGATGAAGTTTTTGTAGTTGATTCTCAAAGTACTGATCATAGCGTCGCCATTGCTGAAAGTTTCGGTGCAAATATTGTTCAATTCAAATTCAATGGTAGCTGGCCAAAAAAGAAAAATTGGTCTTTAGACAATCTACCTTTTCGTAATGAATGGGTACTAATTGTTGATTGCGATGAACGAATCACTCCGGAATTATGGGCAGAAATTGCTCAAGTAATTGAAAATGATGAATATTCTGGCTATTATCTCAATCGCCGTGTATTTTTCTTAGGCAAATGGATTCGCCACGGTGGTAAATATCCTGATTGGAATCTGCGTTTATTTAAGCATAAACAAGGTCGCTACGAAAATCTCCATACTGAAGATATTCCTAACACTGGCGATAATGAAGTTCACGAACACGTTATCTTGCAGGGTAAAGTCGGTTATCTCAAAAACGATATGCTCCATGAAGATTTCCGCGACCTTTATCATTGGTTAGAAAGACATAACCGCTATTCCAATTGGGAAGCTCGTGTTTATTACAATCTGCTCACCAATCAAGATGATGGTGGAACTATTGGTGCAAATCTATTTGGTGATGCCGTACAACGCAAGCGCTTTTTAAAAAAAGTATGGGTACGTCTGCCATTTAAACCCTTATTACGGTTTATTCTGTTCTACATTATTCAGCGCGGTTTTTTAGATGGCAAAGCTGGATATATTTATGGACGCCTGTTGAGCCAATATGAATATCAAATTGGGGCGAAACTTTACGAATTACGTGATTGTGGCGGTACGCTAAATACTGAAAAATCTCAGCCTCTACCATCATCCTTGTCGCAAGAAATGAGGCAAACTGCAACTTAGATTTAGTAGGGATGAGGGAGAAATAAAAATTCAAAATTATACCTTTTCTCTAAAATCTGGCTACAAATGAATCTTCCTATCTCCCCGTCTCCGCGTCCCCGCGTCATTCATCATCTGTTGTCTACTTTTAGAGAATTGTTATTATTCCCTGTTCCCTGTTCCCTGTTCCCTTTTACAAATGACAAATGACGAATCTTTTGTAGACTTACGCAACTATGATCAATCGTGGTTTGATCGGGGGCGTCGCAGTTGGTATATTTTGCTGTGGTGGTTTGTGCAGGCGATCGCTTTTCCCCTGACACCCCAACCGTTAAATAACGTCCGTTGTACATTATTACGGCTGTTTGGCGCCCGGATTGGCAAAGGTGTATTAATTCGACCTACTGCCCGCTTTACCTATCCTTGGAAAGTTACCGTTGGCGACTATAGCTGGATTGGTGATGACGTAGTTTTATATAGTTTAGATGAGATTCACATCGGGGAACATTGCGTAATTTCTCATAAATCTTATCTCTGTACTGGTAGCCATGATATCCATGACCCGGCTTTTGGGTTGAAAACAGCGAGTATCAACATCGGTAATGGGGTCTGGGTGGCGGCGGATTGTTTTGTTGGGCCAGGAGTGGAAATTGGGGCGAATGCTGTGATTGGCGCTCGTAGTAGTGTTTTTAGTTCCATGCCCTCAGAGCAAGTTTGCTTAGGTAGTCCTTGTCGTCCTCAGTATCCTAGGTTGGGGAAATAAGCTGTTATACACTTAAGCAAAAACATTTTTGAATTTAGAGGGGTGAGCTAAAGTCAGTTGTCCTTGCTCATCAATGGTTGCCATGACTTTGATTGCTTTCATTGCTGCTCTAAATCATTTATAGCCGTAGTCACATAGGTTAGGACATTTTGAAAGCGTGAATGCTAGGAATAGCAATAGTTTTACCTTCTGCCTTCTGCCTCCTGCTATAGTTGATTTTTGTCTGAGCATTCATTCCAAAACTCAGGTAAATTTGAGCGTGAGATGAATGCCCGAATTAGCTAAAGTTACTGTGAGACAATCGGTTGCGTTGCCACGTCACTTAAACCGATGCTGGTGATTAAATCACGCCATTCGGCCTGAAGCTTGCTATCGTTAGGATTTTTCAGACGTAGTTGTGCGAGTGTGGTTAGTGTTTCGTACCAGATGCCATTTTGAGCATAGATAGCAGACTGCTGTTGAGGTTTGGCTGTTTCTAACTGTTGGGCGATCGCTTGACTTAAGTTTACTCGTTGAATTACTCCTTCAACATAAACCGGGGGCCATTGTTTTTCCTGGTCGCAATAGATGCTGAAAAACCAGCGATATTGTTTGTTTAATGCCAAGGGCGAAATGGTTTTAGGCAGAGAAATACCTATGACTCCAGGTTGATCTGGTAGAGCGATCGCAGTTTGATAAATGGGGTTTGCTGCTTCATCTTGCAACACAAATTCAGCTGGATACCCCGCATTTTTCGGTAATGGGACATAAAACCAGAAAGTTGGGTGCGCCGCTGTCGTCAAACCCCAAACATCTACGGACGTGGGTGTTTTTTGAGTAAACGGTACTAAGGCAGTAAGTTCAGGTTTAAACTGCGGACAAGTACCTCGCTTGGCTCCGCCCAAAACCCGACCTCCGGGAGGCGGTTCTGGTGGTGGTTGCGGTGGATTGTAGTGGATAGTTGTGTCCAAACTCGCTGTACTACTAGGCTGTCTAGAGGTTGCTGAGTCTGCCAAGATTAATGTCTGGTTAGCCAGCATACTAGTGCAACCAACAGCTAGTACTAAAGACAGTTTTATGCTTTTTAAAAGTGAATTCATAAAATTTCTGGGGAATCAGCTGATGAAATCTAGCCACAATTTTGGCCCCGCCTTAAATATTTTCTCGGATTAATTTGGAATTTTGAATTTTAAATTTTGAATTTTGAATTGTGATTCCACCAATTGTCCCTATGAATGACAAAGCTGACGGTACAAAAGGTACCCAAATACCCCAAATTAATAGAACAAAGCAAAATAAATACAAAACGCCAGCGGTAAGACTTATTGCCAATACCAAGCTAGAAAGAGAAGACAACCGCCAAGCTAGTACTCCCCCAACACCAGCCCAACTCCAAATCCAGAACAATTCTACCCAAAGTGACCAAACTCTTAACAATGGACGCCCATCTAAAACCGCACTGAGGATTTGGCTGACTAGATGCGCTTGTACTATTACTCCTGGCATTTGCGCGTCTAACTGATTTCCGTAAGGTGTAGCCCAATAGTCTGGGAAATCGCCTTTTGCGGCGACACCAATCAACACAATCCGGTCTTTAATAGCGTTGGGGTTGATGGGGCCAGATAATAATTGTGTGAGCGTTACCTGTTCGGCAATCTTTTTGGTGGAACGGTAGTTGAGTAAAAGTTGCCCGCCATTAGCATCAATGCTTTGATAACCACTAGCATGAGACGAAAGACGTGGTAAAACAGTACTGCCAAGTTGCAAATTCTTTTGGGAAGTAAACTTTGGCTGAATGCCTAAGGGTAGGAGATAGCGGAATGCTAGTTGGGCGCTGAGTGCATAAGGCGTACTACATAATGATGCCGCTTCTTGGCTCATGAACAAAAGATGGCGGCGCACAACTCCATCGGGATCGTGAATAAAGTCGCTGAATCCTAAGCGTTCTTTGGGAATTTCTGGGGGTGATGCAATGCCTTTAGTACTTTCTGTGGTATCACTTCCCTTACAAACCCCGATTAAGTTATCGGTATGCTGAAGCAGAGAAATTAAATCTGGCTGTTCGGCAGAAAAATCACGATAGATATCTAAACCAATCGCACGGGGTTGATATTGTTGCAGCTTGAGCAGCAGTTGCACCAAAGATTTATCTGAAAGAGAAGTTCCTTTTAACTCCTCGCGATTGTGGCGTTGCACTGCCAAGTCTGCATCGTCAATTGTTACTAACAGCAACCGGGGATCTGGCCCCTCAGCTGGACGCGATCGCATCATCTGGTCAAAGGCTTGCAGTTCTACACTTTGCAGCAGTCCCAGAAACCTGACGCCGCAAACTAAGGCAGTCATCATCAGACTGGAGAATAAAGCTACTTGAAAACCACGTTTGTTGAACAGCGGTGAACTTGGGCTAACTAGTTTTCTAGCACGTGTTAGTCCCTCCCATGTAGATGGCGGCTGTGCTGGATTTTGGCAAATCACAGGTAACCAAGTCGCACAGGGAAATCGATCCTCTAGTCCTTGCAAGCGTTCCCGCGCTTGTCGCACTGACTGGTATAAAGATTCACCACCTGCAAAGCTACCGATAAAGTACTTTAAAAACTCCTGAGCTACCCGATCGGGGACAGGTTCTCGCATGATAATCATTTGGGGTATTTGCAAATCAGCGAGTTCTTGTGCCAGTCCCAATCCATCACAAGAGTTGAAAATTGCTAATTGTAAGCCGCGTTCAATAGCTTTTTTTAAAGCATACTTTAACTCGCTAATACTTAAGCTATCGGTTTTATTTAAATAGATTCGCCCACTGCCATCTTTTCCCTGACTAGAACTGTGTCCAGCAAAGAAGAGAATATCCCAGTTTTTTTCCCAAAGATGGTCAGTTAATTGCTTGCGTTCTGGTTCTACCAAAAAACAGACTTCTGCATTTTTACAACGTTGCAATAGTTCTTGGTCAGCCTTGGTGTCAATTCCCTGACTACTACCGACAATGGCCAAAATATTCACCAATTTGTTGGGGATGCGTGGCTTTTGAATGCGTTCATAGCTTGGTGATGACAAGGCAATTTCTGCCTTGGGATAGCGTTCTAATAAGTCCCAAAGATGCCAAGGTAATCGCTGTAATTGACTATTTTCTGCCTGCAAAATTACCCGCACTTCGTCTGAAGGCATTAATCTTTCCAGCCATTTCTCTCGTAGTGGACGAAATTCCTCCGAGCGCAGCCAAGTATTAAAGCGTGCTCGTAAAATATGGGATGTATTTAGACAGTCTTGTGTCATTGACACATTAGTTATCTGTACCTTCTCTGCATCTAAGCGGTAACCATTACCTAAACGTCGATAACTAGATTGCCAGTGACTATAGTAAAGCGGGATTTCCGGACATGGAGGTAGCTTTCCCGTAATCTCTGTGGCGGGGCGATCGCATTCTTCACCAATTTGCAGGCTCACACCAAACCCTTGCTCAAAACTACCATCTGCAAATTTCAAGATTACTAACTTACTCATGACAGTCGCTACGCTCCAATTTAAAATTCAAAATCACGCCACTTGCTACAACGCCGGGAACCCCCACAACGCAGTGGCTCCATCAAGGCTGACTATTTTGAATTTTGCTTTTTGAATCTTTGATTTCTCTATATGTATAAAATATCAAATTCCTCAGCACCAATTACTGACGAAGAGAGGAAGTAGCTGCACCTTTAAATCACAAACTGTTCTGTAATACTGCTATCATTCAATGCCACCCTAACGCCAAATGCCTCTCCAGTATCGCCTCTCAACTGCAACTGAATATAATTGTCTGCACTTCGAGCTTGAGCTTCTAGAAATACTGCTCCCGAATCATCTAAAACTGTCAATTGCGCTCCTAGTGGCAGATAAATTTGATTACCTGTTGGGTGCAACTGGAGGCGAATGCTGGTTTTTTGATCAGCTTGGGGGCTAATTTCAACAATCAACATTAGGGGTTGGTCAGCGATTTGGATTCCCAAATCAAGCAGTTTAGCCCTTCTTGTGACTGCGTCTAGCTGGTTAGAAGTTTGTTGTTCAAAAGTCTCAGGACTGCGGAAAGCATAAGCTAATCCAGGTTCCTGAGAGTTCCACAAGGCTTCAATAGTTTGCCAGCCTGATTCAAATATACCAGCAAACCACTGGCTCAAATTCACTAGAGTGCTGGCTGGCGATTGCCTGAGTTGTCCTAAGTGTTCGATAAATGCTTCTGGGGGTTGCAACTGGCTTAAAGGTAGTTCTTCTGCGGCGACGCTAGGCACAAAACCTAGTAACTTTGCTTCTTGCAAAGATTCATCGATTTGCACAACTACATAACCTACCCGTTCTTCCCAAGTTTCTGGGGGCACAGAGCAGGTATGTTCAAAAATACCTACAGGGCGACACTCCAAACGCCCAACTGTGGGCATATCTAAGTCCGCTACATCCGCAAACAGGCGCATCACAGGGTTCCAACTATCACTAGCTGTGAGGTTGGTAGCAATTTCCATCATTTGCAAGTACTCATTCACCACCCACACAGCTAGGGTGTTCAGTCTAACTTGCTCTGCTTTTTCTGGAGTAGGCTGCTGGTTGGCAAACGTTTGAGCAGTTGTGCGTGCTGCTTGAGCGATCGGTAAAGGTACAGCGAAATTATCTTGCTGATAGGTGGTGTTAGTCATAGGTTTAGTTCCCAGTGATCGATGCTGCTATACACATATCGGCCGCATTCTCAAAATTTATGCCATAAATTGTTGAATTATTAAGTTTTGGGGAGCAAAAATAAGATTTCATAATTGATTCATAATTCTGTTCCATTCTATGAAATATAAATTTAATAACAATTCTCTAAAAGTAGACAACAGATGATGAATGACGTGGGGACGGGGAGACAGGAAGATTCATTTGTAGCCAAATTTTAGAGAAAAGGTATAAGACGATTTTTCATTAAACTGTATTGGGAACAAAGAGAACAGGTTATACCATTTTGGATTGTGAAACATCTATTGGATGAGCGTTTCAGATTTCCATCTGTCGCAATCATTTTTCAAGTTGGTATTAATTTGTTCGCAAAGCGATCGCTCTGTTAGAAAGCAATGCTGTTTAATTTAATTTCATTTTTAAACGCAGAGGGATGCAGGGAATGAGGAAGAAATGCTTGAACCTGGATAAATGACCCTTCGGGTTCACCAGTTGCTACAACAGAGGGAACCCCGCAATGCACTGGTTCACCAATGCCAAATGACCAATTTCCTAAAGCCAATTGCCTATTAAAACATAGGCAGACCAAAAGCTGGGTGCATTGTAGTTGCGATGTTGCAGCAATTTTAGCTGGGCGTGGCGAAGCGCTTCAGCTTTGGTAACTTTACCTTCTTGAAGTTGTTGATAAAAAGCACCGACAAATATAGCTGTTGATTCATCATCAATCTGCCACAGAGATGCCAAAGTACTGCGTGCTCCAGCTCTGACTGCGGCTCCAGCCAAACCAAGGGCAGCGCGGTTATCTCCGGCTGCTGTTTGACAAGCACTTAAAACTAATAGTTCTACGGCTTGTGGTTTGCTTTCATCTCGACTGCGAAGCAGACTGTCGAATTGTGTAACATTAATTGGACCATCAGCAGCCAAGATAAAGGTGTTCTCAGCGCGGGAACTAAACTGACCGTGGGTTGCAAGATGCACCACGTTAAAGGGAACGGTATTAACTTCTTTTTCTAGTGCCGATGAAGTGAATTGCTGATCCCAGAGACTGGTTGTGGAGATTCCGGCTTTGGTAATTAAATCGACTTCTGATTTAATTGCAGGTAGCGGTGAAAAATTGGGGAAATTTGGTGGAGGCTGAGTGAGTCCAGCAGTTAGCGCTCTGATTTGCTGTTTGACTAAGGGTTTAGGGTCTAGGAGTTGGAGTCCGACACTGAGAGCGATCGCATATTTCTCTATTAAATATTGCTTGCCGTCATAAAGAGAAGCCATTGGTAAGTTGCGTAAAGCCCCATCTAGTACAAACACTAAGGTTTTTACCTGCTTTGCTTGCAATTGTGACTCAATGGGTTGGATCAGCCAGTTATAAACTTGTTGTGATTGAGTTTTGACGGCGTTGGTAGCAGCAGGATTGACAAGATTTTTTCGGAGTTCTACCAATATTTTGTTGACTTCTGCTTGGGAAATTTTGGTGCTGTATTGCCGTAAGGGTTGTTGGGGAATTTTGACAATTACCTGGATCTGATCGGGAAGAATAATCGGATACAGAATGGCTGCGGTAGGATTATCTTGGTCTACGACTTTATCTAAAGCCACACTCTGACCTAAAAGACAAGCTTCTCGAAAAAAGTTATCTAATTCTGCCAATTGTAAAGCCTCAATGCGCTGGCGGGCTTTATCTAATGTTTTGTTATCTGCTTTTCCTGCCTGGGATTGCAGCAATAACTCTACTGATTGTCGATAGACTGGTTCTACACTGTCGCGGAAGCTGAATTGCACGTCCTGATTGATTGCTACCAAGTCACGCCGGAGTAATTCGAGTGTTTCTACTGCCGCATCATAAGCTGTGATCGCTCCTTGTAGATCCTTTTGCGCCCAGAGTAATCTGCCTAACTGCCAATCCACACGATAAACAATTTCTGGTGCATTGCTCATTTGAGCCAAAACTAACGCCTGCTGGGTCAGCTTTTGCGCCTCTGACCATTGTTGTGTCTCCTCATACAAGTGACCTAAACTCAAGAGTGCATAAGCTTCTGTTTGTTGGTCGCCCAAACTGCGGGATTGTTCAATGGCTTTGGCGAGTAGCTGTGCTACGTCTTGAGAACTAGTTGATGAGTATTCAATCTTGAGTATGGAGCCTTGAGAACTCATTGATGAGTATTCAAGACTAGGTGTTGATTGAGAATTTCTACTCGGTACTTGCAACTCGTTACTCAGCAATTTGTTGAGGCTTTGAGCAAAGTTAATTTGAGCGTAGATAGCAGTACGACTTTGGGGGAGTTGTGCAAGTTGGGATTGAATTGCTGGTAATAAAGTTCTAGCCGTTGTGAATTGACCGTTTTCGATTAGTAGGCTAAGGAGATTTAGTTGTGCTTGGACTTTCGTTAGCGGTGAGGGGGAAACTTCTACAGCTTTTTGATAATTAGCGATCGCATCTGATATATGCTGCTGTGTGCGAGCATTGTTTCCCAAACTTAAAAGACTGGCTCCCATCTGGGCGTTCGACTGCAAATGCCCGGCAATTTCTAGACTTTGCTTTAAAGCCGTGCGAGAATTTTCCCAATCCCCGATTACCAACAGCATATCGCCGAGCGATCGCAATCCCACTACTTTTTCTAGCGAGTCTGACTGCGATTGTAGCTTCTGTTTTACTTCTTTCAGAATTTCTACCGCACGACGATAAGAGCCTTTATTGCGCCAAGCCTGCGCTTGGTTAATTAGCGACTTAACTACGCCGTTTTGATTTTTGAGTTGAGTATAAATTTTTCCTGCTTGTTGCCAAGTGGCTAAAGCTGCCTCAGTTTGTCCGGTGGCTAATTGTAGGCGTCCTTGAATATCTAAGGATTGAGCAAATACTAAAAGACTTTGGCTATTTTGTTGTCCTTTCAGTAAATTCAAGCTTTCTGTAATTACTTGTTTGGCTTCTGTCCATTGAGCGAGTTGCTGATAAGCCAGGGAAAGATTACTTAAAGTTGCTGCTTGGCTGAGAGTATCGCCTTGATTTTGGTATGTTTTCACTGCTTGCTGCAAAACTTGCACAGCCTCAGCAAACCTACCTGCATCATAAAGCTCTTTGCCCTGTTGAAGTTGGGAAGTCGGTGCAGCAATTTGGTTAATTATTGGTTGCGAAGCAGCGTTGATTGTAGGAATCGCAGCCATTATTGGGGAACTGAAGCTGCACAGCAAAGCCACAAGAAAGTACAAAAGCAGACGTACAAATTTAAACTTGCGCCTGGGAAATTTGATTGCATTTAGCAGAGACAATTTAGTTGCTTTCACCATAGGATGGTCAGCCTACTGAAAGGAGCCTGCAATCAAATACTAGCGGAGATAGGGTATCACTTTACCAAGGAACTTCAAATATGCGATCGCGTTTAGGGAGCGCAAGCAGGGGTTCGGGTGGCAGACACGTACAGATCGAACCGAAAAGGAATTTGCCAACCTTTGGCGTCAGTACCGGGACGAAGGTTATCGTATTGTTGATTTCGAGCGCTATTCAACACCGAACGGTACACGCTATGGCGGCATCTGGGTAGAGAATGACTCGCGCTTTAGGTATAACCGCAAGGGTAATATCGACAGCATCATCGAAACTTACCGTAAAGCGAATAATCTACCAGGCATATCTGTGGCAATTATTCAGAACGGGCAAATGATTTACCGTAGAGGTTTTGGGTTCGCAGATGTTAACGATAACAAGGTTGCTCATGGCGAAACGATTTACAACGCTGCATCTGTTTCTAAAGTAATTGGCGGCACACTTGCCGCTAAATTAGAAAACGAACGTCGATTGCGTAATGGCGCAACATTTAATCTCGATCTCACCCGTCCAACATCAACCTACCTCACAAACATCACTAACGCCAATGGCAGCGGTACGGTCAGCTTACCGTCCTTTCATAAACATACTGTAGAGCAGTTGCTGTCACATCTAAGTTGCGTAGCCCACTATCCTGGCAATACAACACCCGGAATTTCCAACCAGACAACCCACTATACAACAGCGATCGCAGCGGTTCAGAAAATCTGGAATACTGGTTTAGTTACAAAGACAGCGAATGGCGGCTCCTGTACTATTGGCACAACTTGGTCATATTCAACCCCGGCGTTTACTTTTGTGGCTGCGGTGCTGGAAAGTGCCACAGGTCGCACGATTGATCAGCTGCTCCAGGATGAAATATTCACGCCCTATGGGTTATCAAGTATGCGCGTGCAGTACGCTTCATCAAGTTTGCCATCGGACTACGACCGGGCGAGTCCTTATGACGATGACAATAAAGAAGTGAGCTACACAGACAGCAGCTGGAAAGTCCTCGGCGGCGGTATTGAAACTGACGCTGTCGATCTGGCGCGCTTTGGCTGGAAGGTACTCAACGGAGAAATTTTGAACGCTTGCTGTTATGTCCAACCGCACAAACCATACGGTTGATGATGTGGCAACACTTGCAAACAAGATTGGTAACGAGGTGCTGAAATAGGCACGTTATACCAAATCAAATAATGTTTGCGACACATCAATATATTCTAGAGGTCACGGCAGTGCCGTGCCCCTACAATCTATCGCATTATTTTTTCAAATTGGTATTATTTTAACTCTTCCAGACTGTAGCTGAGACCAGGCTTTTTGTAACTAGCAACTTGGGTTACATTAATGGCCTGCTTGTGCGATGGGCAAGCTTAAGCTGATGGTACTTAAGAGTATAAAGTGAATGAATTTAGCTATCCGACAGTCTGTAGTTAGACAATTTTACTCAACAGAACTTAATAAACTTTACGATTTATCAGACTCGTTCTGTAATTTTTTTCCTGAGTGTCGAATTGCAAGCGTGCAGCTATTAACGCTATCTACTGATATGACTTTCAATTGTGTAGAGATTAAAAGAATTGAGCAAGATATTCCTCAGTCTGTAGCTAAAACTTATAATAGCCATTTTTGGTACTCTCAATACAGCCTCAGCAATCTGTACCTGGTAAAAATTCCTGTTGAATCATCTGATTCGTTTGCTCTTCTAATACAGGGGTATGTTGATGATGGATGGGACAATAGCGGTCGGTTTATAGAAATTTTTGATCAGCAGGGTGATTTTCTAGGAGCAGGTCGTTGTCACAATGAAGGTGTAGAGTGGCTTTCTCGACAACTTAACGGTCAGGACTTCTATACTCCGGCTCCTGCTTGGGTTGGTGATGAGCCTGGAGTTCAACTTGCATCAGAGCCAATTTGGTCTACTGAATTTCTCTCACAGTACGCTGTGAATATTGAGCATAAAGGTTCAGTTACCCGCTATATGCTTCCTGGGGAAGATTAGGAAAATTTTCAACCGTACCTTTGTATGGCTCGATCGTAAGTAGTGCGATCGCAATTGCACGGTAAAATCAACCGAGTGCTAAAACTATAAATATGAAAGCACGTTATCGTTACCGAATCTACCCAAACAACACCCAGCAGTTGCTACTAAGTAAACTGTTCGGGTGTGTTCGCGTAGTTTGGAACGACGCACTTGCTCATTGTTATCGATAGATGGGAGCCAACCAGTCAAACTTGTTCGTGCTGCGGATTTAGAGGCGGGAAGCTCAATCTTTCTATCTGTGAGTGGACTTGTTTAAACTGCGAAACCACCCACGACAGAGACATAAACGCCGCAGTCAACATCAAAGCCGCCGGAGGACATTCGGAGGCTCAAAACGGAAGTGGAGGAAAGCGTCAGACTACCGTAAAGGTAGCAGCATCCTGTGAAGCGTCAACCCACCAAGAATTCATACAGTTAAGCCTGTTTGAATAGATTGGAATCACCCTGGCTTTAGCCCAGTGAGGATGTCAAATAATTGATTTAACCTTAAGTCTTCAGTTGTGAGATTAGCGATGAAAGATAGACTGCAAATCCACAAAAAAGCTGACTCATCAACTTCTCAGTTAGAGTCAAGTCATTTAGTATCGCCCCAGTCTACGGACAAACCTAAACTTCGCGCTCATACACCGCTGACTCAGGTAGAAATTGAGAACCAAGAATTTCAACAGCACCAGATAGAAGCGACAAAATTACAAATCCAGGCAAAGTACGGTAGCCTCAGCCCTGAAGACCAAGAACGATTGACTGTATTGCAGGCGAAAATGAATGACTTCTTGCAAAATCAGAGGTCTGGTGTTGGTCATGACTTTGAGAAAATCGCCACAAATCGTCCTCAGCTCGCTGACCAATACGAGCCGGAAGCTGATAGTGCTACTTCTGTAGTCACGCAAATAAATACAGCTAGTTTACAAGACCAAGTATTACTAGCTAGAGAAAACTCACAACCTAAGGCTGAAGCAGAGAAAAAACAAAAATTTCTCCAAGATTATTTACTAGCGAAAGAATTAGTAAATGACATAGATGAAACCTTACCACCTGAGCAAATTTTAGAATTACTTTTTTACAAATTTAAAAATATTGGCTTTAACTACACAATGGTCAGTAAAAGCCATGAAAACCTTTTGAAAGGTACTAGAGAAGGTGATTGCCAAACATTAGCACGTGCTTTTAAAAAAGTAGCTGAGGAATATTTTGCCATTAAAAATATAAGTATTGAGAACACATCTAAACCATTTTTAAGTGAAACAGGAAAGATTCCATACCGAGGTAGAGAACCTAATTGTGATGATGGGAAGCGCTGGTTTTTTCAAAATCATTATTGGGTGACTTGGAACAACAAAGTTTATGATGTTCTATTTCTCAGCCATAAGAAAGCAGAAGCAGACATGGCAAGACAAGTAGACCCACTTAAGTCAATGCTGATGCCTGAAGAAGAGTACTATGAAACCGAAAAAGGCAAAGTAGTATATCCATATAAAGATAAATATTCCACGGCAGAACTTGCCATGTTTGAAAAGCTGAAAAACTTTGTCAAAAATCTCAGTAGATGGTTAGCCAAAGATATAAATGCGATCGCCAGTAGAATTCAGTCTCTATTTATTAGAGGCGCAAACACTAGCGAGTTCGATTCACTCATGCGGGAACTGCAAAACAATCAAATTAATGAGGCTACATCCAGCGAAAGTGAATGAGTGTAGATATTGATAGCATTCTGAAAGAAAGATTGATGCAAATCTAGACTTAAGTTGATAGCGGCGTAAATCTACCTGATGCCTCAGTTTCATACATTTCTTCTGCTCCTGCTGCCCCTGCTTACCAAAGCGGTCTACAGTGTACACACAAGTAAGAAAAATCTTCAATTTATCCCTAGAAGTCCCTGAAGTTGCAAGCCTGGGGCTAATTTACAAAGCCTGCTGAGGCAGGCTGTAACAGTTCTTTTTTGCATTTAGCCCACCTCCGTGGGCTTTGTTTGTTTAGCCTAAGGCTAGAAGCCTTAGAGCGATAGGACTGCTGCTGAAAAGGTCAGCAATATTTTCTTATCTCCCCTATTTCTCCCCGATTGTTTCTTAATTTACTAAATATCAAATTCATTAAAGCCATTGAGAAATGGTTTTAACTCAACTCTCCAATTAGGAAAAAGTACATGAACTATAAAACCAGTTTGTTACCCGCAGTGATGATATCTGTTGCGGCTATTAATACTCTTAGCGTGGCAACATCGGCGAATGCTGCTTCAGCAAATAACGGAAAGCAAGAAGCAGTTCCCGCCGTTTTAAGCGTCCGTCCGCCCTCTGAATATCCTGTACCGGAAAGACTTACCCAATATACACATACCATTGCTGATGCTACCAATCTCTCCATGAGAAATGAGCATTGTGCCACCATCTCAGGTAGTGATAGCGGATGGGATGACAGTGACTGCTTCTAATTATCAACCGCATATAGCCATTGCGACGGTTGAGGAAGATTTTCATGCCTATGCCATTCGGAAAACCTTGCAAGACCGTCACCAAGTCAAATGCGACATCATCGAAACTGACCGATTAGCTGATAGTGGTAAACTCACTTGGTCATCAACAGCAGCTTATGCACCAATTCTCCCCACTCTGGGCGGACAAGAATTAAATGTGCAGGAGCTAGATGTAATTTGGTGGCGGCGACCTAGTGGGAATTCGTGGAAAAAATCTCACCAATCTCAGCTACCGCCTGATGTAGTGGATGAGGCAGCCATAGATGTCATTTTAAATGATTGTATGGCAAGTTTCACTGGCATCATGCTCAACGAATTTCGGGGAGTGTGGATTAATCACCCTGATGTTAGCCGCAAAGCAGAGAACAAACTCTCGCAATTACGAGCAGCGCTGCAAGCGGGCTTACGCGTTCCCAAAACTTTGGTGAGTCAAGACCCGGAGATTATCCGCGATTTCTGTAGGGCTTTGAATAACCAAGCGATCGTCAAGACAGTCGCAGGTACAACTAAAGCCCCATTAACCACTCACCAGGTCAACGATGCTCTGTTATCCAGTGATCGGACATTACGATTATCGCCAGCGATTTATCAGGAAATGATTTCTGGTACTCGTCATCTGCGAGTGAATGCGTTTGGCGATCGCTTTCACGCAGCTTTAATCAGTTGCGATCGCCTGGATTGGCGTGTTCATCTGGATGAGGTAGTTGTAGAACCCTATCAACTGCCAAAGGAAACTGAGGCTGGTCTACATAGATTCATGACTATAATGGGTCTACGGATGGGCATCTTTGATTTGAAATTGGATGCCGACGGCGAACCTATTTGGTTAGAGGTCAATCCCCAAGGTCAGTTTTTATTTGTCGAAGGACTTTCTGATCTGAAGTTAGCAGATGCATTTGCCGATTTCTTGTTTCAAGAAGCAACAAGTTACACATCAGAATTTAAAACTCAGGAGTCAAACAAGCTACATATTTAGCTTTGAATTCTAAGTTTTGATAGCAAGATGTTATGGTTCAATGCGCGATTCAATTACCTTATAGGTTCTCCGCAACTTCGGGAGTAATTTAAGGTGCGATCGCGCAATATTTTCTGGATTTAGATCCCCGACTTTTTTAAAAAGTCGGGGATCTAGGCAGCAATTTTTGATTCAGTTTACCAAGGATTACCAACCATTGTGAATCCTGCCCAATAATAAGGATGGGATAAAGATTGATCGGGGCGATCGCCGTTTTCGGTAGGCAAAGGCAAACCCCTAATTGGTTCCAAACCTTGGATTTGACCGTTCTTGATGTAAACCTTTCCTTCTGCCATAGCTACTTGAGCTTGTCTTAAAGCTTCTGCTCGAATCGGTGCATTCCTCAAACTCTCATAAAATTTTGTCATCAACGCTGCTGTACCTACATCGTTGACTGTCCAAAGACTAGCAACACTAGTTTTTACACCAGCCAGTACAGCTAAACCAGCAAACCCAATCTCTGCTTCTTCGTTACCCAAGGCAGTACGGCAAGCACTCAGCACCATCATCTCAACTTGGGGTTCATTTAAGCGTAATTGTCGTATCTGGTTCAAACGTAACTTGTCTTCCCACAACTGAATATAAGAGTTACTCAAAGCGCCTGCATTAAAATCAGCATGGGTTGCCATGTGAATAATGCCAAACGGTTGTTGACGACGGATGGCTTTGAGATTATCTAAAGTTGCTTGTTTGTCTAACAGTAATTTACCCTGCCAGAGTCTCGACACTACTGTTGATAATTCCACTGGAACTGCCGGTAAAGGTTCTTGTCCTTGGGTACTTTGGGAAACTCCTAAGGCTAAAACTTGGGATTTTTTAATATCTGTATAAAGAGTATTGGTTAAGCTGAGACTGGGCATTAAACCAATACTATATTTTTCTACCAGGAACCCTTGACCATCATGAAGAGCTGCCATTGGAGTTGAACGTAAGCCAATGTCTGGAAGAAAAATTAGATTGTTGATTCCTCGTGCCTGTAAATCTGTTTCTAGCGGTGCAATTATCCAACGATAAAGTTGCTGCGATGAAGGTAAATAACTATTGCGACGACGATTTTGTGGATTCACAATTTGGTCGCGGAATTCTTGAGCTACTTTCAAAACATTAGTTTTTGTCGCATCTGAAATCCGCTTGCGTATGGGGTCGCCTTTTCCAGTTATTACCACCAGTTCTAGTTGTTCGGTGTTCTTTTCGGCTGCGGTATTCAACTGTTTAATAGATTTAATACCGCCTAAAATTCCACCTAAAAGTCCATCTGGTGGAATTTCTACAGGTACAAAACTAATATAGATAAATGCAGGTTTTACACCTGTAGCTTTTTCTATTTGAAGAGCAATCTCCTTAGCCTCATCCGGTGATTTGAGTCGCGGATTAGATATACCTAAATAGCCTGCAACCCTAGCTGTTAATTTATCTTCTGGAGTGGGGTTAGTATCAAGAATAGTAACATTATTCTTCGGAATGTTCGGGTTAGGGTTAATCGGTGTATTTTGATGACACTGGAAATTACAGGGGGGAACATTTGGAGTTGGAGTTGGTGTTGGGGTTGGCGTTGGAGTTGGTGTCGGGATTGGCGTTGGAGTTGGTGTCGGGGTTGGCGTCGGCGTTGGGGTTGGCGTTGGGGTTGGTGTTGGCGTCGGCGTTGGGGTTGGCGTTGGGGTTGGTGTTGGCGTTGGGGTTGGCGTTGGGGTTGGTGTTGGCGTTGGGGTTGGTGTTGGCGTCGGGGTTGGTGTTGGCGTTGGCGTTGGTGTCGGCGTTGGTGTGGGTGTGGGGATGACGTTGATTCCTATCTGGATCTGTGGTGAAGTGGAAACAACGTCATTCGCACTAATAGTAAAGGCAGTTAAAGAACCATTAGTATCTGTAGGCGGCGTATAAACTAAAGTATCACCATTCACCAGAGTAGTAACACCAGGAGCAACAGGAACACCATTGACAGTGAGACTACCTGTATTCACCGCATCAACTCGAATGGTAGTGACATCATTGTTCGCATCAGACACTACCGCCGCTAAGCTATCAAAGGTAAAGGTAACTGGTTGATTAGTTTGGGTATCAGGTAACGATGAAATTGCTGTTAGTGTCGGAGGGCTGTTGATCGAATTAATAGTTATGCCGCCAGGAGTTCCACTCGCCGTTCCCCCATTTGGTAAAACTGGGAAGGAATTTACTGTGGGATTTGCCAATATTACTGAACTTCCCCCAGCATTTAGTGCGCCTACTGTACCGTTTACACTGGCATCACCTACAATAAATGGTTTATTATTTGGGCCTCCATCATGTTGAATCGTGATAGTACCGCCTGTAGGAGGTGCAAAAGTAATATTTGGTTCACCAAGAATAATTCCACTAGTGGCAATCGTATCACCCCCAGCTATTGTTCCTAGTCCTTGAATTAATCCGTTAGTTTGGACTTGTGCATTACCGCCTTGAACAGTGCCGCTAAAGTCTGCTGTTGCCTGTGAGTTGAGAGTATTAAACTGAATTAGGCTGCCGAAAGGATTGGTAGTTTGTAGGTTGATACTACCACCTGTAGCCGTTGCACCTAAACCAAAATTTGTGGCGATCGCAGAGCTATCAATAGTAGTAGCAGTAATATTATTTCCAGTAGTTAAACTAACTGCACCACCTGTAGCAGTTGCAGATCCATCAGCATCCGTAGCGGTTGCTGAGGAGTTAATGGCACCAACGTTAATATTATTTGTGGCAGTTAAGTTAACAGTACCACCTGTACCTGTAAAATTGCCTCCTCCGGTTTTACTGACAGAAGAGTTAATTGCACCTGTCGTAATACTGCCTGCTGTAGTCTTTAATTGAACATTGCCACCCGCACCAGAGTTACTGAAGCTATTACTAAAAGAAGAATTTATCGTATTAGTTAGGATATCTCCAGTAGCATTTAAAGTTATTGCGCCACCACTGGCTGGGCTTGAAAATGAATTATTAGTACTAGTGTCGAGATTTCCCAAAGTAATCGCGCCATTGCTACTAGTAACATTAATATCTCCAGTTCCATAACCATTTCCACTGGCAATTATGTTACCTGCACTAATGTTGCCACTAGCAGACAAATTTACATTTCCGCTTTTACTAAAACTAGCAATTGTGTTGAAATTTCCCAGCGATAAACTGGCACCGGAAATAGTAATCGTTCCTCCATTAGTGTTGATTGTGTTGTTGGGATTAGCGAAAATTACAGAACCATTGGTTGAGGTTAGACTGAAACCACCGCTACTACCTAAATTTAATGTAGCCACACCAGCAGCAGTAGTTACACCTGGTGTATTGCCTGTGATGGTATCGATGGTAATGTTGCCTGTGGCTTGTAAATTAATGTTTGCACCAAATCCCAAAGCATTGAGCGCGCCCCAAGAAACAGTGTTTGGTGCAATATCTGCCAGGTTAGAGGGAATATTGCCAGCCGTACTATCAAAACTACCGCCTGATGGGGCGTCGATAATAGTTAATGTGCTGGGGTCGAGTAATAAAGTCCCAAAATTACCATTGGCTGCTGAAGTAGATACCAAACCATTAAAGGTTAAGAAATTTTTACCCGATACTTCAACAAAACCACCATTGCCGAGATTAGCTCCGCCACGAGCAGTAATCTTACCAAAAAACTGGGTTGTGTCGTTACCCCAAACAATAACCCGCCCCCCATTTCCATTTAAGTTACTATCGGCTGCAATTACAGATTTAGAATCTACATTAGTTTGATCTGCACTGGGCGCAGTTCCCTGACCTTTGTAATCGCCGCCAATCAGCACAGTACCGCCACCATTAGTGCCAGAGGCGTTAATATTAGCACCAACTAGTCCTACTTTTTTACCCAAAACATTGACTGTACCGCCTGTTGTCCCGGATGCATCGACTTTACCAGCAACAATGGTTGTACCAGAAGTATTGGGAATATTACTGTTGGAGCCTGAAACTTTCACAGTACCATCAGAATTGGCAGTTAACCCTGTGTTACCTACTGTGAGTAATTCTGGTAAAGAGGCAACTGGAATTGTCCAATCGTTTGGTTGATTGCTACTAGCAGCTAGGGGTTGAATTTCCAAGCTCAATAAGTTTCCTGGCTGGCTGAGACGTACCCAATTTTGTCCGGGTACGGATGTAACTAAGATTTGTCCTGATGGTGCTGAGAGTTGCCCAGTATTAATTACCGTTCCGCCTAAAAGGCTCAAATTCTGTCCAGTACCTACTCCCAAATTGCCAGCATTAATAATCGCTCCTGGCTGGCTCATAGTAAAGGCAAATCCCGTAGGATTGCCTACTAAAATTGAGTAGTTATTCGTGCCTATGGCATTAAACCAACTGTTGCCAAAGCTAATACCGTTGGCTGTTGTCGCTGTAAAAGCACCGGGGACATTTAAGCTAGCGTTGGGACCAAAAACAAATCCAGCCGGATTCATCAAAAACAGGTTAGGATTGCCACCGGTTACCTGAATTAAGCCATTGATAATGGAAGCATTTCCACCCGTCACCCGACCCAGGATATTTTGTAGATTGGGATTTGCTTGAAAGTTGGCGATTTGTTCTGGAGTTAGGCCAAATTGTTGAAAGCTGTGGAAGAGGTTAGCCCCATTACTAGATGTCGTACCACCAGTAATATCCAGTCTATTGCCATTAGGAGTAACTATCGTTCCTGTACCATCCGCTGCGGGTACAATTTGTTGCCCTTGAGCCATTCGTACTGGAATAGCTGCAAGTAAAGGAAGCATTGCTAAGCTAATATGCGGAGTTCGTAATAAGCACTTAAGCGCTTGATGCAGCACTGACCTATTGTTGAAGGGCTTAACTTGTAAGAGTTTCTGCTGCCGCAAGCTGAAGCGACCTGTGCTTAATTCGACATCAATTCGATATTTCTCAGCCAGTCCACGCCGTTGCAGTGCTTGAGTAATCACTTGTTGAGAACACAACAGCAGTTGCAACTTACCTGCTTGAGTCATATTCCCTGAATGTTGACGGTAATAGTAGAGTGGCTGTTTTATATGTCCTACTTGGGTAACTTCTGAAAGTCGCAAACAAAGATCGTAGTCTTCAGCGTAATCTGGCGCGCCATTGAGTCCATTTACTAAGTCGTAAACTGAACGGCGAATTAGGCGAAAGTGGAAGGTCATAAAATCCACTAGCAGTCGTTCCTTAGAGTAGGGAATGCGACAGCGATCGCCATATCCGATAACTTTACTGTTGGCGTCGATATTTAGGTAATCGGTGTAAACAAATCCGATTTCTGGGTGACGGTTAAGGAAAGCAGCAGTTTCAGCCAAGGCGGTGGGGGCTAGCAAATCGTCGCTATCTACCCAACCAATGTACTTTCCATGAGCCTGAGCGATCGCACCTTGACGAGATAACAGCATTCCCTGATGAGGTGCTTTCACTACGCGCACTCGCCCATCTTGCTGTGCATATTGCTTGGCGATCGCTACCGATCCATCAGTGGAGCCATCATCCCACACTATTAGCTCAAAGTCTTGCCATGTCTGGTTGAGGACGCTGGCGATCGCGTCCCCAAGATAACGCTCCCGATTGTAATTAGTGATGATAATAGAAATCGGCAGTGACATGGAAGTGCTCCGAAGTTTTTAACCTGTTACCAGAATATAATGCTAGTGGTTATCACTGAGGGGCCCTAGCTAAAAATTGTAGTTAAATACATCAATTCTTTTTAATGTTGCTCTCAAAATATGATATTCAAATATTACTGGGGCGTTATGGCATAATCCGGAGTCCAAACAGGCCAGGTCGTTAAGTGACACATCCCTACACAATGAAATGAGAAAAGTTACAAAAACTGGTCTTCAGACTCAAGCCCGCATTCAGCAAAAATTTATCTGTTTATTTCATCTGTTAGATAATCTGCGAAATTACCAAATTCTCAGTTTTAAGTGTAGCTTGCTCATTCTGGCATCGATGATTGCGATGAATGGGCTAAAAGCTATAGCGAGCGATCGCGATGTCAGCCGTTACCAAAAAAATACTGAGTTGAAAGTTGTGAGCTTTGAGTCCAAAAGCAACACTCCGGCTGTTGGCTTAGTAAATGAGTCTCAACCCTCTGATATTCGCTATACTGTACAACTCAACACCACAAAACCTTTATTAGTACAAACACCAGAGACTAACCCTTCTCAACAAGAGCCTTCACCAGTTAGCCAACCCACTCAATCCTCGCCAACCCCACCAGCAGAAACACCGTCAGTAACTCCTGAACGCATTTACGTCCGCAAAATTCGGGTTATAGACAGCACAGTTTTTAAAGAACAACAGTTAAATCAGGTTGTACAACCTTTTGAAGGCAGAGAATTGACCTTAGAAGAGATTAGAAAAGCTGCTGATGCTATTACCCAGCTTTACTTAAATAATAACTATATTAATTCTAGGGCGATTCCTGTAACTCAGCAGCCTGGAAGTACAGATGGTGTTGTAGTCATTCGCGTTATTGAAGGGCGTGTAGCAGAAATTGATGTAGAAGGAACGCGACGCTTAAATCCTTCCTATGTTCGCAGTCGCATCCGCTTAGGTGCAGGGATACCGCTAAATACTATTCAGTTAGAAGAGCAATTAAAGTTACTGCGACTCGATCCACTGTTTACTAATGTAGAAGCCAGTCTTCGTCCTACGGGTAAAGTCGGTCAAAGTATTCTGATTGTTAGAGTTGAGGAAGCAAATGCTTTTACCAGCAGCTTTAGCATAGATAACTATTCACCGCCTAGTATTGGTTCGGAAAGATTCGGAATAGAACTGCGCGATCGCAATATAACTGGAAATGGAGATGAACTAGCAGGCTCCTGGTATCACACTCTCACAGGTGGTTCTGATGTCTTTGATTTTAGCTATCAAATTCCCGTCAACCCGATGAACGGGAGAATACGCTTGCGATTTGCACCGAATCGCAACGAAATCACGCAGCCACCGTTCGACCAGTTGGGTATTAAAGCGAACCAAGATGTCTATGATATTAGTTTTCGTCAGCCATTAATGCGATCGCCCAGAGAAGAATTTGCTCTATCTTTTGGGTTTACTTATGAAGATGGTCAAACTTTTCTGTTCGATCAACTCCCAACCCCCTTTGGTATTGGCCCTGATATCAATGGAGTCAGTCGCACGAGTGTTTTCAAATTTAGCCAAGACTATGTTAGGCGCGATCCTCAAGGAGCCTGGTATTTACAATCGCAATTTAGTTTAGGAACTGGCTTATTTGATGCCACTATCAATCAAGATCCCATTCCTGATGGCCGTTTTTTCAGTTGGCTGGGACAAATTCAGCGCGTACAGCAGCTCAATGAAAATAATTTATTACTCATGCAAGCAGAGTTGCAACTCACACCAGATAGTCTTCTACCTTCCCAGCAATTTGTTATTGGTGGTGGACAGTCTGTACGCGGATATCGCCAAAATGCCCGTTCTGGAGATAATGGATTTCGTGTGGCCATTGAAGATCGGATTACAGTGGAACGTAATGAAGCTGGTTTGCCTAGAATCGAGCTAGCACCGTTTCTAGATTTAGGAGCAGTTTGGAATCAATCTGATAATCCTAATAAGCAGCCCAATCAAACCTTTCTGGCTAGCGCAGGCTTAGGATTATTGTGGAATCAAGCTTTAGGGATAGACCGGATGACTATGCGCCTTGATTATGGCATTCCTTTTGTGAATTTGAGCGATCGCGGTAATAACGCCCAAGATGATGGCTTTTACTTTAGTATTCGCTATCAACCGTAGAATTATTCAATCTTCTCAATTTTTGATATTTGCTATTAGTTATAATCGCGAAAATTGTGGGTACGCTAAAAGTATACAAAACCTGCAAAATCTTATATTATTTTTATTCTCAATAAGATGGATAGCAATGCTCAAGATTTCAGCCAACCTAAAGTAATTCCACCATTACAGGTAGAAATACTTGTAAAACCAAAAGATGCCAGCTTATATATTAAACAAGCTTACAATCATTTTGCACAGGGAGATATAGAGGGAGCGATTGCAGATTTCAATACAGCAATCTACATTCATCCCAACAGCGCTGAACTTTACACAGCACGAGCTAATTTTCGCAAAAAGAAATTAGGCGATCGTCAAGGCGCATTAGAAGATTACACCCAAGCTATATATATTAATCCTCATAACGCTTTCTTTTATTATTGGCGCAGTCAAATCTACCAAGAATTAGGTAATCAACAAAAAGCAATTGAAGATTACAATGCAGCAGTGACTTTGGCTCCAGAAGGCACTATGTATTACTTAATTTGACAATCATGCCTGCCGATTGCCTATTACGCATTTAAAGTATATAGGTATAACCGAATATTCAGGATTAATCATCAAAATAAGCAATCACAGTTGGAAAAGCCCGATTCTGTCACATAAAATAGGATAACTATTTTCTAAAGTTTTCAACTTTAAGAGAGCTAAAAAATTATGAGATTGAAAAGATGGAAATCTCCTTGTCTAGAGGAAAGGAACGATAAAGGTAAAGGTGGTTCAGCAAGAAAGCGGTAACTTAAAAAACAAAGATAGATGTTGCGACAAAGGTTAAAGGAAGAGAAAAAAGCAGACAATACTAAAAACAATAGTAAAGCAGAAGATAAATTTATCTTCTGCTTTACTATTTTGCTCAATGACCAATGACGAATAATTATTAAATAAAGTTACATTTACATAAATTGTAATGATTTTATGAAGAAAAAACAAACTAATTATGAATTAACCATGAAGTTTGTACACATTTTTGGGAAAAGCCTAGTGTCGTATCCGAAAATTAAATTTCATATAGCTATGTCGTTTAAAGGACATATTTGTTATGAACCAAAGGTTTAACTCAAATAGTAATTTACCGAATCTAATTCTTGCGTTTGTCGTTGTTGTGTCTATGCTTGGATTGTTAGGGTTTGCATTTATTGATGAGAGTACTAGGCCTGTCTTTATAGAAGTAGCAAGAGTTAGTGTTGCTGCTTATTTAGGGTATTTAATCCCTAATGGTAAGTAAAGCCCCGTTGTTTAACAACAAGGCTTTACATAGGTTTTATTGTGTTTTATCAGCTTCTAGTGCTGGTAACGCTAGAAGCTTCTTACTTGATTGTACAGAATATGATGATAGTGTTCTATTAGGTTTCTGTAAAGAAGTTAAAACATTTTGTTGATGAGAGCTAGATTAAAACTAATGCCTAAAGAATATTAATCAGAGATTTGCTTATAAAATTGGGTGCAAATAACAATTAATTTGTCTTGGATTTTGCAATTACTAACTGTTTGCTAAGATTTTCCGAATATCCTTCAGTATTAAAAATAAATGTAAAGGGTCAGTAGGACTAGGTTCAAAATCAAAATTTTCATACCATCTTAATGCTTCATGATCTTGAGCATGAACTAGCAAAGCACGAATACCTAAAATATCTGCTGCTGCATTTACACGTTTTAAGCAGTCCTTTAATAAACCACTTCCTATTCTCTGACCTTGAAAATCTTTGCTTACCGCTAGACGAGCTAAAAGGGCTACAGGTATAGGATATTTAGGCAGTCCCTTAATAATGCGAGGTGGCGCATCTTTATGAATTACAGAGGCTACAGTTAGAGTGTAATAACCAATTACAGTATTATCTAAACACGCTACATATGTTTTTGAACTATCAGACTGTTGATTTTGTAAAGCATAATTAATTAAAAAGTTATTTAAAGCAGGCTTCCCACAATCAAAGTCTTGAATATTATGGGAAGCTGATAATTTATCAATATATAGACTGTTCACTAGCGACAAGTTACTCAAATACGCTTGGTTCCGTTAATAAACGACGCAAACGAGGTTTTTCTGTGGATGGAGAGTCAAGAGCGTTTTGAAAAGCTTGCCATTGCTCATCATCTAAAACAAAGAGCTTGCGATTTGTTAAAGCATCTTGAGCAGCAATTAAACCATGTTCTAATAAAAACTCACTAACATTTTTATGGCTTGCAGCAGCAGCTTGCTGCAACAGTTTTTTAACACTAGAACTAGTACGGATATCGATCCGTTCAGTTCTAGGCTCACTTAATTGACTCATAATTTAAATTTAGATCTGTTTACTGTTAACACCTAAGTTAGCATACACACATTGTCCTGACAACAGGAGAAATTTCTCCACAAGGTAGTTCATCATGTATGCATCACTACGGTTACGTGGTGAGCTTGAGAAGCTAAGGGTGAGGCATAGGAAAACCCGTAGTACTTCACCTCGATATCGCTCAAGAAAATAGAAATTAAAAAGCGCCCTCCCGATAGGAAGAGCGCTTTTAACTCACACAGAAGCTATTGTTGATTTCTCAGAAATTAACC
>NZ_MTAW01000173.1 GCF_002154725.1 Nostoc sp. 106C | reverse complement strand
TAATAGTCTGTCTTGTCCTTCTTTGCTTCCACAATATTAGACCTGAATCCTTACCTAAATGCTAACAGATAATCTCGTAGCAGGAGATGCGATCGCTCTTTTTTTCCCAACTCTCACAAGTTCCTCAAATTTTTTGCCTAACCTAAAGATTAAGGTGAGCAATTTTGTTGGTAATGACAATTTTGAAAGCACTTGCTAAAAAATCCTGCCTCACTTTTAGCGCTTACAGAGTAAAAAGATTGCGCTCGCTCTTTTTGTCACCTATAAAATTGCTAGCTTTATCTCAATACCGAAACAAATAAATTGTTAGGAGGTATTTATGTGAAAGAATTAGATTCCTATTATAAAAATGAAGGTGGTACATACTTAATTGAAATTCGGCTCAGTAATGTGAGTCAAATATTTAACTCATTTGATCCATCACCATTTTTAGAGAAAGACCTTGATGAAGATGCTGAATCTTACATTGTCCAGTCTGTAAGTGAATTTCCTCTGAAAACTCCTTTAAAACTAGTTTTTTACTTACCCAAACAGGGTCGAGATCAAGAAACACAAATTCTACCTGAAGCTATTCATAACTATTTTGATTACAGGAAGCATAATGCAGCCAGAGAACTTCGTCAGACTCTCCGCCGAGGTCGGATTTCATTGATAATTGGTCTTTTGTTTTTAGGCTTGTGTACCAGTATTAGCAAACTAATTACTTTGTTTAGCGATGGTACATTTGCCAACATTCTCACAGAAGGGCTTTTGATTGTTGGTTGGGTAGCAATGTGGCGACCATTGGAAATTTTTCTTTACGATTGGTGGCCTATTCATCGAACTCAACAGGTTTTTGATAAACTTAGCTCAATAAAAATTGATATTCGCACTGTATAACGGATTCGTCAATGCTGGGAGCGATCGCACTACGAACTTGTGAAATTCTGTATTTATTAAGTGCGATCGCTTAATAGCTGGCTGATGATTTCATCTTTGCCAGATACAAATTTAGCAAAGTGCTGTGCTAAAGGTGGTACAAGCACTAAAGGATTACTGAACCCGGAAAAAATATGAATGCTTGCAAATTCTGGAATCGCACCAATTAAAGGGAGGCTATTAGAACTAAAAGCCACTAAGCAATGATGCCAGGTTCCTGGTAAATTTGCTAATGCTGGTAAAACTTGTCCAATACTTTCTCGCAGCCAATTTTCACTTTCTTGGGAGTCTACTTCCGCATGAGGATCTGTAAGTGTGCGGCTAATTTGACCCAAGCGCAAACTACCATCTTGAAACTGAACGGCACCTGCATCTAAAATTGGCGGTACTGGCTGATTACCTGGTTCATCCCATAACTCATCAACTTGGGTAGATTTAGCTTCTAGTTGAAACCGTTGCAGATTGGCTGGCATAACTAAGGTACTTAATCGCACATCTACAGGTGGAGTTTTAATGATTTCTGCATGGGTGAAATACAGTTTGATGGGAATCCCAACCGATTTTAATAGCTGGCGACTGAGTCCACCTGCACAAATAACTACGTTAGCACTATGGAAAGTAGCAGTATTAGTTTTTACACCATTTGATAGTACTTGCAACACTTGGGATATCTGCATTTCGCCGCCAAAACGTAGAAAAGCCTGAATGTAAGCTTGTGTTGTTTTCTCTGGGTGGATATGACCGTGTTTCACAGTTAAAGCACCTGAAACCGCATCTCGATTTAGCAGTGGTTCTAATTCACAAGCTTCTTTAACAGTGAGTAATCGGGGTGGAATAGCAAAATTAGCATAGTTTGCTGCTACTGCTTTGGGATCGCTAGCAGCTGGAATAGTGAGTAATAAATTCAATTCGCGAAATTCAATATCAGCGTCTAACTCTTGAGATAGGATTTGGTAACGTGCGATCGCTTCTTCAAAGAGTTGACGAGTTAGCGGTGTAGTACCTGACCAATAAGCTAACCCACCATAACTATAGCGAGTTGCGTTGTGTGATGTTTCGTCTTGCTCTAATAACAGTACTGAAAAGCCTGTCTTTGCTAATTCGTAGGAAAGCGCAGCACCTGTAATTCCACCACCAACAACAATCCAGTCGTAAGTCTTCATTAATATGTTGCTTGTAAACGGCTCAACAGATATTTTCCCGCAAGGATGGGAGGATAAATTGGGGAATGATGATTTCGGCAACTTTCAAGACAAGCAATTTCTATATCATCATTAGGATGACAGAAAAAAGCCACAGAATAACGAGACTGTTTCACCCTGTTGTCATTGGGAATCATTACCCGATGCTTAGTTGAGCAAAATACATGATTTGTCCAACGCTGCATTAAATCGCCAGTATTCACTACTACCGTACCAGGAATCGACGGTGCTGCAATCCATTCTCCAGATGCAGTTTGCACTTCTAACCCGCCAATGTCATCTTGGAACAGTAAAGTAATACTGCCATAATCAGAATGCTCACCAGCTCGTATCTGTCCGGGTTGAGGCGTTATTTGTAACGGTGGATAGTGGAGCGATCGCAGAGTATGATTTTGGTGATTGTGTTTGGAAGTAAAAAAATCTTCTGGTAATTCCAACGCCAAAGCTAAAGTTTGTAGCACTGTATTAGCTAGTTTTGTACAAGCTTCATAAAATGTAAGAAAACTAGGGTTTTGACCTGCGACATTTAAAGATAACTCAGGTAAATCTTTCCCTCTATCTTCTTGTTTGCCTATATTAAAGGCTTCTTTCAAATCTCCTGGTTTGTTAGGGTCAAGGCGTTCTCTTTCTATGCCAACATAGCCTGTATTACTAAATTCATCACTCCAAGCTAGCTGCTGCTTCACAGCTAAAGGTAAATTAAAGAAAGATTGACTTTGTGCGAATACTTGCTCTATCAATCCTTGTGATATTCCATAATTTTGCAAGTACATAAAGCCGATTTCATGGCAAGCTTGATAAATTTCTTTAACTATAGTTGACTTTGTTGTATTATCCTGGCTGAAGGCAGCTAAATTAATTATCGGAATTGCAACCATTTTAGGATTAGTTTGTGATTTAGCAGGGGGATAAAGTTTGCTAAAAATTATCCAATTCGAGATTGAAAAACATCAATCCCATTTACATCAACTTTGGGAAGAATATTGTAACTGGTCTAACTTAATATTTACCCATGAATTAGGTATTAGTTTTGATGTATCTCAGTTCTTAGAAAAATACATGAGTCAACTTGAAGAATTTGCGCCACCATCAGGCCGTTTACTTCTGGGAGAGTACGACAATAAAATAGTCGGCTGTGCTTGCTTGCGAAACATTGGTAAGAATATTGGCGAAGTCAAAAGGATGTATGTCAGATCAGAGTTTCAAAGAAAAGGCATAGGACGGTCTTTATTAATAGCTATTATCAATGAAGCTAGCCACATTGGTTACGCAAAATTAAGATTAGATACCGCACCGTTTACCACAGCAGCATTGTCACTTTATCGTTCACTGGGCTTTTATGAAATTGAACCATATTTTGAAAAAACTGAAATTCCTCTAGAATATCGTAATAACTGGGTTTTTATGGAATTGAGTTTAACATCATGAATATCCGTAGCGAAACTATCGCAGACTATCTAGCAATAGCTGAGGTAAATGTACTAGCTTTTGGACAAGAGAATGAGGCTAAGTTAGTTGAGGAAATTCGCAATTCTAACCGTTATATTCCAGAACTTTCCTTAGTTGCAGAAGTTGAAGGTTTAGTGGTTAGTCACATTTTATTCAGCTACATTGACCTGATAGGTGAAGAAACATTACAAGTACTTGGTTTAGCACCTATGGCTGTTCATCCACGTTTTCAAAGACAGGGAATTGGTAGCGCACTAGTAAAAGCTAGTTTAGAAATAGCAGATACGAGAGGAGAAGCTATAGTTATAGTTTTAGGCAATCCCCCATTCTATAGTCGCTTTGGGTTTGAGCCATCAGTTAATTACGAAATCGAGTCTCCCTTCCCAGTTCCAGAAGAGTTTTTCATGGTTAAGCCATTGCAAAGTTATCAGGAAAGGTACAAGGGAAAAGTTGTTTATCCACCAGCTTTTGAGAAAGTGTAATTATTCCTAGACGGTTCAGTCACCAATTTTATTATTCAAAGAAAGAGTTAAATATTAGAATTATCTGGTTACAAAACCTGTATACAATATTGTTATTTAGTTAAGTTTTGCAAAAGATAACTCAATATAGTTACGCTAAGGAGCTTTTTTTGTGGCTATCTTAAAAGCTTTGTCATTAGCCTCGACTAGTGCAGTATTGATTATTGGCGGCATTGGTAAAATAGCTAAAGCTGAAATATCCAATCCTGCGCCTCTATTTAAATATGTCGATACATACAGTACAAAAATATCTGCAAATAATGATATAGCCGATATTTATTTTCCCAAATCATTAGGTAACAAAATAGGTAAACGCTCATTTCCTATTGCTTTGTTATTACAAGGTGCAAATGTAGACAAATCCAATTACTCAAATTTCGCCCGAATAGTAGCTAGCTATGGATTTGTCGTAGTTGTTCCCAACCATCAAGTAAATCGCCCAAAAGTTGGTACAGGTCTTTTCGCTGATACTTCACAAATAGAAGCTGTGTTAGCACAAATGAAGCTAGAAAATAAAAACCCTAATTCGCCTGTTACTAACATTATTAATACAGAAAAACTAGGCTTACTTGGTCACTCTTTAGGAGGTGCTGTAGGACTATCTGCTATTGCAAACCTATGCTTACCTTTTTTATGTCAAGGTTCCTTTAGCCGTCCTAGAGAACTCTTAGCAGGAGCATTTTTTGGTGCAAATCTTCGCAATCAAACTACTCAAAAATTTATCCCTATCAATAATTCCAACATTAAAGTAGCTCTATTACAGGGAACCATTGACAGTATAGCTCTTCCTTTTAGAGCGCAGGCAACTTACGAACAAATTCAAGATCCTCCCAAAACATTAATTAATATTTTGGGTGCGAACCACTATGGCATCACAAATACTAACAATCCTACAGGCGCAAAAGCAGATAAAAATGTACCAATACTTGACCAAAATACATCAATAGAAACTATTGGGCGTTGGAGTGGATTGTTCTTGCGTGCTACTATTTTAAATGACAAATTTGCTTTGAATTATATATATTCTACAGGTGATAGTTTAGATACAAATGTGACTGTTACTAACCAAACTAAGAAGTATACTAAAGAATTTTCTCCAGCCAATAACTGTTCACCCTTATTTAGGTAATATTCATGCGAGTAGAATGTGTTATTGCTCTTGAGTACTGCAACATTAGACTTATTGTAAAAATCTGAATTAAAAAACCACAGATGTAGACACGAAGTGGCTTCCCGTAGGGTACACCGATAAACACAGATATTTATCTGTGTGCATCTGTGTTTATCTGTGGTTCGATATTCAAAAATTTTATTTATACAAGAAGTCTATTGATAATTCAAGGTGCATTATCCTTCGGCATAACACACCCTACTGGACTGACACGACTAAAATCGCGTATTATAAAAATCCATATTATCGGTGTTCATCGGTGGTTCATTTTATTCTCGCTAATGTACTAATTTAGCTGTGTCACATCCCTACATTAAGTTTAGATTTATTCATATATATTAAATTTTTCTTACTACCTTACTTAAACCACGAGTGCTGATACTACACCTTTGGCTTCTAAGACAGATGCAACTTTTAAAATTAACGCTTCATTGTAAGGTGCGGCTATTAATTGCACGCCTAAAGGTAAAACATTTGGGCGCTGAATTGGCACTGAGAATACAGGTAAACCGATAAAAGATAATGGTTGAGTAAATAATCCTAGATGAGGACGAACTAGAATTTCTTGTCCATCTACAATCATAGATTGCTGACCAATTAATGGGGCGGAAATTGGTGTAGTGGGAGCAAGAATTATATCCACATTTTGAAAGATTTCACGGATGCGATCGCGATACCATCTTCTAAACCTTTGAGCTTGTATGTACCACTGACTCGGAATTAACGCCCCAGCTAAAAAGCGATCGCGTGTGGCATGATCAAAATCTTGGGGACGCGATCGCAATTTCTCGAAATGCAGATTTGCCCCTTCAGTGGCTGTAATGATAAATGCTGCTGCCCTAGCGCGGTGCGCCTCTGGTATCGTAACGTACTCATTCACATCTAAAGCACGGGCAACTCGTTCTACTGCTGCTAAAGCTTCCGGTTCCGCACCCTTGACAAAATAATCGCCAGCAATCGCAATTCTGATCCCAGAGATATCTTGATTGAGTTGTGGTAAACATAATTCAGAAGGACGTTTTGTACAAACCGGATCGCGATCGTCTTCTCCTTGCAGTACATCAAAGGCTGTCGCAATATCCCGCACCGAACGCGCAAAGGGGCCAACATGGTCAAAACTGCTAGAAAATAAAGCTACCCCAGCACGAGATAAGCGTCCATAAGTGGGTTTTAAACCAAAAATTCCACAAAAAGCAGCCGGAACGCGAATCGAACCATTAGTATCAGATCCCAGCGTTAACGGCACCAAACCAGCCGCCACCGCCGCCGCCGAACCACCAGATGAACCACCAGCCACGCGCTGTAAATCATGGGGGTTGTGAGTAGCACCATAATGGGCATTTTCCGTCACAAACCCATAGGCGTACTCATCCATATTTAACGCACCAACCAAAACAGCACCAGCCTGCTTCAACTTGGCGACTGCTGTTGCATCTTGGGTAGCTGGAGGATTTTCGGCATTAATTTTCGCACCCGCTAGAGTGGTCAAACCAGCGATATCGTAAAGGTTTTTCGCTGCAAAAGGCACACCAGCCAACGCACCAGGATGATTACCTTGAGCAATTTCGCTGTCAATTCTGGCTGCATCTGCTAAAGCCGTTTCCGCAATCACCGCCGTAAAACAATTCAGTTCACGATCCCGTGCAGCAATTTTGGCTAACGCAGCTTTAGTCACTTCCACCGCGCTAAGTTTACCCTCACGCACAGCCGCGGCTATTGATACAGCATCATTCATAGTTCAAATATGGGTGCAACTTCAATCTCCTCTGGTATGGAGAATTCATTTACCAAGAGAGCGATCGCTTTAATTCTCTCAAAATTTGCCACCACTCCATCACGATACTCATCTCGTAATTGCAAATCTAACAACAACGATATTTGATCGACATACTCACCCACATTAAATTCTTGACTTTCCATCTTTCTTGGCGTTCTCTGCATCTTGGCGGTTCGTTATTATAAATCTACAACCTCTTGTGGCAACTCAAACAAACCATCTTCCCCAGATTCAAAATTAATCACCTGAAACACAGCATCAATATTTAACTCCCCATAAATATGAGGAAATAACTCACCTATTTCCGCCTCCTCATAACGAACTTCAGCTTTAACTTTATCAGCATCAATAAATAGTATTACCAATCCCTTTTGATTAGAGAAAAATCGTTTTGCAACCTTAATTATTTGGCTAGCTTCCGAACAGTGAATAAAACCCTCAGTATCCAGTGAACCAGCGCAATAGCTGCCGAGAATTTTTGCTTTTTCCCATTGTTCCGCTTGCGTAATGTGGAAGATATGCTTCAGCTTATGAAATTTTATCATTTGTTAATATTGATCAAATTTATGGGAAATATAATAACGAACCTTTCAAAAGATTGAAAGAAGTTTTGATATATCACCAGAGTGCAAGTATGAATAACTTTAAATACCTATCTAAAACTCGTCCATTTTGAAACCTGGAGTAGTGCGGGCAAGATGTCCGCTACGAAGAGCAGGGAGCAAGATGTTCCCACTACTTTTAAAACTATGGTTCTCAAAATAGATGTGGTTTATTAAGTGATTATATTTATTAATAAATATGTTCACTCCATACCTTGTTGCTTGAATAATCCCATCAATTTACGCTTACGCCCATGCTCCTGCATTAACTTGGCTTTATAACTAGCCCAATCAGCTTTTCTCCCAGATCCCAAGTAGGCGGCGCGTGCCTTTTTTAACCATTGAACTGCCTCATCATAGTATTCTGCCTTACCTGCATCCATAATCGACTCGGCGCGGTGACAAGCATTAGCAATCACCCAGTCAGGATTGTGAGATATTGCAGCATCCATGACTCGATAAATGAACTCACAATTGTAGGAACGCAGTTCATTCACAATTGCGATCGCATCGTCAATTAAGCCCTCATGTAAGAAAATATCTACCTTGGCTGATTCTGTTTCCCAACCGCCAGAGGTACGGATAATTTGCAGAAGATCTGTTTTAATATTTGCCCAGTTTTCCCCTGCTAATTCTGCCATCTTTTGGTAATCAACAAAGGAAGGTTTGACTTGGAAAGCAGCCTTGAGTGCCGATAAAGCCGCTTCCCCATTTCCTAACTCCTGAGCTAAATCACTTGTCCAAATACCCAATTCATACTGACAATTTCCTGGTAAATTTAAGCCAATTTGGGCAATATCTAGCGCTTCCGACAATGAATCCTGCTGCCCAAAGGTTTTTGCAAGAGCAAAGGCTTCTTCCATTGTGTCCATCTGAGCTTGAGCGGCTGTTATTGCTTCGTCTATTCTGCCTAAACGCCCCAGCATTGTCAGATATTGTTCGGTTTGTCCTTCAGCATCTGCCAAGTACAGGTATTCTTGGTAACGTTCCTGACGTTCCAAAATTTTTAGGCGAATCAATGCCAAATCATCGGCGTAGTCTGGTATTTCTCCTTCCCACACTCCCCTTTCCGGGATGTTACCCTGAAGCACTTCTACTAGAGGCTGATATTCCCAACCTTGGCGCAAAGCTTCGGAAGCTAAGTCAAAGTCAGCATTCCATTCATCCTGCCATGCTTCCAAATTGACTTGGATATCAACTTTTTCTTCTGGGGTAAGTTCAGCAGTGAGAATTGCTTCACACCAAGCCTCATTCAATTCTTGGACAATCTCATAGTTATCAGCACCATAATCTGCCACATCATCCCAGTTTTCTACACAACTAGAAGTAATCGCTTCTAAAATAGCGATCGCATTATTACCATCCCCCCGTTCGCTAAAATCTATGGCGGTTTGCACTACACTGAGCAATTCCTCGCTGATGGGGTCATCATCGTAACCATCTTCCCAAGCACGTACTGCATCTCGGAGAATCAGGCGTACTTTTTGCTTAAAAGGCTTGGAATCGATAGTATGACGACATACAGATTTTCCAGTTTGCTGTTCGATAGGAGGAGTTGTAATCCAGTTAACATGGCGATCAATAGCTTCTATCAATCTGGGATATTCTGCTACCAATTGTTGTATTAACTTTTGAGTTTGTCGCTCATCCAGGTAATCCAGGAGTTGTTGTAAAGTAGGACGTTCCTCTATGCTTTCTGGCTGACGCATACAGACGAGCATAGTTGCCACAATATGCTTACACCAGCCATCGGCATCATAAGGACAAGTGCATTTGACTGAGGTTAATCCCTCACTATTAAAACTGAGGCTAACTTGATAGGGATGAGATTGATTCCCTTCTACTTCTGCCTGAAGTAGATTACCTCGTTGGGTGAGGGATATCACAGCATCCGCCTCATAATATGCCTCACCTCGTTGAAAAGATTTGGCGTTGGCATTTCGGCGGATAGTAAATTCACTTAACTTGGGAATTAACATCGAGCGATCGCTTTCAGAAATCCTGTGCGTGCCAAGATTTTAAACCTTGCTTGGCTATGTAATTAACACGTTGCAAAGAAACTCAACGGTTGGGCAATGGAGAAAAGGAGGACAAGGAAAATAATTTACTGACCTTGCTTATTTTTAATTCAAAGCATAGCAGTTGACCAATCTAAGTATAAAATACAGCGAGTATATAAGTTTGATTATGATACTGAAGATATTCAGTCCCTTTGCCTGCTAGCGTAAATCATAAATTGGAATTAGTAACTCCCGAACCTCAAGGGGGGTTGCACTGATTGCTAGTCAAGTCGAGAATAAATAGGCGGAGCACACGGGGAAACTAACGTGAGTCAGGGATTCGATTACGATTTAGTGATTATAGGCGCTGGTGTAGGTGGACATGGAGCAGCCCTACACGCCGTAAGTTGCGGTCTGAAAACAGCGATTATTGAAGCAGCTGACATGGGGGGAACCTGTGTCAATCGGGGCTGTATTCCCTCAAAAGCCCTGTTGGCGGCATCGGGACGTGTGCGGGACTTACGTAATGCCCACCACCTCAAGTCGTTGGGAATTCAAGTTGGCAGTGTGGAGTTTGATCGGCAGGCGATCGCCAACCATGCTACCAATCTTGTGGCGAAAATCCAAGGCGATTTAACCAACAGCCTCAAGCGTCTGGGAGTTGATATCATTAAGGGTTGGGGAAAACTAGCTGGTACGCAAAAAGTCAGTATTACTGGGGATGGTGGCGAAAAAACCATTACAGCGAAAGACATCATCCTTTCCCCAGGTTCAGTGCCTTTTGTTCCTCCAGGCATTGAAGTAGATGGCAAAACTGTCTTTACTAGTGACCAAGGTGTGAAGTTAGAATCGCTACCAAATTGGGTGGCAATTATTGGCAGTGGCTACATTGGTTTGGAATTTTCCGATATTTACTCGGCTTTGGGCAGTGAAATCACGATGATTGAAGCCCTAGATCAGCTAATGCCGGGATTTGACCGCGATATTGCCAAACTTGCCGAGCGGGTGCTGATTACTCCCCGCGATATCGAAACGAAAGTGGGGATATACGCCAAAAAGGTCATTCCTGGTTCTCCTGTGGTGATTGAGTTAGCAGATTTCAAAACCAAAGAAGATTTAGATGTCATTGAGGTGGATGCTTGTCTAGTAGCTACCGGACGCATTCCAGCCACAAAAAATCTCGGTTTGGAGTCTGTAGATGTGGAACTCGACCGCAGAAATTTTATTCCCGTCGATGACCGCATGGCGGTATTATCATCTGGGGAAGTAGTGCCTCATCTGTGGGCGATTGGTGATGCTAATGGCAAAATGATGTTGGCCCACGCCGCTTCTGCTCAAGGCATTGTCGCAGTAGAAAATATCATTGGACGCCCACGGCAAGTAGATTATCGCAGCATCCCCGCAGCAGCTTTTACCCACCCAGAAGTTAGCTATGTAGGCTTAACAGAAACAGCAGCCAAGGAATTAGGTCAAGCTGAGGGCTTTGAAGTAGCTACCAGTAAGAGTTACTTCAAAGGTAATTCTAAAGCCTTGGCAGAAAATGAAGCAGACGGCATCGCCAAGGTAGTGTATCGCAAAGATACAGGCGAAGTCTTAGGCGTTCATATCTTTGGACTACACGCCTCAGATATCATCCACGAAGCCTCAGCAGCCGTTGCTAACCGCCAATCTGTAAATACCCTCGCTCATTTAGTACACGCCCATCCTACACTTTCAGAAGTGCTGGACGAAGCTTATAAAAGAGCGATCGCTCATTAGTCGTTTGTCCTTTGTTATTGGTCATTAGTCCTTGGTTAATCAATAAGGACTAATGACCAATGACTAATAACTAATGACCACTGACCAATGACCCTTGACTCTGGACAAATATGCAAATCCGTCGCCGTTCGCCTAGTACACCTATTGCTGTTTCTTATTTAAGTTATCAGGTCGCTGTGCCAGGTGCAGAACCAAATAACATTTTGGAGGAAATTGTCTGGCATAAAGAAATAGAAGTTGACCAAATGCGCGAAAGAGTGCCTTTGCGAGAATTGCAAAAGCAGGCACTTACCGCATCGCCAACTCGTGATTTTGTTGGGGCGCTACGACAAGGTAAGACAAAACCAGCGTTAATTGCGGAAGTTAAAAAAGCTTCACCTAGTAAAGGCGTTTTAAGGGAAAATTTTGACCCAGCTGCGATCGCTCTTTCTTATCAACAAGGCGGTGCTAGTTGTCTTTCTGTACTAACAGATGAGAAATTCTTTCAAGGCAGCTTTGACAATTTAGCCAAGGTTCGAGGTGTAGTAGATTTACCCTTGCTGTGTAAAGATTTTATCATTTATCCTTATCAGATGTACTTAGCACGCATTCGGGGGGCAGATGCAGTTTTATTGATTGCCGCAATACTCAGCGATCGAGATTTGCAGTACTTCGTTAAAATTGCCAATTCTCTCAACATGGCAGCTTTAATTGAAGTTCATAGTTTGGCAGAACTTGACCGTGTGTTAGCCTTAGATGGCGTCACTTTAATAGGAATTAACAATCGCAATTTAGAAAATTTTTCTGTAGACTTGCAAACAACTTGTCAACTACTGGCAACAAGAGGTCAGCAGTTGCAAGAACGGAACATCTTGGTTGTCAGCGAGTCAGGATTACATAAAGCAGATGATTTAAGTTTAGTATCAACAGCTGGCGCATCTGCTGTGCTTATTGGTGAGTCTTTAGTAAAACAATCAGATCCAGAGTTAGCAATTGCCAATCTCTTTGCTAAATTTTTATAGCCTAACCTATCTAAGGCTTCAGCAAATACTAGTTGCCTATGTAACAATTTAGTTAGTAACAAAAAACCTTGGCTTATCCAAAAATCCCTTATTTAAAAAACCAATCAATTTCATGGAGCAAATTCCTCTGCCCTCACCTATCCACTACGAACTTATACTGCAACTTTTAGAAAGACAAACGATGTCAGCAGTAAGTCAAAATCCGGATTTGCGGCATCAGGTGAATCAGCTAATTATTACTCTGCGTAAAGCAGCTGTCCAACAAAAGCACCTGGAAGAAATTTGCCAGTTTTCCTCTGTAGCGATTGATCATCGTTGGTCAATCAACCATCATGCGGAAAAAGCTGTTGCTCCTGAATAGCAACTCTTGAGCAGGTGAGGAAAGAGGTTCACTCCTCTTTACTCCCCAAAAAACCATACTTAACTGTTTCCAATCGCAAGGCTCAAGCCTTAGTTGCAGTCATTTTTCATTGTGACAAATTGATGGCTCAAAAGCTTATCCACTAACTCTTTCACAATCCAAATTCCAAAATTTAAAATCTAAAATTACTATACGTGATGAGGATTGTTCTGTCTTGGCAGCACTTACCACTCATAACTAAATCAAAAGAGCGAGTTAAATATTCAACTCGCTCTTTTAGTTTCAAAGTAAACAAATAGTTAGGGTAAAAGTTTGTTTCCTTCTCTATTAGCCTTTGCGATCGGCATAATTGATTTGACATACCTCGATTCTCCTACATGAGCTATTCATATCTATGCCGTCTCCAGCCAATCATAAATTTGCTCTAGCTGATCGAGAGTAATCAAACCATACTGCCAAAGTATCATAGGTAAAGGGCCTGGATCTTGCTCTCTATGCCGCAACGCCACGGACAAAGAAGCTGTAGAAATTGCCAAATCTTCTTGCAAAAAATGAATCAGCCGAGAATACTTTGATGGTGACATTTGTATCTCACCTCCTTGTGCAGAGTGTATTGTCATATATCAGTTCGCCATTTCTCAGTAGCCATTAGCCAGTATCTTATCTGTCACTATGGCATTAATACTTAAATACCACAGCAAATTTTGTCTAAATTTACCTTAAAGAAATTGCTCTGATTGAGAGAAGAGGAAAAGTTCAACTCTCGAGCTAATTGCCTGATAAATGCTCCAGCAGCACTTTTCTCAGGTCAAATTGGTTTCATTTTTAGTAAAGGTAGTAAATTATTTAATTAGACATGTGGTAACAAATATTCCTTAGCTTATAGTCTCTTATTAGCGACTATTTACACGTACGCCAAAAGGAAGATCTTTGAGGGATAAACCTTAAAGCTCTGATTCTACCGTGGGGAAAGAAGAGCTTCCAATAATTGGCAATCTATTCAATAATCGCTTTGTGATCGCATATTATACCAGATTACGTGATATTTTTTTTACATCTACATTATTTATTTAGATTTTTCAATCGGTTAAAAAAAGGACTAAAAACTTTTATTTCTAAGTAAATATCCTGATTATAAGACATTAATTTTGATACTATCCCCAACCTTTAACTTTAATTCAGTAGCTCGTCCAGATCGCAGTTCAATTACTGTATCAATAAGTGTGCTGGGACCGTATGTAGGGCAAGGTTCCTTCGTGCAGGGAGGAGTAGAAGTTTGGATATACTTGACAACCCCATTTTGCATAAAGACTATATCTAGCGGGATGAGCGTATTCTTCATCCAAAACCTAACTGGTTGTGCTGAAGGAAACTTAAACAACATCCCTTGGTTATCTGGCAAGGATGTCCGATACATCAAACCTATTTCCTGCTGTTTCGGGGTTTGTGCCACTTCCAACTGTACTTTAGTGCCATTAGGAACAATAGCTTCGGCAGAAATCGGTAGTTTTTGACCAGCTGATACTGGTGCTTGAGCTTGAGAATCAGATGTGGCCGTAGGAGGTTTAGCTGTAGTCGGTGGAGAACAGCCCATCAGCAAAACACTCAGCAATATTGAAAACAAACTAAGTCCACGCAACATAAAAGTACCAATTTTGTAATTGAGATTTCGATTTTACAAAATATTAAGCAAGAAAGCTCACAATTTATAGCAGATTTGCTGGAATAAAGTACATAAAACTTTTAACAACGAACCAAACTCTTACTCCTTAACTGTTCAGGCTTTTTCAACTCCAAGTTATATTGCACTCAACTGTCACAATATACTCGTTCAATCAAGAATCCCACCTTTTTAGGGGTGGGATTGCCGAATAATTGCTCTGTAGTCTTTGTTACTCCTGCCATTGGCTTTTAAGATTCTCTTAAAACGTACCCTACTCCTCTGACTGTTTGAATGAGACGCTTTTGTCCTTCATCTTCGATTTTTAAGCGTAAGTAACGAATGTACACTTCAATCACATTTGATTCACCCATAAAGTCGTAACCCCACACATTTTCGAGAATTTGTTCGCGGGTTAACACTTCACGAGGATGTTCCATCAAGAATTTTAAAAGTTCAAATTCTTTCATGGTTAAGTCAATTATCCGTCCGTTATGTATAGCACGACGAGTTGCTATGTCTAAGACTAAATCTCCAAAACGTAACTGTTCTGTGGTGTCGATATCGGGTTTTAAGTAGAGACGAATCAACTTTAAAAAGTCTTCTGAGCGATAAGGCTTAAGAATGTAGTCATCGGCTCCAGCTTCTAGACAAGCTACCCGATCATCAACTGTATCCCGTGCCATCAACACTAGTACAGGAGAGCGCATACCAGCGTTTCTAAGATTTTTGCACAATGAGAGTCCTGATTCGCCTGCCAGCATCCTGTCTAGAACAATTAAAGCTGGTTGGCGATCGCGACTGTATTGTAAACCGCTGATGGCATCATGAGCCAAAATCGAGTCATAGCCAGCCTCTTGCAAATCAAAAGAAAGCTGACTGGCTAAGCTTTCATCGGTTTCAATTACCAAAACACAAGGACTGTGAGCAACTGTCATATCAATATTGCGATGTTAAGTGCAGTAGTTTGGATTGTACTAACGTACATAAACTAGAGATGTAATTTACAAGTTTTTGATGTTGAATCCTGACTTTATCCCAAAAGTTACCATTCTAGGCAAGGCTGCGCTCAGAATGAAGATCAGTTATGTATCTGACTGTAACTTGGTATGATATGCCGTTTCAGATGTTTTAGCACTTACAGGTATTACCCATCAAATTAAGCAGATGCAATTTTAACCACTAGTTCCAAATACTATGACCACACCAGCAATTCTGGAAGGAAATTACCCAAAAAAGCAAAAGGCAAAAGTCACAAGATCAGGCTGTAAGGGTTTAGTCCAGAGTTCTGAACTAATGATCAATGACCAATAACTAATGACTGTCTAAGGTAATTCTACAGAAGTGGGTTTGGCAATATGTGGCAGACCCCAGCCTAATTTTTCTCGCAAAATCCGAAAAAATTCTGGTGGTTGCAGACGAATAAACCGGGCACTATATTGCGATCGCTCTAAATGTACCCGATCCTCTGGTAGAACATAACACCCCCCATTGCCATCTACGACCATTACTAACCGAGGAATATTAACTGGGTAGATGTTGACTGGTTCTGTATCTGGAAATACTAATGCCCTGGAAGCTAAGGAATGGGGACAAATGGGCACTAGTTGTAATGCGGGTACACCTGGGATAACTACTGGACCGCCAGCACTCAAAGAATAAGCTGTTGAACCAGTTGGTGTGGAAACAATCACACCATCCGCCGCTATATCAACTGGCGCGTGACGCCCTACAGCAATTTCAAAATGGCACATAGAGGTCAATGGTTCCCGGTGCAGTACCATTTCATTGAGACATAGTGCTTCCCAAAGTACTGATTCTCCACGCAGCACTTTGACGGTAAGCATGGCTCGTTCTTCAATTTCATAGTCACCCGTCATCACCTGTTCCATAGCTTGGGGCAGTTGATTTAGGTAAGCTTCCGTCAAAAACCCCATGTGACCAGTATTCACTGTTAATAGTGGAATACCGTAGGGGGCTACCTGACGAGACGCTGCCAAAACAGTGCCGTCTCCCCCTAATACCACGGCAAATTCCATGTCTGATTCAAACCCAGGTGGCGTCAGACCATCAATTGGGGTGTGGCATACGGGACTTTCTGGATTAGAGTAGCCAAGTATGCCACCGATACTAGTTGTGATGCATACATTCCAACCGGCAGCGGTTAGCTTGTCTTTTAGTTCGATAGCGATGCGAGTCGCTATCGGTTTAAGGTCATTGTAGATAATGCCTGCTTTCGGCACATTCAAATATCCAAGTTTAGGCGACGCTCTGTATTATGCTAATCCTTACACATTTTTGACAACGTAGTCATGTGTTTAAAGTCAAAAGTCCACAGTCTGATGACTATTGACCATTGACTCTTGATTCTTGACTATTAATTTTTGAAGGTTGTTTAAAAGGTGTTTTTTTAGATTTCTGCTTTTTGGTTTTATTTTTCTCGTAGTCTAGCTCTTTAAGTTTTTTCATAATTCGGCTGAAGTACTCTTGCAGGTAGCTTTCTAGGGTGGTGGTTTGTTGTGGATCTATCCCAAAGACTTGGTATACCCCATCCATTGAGGCATTCAGAGGTTTACCACTAGCTAGGACTTCTGTAAATGCTAGTCTGTCTGCTACATTCCATCCCCACTGGAAAAACCTGAGAAAACCCCGCACGGTACGCAGTAAGTTGATCGGCATACGGGTGACTCTGGCGTCTTTTCCGGATAGACGTTCGCACACACTAATGATGTCCTCTGCACTCCAAGCACGAGTACCCACTACTGGGAAGGATTGTTTTTCTGTTTCTGGTACACTCAAGGCCCGAATCGCAAACTTAGCAATATCCAGAGTATCCATGTAGGCAACAGGAGAAGACTCACCAGTCACCCAAACCGGCTGGTTTTCCAAAATCGGAATTCCGTATTGACCGATTAACCCTTGCATAAAGCCAGCTAGGCGTAAGATGGTGTAATTCAAGCCAGATTCAGCTAGAAACAGTTCTGTACACCGCTTAATTTCCATCAAGGGTACTTCTGGGTACTTATCAGCTTCCAGTATTGAAAAGAAAATAAAACGTTCTACACCAGCAGCCTTCGCCGCTTGGATTAATGCTACCTTGCCATCCCAGTCCACCTGTTTGATACTTAGCGAATCTGTTGGACGAGATGTTGCTGCATCAATAATTGCGGTTACACCTTCCAGCGCTCTTGGAAGGGTTTGTGGGTAACATAAATCTCCTGATACTAGTTCTGCACCCCACTCTTTAAGAAAAGCAGCTTTTTTGGTACTCCGGACAAGACAGCGTACCTTATACCCCTCATCGATAGCACGACGAGCCACTTGTCTTCCTAAGGTGCCAGTGGCACCGACGATTAATAATGTCATGAGGGTTGTAACAATTTTTAAATTTATATGAAAAGAATTTTAACAGAATAGCCAACTAAACAAAAGTTTACATTTATTTTCAGAATTAATCCAAGATAACTTGGAAAAAAAGCGTTGTCCGAAAACCGGACAAGCTATTTCTTTAGAGAGACGAAAGCCTTTGGCTTCTGAAAATCGGTTGCTTTGAAGATTTATTCTTCTGCACCCTGAATTTTCAGTAACAAAGCACCTATGGCCCAACCCACGAAGATTAAACCGAAGGACAACAGAGCTGCATTCAAAATTTCGCCGCCCATTGGTGTGATTCTCCTTAGCGAATGGTTTACTTGATACTTATCGCCGCTAAACCTGTTTGCATTTGGTGGCTAACGGCGGATTCTAAAGGTCACCCTTTAGCTTGCCTGTTTTTTTGATCTGCTTAATTTAGACTAGACTTTACTGCTCTAATCTCATTTTGCCAATCCGAAAACCCAGGTATTTTAGTTGTACGTTCACCAAGTGCCTGAGGCAGTTCAGGTAAACTAGGACTACTAGGAGCTTCTTAGCAGCCACTTTTGTATTAGACCAGTGTAAATAATTTTAAACCAGTTTGGTGGTCAAACCCTACTATTGCCAGATGGAGAGAGGGTTATAGGGGTGAAAGCTGACAACAAAACTATAAATTAATTATTATGTATCAAGTTAATCAAAATCAGATAGTAAATTCATCTTGGGAAAATCGCCCGCGTTTGGCGCTGACATTAGGAGATCCGGGAGGGATTGGGCCAGAGGTGATTTTAAAAGCTTTGACAGATCCAGATGTGAGTCAAAACTTTGATGTGACAGTGATAGGCAATTTAGATTTATTAATACAAACTCACACAAAATTGACTTTCATCAATAATCAGACTCCCTTAGCAAATCCAGCCCAATTGTCAGTTATTGATGTGCCTTTGCCTGGAAAAATTAAAGATAAAATTATCATCGGCACAGGTAATCAAGCGAGTGGTGCGGCTAGTTTTGCTTATATGGACTATGCGATCGCCCAAACACTAGCTGGTAAATTTGATGGTATTGTCACCGGACCGATCGCTAAATCGGCTTGGAAAGCTGCGGGATACAATTATCCAGGGCAAACAGAACTTTTAGCTGAAAAATCGGGGGTTGAGCGCTTTGGGATGTTATTTGTCGCGCGATCGCCTTATACTGGCTGGACAATCCGCACTTTGTTAGCGACCACACATATTCCCTTACGTCAAGTAGCAGACACCTTAACACCGCAGTTACTAACCAAAAAACTAGATTTGTTGGTGGAGTGTTTAGAGAAAGATTTTGGCATAGAAAAAGCAAGAATTGCGATCGCGGGTTTAAATCCCCACAGCGGCGAACAGGGACAATTGGGAACTGAAGAAATAGACTGGTTAATTCCCTGGTTAGAACAACAGCGTCAAAATCGCCCAAATTTACAACTAGAGGGGCCAATACCACCAGATACGATGTGGGTTAAACCTGGTCAAGCTTGGTATGGCAATACTCAAAGCCAAAACCCTGCTGATGGCTACCTGGCACTTTACCACGACCAAGGCTTAATACCTGTGAAATTGATGGCTTTTGACCGTGCAGTTAATACGACGATAGGTCTACCTTTTGTTAGAACTTCACCGGATCATGGGACAGCCTTTGATATTGCGGGTAAGGGAATTGCTGATGCTACGAGTATAAAAGCAGCAATTGAGTTAGCGGCGGAGTTGGTGAGTCAAAGGCTAAGTCAAACTAAATAATGAGCCTCAATACCCAAAAAGAAGATTTCAGTTATGCGTATGTATATGCCATCTCCGCAACTGCTGGCTATTCTCTACAAGCAGCCACACGTAGATTAGATGACAGCGGCATCGACGCTACAATCACTGTACCAGGAAAAATTAACTCCAAGCGTCTGCCTAGATTTGACGTACAAATTAAATGTACATCCCAAGACGTTCTCAAAGAAACATCCATCAAATACCGACTCAGCACTAAAAATTATGATGAACTTCGTGAAGACGACCCTTTCGTGCCACAACTATTAATAGTCGTCTTGGTGCCAGAAGAGATAAGAGACTGGTTATCTCAAACCCAAGAATCCTTATGTCTTAAACGCTGCGGTTACTGGCTATCCTTGCGCGGACAACCACCGATTGATAACAAGACTTCCATCACCGTGGAGATTCCTCGTCAAAATATATTTAGCCCCGACGCACTCAAAATCATAATGGAACGCATCGCTGTAGGAGAATCCCTATGACAGCTATATTCCCGGATGTTGAAAAGTTCAAATATCTTGACCCGCTACAGGTAGAAGCCTACTTAGTCGCGCATGGTTGGCAGCAACAGCAACGTCAGGGTGATAAAGCTTCAATTTGGACTCTAGACGGTTTTGAAATTTTACTTCCTCTCAAACCAGAAATTATCGACTTTTCTCGTCGTATGGGCGAAGTCGTGGAAACTCTCGCTTTGGCAGAAACCAAATCGCAATTAGAAATTTTGGGTGAATTAATTACAAATGCACCCAACACCACCATCCAAGCAGTTGTCACGCAAATCGCCACACCCAACGCCGATAAACTCAGTGGAAAAATCACTTTTCTTGGCATCGTTGTTGAGAAACTGCGTCCCATTCATACTGAACTAGCTGACCGGGACTACATTCTGGCGCTTAAAGCTTATCAGGAACGCTTGCCTATTTACTGCACAGGTGACTTAATCAAGGAAAACGGTATATTCATTCTCAAAAATCCCCACCACTTTAGCCTGGATGATACTGGATACTATTCCTAGAAAAAAATATTTTGGCGAGACTATTAAGAGTAGAGATGATGCCTAGAAGTGCAAGTGATCACGAAGAATTAATTAAAGACCTCAAAGATCCATTAGAAGCAGCATTTTATATTGAAGTAGTTTTAGAAGAAGGCGATCCAAAAATGTTACGCAAAGCACTCAAAAATGTGATTGAGGTGCAAGGCGGAATCGATCAACTTTCATTACAAGTCAAGCAATGCTATAAAAAACTTGACCAGACGTTATCAGAAGCAGCAGAAATAGATTTTTATTCTCTGATGACTTTATTCGATGCCTTAGGATTGCAGCTTTCGGTAACAGTTAAGTCAGCGTGATTGGATTCAACCTCATCCGTCTCTTCACTTTCATCAATGAGGTCTTGGTTTTTCTCTTCTAATTCCCGCATATAGTGTCTGAGTAGTCCCCCAACAGCGATCGCTCTAGTTTTATGTAGCTGACGGGTTAACTCCAAAAACCATTCTTTATCACCAATTAAGTCTGACTCTTTAACCTGATACTTAAGAATTTCTGGGATAAGTATTTTAGGGTCATGATGCTTTGCGATCACACTAATATGAGTTACTGGCTCGTAATCAATTCTCAAGCACTTTTGCCATAATGCTACCCACTTGGAATGGGAGAGATAGGCATGACTGAAGTATGAAGGTTGCACCATTGCCAAAATGTGTAAATGCGGGTGTGCTGAGATTCCATCTCTACCCTTAGTCACTTCTATAGACTTCACCCAACCTTTAGCTGGCCATACCTTTAATTCAGTCAATCGTTTAAAAGCTTTGTTCATCCAATCTAAGGTTTCCCTAAGTTCCTCGATTTGGCAATTCTTGACTGTCAAAGTCACAAACAGCCAACGGTACTTGGGATGATCGGTGACTACCTGTGGGAGAATTTTATAAGCCTTTGCTTTCCACATGAGCGATCGCCTCCACTGGCAAACCGGACAGTGACGAACTCTACAAAATTTAGCATCTGATAGTTTGAACTGGAGAATCCCTTCAGGTTTTGCTGATACTAATTGAAACTCCAGCCACTCAGAACACATTTTTACTCGCCAAGCATATCGATTAAAGTAGCCTTCGCCTGCTTGAGCGTAATAGTCGGAAACTTTATCAGCGTTGGCTCGATGCTTGTCCCAAATCTCCCCTATAAAGGAAACTTCAGATAGACTTAGTATATTTTGAGTAGGTGAAAACTTATCTTCAGACGATACATTCAAAGCAATAAAGTTTCTGTTTGAGGCTTGATTGGAAACAGAATACCTTAATAATTTGGCATAAGTAAATCCAAAATAAGGCTTATTTATACACTTCCACCTCAGTAATGCTGCTTAGAATATTAGGGTAAATATTAAAAAGCGGGGAAGCAGATTAAAAAACTCCCCCACCATTGAATGATTTAAATGTCGCCTGCTCAATTACGATGCAGTACTCTTGGACTTAGCCTCCAAATTTTCTAAGCGACTTCTTAGTTCTTGGTTTTGCTGCTTCAGTTGGTCGAGTTCCTCACGCAAAGTCCGCAGCGCATTGTCTGTGCCAATATTACTTTGCACCCGCGTAATCTCTTCATCAGCATAGCGACGTACACGCCCATCTGGTGTTTGGTCAGCTAGCGATCGCAATATTCCAATGGCTTTGGGTGTCTCCATTTGTCCTAAAGCCGTCACTACTGCTATTTGGGTTAAAAAGAAGGTTTCTTTGGCTAGTTCTGCTAATCTTTCTAAAATCCGTTCTAAATTGACTGGAGTTTGACCAACAGAAATTTTGCCTAAAGCGCGAATTGTCGCCAAGCGTAAAGCTTGGGGTATACCGAGTTTGGTGTATTCCAGCAACAAGTTTAAAGCTGCTTCTGAAGTTTTGAGTTCCGCTAAACCCGCGATCGCACCACTTCTAACTACTTCATTCCAACCAGCCCTTTCTTCTAAAACAGTTTTCAGCAGTTTGAGTACTTTTTCTTCTCTGGGTTTTTCGTCTAAATTAGCAGAAGCGATCGCGCCAATCGCCCGACAAGCAGCTGATTCTACGTAGTAGCTGGCGTCGCCATCTTGTACCAATCTTTTCACAGCTTTATAGCTTTCAGCAGTTTTGGTTTTAGTAAGTGCATCGACAACAGCACGACGCACATAAGGACTTTTATCTTGCAATCCAATGGCTAACCCATCAAAAGCTTGATCCAATTTGATTTCGGCTAGTTGTTTAGCTACTTCGACACGCACACCCCAAAATGAATCATTTATTAAGGACGCAGATAAAGCTTTGGTTGCTTCTAAACCACCTTTTTTCGCTAAAGCTTCAGCTGTATAAATGCGGGAAAGAGGATCGGGGTCAAATTCTAACTGTGCTTTTAATTCTGGAATTGGGTATTCCAAAGTTACAGTTTTCAAATAATTATTACCCACATCAAAGCTAATAAATTGTGGCTTTGTTTCTAATGGAAAGTAAAAACTTTGTTCTTTTTCATTTACCCTCACTGTAAAAGTTTTGATTTGGGGAGATTCTCCGGATTGGGCATAACCAAAGCCAATCGGAATTTTTAAATCAAATAACTCTTTACTGTCATTTTTTTGTGCTTGAGTTTGAGTTATTGTAACTTTCGCTAAGTTAGCATCTCCATCCCAAGAGTAAGCCACTTTAAAATCAGGATGACCACCACGATAAACGTATTGGTCGAAGAGGAAGGTAAGATTTCTTCCAGTTGCTTTTTCAATTGCCCGTAATAAGTCTACTGTTTCTACAGTTTTATGGGCATTATCTTGAACAAATGTGTGTATTGCTTGCCAAAACAATTCTTCTCCTAATTCCGCCCGAATCATGTGATATACACAAGATCCTTTTTCGTAAATGTGGCGATCGTAAAGTTCAATTGCTTCTCGGTAAACATGAGTTACCATCGGACGGCGGTAACGCCCGCTATCTTCACTAAAGTAACTCCGCGCTTCTAATAGCCGATAGTATGCTGCTTCTTGGCTACTATATTCATGTTCTGTCCACATGACCTCAGAATAAGAAGCCATTCCTTCTTTAATCCAAGCATGAGACCAATGTTTAATCACCACCAAATCGCCAAACCATTGGTGTGCTAGTTCGTGAACGACTAAACTTTCGGTGTTGCGATTATCTAAAGCAGCGCGTTCATCTAATAAACAGCGATCGGTTAACAGCGTTGTCGAGGTGTTTTCCATCCCGCCGAAAATGAAGTCATCAACGCAAACCTGGGCGTATTTGGGAAAAGCATAGGAATAACCATACTTTTCACTTAAAAACTCGATCATGCGCGGAGTTTTGCCCATGCTGCGTTTAGCATCTGCTTCTCTACCTTTTTCTACATAGTAAGTAACAGGTAACCCAAGCCATTCATCGCGAATTTCGGCAAAGTCACCGATCGCCAATGTCATTAAATAGGTAGGATGAATTTCTTGCTGTGACCAATGGTAGATTTTATCTTTACCATCTTCCTGGGTATCAATCAGTTCGCCGTTGGAAATAGCAACCAGGGGTTTGGGAACACGAACGCGGATTTCGGAAGTAGAAAGTTGTCCGGGATAATCGAAGCAAGGAAACCAAAAACGGGAGTCTTCGTCTTCTCCCTGTGTCCAGACTTGGGTGGGTTTTTTAGGATAGTGTTTGTCTGGTTGAATGAAGTAAATCCCACGTTGGGGTTTTTCCACCGAATAGGCGATCGCAATCAATAACCGCTTACCCACCTGAGTTGGACTAGAAAGTTTGACAGTCAGCTTTTCGCCATCATAGTCAAACTCTTGCCCTACCTCATCCACCTGCACAGATTTAATATTCAGGTTGACGGCATCCAAAGTCAAACTGTCAATGCCAGTACGGATTGGCGACAGGCGAATATTACAACTGCCAGAGTAACTTTGATTAGGAATATCTAAGCTGAGATCTAAAAAAATATGTTCTACTTGTCCGGGGCGATCGGGGTTGTAATGTGGTTTTGCCCCTGGTAACTCAAAAGATCTGTGACCGTTATTTTCTGTATCAAAATAAAAATGGGACATTGATGCTTACTAACCTTATATCTTGATAATTCTGGCTGGATGTAGTGAATAAAAATTGCGCGATCGGGCATCTTGCCCAAATCAACTCAGCAGTCTGGAAGAATTTCCTTCTGGGGTTGAAGATTAAAATCAATCTTCCCCCTCACTCTCTCGCATTTGCTTCCCCTGATGTAACCTGATATCCTGCACTCTGTTGCTATCGGATCAAGAGTCTGTTCTCGATAAATGCCACTTGAGTACAAATACTCCTAAGTATTTTTATAGCTTAGGATAGTCTGCTAAATAGTAGCGGGCTATTTTTTCAGTTAAACAACATACTATTTACGGATTTGCTGCTGACTCTGTTGTAGTAATTCTAGGAGTAGTTTAAAACTATTGGTGTATAGCAATACTAATTTTATCAGTGAATACCGATGAATTAGTAAAACTTATAAATAATTCTGAAAACTCTACAATGACGTTTTTACCCGCCTCAACGACAATTGGCGGAAAAGAGGATAACCACAATGCCTGAAAGTAAATCAAAGTTTTTAATTCCTACTATTGGCGCGGCTGTAGTTCTGACAGGAGGTATAGCTGCCTATATGTATTTTAAAGGAGGTCCTGCTGGAGATAGTGCAGGTGCTCTAGGCAGCGCTAAAGTAGTGCCTTCTTCAGCATTAATGGCAACTTATATTACCACTGACCCCCAAGCGTGGGCGAAGTTGCAGCAGTTTGGCACTCCAGAAGCACAACAACTAGTTGCCAAAGGTTTAGAGTCATTCAATAAAGACATGTTGAAAGATAGCAATATTTCTTATGAAAAAGATATAAAACCTTGGGCTGGCAGTGTGATGATTGCTGTGCTACCACCAAATGCGGTTAAACCTGCACAATTTAATACACCTGCTGCATCTAATAAACCCATCAAATTACAGTCGGAACCAAATATCCTATTAGTAGTAGGAATTAAAGACAAAATTGCTGCTTTAAATTTTGGTAACAAATTGAAAGCGCAAAAAGGTATCAAATTCCAGGAATCTGATTACAAAGGCGAAAAGATTACAGAAACCACAGATAAAGGCAAACCGACCTATAGCGTAGTTTTAAATAATAGCCAATTGATATTAGCTCCAGAAAAGCAAGCTGTAGAACAGGCAATTGACACCTTTAAAGGGCAGCCTTCGTTTGCTACTAAAGAAGGTGCAAGCAATATTCTCAGCAAAGGTGTGGATGTCAAAAATACCCTAGCCCAAATTTATATCCCTGATTATGCGGGTATGGTACAACAGTTAGCAGCTGCTAATCCCCAAGGGACACAATTACCCCCTCAAACCCTCAAGCAATTGCAGCAGGTGAAATCGATGGTGGCGGGTGTGGGTGTTGATGATGCAGGTTTACGGGTAAAAGCGATCGCTAATTTAGATCCACAACTCAACAAATTCCAGTATCAAAATACTCCTGCGAAGATAGTAGGACAGTTCCCCACTGATACCTTTGCTTTAGTAAGCGGACAAGGTATTAGTCGTACTTGGTCAACCGTACTAGAACAGTCAAAAGACTACCCAGAATTTAACCAAGCAGTCGCACAAGTTCGCCAACAACTCAAAGCAGTCGCCAATTTGGACTTAGACAAAGAGGTTCTCGGCTGGATGGATGGAGAATTTGCTTTAGGAACGATTCCATCCAATCAAGGGATATTAGCTAGTGTAGGTTTTGGGGGAGCTTTGTTATTTGACACCAGCGATCGCAAAACTGCGGAAGCCACACTCAGCAAACTTGATGACCTAGTGAAAAAGCAATCACTCAACGTTGCACAAAGAGATATCAGTGGTAAAAAAATCACTGAATGGCAAATTCCTCAGCAAGGAGCTTTACTAGCTCATGGGTGGCTAGATGAAGATACTTTATTTGTAGCGCTTGGTAGTCCGATTGCCGATGCGATCGCAACTAATAAGAGCCAATCTCTCGACAATAGCGACACCTTTAAAGCGGTTACTGGTTCTTTACAAAAACCTAATGGTGGCTACTTCTACGTTGATATGGACAAAACAATGACTTTGGTTAATCGTTTTGCTGTGGCTCAACCTGTACCGCCGGAAGCCAGCGCTGTTCTGAGTTCTATCCGGGGTTTAGGTGTAACTGCTACCAGTCCTGACAAATCTACCAGTCAAGTGGAAATGTTATTAGCTCTCAAACCGAAAACTGCAAAGTAAGGGAAATTGGGGAATGTAACTGATAGTTGATTCCCCATTAATACAACGACTGGCATAAAGCGATCGCTCCACCATGACAGCGTTAAAATAAACCCATAAATCGCAATGTCATAGCCATGTCCCTCGCCAAAGAATTAGACCCTGACCAAGGCATCCAAGAAGATGTTATTCTTCCTCCAGGTGACTTATACAGCGATGAGCCTCCCTTGGAAACTGAACTGCATCTAGAGCAAATAATGCTCTTACTTAAATGTCTAAAATGGTTGTGGCGAGACAGAACTGATTTCTATGCTGCAGGGAATCTTACTATTTATTACAGCCTGAATAAACTCAAAACAGAAAGCTTTCGAGGACCGGATTTTTTTGTTGTGCTAGACACGGAACGCAAAACCCGCAAAAGTTGGGTAGTTTGGGAAGAAGATGGCAAATATCCTAATCTAATTTTAGAAATTCTTTCCGAATCAACAGCTAATACAGACAAAGATTTAAAGAAAAAAATTTATCAAGATACCTTTCGCACCCCTGATTATTTTTGGTTTGATCCCTACACATTAGAATTTGCAGGGTTTCACTTAGTTGATGGTCAATACCAACCTATAGAACCAACTACCCAAGGACATCTTTGGAGTCAGCAGCTTGGGTTATATTTAGGAATTCATCAGGGACTCTTACGATTTTTTACAACAGCAGGAAAGCTAGTACCAACCCCAGAAGAAATAGTAGAGAAATTAGCGGCTAAATTGCGAGAATTAAATATAGATCCAGATACAATTTAAAATTTAATCCTTCTGGGGAATTCAATATTCACAATTAAAATTTGGATATTTTTTAATTGGAAGTCCCTGATTTCTCCTTTGTCTACGTCATTTTCCCCAATTCCTAATCTCCATTCCCCAGCCCCTAGACCGACCATCAGCAAATATGTCATAAGTAAAAAAGGCTGTTGAACGCAAATTAATCTATGACTGCTGCTGTAAATAATGCTCCTGCTTTAGCTTCCCGTTTGGTAAATGGCATACTGGCAATCAAACCTTTAGCCAACCTAGCCAAGCACCGCGCCAGACAGATGATGATTAAACGTGCCGAAAAAATGGGTGTACTTTGGACGAAAGAAGTACAGAAACTTCGGGCACGTGATTGGACAAACGAGTTAGCTAAAGTAGAAAATCTTCAGCTTTCCTACCCAGACTACTACCTCACCTCATTCCACGCCTACGAAACCGGAAATTTAAGTTGGCAAGCTGCTTTTGAGGTAGAACCTGCTGCTTATGCTGTTCACGCTAAAATTTGGCAGGGTGCTGAGGCGCAAGGTGATGTAAAGTTGCGCCAAAGTTACCACGATATCTTGAAAAACCAAATCCCTCAGGAACCGCAAGATATTTTAGACTTGGGATGCAGTGTGGGCATGAGTACCTTTGCCTTACAAGCACTTTATCCTCAAGCCAAAATCACTGGATTAGATTTATCTCCCTACTTCTTAGCTGTTGCTGAGTATCGCTCACAGCAACGTAGCTCACAAATCAACTGGGTTCATGCCCCAGCTGAAACTACAGGATTACCAGATGCAACATTTGATTTAGTTTCGATTTTTCTGGTTTGCCATGAATTACCCCAGTCGCCAACCAAGCAGATTTTTGCAGAGGCGCGGCGTTTGTTGCGCCCAGGTGGTCACTTGGGGATTATGGATATGAATCCTAAATCAGAAGCGTTTGTGAAAATGCCACCTTATATTTTGACGCTGCTCAAAAGTACTGAACCGTATCTAGATGAATACTTCAACTTAGATATTGAACAAGCCCTAGTTGATGCGGGTTTCCATACTCCCACAATTACCAGCAACAGCCCTCGTCACCGCACTGTAATTGCTCAGGTGCGTGGCTGATTCCTTGTTGCTGCTGTGGGCAGTCATACCACCACTACTGCTGCTTTTTTACTACTATTACCGTGTTATCACTGCCCCACCATTATTAAGGTTACTGTTGTTATTTATCTTTGGGGCAATATCTGGTTTTGTCGCCCTTAGCTTAGAAGTGGCTTTTGAAACTGTAGCTAACTGGGTTGTCAACTGGCAGCAGATTAAGTACTCGCTTCCTGGTATTGCGCTGCGGCAACTTGTGGAAATAGGACCCATTGAAGAAGGTTGTAAGTTGGTAACGGTGCTCATCCCAACCTTTTATTTACAGCGCAGGTATCAATTACGCCCTAGCACTGTTTTTCTATTTACCATAGCTGTTGCTTTGGGATTTACCGCCCAAGAAAACTGGATTTACCTTTTCTACAACACAGCATCAATTCTTGATCGTAGTATTGGAACTCCCGTCCATGCTATGTTCTCTGCTCCTTGGGGCTATGCCTTGGGCATTAAGTCAAATCACAATAGAAATTTTCTTTTTAGTGCTTGGCTAAATTCTGTCATCTGTCATGCCCTAGTAAATGTCTTATCTAGCGCGTGGCGTTATCCATTGCCATTGGGTGTTCTCAGCTATGGCTTATTTCCATTGCTGTTGTGGATGTTTTGGCGGATGGAACAATTACTGCGAAGAGTGGAAAGTAAACCGCCCATTACCTTGATATCTGGCAATACACCTCAGCATCGTTACTGGCAAAGAGGTTTAGTGCTGTTTGCCCTTATGTTAGGTGGAAATGCAATTTTTGGATTGTTTCTCTTGTCCAGAAATCTTAGCCCTTTACGTTTCTCGCAACTTTTTTACCCAAATGTTTTGTGGTTTATATTGAGTAGAAGTTTACTCAATATAAATTTTGCAGTTGTGGCATGGCTGATTTATCGTTATTTGCGACGTTCAGCCCAACGACGATATTTTTAAAAAAGCTTGCAATAGCAAATTTTGCGATTGATAATAAGTAATAAATTTATTACCAATTACCAAATCTTTCATTACTTAAACCCGGGCTAATATTGGCTGGCTTGCTGTTGCACTGACTGAATTTGATTCAGAATCTGCACAGTAAATTTCGCAAGAGTTATTCGGGCTTTCAATCAGTTTAACCTTGTAAAGCTTGGCTCCCAATTTTTGGATGGGCGATCGCAGTAAATTACTAATGTAAAGTGCGATATTCTCTGCGGTAGGTACGACTTCAGCAAAGTAGGGAATATCTTTATTTAAAAAAGTGTGATCGAATGGTTCTACCACATAATCTTCTATTACCTGATTCAACGCTCCTAAATCCACAATCATGCCAGTGCGTTGGTCAATTTCCCCTTTGACGGTAACTTCTAAATGATAGTTATGTCCATGCCCGTGGGTACGAGCACACTTACCGTAAATCTCCGCATTTTCTTCGTTACTCAAATTGGGGTGAGCTAGCCGATGGGCGGCGCTAAAGTGAGTGCTGGTTGTGAGGTAGGCTTCCATTGAGTTTCCCATATAATCTGCCCAAAGTTCAGGATGTTCAAACAACTGCACGCGCACTAGAGGTAAGTGGGGTGCTAACCGCTGCCAGATAACTTGTGCAATATTCTCAGTAGTGGGCAGAGTTTGTTGAAATTCTGTCCACACATCGTTGAGGTAAGAAAAGTCCAGTTGGCTGGTAACTTCGCGCTTGATTACGTGTTTCACATCAGACAAGTTCAAAACCATGCCATATTCATCTAATTCCCCAATTAGAGAAATAAATAAGACATAGTTATGCCCGTGCCCAGGAAATTTAGAGCAAGCACCAAACTGCTGAATGTTCTCAGCTTCACTCAATTCTGGCAACCAATAGCGATGACTTGCCGAAAACTGAGCACGTCGATTAACAATGCATTGCATGAGTACACTGGGAGCAAAATTTAAAATTTCTTAATCTTTCACTATTTCCAGCATAAACTAATTTCAGCCGCTTCGCGGATTCAAGAGTCTAAATCCTTGATCCTTGACCGTTGACCTCGACTATTTCACAGATGCTTGCGCTTCGTAGTGTAATCTTGTGGCAATGCGGAATAATTCTTGACCTGTATGTAAGTAATGCTCATCGTAGTTTAAAGGGAAATAAGCTAACTCTTCCAATCCATCTGCTACTTGATTAAGGCTGTAGTAAAGATGAGCAGCTGTTCTGGCTAGACTGGGCGGATTTGGCAGAGAACGAAAAGTTATTTGTGCCTGCTTGAGGTCATCTCTACAACTAGTCAAGTAATCTTGAAATTCATCTAACAATTCATCATCAAAGGGATCTGCGGCTAATTCATCAATTTGCTCTTCTAATGAATGGAGAATGCTACCCAGGAAGCGATTTACTGGTTGATAAACTAGGCGCAGCCATTCTTCAATTTGATCATCAGCATCTTTTCCTGTTTTTCTTGTTGCTTGGTAATGCCTTTGAGCAGATGCTGTACGCTGTTGTCTGCTATTTAATTTCTGAGAAGCATTCTTTAATTGTTGGTCGTAATTTAAGCGAGTTTGAGTGTCGCCTAAAACTTCATAAGCTGCATTGATCCGGATAATGTGCTCTTTATCTGCTGTGTCCTGATTACTATCAGGATGAAACAATTTAACCTGGCGGCGATAAGCTTGCTTAATCTCCGCTTGGCTGGCATTGGGATTAACCTTCAGAATTTCGTAGTGGTTATAATCGACCATTAATCCAAATTTATAGCTAGCTGATGCTAGCTGCTACTCTGTCCTCCAGGTCTTGAAACAATGGCGTAGTTAAATACCTTTCTCCAAAACTTGGCTGAATAACTACAATTAAACGTCCTTCGTTTTCTGGACGTTGGGCAACACGAATTGCGGCACACAAAGCTGCGCCACTGGAAATACCAGATAGTAGCCCTTCTTCTCTGGCTAAACGCCTACCATAGGCGATCGCTTCTTCATCTGTGACTGTAATCACTTCATCAATCAATTCTAGCTTCAGCACTTGGGGAATAAAACCAGCACCAATTCCCTGAATTTTGTGTGCTCCCGGTCTTCCGCCAGATAATACTGGGCTATTACTTGGTTCAACAGCGATCGCTTGAAAACTCGGCTTACGTGCTTTGATTACTTCTGCTACACCAGTAATCGTACCACCTGTTCCAACTCCTGCCACAATCATATCTACCTGACCATCGGTATCTTCCCAGATTTCCTCAGCGGTAGTTTCTTGATGTATTTTAGCATTTGCTGGATTGCGAAACTGCTGCAACATATAGGCGTGGGGCGTCTTGTTCACTATCTCCTGCGCCCGCCGAATTGCCCCACTCATGCCTTCAATTCCAGGTGTTAGTTCCAGTTCTGCTCCATAAGCCCGCAACATTGCCCGTCGTTCTCCACTCATCGTTTCGGGCATTGTCAAAATTAAACGATAACCTTTAGCTGCTGCTGCCATTGCTAGAGCGATTCCTGTATTGCCAGAAGTCGGTTCCACCAATACTGTTTTTTGAGGAGTAATCAGTCCCTCCTTTTCGGCAGCACTAATCATACTTACCCCTATGCGATCTTTAACTGATGCAGATGGGTTCATGCTTTCCAATTTCACTACAATCTGAGCCAAACACCCTTCTGCTTGGGAAATACGGTTTAATTTTACTAAAGGTGTACGTCCCACGAGTTCTGTAATGTTATTAGCAATTCGCATAATTATTCCTTAGTTATTTAGTTATTGTTAGTAGCCAATAGACAATAATTATGAGCCATTGGGCACTGATAAAGAAAAAATGACTATTGACTAAATGTAGTACATAATATCCAACTGTTGCCGAGAATCTCTCTTTTCACAAAGATCCTGAAGCGAATAATTTCGGAACACTGAGTTAGCTGCCTGACAAGCTTCTTGCCAGATTTCTTCTATAACACCACTGTCTACAGTTCTATGATTAATGGCTGTTTGACTAGTCCGTACATCTAACCCTTCTAAACACTCCAAAATCTCGAAGAGAGTAATTTTCTTAGGTTCTCGTGCCAATAGATAGCCACCTTTAGAGCCTCTTTGGCTCTTAATTATACCTCCACGCCTTAAGGTTGCTAGTAGCTGTTCCAAATAGCGGTCGGGTATGTTTTGTTGTGCTGCAATTTGCCGAATTTGCATCGGTTCACCGCTTTGATAGTTAGTTGCCATCTCTAATAAGGCCAGAATTCCGTATTCAGACTTACACGATATTTCCACAGGCAGCAATCAAGAATGAAGAATAAAGCATGAAGGATCAAGATTATTCATGCTTCTTCTAGTATACTCCGGTTCCTCACTGGGGTTTATGTGTCACTGCCAGCAAAAACAAAAACCCCGCCATTAGGCGAGGATTAGTAGAGTTCAAATTTTTATGTACACTTATCGAAACTTGAGCATTGCTCTAGATTCTAGAAGGTAAATGTTGTTCTGAGTGTACCGATGAATGCGTTTTCTTCAGCATCGTTTTGACCAGGAGCTCTCAGCCAAATTACACCAGGGGTAACGGAGATATTATCCGATACACGATATTTGTAGAAGCCTTCCACGTGGATTGGCAAAGTATTACCAGTAGTAACGCCTGGGATTACACGTCCTCGTGCATAAGGTTCAGCACCGGCGAAGATACCCAATACATTACCTTTCTTACCAAAGTCAGGTAAGGCTATTCCACCACCGTAACTCCAGGCTTCATAGTCATTTCCAGCACCCACTTGGTTAACATCGTGGTAAGAGACAAAGCCGCTAATTGACAATTTGTCGCTAGGTCTGAAAGCTGCCGAAACGCCGTAAGAATTACTATTAGCTGCGGCTGTTAGAAGGTTTGCTTGACGAGTACCGACAACACCACCAATTGGTGAATCACCATTAACACCAGTGATACCTGAATCAAATAAGGAACTACCTGTGCCATTATATGCGTGGACGTAGGTAGCAGCCAATGCCAAGCGATCGCCAACAGCAAAGTTCAATTGTCCTAAGGCAGAATAGTTACCATTTAATAAGCCTGCACCTGCTCCAGGATTATTCGCTTCTGAAGCTAAATAACCTAAAGTGATGGAACTGGGTTTGAAGATACTGCCACCGCTGCTAAAAGGTATGTTGAGTGCTATACCAGAACCACCACCAATCCGATAGATAGGACTTTCAGCGGCAAAGGTAGACAACGCACCGTTTCCACCGTCATCCCCATCGTGGAAATAAGGATTGTTGACAGCAGCATATTGATGATGACGTCCACCGGCAGCTGCAATATAAACTTGAGCTGGTCCGATGGGAGCTTCATAAGTTAATCTGTCAATTCTGACACTGTTGTTACCAGTGCTACCAACTTGATATGTTTGTGTACCTTCTCTGGTATCTACAGACAAGTTATTTTGGTTTCTGATATCAAAAGCGGAGGCGTTACCAGCAGCCAGACGAGTTGTCAACTTGTCTCTACCAGTAAAGCTGGTTTCCAAACCTATACGTACTCTGTCTTGGAAGACGGTATTGTTTACATTACCAGTATTGCCACCAAAAGCATCGCTAACAGCGAAAATTGCTTCACCAACTAGTTTGGTGGTAGTAGAGAACTGATGGGCTTCCAATTCAGCAGTACGCGCTTCTAAGGAATCGACACGACCGCGTAAGGTTGCTAGTTCTGCGGAAAATTCTTCTTGCAACCGCTGCAAAGTCGCCAAATCTTGTTTGGTCACCAAGTCAGCTGTAGCTGTGGCAATCAACTCGTTAACCCGATCCAAACAGGCATTTAAACCAGCGGCAAATTCGTAACGGGTTAAAGCACGGTTACCGCGATAGGTACCATTTGGATAACCTGCGATACAACCATAGCGCTCAACCAATGACTGTAATGCTTGGAAAGCCCAGTCAGTTGGTTGAACATCGGAAAATTGAGAAACCGATGTTACTTGAGCCTGAGTGTTATTATTACCCTCTTTGCTGTAGCGGGTAACTTGGTCTAAAACTTTAGCGTCATCACTAGCAGGTGCTGCTTGAGCTATGATCTCTGCTGGCTTTTGAGCCACTTCAGCAGCAGCTTGTTTCTCTGCTGGTGATACTTCGGTTGTGGTATTTGGAGCTGCCATTGCTGTTGTCGAAACTAACAACGTTGCTCCTAAAACTGCTGGACTAATGACCAGGGATTTCCACAAAATATTAGACATGTTTTCTTTTCTCCTCACACCTTGTATAGATAATTGTGTTCGTTGCACCTAATTCTCAAATATGCGACATCTTGTTGGGACTTCTGGATGAGGCATAGTTGCCACTACTACAATTTTAGTTTTTGCCAAGCTAATAACTGATTAACTGGATGTTAAAAATCGATGTAATTAACTTATGCAAAAACACATCTCCATAGCATATCATTATAGAACATTTCAAGCACATGGCAACATAGGAGCGATCGGCTCAACAACTGTCACATCACTAACCTAATATATTTAAGCTCAGAGTAGGGCTAGAGAAATCACTAAATCCCTCTTCACCTAAGTAATCAGTACGAATTGCGTACATGATGCATAAAAACTATTTATTGTCTTCTACCTGCTGTATTTTTTACAGTCAGCTTTTCCAGAGAAATTACTAATTAATTTGGGAAATTACTTCTGCTAGATCAAAGTCTTTTTGAGTTAAACCACCAGCATCGTGTGTGGTTAAGTCAATTTTAACTTTGTTATAAGAAATAACTATATCAGGGTGATGTCCTGCGGACTCAGCTGGTTCCACGAGTTTATTCACAAACTCAATTGCCTGGATAAAATCTTTAAAGCTACGGGTAGTTTTTAAAGTCGAGTCTTCTACTGTCCAGCCTGAAAGCACACTTACCTGTTGTTGAATTTCTGCCTCAGTGAGTAGCTGCGCCATATTCAAAAATCTATTTAAAATGTAAGATTTACTACATCTATCCAAGTAAAAGGAATCTGTATTTTTACAGTATCTAGTTGAGATATTGTAGATACTTCGTTGATAAAACCTAAACCTTGTTTAAAAGTTACCTACCCATAAAAAACTATCCGCTCTGATTTAGATCGGTGGATCTAAGTCAGAGCGGTCTAGTCGGGTCTTCAGGTTGCAACCAGACTGCTGGAAGGAACTCCTAGCTTAGCCTAGCTACTTGAGTTAAACTTAGTATCTACAAGAGAACTAAGACTAACCTTTAGAGAACAGCCCCAGCACACAGCCGGCTAACTGCAACCTGATGACCCATGCATTTACTACTTTCTATCATGGGCATCACCTCCTTGTTGCCTAAGTGGTCTTAGTTTCAATAAGGCAGAGCGTTTCACTCTGGGTTTAAAACCTTCATCAAATATAACATATAAATTTTCAATAATTAACCAAAACAATAGAAAAAATCCCTCACCCAAAGGCGAGGGATATTGAAAAATGGGGAATGATGAATGAATGCTAAAGAGAAATTAACTCATCATGATTACAGCGCGTTACCACGAGGTAGAACTTCTTCAGGGAATACAAATTGTTCGTGGGGCTGATCTTGAGGAGCCATCCAAGCACGGA
>NZ_MTAW01000104.1 GCF_002154725.1 Nostoc sp. 106C | reverse complement strand
TTTTAATTCCAATTGTGGATTTGTGTGTCTTCTTTTTCTTTCATGCAACAAAGCCCCACAAAGGCACTAAGACACAGAGAAAAGACCTGAAATTTTTACGAGTCAACTTACTTCTCTTGTAATAACTCTTCTAATCCCGTCCAAAATCTATCCAACTCAATAGCCATCATTTTTGCGCCTGCGATTGTTGGTTCTAATAATCTTGGTGAATTATGCAGAATTATATTTGTTAATTCTTTTGCTTCCTCGGCATGTCTTTCTTCCACACCTCGATCGAAACATTCAGCAAAGTATTGCTCTTGCTCAATAAATGGAAAACAATGAGCTAGGGAATTCATTAATGCTTGCATCCAATCATGAGCAAACATTTCTATTACGCACCAAGGTCCTAGAGACTGAGGATAAATCTTCTCAACTAAAGATACAAAATTAGCGGTAGTGGGGTCGAGGATTTTTTGCAATTCATCTAGACTACCAAATTCTTCATCTTTTATGATGAACTTTGCGCCCATATTGGCAAAGGCTCGGCTTAGTTGATAGTGATGAGTATCACCACCTTGTAAACTATCATCATCACTGATAATTCTGAGCTTTCGCACTCGTAATGCTGGGCTATCTAGATGAGGTACAAAGTAGACCATCACACGAGTTGCATGGCAAGCAGCTTGGTATCTTAGGTAGATTTGTCCTAGTAAATCTGGAGAACGAAGTTTTTCCGGTGGCGATAGAGTTAAACGCGAGAACAAGGAATGTTTTGATGGTAAATATTTATCATAGATATCATCTAAAACTTCCTGAAATATCTGTTCTATATTTTGAGTTTGCATAAGTTATAAAAATAATAGTAAAGTCTATGCCATAGATTCTACAAAAAATAATATTTGTTAGGATGTTAATTTATAATTTTTCACGATATTCTTATTTTCAATTTTTATTTATAGAAAATATTTTCATAATAGTTACATCAAAGATTTTTGTTGAAAATATCCAAAAGCTTAAACTTAGATTGCGAGGAAATAGTAATCAAGATAAAGCTGAGAAATCCTAGCAGATAACGATGGTGGCAATCAAAGGATTGAAAACAATAATTTTTGGGAGTTGAGAAAGGCTAGAAAACATCCTTAAGAAGCGATCGCCTTCCTGTCTAGTCCCACCCAAAGTCCCAAACTAAGCTAAAATTCAAGCATAGTAAGCATTTCTTGCTCATAATGCCCCATGCTTGAGACTTTGCAAATCCAACTTTACAAACTAGAACAATTTGCCAATGCCCTTGTCTCTAATCAACTGGGACACCTCAGCGTGGTGAGTATTGGCATTATTTTTGCGGCTGGTCTCCTTACCAGCCTGACGCCTTGTATGCTTTCTATGCTGCCCATTACTATTGGCTATATCGGCGGCTATGAAGCGAAAAGCCGTCTGCAAGCAGCAGCCCAATCAACTTGGTTTGCGCTGGGATTAGCAACCACATTAGCAGGATTGGGAATAGTAGCAGCCTTTTTAGGCAAAGTTTACGGTCAGGTGGGAATGGGTTTACCGATTATTGTCAGCATCATCGCTATTCTCATGGGGTTAAACCTACTGGAAGCACTACCTCTGCAATTTCCGTCCTTGGGCGAAACGAATTGGATTTCGCAAGATTTACCCCCTGGGGTGCGTTCCTACTTAATTGGATTGACTTTCGGCTTAGTAGCGTCACCTTGTAGTACACCAGTTTTGGCTAGCTTGCTGGGTTGGGTGGCGAATACTCAAGACTTAATTTTAGGCGCTGTTTTGCTAATTACTTACACAGCAGGTTATGTAACACCCTTAATTTTGGCAGGTACTTTTACTGCTGCAATTAAAAAACTGCTGGAGTTGCGCCGCTGGTCTGGTTGGATTAATCCAGTTAGCGGTGTGTTGTTGGTAGGCTTTGGTGTGTTTTCCTTAATTTCGCGGATTCCCTTTGGAAGTTTTTAAGCAATGACAACAGACAATTCAGCGACCACAGAATCAAGATGGTGGTCATTACCTTGGCGAATTTTGCGGCGAGAGCTTTTACCTATACTTACAGATTTACGATTAGCGATCGCCTTACTATTATTAATCGCCCTTTTTAGCGTTAGCGGTACTGTAATTGAACAAGGTCAGTCACCCGCATTTTACCAGGCTAACTACCCAGAACATCCAGCCTTATTTGGCTTCCTGAGTTGGAAGGTAATCCAAGTAGTGGGATTAGACCATGTATATCGTACTTGGTGGTTTCTAAGTTTGCTGGTTTTGTTTGGCACTAGCTTGACTGCTTGTACTTTTACTCGCCAACTCCCGGCTTTAAAAGCTGCCCAACGGTGGAAATATTACGATGAACCCCGACAATTTCAAAAATTAGCTTTGAGTGCGGAACTAGATACTGGTTCCTTAAATACGCTTACCCAAATATTAAAAAACCAGCGTTATAAAATTTTTCAAGAAAAAGATGACATTCTCTATGCCCGTAAGGGAATAGTCGGACGCATCGGCCCAATTATCGTTCATGTAGGTATCGTCACGATTCTGTTGGGAGGAATTTGGGGAGCGATGACTGGGTTTGTTGCCCAAGAAATGGTTCCCAGCGGCGATACATTTCAAGTGAAAAATATTATCGATGCGGGGCCTTTAGCATTATCCCAAGTTCCGAAAGATTGGTCTGTGCGAGTCAATCGGTTTTGGATTGACTACACCCCTGCTGGTGGAATCGACCAGTTTTATTCAGATATGTCTGTTTTGAATAATCAGGGGCAAGAAGTTGACCACAAAAAGATTTTTGTCAACCAACCTCTGCGTTATCATGGCGTCACTTTCTATCAAACTGATTGGGGACTCTCAGGTGTTCGCGTTCAATTTAATAACAGCCCCATTTTCCAACTGCCAATGGCACAATTGAACACCAATGGTACAGGACGTATCTGGGGTACATGGATTCCCACCAAGCCAGATTTAAGTGAAGGTGTTTCTTTAATAGCTAAAGACTTACAAGGTATGGTGTTAATTTACGATGCCACTGGTAAGTTGATTGATACTGTGCGTGCGGGAATGTCTACTCAAGTTAATGGGGTAAGGCTGAAAATTGTTGAAGTAATTGGCAGTACTGGCTTACAAATTAAAGTCGATCCTGGTATCCCGATTGTTTACACAGGATTTGCCTTACTGATGCTGGGTGTGGTGATGAGTTACTTTTCTCACTCCCAAATTTGGGCATTACAAAAAGGCGATCGCCTTTTTGTGGGTGGTAAAACTAATCGCGCTCAGGTTGCTTTTGAACAACAAGTATTGGATATTCTAGATCGGTTGAGTAATCATTTAGAAGATAAGAATGAACCTAAGACTACAGGATCTCTAGCATCCAATTCATGAAGTTTAGTCATCACCTTTTAGTTAAGTTACAACACAATTTAGAGTAATCAAACCACAGATCCTAACGCTCAAAGTTGAGTACAACTTTTAACAACTTTTTTGATGAGAGTTTTCGTTGCTCTAAAATTAATTGCGTTTTACATAAGTACAGATATCAGCCTGGAGAACTCCCAGGGTTATCAATTAAAAGTTGGAATTCAAGATTTGTATGTCTGCTCAACTTCAATTTAAGCGATGGGCTTGTCTTCTACCCCTAATCGCTGTTTCGTTGAGTGTTGCATCCTGCACTGCTGATTCTAGAAGTACCAAGACTGTTTCTCTTGTGGGTGCTGGAGCAAGTTTTCCAGCACCTTTATACCAGCGTTGGATTGTAGATTACAATCAACGAAATCCCAATGTAGAAATTAACTATCAATCTCTAGGAAGCAGTGTAGGAGTACAACAACTCATTCAAGGTACTGTAGACTTTGCCGCTAGTGATGTGGGAATTACACATGAACAAGCAGATCAAGTAAAAAGGGGAGTCATTGCTTTACCTATGACTGCCAGTTCAATAGTGCTAGCTTACAATTTACCCAATCTGCCTAATGGTTTGAGGCTATCACGCTTAGTTTACACAAGTATCTTTTTAGGAAAAATTAGGAATTGGAATGATCCTCGAATAGCAACAGCTAATCCAGGAGTAAATTTACCTAATCTACCAATTAAAGTCGTACACCGAACTGATGGCAGTGGGACTACCAGCGTCTTGACACAACACTTTAGTGCTATCAGTCCAGAATGGAAGAACAAAGTCGGGGCTGGTAGATCTGTAGAATGGCCAGTGGGAATTGCTGCTAAGGGTAATGAAGGCGTTTCTGCCCAAATTCAACAAACTCCAGGCGCTATTGGCTATGTTGAGTATGTCTACGCCACACACAATCAACTATCTGTCGCGGCTTTAGAAAATAAATCTGGTAATTACATCATCCCTACACCAGAGTCGGTAGCTAAAACCTTAGAAGCAGTCAAATTACCCAATAATAGCTTGATTGCTTTTATTGCCGACCCTACAAGTGCTCATTCCTATCCAATTGTCACTTACACTTGGCTTTTAACTTATAAACAATATCAAGATTCAGTCAAAGCCCAAGCGCTAAAAAACTTTCTTGACTGGGCTGTGACTGAAGGACAAAAATCGAGTGGGGAACTGGGATATATTCCTTTGTCTAAAAAAGTAGTAGTTCAGGTGCAGTCTGCGACAAAGAATATTTCTAAGTAAAGGCTATTACTGATTCACCAGCTTCTGATGCCGAACTTCCACCACTGTATGCACATTACCACGAGGAGTAAAATCTGCTTTTACCGTTACTTCTAAAGGATCGCAAGCAGCAACAAAATCATCGAGAATTTGATTGGCAGACTCCTCGTGGGAAATATAGCGATCGCGGTAACTGTTAATGTAAAGCTTGAGTGCCTTTAATTCCACTACACGCTCATCAGGAACGTAGCTAATATAAATCGTCGCAAAATCTGGATAGCCGGAAAAAGGACATTTACAAGTAAACTCCGGCAAAGTAATGCTAATGTCATATCGCCTACCCACACGCGGATTCGGAAAAGTAATTAGTTGTCCTTCTGCAATCTCGCGTTCGCCGTACTTAATTTCTTTGGTGTCAGTTGTCATTTGTCGGTTGTCATTTGTCAGTTGTCATTTATCAGAGGGAAAAGGTAATAGGTAATCAGCAATAGGCAAGAGTCAAGACTTATTAGTTACTTCTCGCTTGTCCTCTCTGTCCTTCCTGTATCCCTGCTTCCCCGCCTTTCCCTTGTCCCTATTCCTGTTCCCAGTCTGGACAATTGTTATCATCCCAGCCGTGGGGATGCATGGCACAAACTAACAAATTACCACCATATACTTGACCGTGGTAGTGAGTGCAACCAACGCAGGCGGGGTTTTTTTCTAGTGTCGGTTCAACTGGATAAGGAAAACCCGGATCTACATCTGCCACTACGTCTTCTAGTTCCCAGTAAACCTCCATCATTGGTTCAGCTAGGTCGTGTAAATACTGGTCAACTTCAGTGGCAATTGTAGTTTGTACTTGTTCAGTAATTTCTTCTGTTATTTCTAAAAAAGCGTCTACCATGTCACTCATTCCGAGGAAAAAGTGCTCTACTTCAACAGCCACAGTCTCAATAATGTCCATCAAATCTTTCTGCCACTTGTCCATAAACTTGACGCCTTTAATGGCTATGAATAGAGCGCTCAGTGTGACCTGGCTGGAAGTACTAGGTAGATCCTAGATAAAGTATATTCAAAAATTTACTGTGTTTTGCACGATTGCTAAATTGCTGCTATTGACTACTGATCGCGTTGTAGCCGTTTTAATTCTTCTTGCAGTTCTAGCACTTGGTCACGCAATCCATCTACATCATCGGTTGAGGAATCTTTGACCGTTGGCTCTTCATCTTCCTCTAAAATTTCAATGCGGCGAGGTTCAGCAGGCGGTGTTTTGTCTGTGGCCGCACCAGATGATTGGGGCTGTTGAGCTTGCTTCATCATATCTTCGACAAAGCGACGGGCTTCATCCGTGGTCATTTCGCCCTTTGCCACCATCTCATCTGCCAGTTTTTGGACTTGCGATCGCAGTTCCGCTAATTTTCCCCCTGCTTTCTCACCCGCGTAAGAAGCTAACCCAACACCGAGGTAAAAAGCTTTTTGAACAATATCTCCAAAACCAGGCATTGCTGCTGAACGCTCCTACAAATAGGGCGACCCGGAGTCTACGCCTACCACAAGCATCCCGTATTGCTGCTACCTTCCGGTCCTGACAAGATTTGGGCGTTGAAGTCGCATAGGTCCAGGTCTATTAATAGAATAACACTAAAAATCAGTAATTGAGTGTTATTCCATAACAATTCGCCATTCGTGTAGCTGATATTTCACACAACCATTTTTTACCAATGGGTCAAGGGCTACAATGGCTTGGGCTTCGTCCATCGATTCCGCCTCAAACAGCATCATCCCGCCTCCGAATTCTGCCCAATAACCTGTTTTGGCTTTGTGTCCTTTGGCAATTAAATCCTGAACGTAAGCTTTATGGGCGGGTACATATTGGTCAAAGGTAGGTTTATCAACTTTGCCTGCTTCAATCTTCACAAACCAAGGCATTTACTTGCAACCTCTTGAATTTTTGTCTCGTCATCTAGTTGTAATATCTTTCAACCAATCTTCGCTGCTCAATATTAATTTAAAATCCGTCTTGGAAAGTCTGAGCGCTGGCTTCCGGCGCTCAGACTTTCTGCAAAATCTAAAATCTAAAATTGAATGAGCCGCTTTTTTATCGCCCTCCTACCACCGCAAGACATTCAAGATTACGCTAACCAAATCAAGCAATACTTCGCTGATAATTATGCCAGCCAACACGCGCAAAAGTCCCCACCCCACATTACTCTGCAACCGCCCTTTGAATGGGCAGATAACGATGTGTCACGTCTAGAAGCATCGATCAGAGAGTTTGCTAGTGAGCAACAGTCACTACCGATTACACTCAGTGGGTTTGCTGCCTTTGCACCCCGCGTCATCTATATAGATGTAGTGAGAAGCCAAGAACTGTTGACCTTGCAAGGAGATTTAATGGCGTATGTAGAAGCAAACTTGGGTATTGTAGACAAAGTTGGCAAAACTCGCCCCTTTGCACCCCACATGACAGTGGCATTTCGGGACTTAACGCGGCAGAACTTTAAAGCTGCTTGGCCAGAATTTGAAAATCAGCAGTTACATTTTGAGTTTATTGCCGATAAGTTGACCTTATTAATTCACGACGGTAGCCGTTGGAATATTAAATCGGAGTTTGCCTTCTTAGGTGGTGAACGATGAATTAATACAGCAGGATGGGCAATGCCCACCATATCCGCGTTTTGCTGGGCAATACCTAATTACGTCAGGAATCGATTCAGAATGAGGAATATCGCACCGATGCCTTGATTACTCCCACAACTTCTGTCGTTAGGACAACAAGTTTTGTCATTACCTCGCGCCCCTAAGTTCAAATTATCATCGTAAAATTACTGAAAATTTATGTTATAAAAATTGCAAATATTTGTGTATATTGCTGAACCGAAATGCAGCTTCGCTAAGGCAAGCTAGCTTTAAAACGCTATAAAAGGAAGACACCTATGCCTCGTCAAAAACAGAAATCACGTGTTTTAGAAAAAGCTGTATTAAGAACCTACGGACTCAAGGCGATTGATCCAAACATAGATTTTGGGAATAATCGCAACTTGGAAAATATGACACAGATAATAGAGAAATTGCGCAGTAAAATTCAATCTTATAATACTGCTGTGTGCGTGGTTAATGCTTACAAAAGCGAGATTAAAGAATTAGAGAAAACCTTGGGTGATCTCTCTGCTCATATGCTGCTGGGAGTTGCGGTAAAATACGGTAAAGACAGCTACGAATATGAGATGGCGGGTGGTGTGCGTAAAAGTGAACGCATCCGTAGAAGCACTATTAGCCGTTTAAAAGCTAGTGCAAAAGAAGCAGCCAATGGCAATACTCAAAGTGTCTAGTACAAGAGAAAAGCAGAAGGTAGCAATCAGTGTTTGCCCTCAACGCACCATTGCCTTGAAAAGTTTCCTGCGGAGGGAAACCCTCCCGCAGAACTTTTCGCTGATTGAAGACTAATAAATCTTTGATTGTGTGGAAGCTTTCAATTGGGCAAGGCAAAAAGACATAGCTTAAAACTCTCTCCTTCATTCTGGCCTATGTCCTCGCTTCAACATTTAAGACAAAGAATATCCTGTTGCTTTCTGAACGTATTGCAAAACTTTTTGATAAGACTCTGGATTACTCGCAGGATTGATGATGATGGGAATAGTACCATCAGGCAACCAAAAAGTTATCCTGCCGTTAGATTCTTGGCAAAAGGAACTAATGCAATTGAGGTTAATTACATATTGATTATTTTCATAAATAATTTTCACCCAATAAGTATCTTCTAGTTCCAAACCAGTCACACGTTCTATGTATTGCAAAATCTTGTCATAGTCTTGCGGATTACTTTGTGGGTTAATCACAATTGGAATAGCAGAATCGGGTAGCCAAAAGGTAACTCTGCCATTTTGTTCATAACAAAAGGCATTAATACGGTCAAAATTGACTACGTATTTTTTCCTCTCGTAAAGGATTTTCACCCAGTACGCCACAAAATCTCCTCAAGTCCCCGTGATGTCGCTGTCCTTTTAAAAAAATTCACAATTTAAATCGCCAAAAAGCTGCTGTTGATTGTGAATTTTAGATTACTGTTGTCAGCTTACACTAGTACAGCACGGTGGGAATAAAGATGCTATACCTTACGAGTTCAGTGTCAGCCATTCTCAAAAATTATTGTCACCATCATAGGTCTATAGGATAGACAAAAAGCCTAGAACATCAGCTTTGGCAATTTTTAATTAAGCAAAGCGGTACTAGTGCTGTTGTACCAGAGGCGGAAGGCTATGAGCGATCGCAGCTTGGATAAATCCTTGAAATAATGGATGGGGATTGCTAGGACGCGATTGGAACTCTGGATGGAATTGGCAAGCTAGAAAGAATGGGTGTTTTGGTAATTCAACAATTTCAACTAAGCGTCCATCAGGAGAAGTGCCGCTAATCAGGTAACCTGACTCTAACAAGAGGCTGCGGTAATTATTGTTGAACTCATACCGATGGCGATGCCGTTCATAAATCACATCTTCTTGATAGAGTTTGAACGCTAGGGTATTGGGGAGAACATGACAAGGATAAACTCCCAAGCGCATTGTACCGCCTAAATCGACGACATCCTGCTGATCTGGCAACAGGTTAATGACTGGGGCGCTGGTATAAGGGTTAAATTCGGCACTGTTGGCATCTTTTAATCCTTCAACGTTCCTAGCCCATTCAATGACGGCACATTGCATTCCCAAGCATAAACCTAAGAAGGGAATTTGGCGATCGCGGGCATATTTAATCGCGGCAATCTTACCATCTACTCCCCGGACACCGAAACCGCCTGGTACAAGTACACCATCAACGCCTTCTAGTTGATTTTCTGCTGATTCGGTTTCTAAGGCTTCTGAGTTTATCCAACGCAGGCGCAGTCGCCCATAGGTGGAGATGGCTGCGTGTTGCAAGGCTTCGACTACTGATATGTAAGCATCGCCCAAGCGCACGTACTTCCCAACAATCGCAATTTCTATATCGTGTTTGGGACTGTGCAAATGTTGTACCAGGCTTTGCCATTGCACGAGATCTGGTTTGCGTTGTTCCATTTGCAGCAAATCCAAGACTTGCTCTGCCATGCCTTCCCGTTCTAGCATCAGCGGTACTTCATAGATACTCTTAGCATCTTGGGAGGTGATGACGCATTCTTCGGCTACATCGCAAAATTCAGATAATTTTCGTTTTAATCCCACAGGTAAGGGGCGATCGCAACGGCAAACTAAAATATCTGGTTGAATGCCAATCGATCTTAATTCCTTCACCGAATGCTGTGTCGGCTTAGTTTTCATTTCCCCAGCGGAGGCAATCCAAGGTAATAAGGTAACGTGCATATACACCACGTTCTGTCGTCCTACTTCCTTGCGAAACTGGCGAATTGCTTCTAAAAACGGCAGTGACTCAATATCTCCTACCGTACCGCCTATTTCTGTAATCACCGCATCAGGATTTGTATTCTTAGCAACTCTTAGAATACGGTCTTTAATTTCATTAGTGATGTGGGGTATCACCTGCACAGTGCCGCCATTATAATCGCCGCGCCGTTCTCTATTGATTACTGCTTGGTAAATAGAGCCAGTGGTAACGCTGTTGAGGCGTGACATTGAAGTATCGGTGAAGCGTTCGTAATGCCCCAAATCCAAATCTGTTTCCGCGCCATCCTGGGTAACAAAAACTTCCCCATGTTGAAAGGGACTCATTGTACCTGGATCGACATTCAGGTAAGGATCGAGTTTGAGAATCGACACAGAATAATTGCGCGACTTGAGCAATCGCCCTAGACTTGCTGCTACAATGCCTTTGCCGATACTGGAAACTACGCCCCCAGTTACAAAAATAAACTTAGTCATACTAATTTGAATTTTTGGCCACTTCTAAAAATACATCCCGTCATTGTGCCACAGTAACTATTGTGAAATCTTCTGTGATCTCGCTGTGAAAAAACTCGTAGGACTGGTAATATTAAGCCTGATTGTCACCTCCTCAGTAGCATTGGCAGATTCATCTCTTGTAGTTGTTTTTCCCAATACAAACTACCAAACAAGTGCGGAAAAAATCTTTTTTCTTGGTACTGCACCATCAGATGGTCAAGTGTTGTTTAATGGTAAGCCAATTACCCGCAGCAAGGCTGGTCATTTTGCCCCAAGTTTTCCCTTGCAATTGGGAGATAATTTGTTTACTGTGCGTCACCAAAATCAAGAACTTCAGATTAAGGTGACAAGACTTACCACTCAGCCTCAGCTACCACAAGGTTTAGCCTTTGCCAAAGATTCTCTAACGCCAGCAGCCGACATAGCCAGGCTACCAGGGGAATTAATTTGTTTTAGCGCGATTGCACCCTCTAACGCCAGTGTTTCTGTTAACCTGGCTAATCAAACTATTGCCCTTGCACCCCAACCCATCAAGGCACAACTACCAAATAATTTGGCTGCCTTAACGGGAAATAATCAACCTGCTAACCAGTCTATCGCAGGAAGGTATGAGGGTTGCACCATAGCACAAAAGCCTGATTCTCCAATCGAAACTAGCTCCCTAATTTACGGTAATAATATATTTTCCAGTGCTGTTATTCCAGATTCCGGTAAAAATATTGATTTGGGTAAACCAGAATTTCGACTGACACTTAATGGTCAGACTGTAACTCAGTCAGGTACTGGCAAAATTGAAATTCTCACACCCATAAAATTGCCCGTTGTTGAGGTAACAGCAGACTCAGGCGTAGCTCGCACTGGTCCAAGTACCGACCATTCAAGGCTCACACCATTACCTAAAGGAACCAGAGCCACAGTCACGGGGAAAGAAGGTGAATGGTTACGCCTAGATTATGGTGCTTGGATTAATAGTAAAGAAACCCAAGTTTTACCAGGTGCTATCTCACCACGTACAATCATTCGCAGTGTCGGCTATCGACAACTCCCTAGCGCCACGGAGATTGTTTTCCCGCTTGAAGTTCCTGTTCCTGTGAGCGTACAACAAAGCGATCGCTCTTTCAGCCTCACACTCTACAACACCACCGCCCAAACAGATATTGTGCGCACGGATGATAGTCCCCTAATTTCTCGCCTAGATTGGCAACAGGTGGCTCCCGGACAGGTTAAATACACCTTTAATCTCAAAAAATCTCAACAGTGGGGATATCAGCTGAGATACGAAGGTACGAGCCTAGTTTTAGCTTTGCGTCATCCGCCTGTAATCAAAGACAAAGCACGCAAACCTTTATCCGGCATCAAGATTTTACTTGATCCCGGACATGGGGGTAAAGAATCAGGTGCCAGTGGCCCAACTGGCTATTTAGAAAAAGATGTCAACTTGGCGGTCTCCAAGTTGCTGCGTGATGAGTTGGTGAAGCGAGGAGCGACAGTGGTGCTAACACGGGAGGATGATAAAGAAGTATCTTTAGGAGAACGGCAAGTAATTATTAGTAAAGAAGAACCTGCGATCGCTCTTTCTATTCATCACAACTCTTTACCCGATGATGGCGATGCAGAAAAAACTAAGGGATTTGCAGCCTTTTGGTATAACACCCAGGCACACAGTTTAGCACTATTTTTGCACAACTATGTAGTCAAAAACCTGGGCAGGCCTTCCTATGGTGTGTTTTGGGATAACCTGGCTCTGACACGTCCCACTGCTGCGCCATCGGTGTTGCTGGAATTAGGTTTTATGAGTAATCCCAATGAATTTGAGCAGGTGGTGAACGCAGGAGAACAGAAGAAGATGGCAAAAGTGCTAGCGGATGGGATTACTGAGTGGTTTAGAAAAGTGCAGTAAGATTTTGCAAAATAAGGGGAAGATGCGCTGTCTACGACGGGCTACGCCTACGCACTTCCAGTGGGGATAATCTAATTTCTAGGATCGGCAATGCCCACCCTACTCAATAATTTCCTCGTATTGATTAAGATTATCTTCTGAAGGTTGTTTCATTTGTGCAAAAACATCTTCTAAAGATTTTTTGTCTAGCCACTGATGACGTTCCTTTGTATAGTCACCTTGACCTGGACTGAAATGTTGAATAAATCTTATGGCATCGACAACTCCTAAAGAATCGACTAATGCTTGATAACCTTGTCTGATGATTTCCTGCTGTGTTCTAGCCATTGTTGTTTCCCTCTATTTGTATAACCTCTACTAGCCATTGCACAGGATTATTAATTTTTACGTTAATCAATTGAGAGTTTTTCTCGGCTTTTCTGAGGAGTCTATCGTCTGTCGTGAGGAAAATGTCGGCTTGGCTTCTTTCAGCACTTGCGATATGAGTGGCATCATAGCTAGAAAATCCCAAGCTTTGGAGTTCTGCTGATCGCTTTTCGATGAGTTGGCTGCTGATGACTTTGATTTTAGCGATCGCGAGTATTTTTTTGACATTCTTGAGTCTTTCTAGATCAGGAGTTTGGTCTAATTCTGCATCCAAAGCAGCGCTGGCGATCAGTCTCCAGATTCCTGATTGGCATTGGCTAAGAATTGTCAGGATTGCTTGTGTTTCCAGTGCAATCCGAGATTGTGTTTGATCGTCAAACGGACGATTGAGGCAACAAGCATCTAGATAAATTCTATAGTTATAGAAATTACGCATTCATTGGAAATCAGCTAATTGCTTGAAAGTCGCCCGTGCAAAATTGGCATAGTAAATAACCCCCACGCCAAACCCGTAATTAACCCAAAAGGCGTGACAATATAATTATTAAAACTCCACAAACCGAAAACCTGGGCTGCTAATTCCAAAGGATAGGCCATCATCAACACGCTGGCGATCGCAACACCATTCCAGCCATACTGATTTAACCAGTAAAAACCTTTACCACCCGTCGCCCCATACAACAGGCGCGTTATTAGTAAACCTGTGACAGTGCCATAACAACGCATACATACAGCCATGATAAAGGGTGGTGCTAAATCTAACCCCATATCAGGTTGTGGGCATACATGATTGCCCATGAAATAAATAATATTTGCAATCCTTGGTAGCAAAGGCACCCCAGACGCAGCAAGAAAGGGAGCAGCTAGCGGACCAATAACCATACCCGCCAGCATAAAATCAGCAAGCCAACTCACCCAATTAACCTGCAAGTCTCTGTTGAAAGCTACTCTTGCCATTCCCTTTCCCTTTCTTACCTTTGCGCCTTTGCGTAAGATTTTTTATTAACCTACCACCGCCCGATAAGGACTTGTCAACTTATCGAGCTGCTGTGTCAACAGACTGAGGAATAATCCCACATCTGTTACTACACCCACCGATTCTATCGAACCGCGATCGCTTAACTTGGTAACCACAGCCGGATTAATATCCACACACACCATTTTCACCCCAGCCGGTGTCATATTCCCTACGCCTATTGAGTGCAGCATACTAGATAGCATCAAAATCATTTCTGCACCTTCGATGTGTTTGGCATATTCCTGCTGTGCCTTGAGCAAATCCATTTGGGTATCAGGCAAAGGCCCATCATCCCGAATTGAACCGGCGAGTACAAACGGTACATGATTGTGGACGCACTCATACATCACGCCACTCTTAATTACCCCTGCTTCCACAGCTTTGGCAATACTTCCATAACGGCGAATGATATTAATTACCTTGAGGTGATGGCGGTGTCCACCACGCACAGCCACACCCCGCTTCATGTCTACACCGAGAGAAGTACCCATCATATTTTGCTCGATGTCATGAACAGCGATCGCATTCCCACCCAACAGCGCTTGCACGTAGCCTTCGCGAATCAGTCGTGATAAATGTTCGCCGCCGCCAGTGTGAATTACCACTGGTCCTGCTGTGACAACTACTTTACACCCAGCATCCCGAATTTTACGTAACTCCCAAGCCACTTGCTCAACGACTAATTCCACACGCCGCTCGCTGGAAACTCCTGCGGACATAAAGGTAAATTCTTGAGCATTACGCTGTTCTCGCGATTCTGTTTTGCGGATGGTGCGGATACCCAATACATCTACAATTACTTGTTCGCCTACTTCTAAATCGCGTAATATTTTACACTTAGCAACATAACCATTGGGAGATTGAGTAATTGCGATCGCGCCATCCATACGCTGATTTTGTACTTTCACCCACTGTCCCTTAATCCGCACTTCCGTAGGATAAATCGTACTCACATAGAAATCATCAGGAGCTACACCAGCTTGGACAACAGGCTCTAGTTTAGCATCGCGCTCATCTTGGGGTAAGTCTACAGCACCCAAATCAATCAACAGTGAGATAATTTCTTCCATCACCTCGTGGGATGGTGCCGATACCTTCACTTCAGCTGCTGAGGTACTTTGGCGCTGTTCTCCCAAGTTAAAATTCAGTACTTGGAAGCTTCCCCCAGTGTCTACAATCAAGTCCAGAGCGCGGTTAATCAAGCCAGAATCGAGCAAGTGGCCTTCTAGGCGGATGATGCGACTTTCTACAGAAACATTGGCGTGAATTTCATCTCTAACTGGTTCTGTTACCCGTAAGGTAAGACATTTCGCTGCACCACCAGCTTTGAGAAATTCCGTCAATGGCGTTTCAATGATTTGGAAACCCACATCTGTAAGGCGTGTTTTTAAAGCATCACTCGCCTTGTTCATGATCACAATGCTGTCCACATTCACCGCATTACAGGCGAAGTTAACCGCGTCGGCTTCTTCTATGGCGATGCGCTTTTCTGCTGCTACTCGCATTTCAATTAAGCGGTTGGAGTAGGAATCAAAAGCACCTGGGTAGTACAGTAAATAGCCGTTAGCCAAGGGACAGAAGCAAGTATCTAAGTGATAGAAGCGCTCATCAATCAGTCGCAAGGATAATACTTCAATATCCAGCCACTTAGCTAAGTAAGGATGAGAATCTAATTCTGAACGGAAGCCATAACCTGACCAGAGCCAGCGTCCTTCCCGGTCTAGCAGTGCGTCTCCTGCGCCTTCAAAAGGTAAGTCTTTAGGTAGCACATGCACTGTGTAACCGTTGGCTTCAAACCATTTTTGGAAGTAAGGCTCTTCTCCCTGACGTTCTTTGTGCAAAAAGCGGCTAAGAACTACATGATCCCCCAACACTAAGCCAGCGTTGGCGGTAAATACCATATCAGGCCAACCTTTTTCCGGTGTTACTAAATCTACAATGGCGTGGTCTTTGAGGACATGGTAGAGTTTTTGCCACTGTTCAACAGCGCGATCGCGGGATGATTTGTGAATGTTCCCTTCCATCCAGGGATTTATCACATAGTCCACATCATAGTGGTCAGGAGCACACATCAAAAAGCGAATAGAGGAAGTCATAAAAATATTACAAGCGTTGAGATGCTATAAGCTAATTTAGATACAGAGTCTTGCTGTACCATTTTGTCAACTTTGTTACAAAATGTCTGTATTCTGCTATTTCAAGACGATACAAAAGTTGGAATTTCTTCTAATTACCCAAAAAGATCAAGTGCAGAAAAGGCACATAAAGGATAAAGCGTCAAATCGCCAAAGGACTAATGGTACAAAGCCGAAAGTTCAATGTTGTGTAATTGTAGCGCTATTTGGTTCTCAAAAATTAGCATTCTCATCCACAGAAAATAAGCAAAAATATCATCAAACTGCGAGGATTGCCGGGGTTAGTCTCTTAAAAGAAAATTATTGAGTTGACTTACTCGAATTTAGCGAAGCATAAATGACTACTCAAGAAAGCTTACAACTAGTACGGCAGTTTTATGCAACTATCAGTAGCGGAGATATCGAAGCTACATTAAATGTATTGGCAGATGATGTGGAATGAAAAACTCTATTTCCCCGAGATATTGTGCCACATGGTGAAAAATGGCATGGTCGAGATGGAGTAGCGCAATTTTTATTTTTTTTGAATGAAAATGTAGAATTTCAGCAGTTCGAGCTAAAAAACTTTATTGCTCAGGACAATCAAGTTGCTGTAGTGGATCATTTTAAAGTTTTGGTGAAAGCAACTGGTCGCTACTACGAGCCTGATACTGTAGTAATTTGGACTGTTGAAGATGGCAAAATTAAGCAGTTTCGTGAGTTTACAGATACAACAGAAGCAGTCTCTGCGTTTCGCGAGTAATAGTGCAAAAAGGCGGATGATAAATGGCAGACCTCAAATTTACAGTTGAAGATAATCCTGCACAAGAGGATATTCGTACTGTTATTAACAAGCTTGTTGAATACAACAGCGATCGCCAAATAGAAAAAGACGAATACCAACCCCTAGCTATCTTAATTCGAGACCATAACAACTTTGTTGTCGGCGGTTTAGTTGGGAAAACACAATGGGGATGGTTGTTTGTCTCTCACCTGTGGGTTACAGAATTTTTGCGGGGTAAAGGGTATGGAAAGCAACTCATGGCTAAAGCTGAAGCAGCAGCCAAACAGCGCGGTTGTAGTTACGCCTACCTAGATACATTTAGCTTTCAATCCCTAGGCTTTTACGAACGTCTTGGTTATCAGAGATTTGGCGTGTTGGAAAACTTCCCCCCAGGATATCAACGGTATTTTTTAAAGAAAGAAATCTAGCTGTTTGTAGCGAATCGCTATGATTTCCATAGGATTGTGAAAATTATTTTTTCAAAATATATAATTTATCGCAATTTTAAAAATGATTGCGACATTTTAATTCATAACATTCAGACGCAAAATCCAAAATCTAAAATGCTATTAGGGGCGATCGCTTCCACTTGTGTCAACTTAAGCCCTGGCGAATAGAATTCGCGCGCCACTTGCTACTCTGCGGGAACGCTTACCTTGCGGGTTCTGCTTTGCAGTATAGCGAACAAGTCGGAAAACCCCCCAACGCAGTGGCTAAGGTTTTTGAAACCTACGGTGGTGGGTTTTGTCTGTATAGATGCGGTTTATAACCGCCGATTTCACATTAAGTTGACTTCGGGTATAGCTAATTTATCCAATTTCTATATCTGGTTCTTCACAGAAGTTAAATAAGGCTGACTCCGTTTCTGATTCATCTTCAAATACAGCAGAGATATACCATTCACATTGTGAATCATTTGTATATTCAGCCCAAGCAATTGTTACTGTTTCACTTGCGGGAATGCCTTCGTCATCTAATGTAAATTGAGACCACTCTTCATTATCTGGAGATGCCCACAATTCTGTAATAGCTAGATCGGTTTGATTGGTAACGGTAAAGGTGAATTGGTTTGACATGAAGATTTTACCTGTTTATCGATAAGTACATTACACACGCTGCAAAATACATTATGCATTCGTAAATATACTTAAGATATGACTATGCCTAAAAAATCTCCAATCAAGAATGTGAGACTCTGTAAGGGATTAATTGAGGCGGCGATTAGATATTGGATAATCTATTTTTTGGTATTAACTTAAGGAATCTTTGCGTCTTATTTGCCTGTAAATTCTTTCACTACTAACATCGCTTGTGGTGGAATTTCGGTAACTAGGCGAATGGGAAATGCTTGAGTAGAAGCAAACTGAGCATAATCTGGTGTAAGAAAAATTGCGTATTTCTCAGCTTCCGGAGTCATCTGTGCCGCAAAGGATAAAGCTATAGCTTTCAAGTATTTACGAATGTCAACTGCTTGCTCACCGACTACTTCGCCACCAGACAAAGGTGTATTTAGTTTTCCCTGCTGATCCATTGTGGTACTTGGGTCTTTGACACTCAGATGAGTACCCCCAAGTATGCCAACAAGCCATTTGGGTGATGGGATTTTATTAAAGCCAACAATTTGTTCAGGTAAAGCTGGGACGGTTTTATCTGCGGAACCCGCCCATACTAGAGTAGGTACTTGCAGTTTACTAAGACCAGTTTGACCAAACATCAAAGAGGTGGTAGGACTAAGAGCGATCGCTCGTTTTATCCTCTTATCCCCTAGTTGATATCTGTTAGCTGGTAATTCTTGGGCAACGCATTGCAGCGTTTCACCTAAACTAAAGGTAGCTACATTCTTTTTACAACTTTGTTTGAGACTTTCTAGTTGCATTTCGGCTCCAGCAATTGCTAAGGCTGTACCGCCACCAAACGAATAACCAATAATCATTGCGTTATTAGTGGCTATTTTTCCTTGCAATGGGTTTTTGGCTGTTTGGTTGAGTTTTTCGAGTTCATCAAGGACAAAACTAATATCCTTAGGACGATCTAAGAACTCCTGAGGCTGTAAAAGTCTGGTGTTATTTTTAATTGCTGAGTTGGTACTGGTCTCATTACTACCAGGATGTTCTAAAGCCGCTACTATATAGCCGTGGGAAGCTAGATGTTCTGCTAAGTAGCGCATATCTGTACGCACTGATGCGAAGCCGTGGCTAAAGACAATTATCGGTTTATCAGCAGTTGTAGCGTTTGACCAATAAACATCAACTGGGATTTTGCGATCGCGTTTTTGGTCTTTTAACTGCAAACCAAGAACCTGGACTTGTGCGCTTCCTGGTTGGCTGGGATCAAAGGGAAACGATATTTGAGGTGTGGTAGGGTTGAGTTGAGGAGCTATCGCCAGCATAAACTGTTGAGTCAGCCAAAAACCTGAGTTCAGACTACCTGCAACTGTAAATGCTTGTGGCAAGTTAATTTCTAGGCGTTTACTAGGATAGGACTTAATAAAGGAAAGTATAGAAAGACCTTGTGGTGAAGTAGAGCCTAGGACAAATCCGGCTCTTAGCGCTTGTGCGCCAGCCTGATCTTTTCTAACTAAAGCAGTTGCAAGGTCATTGAGAATGGTTGTCCCAATCTGCGTATTCAATAATCGACTAATGGTAACAACATTTAAAGGTATCCTTGTTCTGAGTGCTCCTAAAACTAAGCGGCGTTGTTGTTCAGATAAACTGTTGGTGTAAAATTCCAAATCACTAGGAAATTTTCCAGTGTCAGCGGCAGTTTGGAGATCGGCAACAGAGATCGATTCTGCAAACAGACCCAATCGAACAACAACTGTATCAGCAGCTTTTGCAGAGGTATTTGTCCCCAAAATTTGTGCGATCGCAAGCGCACAGAACCAACCTGTAATATTTTGTAGACTTCCCCTGGTGCTTCCCATGAACATCTTTTTTTTCCACGCTTAGGGGAATATAGCCGATATTCGTGTATTTTACTACCTTTGCTGTAAAAAATCTTATCAGTCGATCTGCTATCTTCTTATAAATTTCCTCGGGTAGCCTATTCGCGCTCGATAGCTTCAAATAATGCTTGAAAATTTCCGTTACCTAATCCTTGTGCGCCTTTACGTTGGATAATTTCAATAAAAAATGTTGGTCTTGCCACTAATGGTTTAGTAAATATTTGCAGCAGATATCCTGTTTTGTCTCGATCAAGTAAAATTTTTAGTTCTCGCAGAGTATTAATATTTTAATCAATTTCACCAATACGTTTTGGCAAATTGTTGTAGTAAATGTCAGGTGTATCTAAAAATTCAATACCATTACTTCGCAATTGTTTTAATGCCTGAAGTTTCGAGCAGAACAAAATTTTATGTAACAAAATATCAGTCTGTAAGATTTTCTACCATTGTTTCATGATTTTGGAAATAATCCTCTAGATAGTTTGCACTAAAATGAATTTGCTGCTGTTGAACTTTTTGGCATAAAGCTAAGATGCTTACGCATTAGGCTTTTTATCATGAATATTACCATTGAGTTATTTCAACCTCAAATCAGTGTTGATTGCCACAAAAAACGAATTGGCGATCGCCTATTTTAATAAGGTAAATAAACTCTATAAAATTTTTGTAGTGACAGTCTGAAATCCAATTCATGGGGCAGATTAAATCACTAATATTGCCGACTATATGTCATTAAGTAAATAAAATTTCTGTTGAGTTTATGCATCGTCAACTCTTCCATACCTTAGTTTTTCTATGTTCACTAATTATTGTAATTCTGTTGTGGCCTATAAATGATTCTGATTGCAATTCAGCAGCTTTCCTCGCATCAAAAACTAAAAAATTCCAAGTTCAGGCGACTAAAGTTGTTGTTCAGCCTTGGCGTGGTGAACATCATGTATATGGTATCTTTATGGTTCCTAATGAATACAAGCAATCTCCACTTTTTGTGTTAACTGTCAAAGGTTTTGGTAGTGAATGTTCTAAACCATTTGGCTACAGTCAAAACTATGATGATATCTCTGCCGAACCAGGAACACATTTAGTTAGAGACTACATGAGAACTCGTACTGCACTGCGGCTAATTCTACAAGGTTTGTACTGGCAATTAAATGATAAACAGAACTGGACTTTGACCTATCCTCAACCTAAAGACAGATGAGTATTAATCACTGCGATGGTCGCTCTCTAAATGACTTCTCGTAGCCATTTTCCTTCGCCCACTGGCGCAAAAATTCTACTCGTTGCTCATAAAGTTCTTTTTCATAGCCGGAAAGGTGGTTCACATACTGTTGCATCATATTGAGCCAATGAAGCGTACAGGGGGAACAGACCAGTCTCTAGAGATCGGTTTCGTGGTAAAAAAGAACGGTCTCGTAAATTGAACAAGACTGTCATCATAATGTTGCCCTTATTCTATCAAAGATTGCTGGAAAAATACCTCACTCAATCGCAGTTAATCACTCTAAAAATGTTGGTGTGGTTGCTACAGAATCAAAAACAAATCAGATTAGAAAGACTAGCGGCAACGCTACCTTTACCAATACAAGAAAACAGCCGTAGGCGGCATTTACAAAGATTTTTAACTTTGAACGCATTGAGTGTAGTACTGCTTTGGTTTCCCATAATTGAAGAAATAATAAACCGACATTTTAAAGCCGGGTCACAATTAACCATTGCTATGGATAGAACGCAGTGTAAAGAAAACAATGTGTTAATGGTTAGCGTGATTTATCAAAAAAGAGCATGGCCAATATTTTGGTGTTTATTAGAGAAAGATGGTAGCAGCAATCTACAAGAGCAGCAAAAAGTATTACGCCCAGTGATTCGGTTGTTAAAGAATTATAAATTAGTGATTATTGGTGATAGAGAATTTCACAGTATAGAATTAGCACAATGGTTGCATAGACTGAACATCAGCTTTGTATTCCGCCAAAAATAGGACACGACTTTTCGTCATAAAGGACGCTCATTCCAACCTTTAAATACCATTCCTATTTATCCAGGTATCCGCCAATTTTATACCAATATCAAGTTTACTCAAAAACGAGGCTTTGGTCGCTTTAATTTGGCAGTTTACTGGAAAAGGAAGTACCGAGGTAAACAAGAGAAAGAAGCTTGGTATTTATTAACCAATCTGCCTGACCTGGAAAGTGCTGTCAAAATCTATCGTCAACGTTTTGGCATTGAAGCTATGTTCAAAGATTGTAAAACAGGTGGTTACAATCTGGAAGGTTCTAAAGCTAGCCCTGATAGACTTGTGCGTTTAATTTTCTTAATTGCTTTAGCCTTAACGAGTGCTTGGTTACATGGACAAAGAACTAAATTACAAAAACAACAATCTTAATATTTGTCGCACTCAAGAAAAAAATCGAACTCCTAAGCGACACAGTAATTTTTGGATAGGTTTATATGGTGAGTCAGCGCTGGGGGAGGGTTTCCCTCCGCAGGCGACTGCGAACCCGAAGGGTCAAAATTGGATAGTCGCTTGGCATGAGTGCCAGATATGGGTCGAGGAACTGGTCAGTTCCATTCGCAATAAGCACAGCTTTTATCAAAGGGGTTTAAGAGCTATGAAGCTTATACAGCAAGCACTTTAGCCAGCTTGTCGCCCCTTGAAGTTATACGGTATAACACACGCTACTGGCTTGGCAAGGCTAAAGTTGTGCATTAGATTTCTAATTGATAGGGCGCTAAAGCGCAACTACAAACATTTTTATTGCAACATTTTAGTTTTGTCACGCCACTACTGGCGTGACGGGCTAACCTTCAACAATCAATAGAAGAACAGGAATGTGTGCTTGGAAACTCTGAAAATCGTTGTCAGTGGTGAGGATGCTGTAGCTTCGACGATGAGCAACCGCACAAATCAGAAAATCAGTATTTGAGCCTTGGATGCCATTACTGCGGCATGTGTTGAAAAACTCGGCGGCGAGTTCGTAGTCTTCAGGTATGAGTTCTAGATCGGGGAAGGCTCGAAGGTAATCCCGCATCTGGGTAAACTGTTCTGAACTGCGAACTCCAGAAAGGATTTCTTGGCGAATTGCGCCTAGCAAGACAACTTGATCATCAGTGATGAAATTCCGCAATAGTGTGACGGCAGGAGAAGAATTGGGTGGTGTTTTCCGACGCAGAGCCAGTGACCAAACAGAGGTATCAACAATGACGCTCATGTTTGCTGACGTTGATGCTTGTAGTCGTAGTCTTCGTCATAATCAATGGTGCCAAAGAGGTCTAACACTTTGAGCCGCTTACGACGTTGAATATATTCACGAAGTGCTGTTTCAACCAGAGCATCAATAGTTGTGTGGTCATCCAGTGCCAGTGCTTCTTGCAGCAAAGCTTCGTCTATTTTGAGTGGGGTAGCCACGATCAATTTTGACCCAACGACAGCGTAAATCAATGTTATCGCACTTTCTCTTTCTTGCTTCTTCCCAAGGTCAGGAGCGATCGCCCTCACCAACTTAAGTTCTCATATCAATTCCCACCTAAATCTTTCTGCGAGTGCAACATTTCCGTGCAGAGCCAGGTAAGCTAACCCGCCTTTAAGTTGCAGAATCCTTAGCCTCAGAAAGACGCGGCGACGCGGAGAAAGGGAGACACGGAGATGCAATTTTAATGATTATTAGCTTAACATCCAAATTACTATTGAGTTGCCAAATTCTCCTCATTCTCTAACAATTTATTAGTAGTATTCAGCACAATCTGGGCTGAACCTATAAAGAAATCACGGTCAATTGTAGCTGGTATATCGCTAGGTTTATGGTAGTGAGGAGTTCGGAGATTAGCAGTATCAGTTACTAAGACAGCACCTACTCCTTGATACCAAAATGGTGCATGATCGCTGCGTAGGGTGTCTGGTGTCAGCAAGCCTTTGAGAGGAATAGGCAGTGTGAGGACTGAGGGTAGATTTGAATCTTCTTTATTCAAAGCTGTAGGCGAGATTTGCTGGGAGTTTTGAAAGGCATTCAGCAAAGGTAAATGTTCTGTATCGCCAACTACCGCTAAAAAGTCGCCCTTATCGCTGGGTGGGGTAACAGGTAAAGCTGCTGGATACTGCTGACATCCGGTAGTGTGGCAAGCATAACCTACCATATCCATAACAATGACACCGCGTAGATTTTGCAAACGTGCTGTTTTGCTCACAAAAGCCTTACTACCCAAAAGTCCCGCTTCTTCTCGATCAAAAAAAGCTAGCTGCAATGTTCGCGGTGTTGGTTGTGCACCAAGAATTCTAGCAACTTCCAGTACTACAGCTACACCACTGGCGTTATCATCAGCACCCGGAGAAGCAGCAACAGTATCATAATGAGCAGCGACAAGAATCGCACCAGCTTTTTTGTTAGTTCCCTGGCGTTCGGCAAAAATATTCACACCGTCAGAGAACTTTTCTAACCTAGGTGTCCAGCCTAATTTTCTCAGTTCAGTTGTAATATAAGTGCGAGTACGCGATCGCTCAGCGCTCGTATAACGCTGAAAATTCAACTTTTGAATGTGGCTAAACAGCTTGTCAGCCGACACTAGTAAATTGCTAGATACTGGCTGCAATTTCTGTGCTGGAGTATTTTCTTTGGGAATACTTTGAACAATTGCTGGTGAGGGAGGCTGCTCAAATAAGTCATTTTTGGCAGTACCTCTACTACTCACAACAACAACTACCACTAGGAGTAACAGCGCCAGCCAAATCCATTTTTTCATGCGATCGTCCCTGCTTCTCAAACTTACGGTAGCGCAAACAGCAAGTTTGACAGCTCGTCTTTTGACAGAGTCACCAATTTCACTTAAAGTTCCGCAGTATAACAGTGCTGAGTGGTGAGTGCTGAGTACTGAGGAAAAAAGGAGAAATGAAGAGAAAATAATTTCTTCATGCTTCCACCCAAAACTCAGAATCAAGGACTCAGGAATTTATTTATGCTAGATTTATCACTCATTACAATCCTGGGGTTTCTGGGTAGTTTTGGACATTGTTTTGGGATGTGCGGTCCCTTAACAATGGCATTCTCCTTATCTCATCAGCAGGGAACTCCTGATTGGCGACAGCAATTAAAATTTCATATCTTATTAAACCTAGGGCGGCTGTTGAGTTATACCCTAGTCGGTGCTGGGATTGGTGCACTGGGTTCAGTATTGGTAGAAGGTGGACAGCTAGCAGGTATTGGCAGTGAATTACGTCGCTGGATAGCAATTATTACTGGTTTAATGTTGATTTGGTTTGGGTTAGGACAAATAAAACCTGGACTGCTACCTCAAATTCCAGTTTTACATCCTCTATTACAAGGAAAATTACACGATCGCCTTAGTACAGGAATGGTCAACCTTTCTTCACAACCTAGATGGTGGACACCAGCACTTTTGGGGATGACTTGGGGATTAATGCCTTGTGGTTTCTTGTATGCAGCCCAAATTAAAGCCGCTGAGACTGGTAATTTATGGATGGGTGCGGCAACTATGCTAGCTTTTGGCTTGGGAACCCTACCGACTATGTTAGGTGCAGGTATTTCTGCTTCGTTGGTAAGTCAAGATCGGCGTAGTCAGTTGTTTCGCTTAGGCGGTTGGGTGACTCTCACCATTGGCGCAATTACTTTGCTGCGAACTGGCGATACAATGGTCGATTATACCGGACACGCTGCCTTAATTTGCTTGATCCTGGCACTAATAGCTCGTCCCATTAGTAGGATTTGGGCATCACCCTTGCGTTACCGTCGTGCTTTGGGAGTGGCAGCTTTTGTGCTGTCTGTCGCTCACACTATCCACATGCTGGAACATTCACTGCAATGGAATTTTGCCGCTTTCTGGTTCTTGCGGCCAAAGTTCCAGTGGAGCATAGCTGCGGGTGTTGTAGCATTGATATTGATGACTCCCGCTGCTTTCACAAGTTTTGACTTCTGGCAAAAATATTTAGGTAAGCGTTGGCGACAGATTCATCTATTGAGCTTGCCTGCTTTACTGTTGAGTGTGATTCATGCGGTTTTGATTGGTTCCCATTATCTGGGTTCTTTACAATCAAATGGGGGGAATAAATTAGCAGCAGCGCTACTGGGTTTTTTTACCCTTTGTGTGCTGCTGGTGCGTTCGCGGTGTTTTTGGTCAAGGTTATCCATAGCAAAATTTTATGTTCCCCCAACTAAGTCACGCTAAATTTTCTCTTCCGTTAGCTTTTTTATTAGTCATCTCAGTCAATGAGCTTCACGCCGCCTCTGCCCATACAGTAAAAATAGCCGCAGATGTTGGTGGTACTCTCCATATTGAACCGAATGATAATCCCCAAGCAGGAAGCCCTGCACAAGCTTGGTTTGCTCTGACTCGCAAAGGTGGAAAAGCGATCGCCCTCAAAGAGTGTAATTGCCAGTTGGCTGTTTATGCCGAACCCCATACAGCAAAAGAGCCACCACTGTTAGAACCTCCTTTAAAACCTGTGTCTGCTGAACGCTATCAAGCTACACCAGGTGCAGAAATTACATTCCCCAAACCAGGGGTTTATTTATTGAGACTGAGTGGTAAACCTACAGCAGGGGCAAGTTTTAAACCTTTCGAGTTAAAGTTTGACGTAACTGTAGCATCAAGTTCGGCTAATGTATCACAAAGTATTAAGAATGTCAATAACGATCTAGTAGAGGCTCAATCTCAATCTTTACCATTGTGGGCGATCGCCGCCGCCATCTTTGCAACCTTAGGTATTGTGTTAGCTGTGGTGCAAAAGCGGAGAGGAAGATAGGGGACAAGGAGGAGCCACTGCGTTGCGCGGGTTCCCAAGGCACTCCGTTGGGCGGCTCCGCCGACTTGTAGACACCCGGAGGGTGGCTTCCCGCAGGGTAGGAAGTGCCGCCGCGTTGTAGCAAGTGGCGTGGACAAGGCAGACAAGCAGAATAACTAGTAATCAATAACAAATGCCAAATGCCAAATGACAAATGCCAAATGCCAAAGGACCAATTACTTATGTCGCTGTTGATGCCACTGCCACGCATGTAGGACAATATCTTTGATGCCTGGGTATTGGGGTTGCCAACCTAAGATTTTTCTGGCTTTCTCGCTACTGCCGATTAAAGATGGTGGATCTCCGGGACGGCGATCGCATTCCTGTACGGGGAGCGTCAATCCGGTCACCTCCTCGGACGCTGCAATTACTTCTTTAACAGAGAAACCTAGACCATTGCCTAAATTGAAAACTTCGCTGTCGCCACCTTGCAATAAATATTCCAATCCTAAAATATGGGCGTCTGCTAAGTCGCTAACGTGAATGTAATCTCTAATGCAGGTGCCATCGGGTGTAGGATAATCAGTGCCGAAAATTGAAATCGATTCGCGCTTGCCTAAAGCTGTCAGTAGCACCAAGGGGATCAAATGGGTTTCTGGGTTGTGATCTTCACCCAGTAGTCCATTGGGATCGGCACCAGCAGCATTGAAGTAGCGAAAACGCACTGATTTTAAACCATAGGCAACGTCAAAATCTGAGAGAATGCGCTCTACCATTAACTTAGTAGCGCCATAGGGATTAATCGGATTTTGGGGATGATTTTCTGGAATCGGTACAACTTCCGGCACCCCATAAGTTGCACAAGTAGAAGAAAAGACAAATTTCTTAATGGACGCTGCCAGCATTGCTTCTAACAGCACCAAAGTACCTAAAACGTTGTTGCGGTAGTATTTGGCGGGGTCTGTAACTGATTCTCCTACGTAGGCGTAGGCTGAAAAGTGCATGACTGCATCAATATTGCGGGTTTGAAATAGCTGATCGAGCAGAGCGCGATCGGATGTATCGCCTGCTATCAGTTCTACTTGTAGAACTTTCTCTACTAAGTCGCGATGCCCGTACACTAGGTTATCAAGAATTACTACTTCATAACCCGCTCGCTTGAGGGCAAGAACTGTATGGGAACCTATATATCCTGCTCCCCCCGTCACTAAAATTGTGGGCTTTCTAGGCGACATAGTTTTTCCTTTTGAGTTATAACTACTTAATTAATTTAAGTTACTAATGCCTCATTACTTATTGGCAAAATTCTAGATAATACACCCAGTATCAAAAAATTGCACTAAAATCACTACGACGGTAGTCTTTGGTTGTGAGGTTTGAGGTATTTTAAGTCAGGTAACAGTACGATTACAATTTGACGAGAAAATAAATCCGCTGCCCGAAACCTTGAGGCTGACCGCGGAAAATTTGAGAGTTAATATATTATGTTTCTACTCCTAAGCCGAGTACTACTGTGGCTGTTAATTGGCACTGTTGTATATTCTTTGTTCCAAAGAGTCTATCCAACAGGTAATTTTGTCGGGCGATTACTCGTAGTCCTTGCGTTGATCGTCATCGCGCTGGCGTTCATTAACCCCAATGAACCAGCGGTGGCGTCTTTGTGGAGGTTAATCTCATTTCCGCTCAAACCACTGGGAGCATCGATTTTGATGTTAATTTTTGCTTCCCAGAGAATTAAGGGAGGTGGAATAGATAAACCAGGAGGATACTTACTAGGTTGGGCGCTGACAATTTTACTGTTAGCAAGTACACCAGCTATTGCCTACTTCCTGGTCAGGGCACCAATAGCAACTGTAGGTAATCCTCAGTTAGCAACTTTAGAGCAACTTTCTCCCACATCTGAAATTTTGGTGGCTTCGGTTCCAGACACCACGGCCAATATCTCTGATGTTGTAGGGAATGGCATTTTATCTCAGAGTGATATGGTTGGGTCAGCCATCGCTTTGAATCCATTAGATATTAAAGTTCCGCCTTACCTATTGCAGAATCCTCAGGACATTAGAACACGCGGGTTAAGAATTGAAGACTTTGTACCAAGTGCAGAAACCCTGCAAGTAACAACACAAGCTTGGGAAAGTTATCTCAACCAAATCTACTTTTTCTTGCGTGGTCGTCAGACATAAAGCTAAAAAGTTAACAATAACAAGGCCAAGACACTCTGTCCTGGTGGCTGGCCTTTTTAAACTATGATTTCTGCCAGAATAAAAGAAGGTTCAGTAGATTTGCTTGCAAGAGTCATTTGTCATTGGTGAACCAGTGCGTTGCACAGGACAGTTGCGTAGTGAGGCAATGCGGTCTTGGGGGTTTCCCCTATGAGCAATTGCCGAAAGGGTTACCCGACTTGAGGAGCCACTGCGTTGGACGAGTTTCCGGCTTAAAGCAAGTGGCGGCAAACTGTCCGTTGAGGCTGCCTCCGTTGTAGCAACTGGTGAACCCGAAGGATCAATTGTCCTTTGTTATTTCTCTGCGGCTCTGAGTTCCTCTGCCCTCTGCTCCCCGATTTTTTTCTGAATGGTAAAATCTCGACGACTAGCTAAACTTGGTGCTTACCTGCGTCCCCATTGGCGGGAGGCAATGTTGGGTATTCTGGCTTTGTTAACTGTAAACGGATTAGGCGTTTATATTCCTTGGTTGATTCGCGCTTGTGTTGAAAAACTCTCAACAACTTTTAGCTGGTACGAAGTTTTAAACTACGTAGTCATTATCATCTTGCTCAGTTCAGCAATGTGGTTAATCCGCATGGCTTCACGTATCTGGCTGTTTGGCGTGGGACGTGAGGTGGAATTTGACTTAAAACAGCGGATTTTTGAACACTTACTTAAGCTAGAGCCTTCTTACTTTGCCACCAATACCATTGGTGATTTAATTAGTAGGGCTACTAGTGATGTAGAAAATATCAAGCGGTTGTTGGGTTTTGCAGTCCTAAGTTTAGCAAATACATTGTTTGCCTATACTTTGACACTGCCAGTGATGTTGGCAATTAGTGTAGATCTCACCTTAGCTTCCCTGGCAGTATATCCCTTGATGTTCTTCTTGGTGCATCTTTTTAGCGATCGCCTCCGTAAACAACAAACGGTGGTACAAGAGCAACTTTCTGACATTAGCGAACTCATCCAAGAGGATATTAGCGGCATTGCCCTGATTAAAATTTACGCTCAAGAAGAAAACGAGCGTCGAGCCTTTGCTAAGAAGAATCAGGCGCTATTGTCTGCTAATTTGGAACTAGCCAAAAGCCGAAATACTCTGTTTCCCCTGATTGGCGGTTTAGCTAATATCAGTTCACTGGTAATTATCTGGCTAGGTGCAACACGAATTGCTGCTGGAACTCTTGCTGTTGGAGATTTTCTGGCACTACTAATTTATGTAGAACGTCTAGTTTTTCCTACCGCTTTGTTAGGATTTACCATTACTGCTTATCAAAGGGGTGAGGTGAGTATCGATCGCCTAGAGTCTATTCTCTCAGTAACACCGAAGATTCAAGACACAACCGATGTCATCCATTTACCCAAGAATGAAGTTCAGGGGAAATTGACGGCTAAAAATTTCAGTTACACTTACCCAGGTGCTACTACCCCTGCTTTAGAAAATCTCAACTTTACGATCAATCCTGGGGAAACGGTGGCAATTGTTGGAGCTATCGGTTCGGGGAAATCTACTTTAGCAAATGCCTTACCACGCTTGTTGGAAATTGAATCAGGGCATTTATTTCTGGATGGGTTGGATATTACGAAGATAGCATTAGCAGATTTACGAGGTGCGATCGCCTATGTTCCCCAAGATAGCTTTCTGTTCAGCACCACAATTAAAAATAATATCCGCTACGGCGATCCAATCAGAGAACAGCAGAATGTAGAGCTGGTAGCGCAACAGGCACAAATTCACTCAGAAATTAGCAATTTTCCGCAGCAATACGAGACTATAGTAGGTGAACGCGGAATTACGCTTTCTGGTGGGCAGCGGCAACGTACTGCCTTGGCTAGGGCAATGCTAGTTGATGCGCCAGTTTTAATATTAGATGATGCCCTCTCCAGTGTAGATAATCAAACTGCTACACAAATTCTAAAAAATCTCTCTAGTGGTACTGATAAAAAAACAGTTGTTTTTATTACTCATCAACTATCTGCTGCTGCTGCGGCTGACCGCATTTTTGTGATCGATAATGGGAAAATTGTCCAGATGGGCAATCATTTAGAACTGGTGCAACAACAAGGTCTTTACAGGAAGTTGTGGAGCCAGCATCAGATAGAGGAGTTATTACATTAGGGTTTCAGTACTAGAGACAATCCTCTGTAGTATGCGTATAATTTGTCAAGTTACTTACTTGACAAATTATACAAAGTAAATACTCTATGCTGCAATTACTACAAAGTTTCTTTGTTGATGGAGGATTTATTCCGCATGGACACTGCTACCTGTGGAAACCAGGGTTAGTATTACTACATATCCTCTCAGATTTTTTGATTGCCTTAGCCTATTTCTCGATTCCGATTGCGCTGGTTTACTTTGTTAGAAAGCGAGAGGATTTGCCCTTTAAATCAATACTTCTATTATTTGGTGCTTTCATCGTTTCCTGTGGTACAACACACTTAATGGAAATATGGACGCTTTGGCATCCAACTTATTGGCTGTCTGGTTTAATTAAAGCGATCACGGCTTTTATTTCAATTTATACAGCTATTGTATTACTGCCGATAATTCCTCAAGCCCTCGCTTTGCCAAGTCCAGCACAACTGGAGGTAGCTAACAGTCAACTGAAACTTACACTGCAAGAATTAGAAAAAACGCAGGCTCAACTAATTCATAGCGAAAAAATGTCTTGTTTAGGACAATTAGTTGCGGGTATTATTCATGAAATTAACAACCCGATTAATTTTATTTATGGCAATAGTACAGCAGCTAATGAATATGCCGAAAACTTGCTCGATTTAGTTTCACTTTACCAAGAATGCTATCCAATTCCCCAATCAGAAATTCAAGTTCGGGTTGAGAAGATTGATCTCGATTTCATTAGAGAAGACTTACCTAAAATCTTATCCTCTATACAAATGGGAGCCGATCGCATTCGCAAACTAATCTTAGGTTTACGAAATTTTTCTCGATTAGATGAAGCAAATATAAAGGAAGTTGATATTCACGAAGGAATTGATAGCACTCTCCTAATTTTACAAAATCGCTTAAAAGGCAAAACGGATCATGCGGAGATCCAAGTTATTAAAGAGTATGGTAAATTACCGAAAGTGGAGTGTTATCCTGGACAACTTAATCAAGTATTTATTAATATCCTAAATAATGCTATTGATAGTTTAAAAGTCTCAACTAATAAGCCTCAAATTCGCATTCATACTGAGGTTTTAGAAGACAGCAATCAAGTGCTGATTCGGTTTACTGATAATGGCTGTGGTATGACACAAGAGGTACAAGAAAAAATACTTGATCCCTTATTTATTAAGAAATCTAGTACAATTACAAATCTAGGTATGTCTATTAGCCACCAAATTATTGCTCAACATGGTGGTCAGTTAAAGTGTATTTCAGCAACAGAGCAAGGAACAGAAATTGCAATTCAAATTCCAATGCGAATGAAATCTGCTGAATCATTGAGAATTAAACCAGTAGATAAAATAGTTCCCTCTAGTTCAAGCATTAATTAAAAGTTAGGTAAAATTGCTGTTTTTACATAATTTTACGTATTTACCGATATTTATAGTCAAGACTATGTTAGTTTTTTGAGAACTTTGGGTAATATAAATTACCAAAAAACATAAGTATTCGGTATAAATTGATGTTAACAGTTGAGTTATCAACATCCACTACTAGGTTACAGCGTCGTCATGCTGGGGCGATCGCATCTCTAGTTTTAATTAGCATATTGAGTTCATTGAGTGGATTTGACTTTCATCCATCTATTTCTAATTCTTGGGAAGGCTTGCTTTGGGGAATCGCAGATCCAGTAATTAGCTTAGATCGTTTGGCTAGTCTTGTAGCCATAGGCTTACTCTCAGCTGGAATGGTTCGTGGCGCTTTGATTGCTGCGGCTTTTGTGTCAGCAGGAGTTTTTGGTACAGTAATGCATCTGTTCCAGGTGAATTTAGCAGGTGCAGAAATTGGGATTGCAACTTCCACAATCGCCTTTGGCGCTATGCTGATGATGTTAAAACAACCGAACTGGCTGTTACTTTCACTGCTAGGAGCGATCGCAGGTTTATTTCACGGTTATGCTGGTACTGGATCTGCCATTGAAACTGGAATGATGCCTTTAGTTATTTATGTACTAGGCATTACCTTAACTCAATGTGCTGTAGTTATGAGTACTAGAGAAATGTACTCAATGATGCCAAATAGAATTCGCTTTGCTGGGTTAGCTTTTTTTGCGATCGGTATCGTATTCTTGCGCAATGCAATTAACTTAGTAATCTAAACAAATCAGAATAATTAATAATTACTAATTCGTAATTCGTAATTCGTAATTTAAGCAGTCCCGAGAATTTCTTGCTTAAAGAAGCAACCTCGTTGCTTTTGGTTTCTAAATTCCTATCTAAAAATCAATTACGAATTACGAATTCTTCATATTAGAGAAATCTTGTAATTAGCAAGCTCCTATTTTATGGAAGATGACATAAAATGTTCTTCCAATCAGCAACAAGTCATAAAATATATGCCAATTTTGCTGGTAACGTAGATCTAAATCAACTATTTGTTCAAAATCTGTAATTTGAGAACGACCATTAACTTGCCATTCGCCAGTTAAACCAGGTTTGACATTCAAACGTTGCCAGTGACGCGGTGAATAATTAACTACTTCATCAGCAGTAGGTGGACGTGTACCTACTAGACTCATTTCACCTACTAAAACATTCCAAAACTGAGGAAGTTCGTCTAAGCTAGTACGTCGCAAAAAGCGGCCTATATTAGTTACCCGAAAGTCCTTTTGATTTTTAAAAATGAGTCCTTTAGCCTCATTTTTAACTAAAGATTTTAAATGCTCCGCATTACTAACCATTGAGCGAAATTTCCGAATACGGAATGGTTGCCCTAGATATCCATAGCGTTCTTGAGTAAAGAAGATTGCACCTGGACTATCGATTTTAATCGCGATCGCAATTGGCACAAACACAATTGCTAAAATTAACAACCCTACTAAGCTACCCAAAATATCTAGACAACGTTTAAATTTAGATTTTACCGAGGGATGAGGAATAAATTCTAAATCCCAAGCTGTAGAAGTGGCGCTTTGAAAAACACTGTGTAATTGTATAGGGTACATCATCCGGCTTAATATCAAGCGATCAAAGTAAAATTACTTAACCTTGATTTGAATATAAACTTAAGAGTATTAAAAATATTTTATTTTTTACGTGTATTTACTTGATCTTTAACAAGACTGGTGAGAGCCGGATTTTTTATATTTTTAAGGTAAAGTTAATTCAACATTTCCGGAATAAGGTAAGTGAACATGAGGCAAATTTGTAATTAAGTTTATTCTCGCTATAATTTGCTACGAATAAATACGTAACAATTATTAATTAGATTTTAATAGTGGCGGTTTCCTGGTGTTAATGCGTATATTAAATTATTCAAGATCCGTAGCGATATTACTATATTGATCTCTCAAAATTAGGGTGGTAAAGATCATGATGACAACAGGAGTCGAAGTTAAAATCGGTCGCTTGGAATCGATTGTTGAGCAAATCGGCGAAGCAGTACTTTCTACTACGGAGACAATTGAGAGCCTTGCGCAAAGACTGGAGACTCTCAGCGTGCAAGTCGAAGCGCAAGGAAAGCAGTTACAGCAGCAGGGTTATCAAATTTTCGCATTATGTGACGCTGTACAGACTCTTGCTGAATCCCAAGATGATTCATTACAAAAACTCAGCCAACTGACACAAACCCTAGATAAACTGATGATACTGCTACAAGGGACAGATGAGGAAGGATAAAGGCAGGAGAGCAGGGGGAGGAAGAAATATTTGGCTTTTGACAAATGACCTATGAAAAATGACCCTTGACTCTTGACTACATTTACACCCTTAATTTGGTAACAGCAATGTTGCCAGAAAAACAGACATCGACATCGCTACCAGGAGTGCGATCGCGTTTGCTATATTCCCCTACATAATAAAAATCATCGCCGTCAATCCGGTAGTTAATTGGCAAAGCTTTGGTACAGGGTTGGCAAAACACCACTTCTGGGTATGGTTCTCCTGGTTGCAGATGTGGCAAATTCACATTCCAGAAGTTTCCTGGTTCTAGGGGACGTTGGAGTAAGTCAGCCAAAACTTCAGCCGTAAATTTAGCGGCGAGTTCCCAATCAAAATTTTGCTTGGCTTTGCGATAGTGAGAAATGGCAATTCCGGGAATACCGTTCATTGCGGCTTCTCGCACCGCCGCCACTGTACCGGAAATATAGGCATCCACGCCCAAGTTCCCCCCAGCATTGATCCCCGACAACACAAATTTGATATCTTCACTAATTTGTGAGATTGCAATTCTCACACAATCAGCGGGAGTCCCGGCGATCGCATATTCAGTTTGCGAACGTCGTTGGAGAGTAATGGGGCGAGTAGTAGTAACTTGATGTCCACAGCCAGATTGATGATCTCTCGGCGCAGCGATAATTACTTTTTTGTCCTTGACAGCATTGAGCAGCGCTTTAATTCCAGGCGCATCGATACCGTCGTCGTTAGTGAGGATGATAGTCATATATTTATACTGAGGAGCCAACATCCATTGCTGTAAGTTGAGGAAAGCAAATGGAATTCTACCGTCAACTGCCCTTAGAGTCTAACAATCTCCTGCAACAGCTAGCCCAGTTGAGTGATGAGCAACTGCAACGAGATTACCTCAATTACCTGCAATGGACAGAACCTATAACGCAGATGTTAGCGCAGCTAGAGGATGAGGCTCAGGCGTTACGAGTTGTCAGGTTAGCCTTAGAGGTAGATTTGCGATTAGGTGCAAAGTTAGCAGGAGCAGTCAAACCAGAGTTTCAAGTGCAAACTGTGGGTTTGGTAACTGCATTACAAATCCCTGAAGTATTGAAAGTTCAACTTTTGGGGATGACACGTTCTGACTATGCCATTCTCTATCTGGTAGAAGCATTGAATGATGAGGAAAGCTGTGTTCCCTGGAGTGCTACCTTTGCTCTTGGCGAAATTAAATCTGAGATAGCCGTGAGAGCATTGATCAAAGCGTTAAACCATCAAAACTCAGATGTCTATTGGTTAGCTCCTGACATCTTGGGGCAAATTGGCTCTCAGTTAGCTGAAGCCGGATTAATTCATGCTTTGAATCATCAAAATCCTTGGGTTCGTGGTAGGGCTGCTGAAGCATTAGCAGAAATAGGTAGAGAGGAAATTGTATACTTATTGATTCCATCTTTAAGGGACAAAGACCCTTATGTTGTGAAAATGGCTGCATCTACCTTGGGAAAAATTGGTGATGATATCGCTGTACCAGCATTAATTGAAGTTTTACAGCATGAAAATTCTAAAGTTCGTATCCAAGCTGCTGCTTTTGCTTTAGGTAACATTGGCTCTGATGCAGCTGTTCCATTTCTCATCGAAGCCATGAATAATCAAAATGAATTTGTTCAGGAGAGTGCTGCGACGATTTTGGGAGAACTTGGCTCAGAAAAAGCGATTCCCTCACTAATTCATGCTTTAAATTATGGCTGTCCTTTGATTAAATTAACAGCAGCGACAGCATTAGGAAAAATTGGTTCTCAAGCAGCTATAGCAGCATTGGTAGAAGCTTTAAATCACTATTTAACCTGCGATCAGATTGATGATAGTGATGATACTTATATAACATTTGCTGCTGAAGCATTAGAAAAAAAAGGTAATCCTGAAGCGCTACCTTATTTAGCAAACATACTACTAAAACCAACTGGTTACAAATCTACGTTTATCGAAACTGTATTTAATACGATCGCTGCTATTCAACATCGTTGTGGATACTACAACTATGCGATCGCTCATTCATAAAACTTTTATATTCAAAAAAACTATCAAGTCCATCATTCTTATCGTTTAGTTACACTTGCAATTCAAATCCAGGTAATACATCTTCTCCAGAAATAATCGCTGGCATTTGCACCACTTCCACAGCTTTGTTGTGTCGGTAAATTTCCACTGTGGCATCTTGAGGATTAATCAGCCAACCCAAACGCAAACCATTTTCTATATATTCCTGCATTTTGTCTTGGAGAGGTTGGAGCCTATCTGTTTCAGAACGCAGTTCAATGGCAAAATCAGGTACAAGTGGCGGAAATTTTTTTCGCTGTTCTGGTGTTAAAGCTTCCCACCGTTCCAACTTTACCCAAGCCGCGTCAGGGGAACGTTTTGCACCATTTGGCAGGATAAAAATAGTTGAAGAACTAAAAACTTTACCTAATTTAGCTTGACGATTCCAATTATTCAAGTCTGTAATTAAGTCTGCTTCTTGATTTCCGCTTTCTCCTCCCACGGGTGGCACAATAATTAATTCTCCTGCTGCATTCATTTCTAGGCTTAAATCTCTATTAACAAGACACAATTGATAAAATTGCTCATCGGTTAAATGAGCGATCGGTTCGAGATTGAGAACAACAGTATTCATTGAACTTATTATCGTGGGTTTTTTGCTAACATTAGTTGTCTTTAATTACCAGTGTAGCAGTGTAAATTAAGCTCAGTTCGAGGGAGCATAGCCTATCCACCGATCGTCTCTATTGCCTAAAATCCCTGGAACCGTTCCCAATTTTTCTTTCAATACAGTGGTGAAACTTCTTTTGCTACGTAACTACAACTATGCGATCGCTAATTCATCAAACTTTTCTAGTCTGTTGTCTGTAATTTATGGCAGAGCAAATTGTCGCAGATATTAAAAAATCTAAGATATGCAGTCGAAAATCTAAAAATATATGGTATAATCTCCCAATGGTTTGCAAAATCCGCCCAATTTAGTTAAATTCCTAAATCGGGCGGTATTTCTTGGCGATAGCAGTTTGTACTAGCGACAATCAAAACTCATTTGAGCCGCAAAACTTTCACAATAAAATCCATCTTTGGGTTATAGCTAAAACTTTCAAGTGGAAAAAGCCATAAACCAGGTGATTTTGACAGTGGTTGTGTAGTATTTTTGGTGCAATACTGTCTGAGAGTTTATCCAATGAAACAGCTCCTCAACCAAGTAGTTATCATCCCAAAATACCTGATTAGACTAATTCTGCCATTACTAGCGATCGCTCTAGTTTCTTTTCTGGTCGTCGTACCTTCGGCGTTAGCCACTGGCGCATATCAAATACCCAACCTTGCAGCAGATAATAGCACTTGGGTTGTGGATCAAGCCGATGCAATCAGCCGTGTGAATGAAGGTAAGATTAGCAGCACTTTGGCAGATTTGGCCAAGAAAACTGGTTACGAAACCAGAATTGTCACCATTCGCCGACTCGACTATGGGGAAACACCAGAAAGTTTTGCCAAAGCGTTGTTTGAAAAATGGTTTCCCACAAAAGAAGCACAAGCTAATCAAACCCTCTTGGTAATTGATACAGTTACCAATGGCACCGCCATTATTACTGGAGATAAAGCCAAATCTTTGCTGTCAGACTCTATTGCTGAGAGCGTAGCTTCGGAAACCGTCATGGCTCCATTGCGCAATGGTAACAAATATAACCAAGCTTTCTTAGATGCAAGCGATCGCCTAGTCGCAGTCCTTTCTGGGCAAACCGATCCCGGCCCACCCAAAATCGTTGAGAATGTGCAGGTAGAAGGCACATTCAAGACAGCAGAAGAAACTGACAAAGATAAAGGTAATGCCACTGCTTGGGTGGTAGGGCTATTAATTGCTGCTACTATTATCCCAATGGCAACTTACTATCTTTACCAAGTTAACCAACCAACGAACAATGGCTAATAGCTAATGCTGTAATTCGTCATTGGTCATTAGTCATTAGTTATTGATACAAAAGACAAAGGACAAATGACTAATGACAGCCTAATCTTGAATGTACTCTTGCCCTGTCACTAAAGCCACCTCAGCTCGGAGAAATTCTCTACCTAAATAAGCTGCATGGTCTAAAAGACTTACTGGACAGGGCTGAGTTTCTTCAAATATTTTGACGCAAAGTTCCTTGGCGGTTCTCGCACTAAATACAGTTGTGTGAGTTCTTTCTACTTTTCCTTTAGCGGGAATCACCTTTCCTGTTTCTGGATCTACAGCTAAACCGCGCTCATCAATTACATTTGTAAAATGCTTGGCATAAATTAACTTTGCCTCCCGATCCAAGTAAATAATGAAATATCCACTAGGATCGAGTTCAATATGACGGTGAGAAAGCTGATCGTCAATTGCAGCCAAGTCTTCTACTATCAAATCCATAGTCATTATTAAAATCAAATTTCTGCAAATTTCTACTCCATTTCAAGTGTAATTCTTCCTTTCATATCTTCCTGTGAATTCTTGGTTTGTTTGTAAATTATTGTCCCTAAACATCTCGGTTGCTGAAAGGTAATTCAGCATTCATTGCCTCAATTTCTTGCTGTTCGAGTTGATTCACTTCCTTGATATAAGGCAGCAAAATTTTTTCTAAACGGCTGTTGTAAAAGCGGTGCAGACTGTGATTGGGTTTAGCAGGAAATCCACGCCGTTTTTTGTGGCGTCCACCAGCACCAGGGTCAAAAATTTGGATATCGTTAGCGATCGCCCACTGAATCGGCGCATAATAGCAAGCATCAAAATGCAAGCAATCTATTTCTTGAAAACTTCCCCAATAGCGCCCATAAAGTCTGTCGTCTTTAAATAGACAAAAAGACATTCCTATCGGGTGGCGACTATCTTGCTCGCTGTAGGCCGCAAAAAACAATACTCGATGGCGATAACTGCTATGTAACTGTTCAAAAAACCGCTTTGTTAAGTATTTACTACCCCACCAGCCAAACTTGTCACAAGTATCCGCATAAAACTGATACATCAAAGAAAACAAAGAATGAGGAATTTCATCCCCAGTCAGTGGTTGCAGTCTTAAACCTGCCTTCTCTACTGCTTTGCGTTCCCGCTTAATATTACGGCGTTGATTGGCGTTGAACACAGCTAAGTAGTCATCAAAATTCTTAAACCCATTATTTTCCCAGATGTAACTGTGATGCAACCAAGGAGTAAAGCCTTGTCTTTCCAGCACAGGACGCCATTCGGGATCGACATAAAGAAAATGACACCCAGAAATGCGATGCTTAGTGCAGAAAGAGTCGATTTCATGCAGCATCAAGGCTGTAATTTCATCCTCATCTTCTCCAGAGGCAATTAAGAAGCGATAGCCTTCAGCAGGAGTAAATGGTGTCATTCCCAACAATTTCGGGTAATACTCCACCCCAATACGTTCAGCTAAATTTGCCCACTGGTGATCGAAAACAAATTCGCCAGCACTATGTCCTTTCAGGTAGAGTGGAGCCGCTGCAATTAGCGTTCTGTCACGCCACAGTGTTAAGTGATTTGGTAACCAACCTGTTCTCCGCGTAGCACTGTGGGATGTTTCCAGATTGTTCAACCACTCCCACTCTAAAAAAGGAGTTTTGAGCGTCAATGCCAAAGCATCCCAAGCTTGTTGGGGAATTTCGGCAATGGTGTTGATCCAAACGATAGAATAGCGAGGTTTTAGTTTTTCTATCATCGTGTGGGTTTTTAGGAAAATTAGGGACTAGAGACTGGGAATTGGGGGAATAGGAAAGACAAGAGGAAAATGCCCAATGCCCAACCCTTATTAGGGTAATCTAAGATGCTTGTCGTTGTAGCCGATAGTGTAAAAACACTTCCTGGTCAACTTGATTAACTTCCAGAAGTTGGAGACGGGGAGCCAAATTCGCGAGAAATCCTTCACCTGCGGTAGGTGTGGGTGCATTAGCACCACCTAAAATCAAAGGACATACCGTCAACCATAATTCATCTATTAAATCTAGTTCCAGCATTGAAGCCACTAACTCCCCACCCCCCAATACTGCTAGGCGTGTTATATGTAGAGATACCAGGTGTTTTAAAGCGGCAGGAGTATCAATCTTGCCATTTGGTGTTTCAAAAACCAGAATTTGCTCGAATTCCGAGCATCCTTGCCAGGAAAGTGCCCCGGCTCTAGTCGTAAGCAACCAACGTTGAATTGGTTGTTTAAAAAAGTGAATTTCCGGATTGAGGTTAGCAGATTGTGTAATGACTATATGAACTGGTTGGGTAGATTTGCCCTCCTGTGTTCGACGTTGCAGCAGTGTAGGATGTGATACGGTTAGTGTAGTACCGTATGCACGGAGAGTACCGGCACCAAAGAGAACGGCATCAGAGGCAGCGATTTGTTTTTCCAGGTGTGCTTTATCAGCCTTTGAGCCAAACCGAGCAGGCGATCGCCTAAAGTCTGCTATTTTGCCATCTGCACTCATTGCCAAAACCACTGTGGTATGAGGACGATGTTGCACCATTGAGTTGATTTGATATTTTTAATATTTTCCTTGTTGTGTGTTGATTTAACAAAAATCCATACATCCAAGCTCCTGTTTGATGATTTCACCACTGTCATAGATATGCAACAAAAGTCTTTTTTACAGCTAACCTTCACGGGTTTTGGTATACCATGTTTCTTTTTGCAGATGCAAACTTTGATATCTTTAGCATTTGCCAATAGAGTACTGATAACTTAATAAGATGTCTCATCTAGCTGGTCTAATTGCATATCGTTGGCTGTTGTGGTTTGCAGATGCGAAGTGAGACGTTCGATGGCTAAGACGCGTCAATCATCCTTTCGGCGTATTTTATTAACAAGAATATTGCTGCTGTTTGTCCCGGTGTTATTAATAGGAGAAATTGTCGCCTTAAATAAGGCACGCACTAGCCTATTGAAAACTGCTCGACAGAACTTAACAGAAAGTGCTGTTCTTAAAGGAGAGAAGATTGTAGATGCGATCGCTACCTTGAAAACAAGTTTGTTCATTATTAGTAAAACAAAAGTTATACAACCTCGTTCACTGACTGAGGCGCAAGAATTTCTCACTCAGATAGCACAGCAATTGCCAATCCAAATTGAGTGTATTCAATTAAAAAATGTACAAACAGACAAAATAGTTACCAGTACTTGTGACGACAAACCAATTGGCGAACTGAGTTCATCTTTGCCCAGCCAAGGAGTTGATATTACAGCAATATTACCTCCCAAGGCAGGAACCACTGGTTCCAGAGATCCGCAAAACCAATTGCGATTATTAATGTCAGCTCCAGTCTTCAATAGTGCGGGTCAATTGCTCTACAGCTTAAGTCTTCAGTCAGCATTGTACCAACAAACTACTAAACAGCCGGGATCGCTCACAGGCTCTCTGGTAGTCATCGCTGAAGATGGCACAATTTTAGCGCATCCATTACCAGAAAGAGTGGGGAGTAATATTCAACAGTACTCAGATGCTTCCCAACTCCGACGTATTATTCAAAATGCGAACATCGGGCAAACAGGTTCTACAGATTTATCTTTTCAACAAGGGCAAGAATTAGTAGCTGGTTATACGGCGATTACAGATCCCATCAATCAACAATCGCAGCGAAAATGGATTGTTTTAGCTGTTACCAGTGTAGACAATGCTCTTTTTGGTTTGGAAGAAATAAAGTTGATTCTCATCGTTTTAACAGTGGGCTTAATAGGTGCAAGTTTATTGGCATCCTTATATTTAGCTCCCTACCTTGCAGGGCCTGTAGAAGAATTACGAGATTATGCTCTCAATATTGACAGCCATCACACCGCCCAACCAGTTCCCCACAATTTTAAAATTAGAGAGTTTAATCAACTAGCACAAGCTTTAGACCAAATGGTTGAAAGACTAAAAGCTTGGGCAGAAGAACTAGAAATAGCTTGGAAGGAAGCAAAAACTGCTAATCAAATTAAAACTCAGTTTATAGCTACAACTTCTCATGAGTTACGTAATCCATTACATATTATTATTAACTGTGTTCGCCTGGTTCACGATGGCTTATGCGATAACCGAGAAGAAGAAATAGACTTCCTCAAGCGTGCTGATGAAACAGCGATTCATCTATTAGGAATTATTAATGATTTACTCGACATTTCTAAAATTGAAGCAGGCAAGCTTTCAGTAGTTACAGAACCGCTAGACCTCCGGACCTTACTTTTAGAAGTAATTAATTTACAGTCAGTAAATGTGCAACAAAGAGGCTTACAGCTGAAAACTGACCTGGGCAGCGAGTCAATTCCAGTGAAGGCGGATGCAGCAAAGCTCAAGCAAGTCCTGATTAATGTAATTGGCAATGCTACTAAATTCACCGAACAGGGAAGCATCACGATCGCTTGTGAAATTCAGGAAAGCTACGATCAATCTCAGGTATTGATTCATGTCACAGATACAGGCATGGGGATTGATCCTGCTCAACAGCATAAACTATTTCGCCCCTTTGTAATGGTAGATGGTGCAAGTACGCGCAAAGTTGAAGGCACGGGATTAGGACTAGCGATTTCACGCAACTTAATCGAACTCATGAAAGGTAGTATTACCCTGAAGAGTACGGGGCTTCATCATGGCACGACGGTAACTATCACTTTGCCTTTAATTGATATTTCGCTGTTATCTCCTCCAGAAGAGGAAGGAAATTTAAAGAATATTGAAGTCTCCGCCATAGATGATGCAAAAAGGGGAATGAACGGCTATGTTAACCTTCAACAAGAACAACTGCTAGATTCTAGAGAAATCCAAGAATCTACAATAACAGGGATAGATGAAGCCAATGACGAGTTGCCGCTTTTAGAAGATACTCGTGAAGTCAGTCTTCTTAGTCAGCAAAGTGTCTTTTCTAGCCTACCGACAGGAGAAGCTTGTGCTAACGGTACTTCGGAAAGATAGAGGTTTGATCATTAGTGATTTCTCCTTTATCTTTCTTGTCCCCTAACCCGCAGTCCTCAGTCTTCAGTACCCAGTTCCCACTCTTGAGTTCCCAGTCACCAGCCTCTAATCCCCAGTTCTCAGCTTTTAGAGACACAGCTTGCCCACCCCGTTGGAGAGATACTGTGAGGGCAGCGAGAATTTTCACTAACTCTGTGCCTACCCAGCCAGATGAGACAACTGGAGGAGTATTTTTGAGGATACAAGAAATAAAGCGATCGCAAACCCGCTGTAATGGTTCGCCTTTTTCTATTTCCAGCACCTCTTGGCTTTGATTCACAGGCAGAAATTGATTGTCTTGGAAATCAAACTCACCATGTAGCAGGGTTAAAGGCGATAGTCTAGACATTTCATCGAAAATCAAGCTACCACGATTACCTACAACCGCCAACCGTCTTTGTTTATCGGTATTCAGCCAGCATAGATGGATATAGGCTTGAAAGCCATCTGCATATGTTAGGGTTACCCATACTAAGTCAGCTAGCCCTTGCTTGAGGGAGGAAGAAGACACAAAGACATTCTCCGTGTCTCCGCATCCCCATGTCCCCGTGTCCTCTTTTTGCAACCACATCGTACCTGTTGCTTGCACTTTTACTGGTAGCTGACCCAGCCAACTGTTAAAAATGGCAATATCGTGAATAGCTAAGTCCCACAATGCATCCACATCTTGTCGCACTGGTCCTAAATGAGTGCGGGTGGCGTAGCCATAGCGTAAATTACCTAACTTACCTGCCTGAATCACAGCTTGCCCTTTCTCAACGGCTGGGTGAAATAAATATGTGTGATCCACCATCAGTATTAAATGCCGCAGATCTGCTAACTGGCAAAGTTCACAACATTCTAATGGGTCTAAAGTTAAAGGCTTTTCTGCCAAAACATGGTATCCCTGGTTAAGAGCATACTTAATCAAATCATAATGAATGGTGGCTGGAGTAGCGATCGCCACTGCGCTCATATCTGGCACTTGCTTTATAGCCTGCCACTCAGTTGTTAATAATACATTGTCATTTAACTTAAATTGCCGTTTTACCTCTGCCAACCTTTCAGAGTTTGGGTCTACTACCGCGCCAATACGGACTTGAGGATGTTCTAAAAAATTCCTTAGCAAATGCACGCCCCAACGCCCAACGCCTAGGATAGCAATTGTAATTTGGTTATTCATAAGTTATTGGTTATTAGTCAAGAGTCAAGAGTCAAGAGTTAAATTTTTGACACTAAACTTTAACTCTGGACTAATAACTGAATTATCTGCGCATACAGCGTCTGTTGAGTTCAGGGTTGTTCCGGATTACTAATAGATAAAAAAGCTACTTTGGCAGCGGCTTGTTCCGCGGCTTTAATAGAACGCCCTTTGCCTTGACCTAACTGTTTACCATGCAACCAAACTTCAGCAACAAAACGCTCTTGATTGCGGTGAGGTTGAGTAACTTCCACAACGCGATATTCAGGTAAAACTTTAAATTGCGCCTGAGTCCATTCTTGCAGAGCAGCTTTGTAGTTCAACCTAGCTGGATCGAGACGAATTTCTGCTGCTAGTTGTTTGAAATGAGGGTCTAGCCAAGAACGGATGAGATCGAGATTGTTCGTGCTGAGGTACAATGCACCAAGAACAGCTTCAAAGGCATCGGCCAGCCGAGATTCTTGACCAACTTTATCAGCAGTAGCACTGCCAGCGACTAATAAATACAGCTCTAAACCATATTCTCTGGCTAATTGAGCGAGAATGCGATCGCTCACTAAAACCGAACGAATTGCTGCAAAATCCCCCACTGGACAATCTGGATAATGTTCCCATAAAACCACAGCCGCTACTAACCGCACGACAGCATCACCGACAAACTCCAGTTGTTCATAATTTGCTGACTCAGAGACAGTAGGATGAGTCAGCGCTAAATCAAGCAGTTGCCACTGTATGGGTGCTTCTTTTAGTAGACCAAATTTTTTAACTAAACTTTCAAGCTGCCGCTGACGGCGTGGGTAAGCGAGAGACATTCAATCAGTTGGGGGACAAAAAGGACAAGGAAGACAAGGGAGACAAGGAGGCAGGGGAGCAGGGGAGCCAGCGACTCACCACGGTGCTGGCTCCCCTTGACTCTGGACTCAATAGCAATGCCCAATGCCCCATCCCCCATGCCCGATGACCAATAATTAAAAAGAGAGAGAGCAGCTCATAAGCCGGGTTCTGTTCTCTAATGTAGAGATGTTACATGTAACTTCCATACATGAGGGCGGTTATCTATCTGGGACGCCTGTTACCAGACGCCTCTAGCGGCTCTGTTTTAGCGGAACTGGTAAAAGACCAACCATAGTTCCTTTCGCCTTGCTCCCAACCGGGGTTTACCGAGCCAGCGCCTCTCGACGCTGCTGGTGCGCTCTTACCGCACCTTTGCACCCTTACCAAAACAGTCCTGAGTTCTGAGTTCTGAGTTCTGAGTTTTCTTTTCTCAGCACTCGATACTCATTGCTCAGCACTAACTTTGGCGGTATCTTTCTGTGGCACTATCCTCACGATCACTCGCACTGGACGTTATCCAGCAAGTTTGGTCTTTCGGGAGCCCGGACTTTCCTCAAACCAGTTGTTGTGACCGATCTGCAACCGCCTACGTCTACTCTCTCCCTAGATCCAGTGTAATCTTGGATGGCATTGTGTGTCTGATTTGAATTACTTCTTTTTATTCCAAGGCAGAGCGTATGTCCAAGGCAACTTCCTGATTGTAAAAGGACAATTGACAATACACATTGGCGGGATATTCACACCAGGAGCTAGACCAACACGTACCTCAGACATTCGCAGCACTAACTGTAGCGAAAATTCTAATTGCTTTGTTCTGTTAACAAAGTCGTTGTACAACTTTCTTTGCGCCTTGAGAGGACTTTTTTGCAAAGCAGTGATATTTACTAGGGGTTGTTTCGTTGAGTAAGTACCTGTGGTTGCATCACGCGCGAAAACATCTTCCGCTGTTACTGCTGCCGTCAGCGTTTTCTTGGGAGCTACAAGACTAGGACTTTGCGGCACAGCTAAGTCACGGGTCAAGTCTGGTGATTTGCGAATTACTCGGCGTGATTGCTTGTTATGTTCGACTACGATAGAGCTGTTGTCCCAGTCAACGTAGATGGCAAGATTGTCAGATTTATTTTCAATGCTAATTGACAACTCTTTCAATTCATCAAATGAATAAGAAGGGCTAAGTCTAAAAGAAATTCCTACTTGGTCTTGGAGATTTTGCTCTTTAAGTTGATCGTCAACGACTCCTTTTTGCGCCTCAAATTTAATTTTGTCATCGATCGACTCAATCATCAGATTAAAGATGTAAGAGACGCCGATGATATAAAGGGTCAAAACAAGTAAATTTTGGTCACCATTTCCTCTCATAACTTAAAATATAGACTCCCTGTACTAATTTTGTATATTCGCTTCATATTCATACCGTATATTTAATCTTGCTTCATAGTTACAGACCGTTCTAGCCAGCCCCGCCGCCAAAAAAAGAATAATAATCCGCCTGCGATCGCAGCCATGATTGCCAAGCACATCGGGTATCCCCAATACCAATTCAGTTCAGGCATATTATATGGGGATTTTTCGGTATTGAAGTTCATTCCATAGATTCCCGCTACAAAAGTTAAGGGAATAAAAATTGACGAAACTACCGTTAGTAGCTTCATGATTTCATTCATTTTGTTACTAACTGCTGACAGGTAAACATCCATCAATCCTGATGTCAGTTCGCGATAAGTTTCTACCATGTCAATTACTTGTATTGCATGGTCATAACAATCTCGCAGATAGATTCGCACTTCATCACTAATAAGTTCACCGCTATCTCGCATCAAAGAACTAATTACATCCCGTTGCGGCCAGATGGCGCGACGCAGTTGCAGTAATTCTCGCCTAATTTTATAAATCTTCTGTAGTGTTTTTTGAGTAGGTTTGACGATAACTTCCTCTTCTAAATCTTCTATTTGCTCACCGTAACGTTCTAACACAGGAAAAAAGCCATCAATAATTGCATCTAACAGAGCATAAGTTAAATAATCTGCTCCTGATTTCCGAATAATTCCCTTAGATTTTTCAATTCGCGATCGCACTGCTTCAAAACAATCATGTTCTGGTTCTTCCTGCACAGTGAGCAAATAAGTTTTACTCAATATTAAACTCACTTGTTCGCTGTAAAAACCAAACCCATTATCTTTTGGCACTACCATTCGAGCAATTATTAATAATTGCTCTTCATAGTCTTCTGTTTTAGGACGCTCTGGCACATTGACTATATCTTCTAAAACTAGAGGATGTAAATCAAAAACTTTCCCTAGTCTTTGCAATATGTCTTGATTTCCTAAACCTTGCACATCCACCCAAGTTACAGATGCCGTATCTAGATAAGGAATACATTCCTCCGGGGCTTCTATTTTTTTGCGAATGTAGTCTTGCTGGTTGTAATCAATCAAAATAATTTCAGGATATTCAGCATTTTCATCAATGAAAAGAGTTCCTGGTATAGTCCCCGGTTGGTGATAAAAGTCTTTAAGAAATGGCTGATTGACGGCTTTAGGAGTCCGACGGATTTTTTTGAGCATGTACTTTTACCTTCTTGTAAATACCCAATAACAGTCAAAACCAGATATTTTATTGTTGCTAATAACAAAATCTAGCAATTCTAAATTATTAGTAAAAATTAATAGTTTTGTAGGGTAGCAATGCCCACCCTACAAAGTAAATTTAACATCCAAAATTTTTTAACTATTCAAGCCGATATGATATCACTCCCTTACCTCTCGGTCATAAATGATAAAAAAGCAGTTTGCCTTAGCCAAGACAAACTGCTTAATAAATATTTATATGGAGAAGATGGAGAAGCAAAGATTAGAACATACCCATGCCACCCATACCACCCATACCACCCATGCCGCCCATACCACCCATGCCGCCATCAGGGGGAGCAGCAGGACCTTTCTTCTCAGGCTTCTCGACAACGAGGGCTTCAGTAGTTAAGACTAGACCGGCAATTGAAGCAGCATTCTGTAAGGCAGAACGCACAACTTTCGCAGGGTCGATAATACCAGCAGCAATTAAGTCTTCAAATTCCCCAGTAGCAGCGTTGTAACCAACGTTGATATCAGTTTCTTTGACTCTGGAAACGATCACAGAACCTTCAACACCAGCGTTGTCTGCTATTTGACGCAGAGGCGATTCCAGTGCTCGTCCGATGATATCAGCGCCAATTTGTTCTTCACTATCTTGGAGGCTGTTTTTAATCGCTTCTACCTTTACTGCCAGGTGAATCAAGGTAGTTCCACCGCCAGGAACAATACCTTCTTCTACCGCCGCTTTAGTAGCGTTCAACGCATCTTCAATTCGCAGTTTGCGGTCTTTGAGTTCGGTTTCTGTAGCTGCACCCACTTTAATCACTGCGACACCGCCAGCTAGTTTGGCAATGCGTTCTTGCAGTTTTTCTTTGTCGTAATCGGAATCTGTTTCTTCCAACTGCTTGCGAATTTGCGCAATCCGCTTTTGCACCTCTGGCTTGGTATTACTACCAGCGACAATTGTGGTGTTTTCCTTGTCGATGGTAATTTTACGAGCAGTTCCTAAGGCTTCGATAGAAGCAGTATCCAAGCTTAAGCCGATTTCTTCAGAAATTAACTGTCCATCGGTAAGAATGGCAATATCTTGCAGTAAAGCTTTACGGCGATCGCCAAATCCAGGTGCTTTGATTGCAGATACAGAAAGTACACCCCGCGCTTTATTCACGACCAAAGTCGCCAAAGCATCTCCTTCTACATCTTCCGCGATAATCAGCAAAGATTGACCCAAACGGGCAACCTTTTCCAGCACAGGCACTAAATCCTGAATGCTGCTGATTTTCTTATCGGTGATCAGGATGCGGGCATTTTCAAATTCCACCGTCTGCCGCTCGTTGTTGGTGATAAAGTAGGGGGAAATGTAACCCCGGTCAATCTGCATCCCTTCTACTACTTCTAGTTCAGTTGTCAGGGACTTAGATTCTTCAACGGTAATTACACCGTCTTTGGTGACTTTATCCATTGCTTCGGCAATCATACTGCCGACTTCTTCATCATTGCCAGCTGAAACTGTAGCAACCTGAGCGATCGCACTTCCTTCCACTGGCTTGGCTATTTTGGCTATTTCTGCCACTAGCGCCTCAACTGTCTTGTCGATTCCTCGTTTTAAACTGACTGGGTTGCTACCAGCTGCAACATTCTTTAACCCTTCTCGGATCAAAGCCTGTGCTAAAACCGTGGCGGTAGTAGTACCATCACCAGCAACATCTTTAGTTCTAGATGCCACTTCTTGGATGAGCCGCGCACCTGTATTTTCTAATGGATCTTCTAATTCAATTTCTTTGGCAACAGTGATACCATCGTTGACAATTTGGGGGGCACCAAATTTTTTTTCTAAAAGAACGTTACGACCTTTCGGTCCTAGGGTGATTTTTACGGCATCAGCAAGAGCGTTAACCCCCCGTTCTAGGGCCCGCCGTGATTCCTCATCAAATGCAATAATCTTCGCCATGTTTCATTTCTCAAGCGCTTCCATTAGACAATTTAGCACTCACAGAGCCAGAGTGCTAACTCCTAAAACTGGTCAGATGACAAATGGAAATAAAAAAATTGATTAATATACAGTTGATGCTCATGTTGAATAGTAGCAGTAATGGTTGAATTGGGAGATGAATCTATACAACTCCCTTAAGTCCCTCGGTATTGCCGACCCTAGCGGCACCGGCTGGTTGGCTGTAGTATTTACGTTTCTCTTGGCTTGGCTAGTAACATGGCGGTTAATTCCCACAGTACGCAAATTTGCTTTACGGGTAGGTTGGGCTGACCAACCAAACGCACGGCGGCTTAACCGAGAACCTTTGCCGAATGCAGGAGGTCTGGCTATCTATACGGGTGTGATTGCTGCACTTGTACTCGCTACCCTCTTACGACCAATCGAACTGCAAAACGTCTTGGCTCAAGTACTGACTATTCTTTTGGGAGGGACGATATTAGTTCTGGTTGGCTTTATTGATGACCAGTTTGGCTTACCTCCCTCGGTGCGGATGTTTACTCAGGTGCTCACAGCACTATTGCTGGTTGCTAACGGGATTAGAATTGAAATCGCTTTTGGCACACCAATCGACTATCTTCTTTCAATATCGCTGACAGTATTTTGGGTAGTAGGAATTACCAATGCCATTAACTTGATGGATGGTATGGATGGTTTAGCAGGAGGAGTGAGTTTTATTACTGCCATGAGTTTGTTGGCGGTTTCTGCCCAGATTTCATATCGTGCGGCGGCAACTCTAGTACTGGCTGCATTGGGAGGCGCAGCCCTAGGCTTTTTGCGCCATAACTTCCACCCCTCAAGGATCATTATGGGTGATGCCGGAGCTTACTTTTTCGGCTATGTGCTGGCCGCAACTAGTATTTTAGGTAAACTCCAAGTAAATACCGTATTTTCCTTAATTCCTACAGTTTTATTTTTGCTATTACCAGTGCTGGACACAACTCAAGTAATTGTGCGACGACTGATGGCGGGAAAAAACCCAATGAGTACTCCTGGCAAAGACCACCTACACCATCGCTTGCTTGCTTGGGGATTCTCCCAACGCCGTGCTGCATATACTCTTTGGTCAATTACCTTGGTTTTTAATTTGTTGGCGATGCGAACGCAGCACTTGACCTTGGTACAGATGGTAGCGACAACTATAAGTGTGATTTTCCTGATCGGCTTCACTATCTGCGGCAGAATCAGGAAAACAGAATATATTTCATGAGTAACTTTTGATGACGAAAGTTGTAAATTTTGGCTAATGTTCTTGGATCAATCAAAGTGGCGATCGCCTTTCAACTTGCGATCGCCACTTACGTAATTAAGGATAGAAGCTATGTATCGTAAAAATCAAAGCTTGGCGAAATCAAAAGGTTGTCATCCAATCAACCACATTTGTCCTATCTGTTGTGTTGTCCCACCGCATATGTTGAAAGAGATAGCCAAACGTGGCAATCCTCAACAAAGCGACTGGGCTTTTCAGAGCTTAACCCGTTCAGCAAGGATTCGCGGACAGCGCGATATCTTGAGCCTGATGCCAACAGTAAAATCAACTGGGGAGAAGCGCCGCACGATCTATGATGCTAATAAAAGTACAGAGCTTCCAGGTAAATTAGTCCGTAGTGAGGGCGATCCTCCCAGCAATGACCCAGCAGTGAATGAAGCCTATGATGCAGCTGGTGCTACTTATGACTTTTACAAGGAAGTATACAAACGAAATTCTGTTGACGATCGCGGTTTGCGTTTAGACTCGACTGTTCATTTCAGCCAGAACTATGACAACGCCTTTTGGGATGGGAACCAAATGGTCTATGGTGATGGCGATGGGCAAATTTTTACTCGCTTTACAAAGTCAATTGATGTGATTGGACATGAGCTAACTCACGGTGTCACCCAATACGAAGCTGGTTTACGCTACAAAAATGAACCAGGGGCACTCAATGAGTCTATGTCTGATGTCTTCGGTTCCCTAGTGAAACAACGCGTACTTAATCAAACAGCAGACCAAGCTGACTGGATCATCGGCTCAGATTTGTTTATGCCTGGGGTTAAAGGTGTGGGCATTCGTTCGATGAAGGCACCAGGAACCGCATATGATGATCCTGTACTGGGTAAAGACCCCCAACCAGCCCATGTAAAAGATTTATACAAGGGACTTGAAGATAACGGTGGTGTGCATATCAATTCAGGTATTCCTAACCATGCTTTTTACTTAGCAGCAGTAGAAATCGGGGGGTATGCTTGGGAAAAAGTCGGCAAAATTTGGTATATCACCTTAAGAGACAGACTACGCTCCCGGTCAAATTTTTCCAAGGCGGCACACCATACAATCTCTGTGGCTGGAGAATTATATGGTCAAGGAAGTAAAGAACAGAACGCCGTTCGTAACGCTTGGAAACAAGTGGGTGTAGAACCAGCGCTGTTTGGACTCTAATTTATCAGTGATGAATGTTAAGTGTAGAGTACTGCTCGCTCGGCACTCTATACTTAACATCCAGTTCTATCTACGCCATCACCATGCCACCATCAACATTAAACACCTGTCCGGTGATATAGGCAGCGGCAGGATCGGCAGCCAGGAAGCGCACCATGCCCGCAATTTCTTCTGGCTGACCGTAGCGACCGAGGGGGATATATTTGAGAAGTTCTTCGGTGTTGCTGAGATTGCTGGTCATGTCAGTGACGATGAAACCAGGGGCAACAGCGTTAACGGTGATCCTCCGAGAAGCCAGTTCCTTAGCTACAGTTTTGGTAAAGCCGATGACACCTGCTTTAGCAGCGCTGTAGTTTGCCTGACCAGGGTTGCCCATTTGCCCGGCGACGGAGGCAATATTAATAATCCGCCCAGAACGTTGTTTGAGCATGACTTTACTAGCAGCCCGTGTGCATAGAAAAACACCAGTAAGATTGAGGTCAATAACTGCCTGCCAATCTTCTGGCTTCATCCGCAAAAGTAATGTGTCGCGAGTAATACCTGCATTGTTAACTAAGATATCGATACGTTTAAATTTGTCAATTACAGCGTTGAATAAGGAGTCTACTTGATCGCCTTTAGAAACATCAGCTTGCAGGGCAATAGCTTGACCACCTGCTGTTGTAATTTCCGTCACTAAGCTGTCAGCCGCAGCACTAGAACTAGCATAATTCACAACTACATTGGCTCCGTAGCTAGCTAATTCAAGCGCGATCGCTCTGCCAATTCCCCGGGAAGCGCCTGTGATAATTGCAACTTGACCGCGCAATTTTTGTAAATTCTCATTCAAGAGTTCCATGAAATCTTTTTTGAATCACCGCGCTAATGATCTTATGGTGATTTGTACCTTCTATCGCGGTTTGGGTATGGATTCGTAGATTTATACTTGAAGACACCTAAAGATCGTTCTAGTTTATCGCTGGCTACTGACAACTAATACGAAATCCCCCCGAATAAAATTTGAGGATAAGTGAACTGCATTCGATAGCTATAATTAATTTATTTCTCAGAAATTAGATAGTTAATCACAGATATCTTGATTAATTAGGTGATTCAAGGAGCTTTAAATATAGGAAAGTGTGATTCAATTAAGAATAACTAAATCAATGTTAAGTATAATTGCAATTTAAAAATTTAAAGTATTACTACATTTCTATAAAATAATCGAGTTTTGGAAACTCTAATTTTTAGTGAATTGCCGAATTTTGATTCCTAGGACAGCTAATTCTAGCTTGATAAAAACAAAATGATGTTACACCGTTTTTCTAAGGCACGCATTACTATTGAAATCAAACAAGAGAAAATCGGTGTGTCATATGGCTACTAAAAAACAATTCAACAGCTTTGAAGAGATGTTGTCTGGTTCTGATGTACCTGTGTTGGTAGATTTTTATGCTGAGTGGTGTGGCCCTTGCCAGATGATGGTGCCAATTCTAGAGCAGGTCAATGCGCAACTTAAAGATCGGTTACGTATTGTTAAAATCGATACGGAGAAATACACAGAGTTAGCAAGTCAGTATCAGATTTACGCCCTACCAACTTTAGTACTGTTTAAACAAGGTCAACCAGTAGATCGGATTGAGGGGGTCATGCAAGCACAGCAGTTAGTGCAACATCTTCAAGGCATAATCTAGAATTGTTTTGCATAGAGGCGCAAACTTTCGCGCCTCTATTAGCAAGAATAATTTGTAAAAATTAATTAAGATTCTATCTATAAAACTTCCATTGCTGCATACAAACTGTCTTGAAGTTGGCTAAAAATTGATTTACTTATACTGATTTCATCAATGATTGCGTGTCATGAATTAACTTGAAGGGCTGGGAAACTGCACTCCTACAATGCATCTGTCCCATTCTTTTTTAAATTGGTATTACTTCCCTATTTAAGATCTCAGCTTGTTGTTCAATCAAGCCCAATATGTCTGAATTTTGGAATAATCTGTTTAGTTTAGGCCCATTTATCCCCCACGGTCACTGCTATCTCTGGAAGCCAGGGTTAGTATGGCTGCATGTCATGTCTGACTCGCTGATTGCCTTAGCATATTACTCAATCCCAATCACTTTGGTTTATTTTGTGCGCCAGCGGCAAGATTTGCCCTTTGATTGGATCTTTTTGATGTTTGGCGCTTTCATTGTTGCTTGTGGGACTACCCATGTAATGGAAGTTTGGACGCTGTGGTATCCAACTTATTGGCTTTCAGGGTTGCTCAAAGCTATAACGGCATTGGTGTCAGTATACACAGCAATGGCATTAGTACCACTGATACCCAAAGCGATCGCCCTACCCAGCCCAGCGCAGTTGGAAGCCAATAACCAAGAACTACGACAACAAATTACCCAGCGCCAGCAGGCAGAAAATGCTCTGCAATCAGTAAACGAAGAGTTGGAAACAAGGGTAAAGAACCGGACTTTAGAACTGGCTCAGATCAATGAAGAATTGAAAGCTGAAATCGCAGAGCGCAAGCGAGCACAGGAAATACAGCTAAAAACCCAAGAACGATTGCAAACCCTATCTGGCAAGTTAATTGAGGCACAGGAAGTAGAAAGACGTCGCCTAGCCCATGAATTACATGATGAAATTGGTCAAGCATTGACAGCAGTAAAAATTAATTTGCAAACCTTACAACATTCATCCAATATAAATAAGACAGAATTACCATTACAGGAAAGTATTGACATAGTTGAAGTTTCTCTGCAACAAGTACGTAGCCTGTCCCTTGATTTACGACCCTCCTTATTGGACGATTTGGGATTAGTTGTAGCATTGCGGTGGTATATAGATCGCCAAACTCAACGCGCTGGCATCATTGGGGAATTTGTGAGCAAGCCTTTAAAAACCAAGCTATCGCCAAACTTAGAAACGACCTGCTTTCGTATTGTTCAAGAAGCCTTAACGAATATCGTGCGCCATGCCAAAGCACAACGAGTAACTGTTGAATTATGGCAACAGGAAACTCAGCTGCACCTAATAATTCGCGATGATGGGATTGGGTTTGATGTATATGCAGCGCGGGAAAAAGCTACTAAAGGAGGAAGTTTAGGTTTGCTAGGAATGGAGGAGCGTGTTTTGCTGATTGGTGGTCAAATCAAGATGAAATCCGTGCATCAACACGGCACTGAAATTCATGCTATTTTACCCCTTTCTGAAAATTAAGCTGAATTTACTTGATTTTTTCAGGGGAAAACAAGGGAGAATATGAAAATAATGCCATCTTACAAAACTGGCATAAGAAGAAAGGTTGAGTAGCTAGTAGTTAATGTTATTCATTGTGATGATGGTTATTTAGTCGGCGCTTAAGCGATTTTTTAAGCATTAAACTGCTCACTAAAATGATTCAAAATTAATCACACATACCACTAGTTAATAAGCCAGTTTTTATGGAGTAACTCCTCCTGCCCTATTTTTTAATTCTCAGAGCAAACCCTAAATATCCCACAAATAGCTTTATTCCCAATAATGACTTCATACCTTTTTGTATGAAGCTTGTTATTCATGCATGGCTTGCTCAAGTCACAAACAGCTAGTTTCAGATCCTCAGCTAAATGACCGCAGCCCCAAAATTGATTCGTATTTTATTAGCAGACAATCATACGCTTGTCCGTGCTGGATTGCGTGCGCTCCTACAAAATATCGAGGGTATACAAGTAATTGCAGAAGCAGGTGATGGGCGTGAGGCTCTGCGCTTGATTGCAGAATATCAACCTGATGTAGTCTTGATGGACATTGCCATGCCAGAAATGAATGGCTTAGAAGCTGCGGCACATGTGGTTAAAGAATTTCCCCAGGTCCGGGTAATTATGCTTTCTATGCACGCGAATGAGGAATACGTATTACAAGCATTGCGTATAGGAGCAATGGGTTATTTACTGAAGGACGCTGGTATCAGTGAACTAGAAGTGGCAATCAGAGCCATTTGTCAGGGTGAAACCTATTTAAGTCCAGCAGTTTCTAAGCACGTTGTTGCTAATTACTTACAACGGGTGAGTGATGAGTCTAGTTCTTTAACACAATTAACATCACGGCAGCGCGAAATTTTGCAGTTGATTGCAGAAGGGAGAAGCACAAAAGAAATTGCTGAACTACTATATATCAGTGTGAAAACAGTAGAAACTCACCGGATGCAACTGATGAAGCGGCTAGACATTCATGATGTGGCTGGTTTAGTACGCTATGCCATTCGCATGGGGTTAGTGATTTCAGATAGCTAGTATAGGAAGGCTTTCTTGTCCTGCTTCCTTCCTTTCTCTGCTCCTCTGCTCGACTAATCACGACTCAGGAATATCTCAGGATTTTTCTGTTGGGATCTCAGGGTTTTCCTGATTTAGTTATCCTGGGAGGTAGCGTAATGTATGAATCAGGTAGAGCAAAGATCAGAAGATTTTGCTCAAAGTCAAATACAATATGTAGCTTGATTTACCAGTATTACTAGTTTTCTGGACACCTAGCAATCAACATTATGCCTCCTCTGCGCATTCTTTTAGTAGATGACAGCCTTGCTTTTCTTGAATCCGCCGCCCGCTTTTTGGCTATGGATAGGCAACTCGAAATTGTTGGGCGTGTTCTCTCAGGACAAGAAGCAGTTGAACAGGTGCCACAATTGAGTCCGGATCTGGTATTGATGGATTTGGCTATGCCGGGAATGAACGGTCTGGAAGCAACACGTCAGATTAAAGAGTGCTCAAGTGCGCCATATGTTGTCGTTTTAACACTAAATGATGGCAGTGAATATCGCACTGCTGCTTCTGCTGTAGGTGCAGATGGATTTGTTACTAAATCAGAAATTGGTACAGCGTTACTGCCTTTAATTCACTCCCTATGTATTTAGGGAGAGCCAAATAAAAATGATTAAAACTATAGTTAATTATCCAGCAAAACTGGCACTAACTACTACTGAATACAAGCCGATTGAGAACGTAATGCTGCCAGAATCAAACGGAAATAAACCTGTTGTTGCTATAGAGCGAAGTACGGAGCAAATTAAGGCAGAAATTAAAGCAAAATTTGGTTTTGTTCCACCTTTTTTTGAACCAGCAGAACAGACTCCACAAGTGCTGGAAAATTTATGGCAGCAGACACTTTCTGCCTATGTGAACAATCCACTGCCAGATCTATTTAAAGAAAAACTTTCCGCTTACCTTTCCCGCTTCTGTGCCGTTCCTTACTGCATGATCTGTCACAGTTGCAGTCTACGTCCCCTAGGGATGAGTGCCGGGCAAGTTTTAGAGTTACTCCAATCTCCTTTTCCATCAGTAATAGATATTGATGAACACCTCAGCATACTAGCAGCGAACTCTCGTTCCTTAGCTGTCTGGCCAGAATCAAATTCGGCGTTAGAAACAAGTCTCCTCTACTGTGCAATATTTATTGCCGTTGCATCAGAGCAAGCTGAGCATTTTCGTCAGGAGCTGCGCCGGATTCTGGGGTCTGTAAACTACAACCATCTCACTATATTTATTGCTTATGTGAAGTCTTGCCTTGTATGGATGGAATCTCACCCAGAAGTGTCTTATGAAGCAGATCTGCGAGCGATCGCTCATTTGGCTCCCTTACTGGAAGAGGAACCTGCTTTGGCTGAGTTCTTCCATCACTATCGAGAGAGAGTGAGGCTAGAATCCCAGAATCGAGCAGCACAACTGGCTGAACTAACCGCACGTCAGCATCAAGAAGAAGTTAGGCAAAAGCAAGCTGAACGAGAGCGTCTGGTGGGACAGATAGCGCAACATATCCACCAGTCTCTTGACTTAAGAGAAATTCTCAGTACCACAGTGTCGGAAGTCCGGCAGTTTCTTCAAACTGAGCGGGTATTTATTTACCGCTTTTGGGAGGATTGGAGCGGCTCTGTGGTAGTAGAATCAGTAGCTTCAGGCTGGTCACCTATTTTAGGAACAACAATCAAAGACTCCTTTTTTATAGAAGCTGCTTGCCGCAAACTATATCAACAAGGTCGCACCCAAGCGGTGGCAGATATTTACACAGCTGGTTTTTCTCAATGTCATGTTGATTTCTTGGCTCGACTTGAAGTTAGGGCCAACTTAGTCATACCAATTGTGCAAGGGGAAAAGTTATGGGGATTGTTGGTGGCTAACCACTGTTCCGAACCGCGACAGTGGCAGCAATTGGAAATTGATTTGCTCAAGCAGTTAGCAACGCAATTGGCGATCGCGATTCAGCAATCGGAACTGTATCAGCAGATCCAAACCGAACTCATCGAGCGCCAAAAGTCAGAACAGAAAATTCGAGAACAAGCTGCCTTGCTTGATGTCGCCACTGATGCAATTGTCGTCCAATCTTTAAACAACCACATCCGATTCTGGAATAAAAGTGCCGAGCGTTTGTACGGTTGGAAGGCAGCTGAGGTTATAAATCGAAATGCACATCAGCTAATTTTTCAGGAAACTTCGCTGCAACTGCAACAAGCCCAGCAGTCTGTAATTGAGTCTGGCTCTTGGCAAGGTGAGTTATCTCAAGTTACCAAAAACGGTAAGGAAATCGTTGTCTCTAGTCGCTGGACTTTGATAGTCAATTTTCAAGGACAGCCGCAATCAATCCTGATTGTCAACACCGACATTACAGACAAAAAACAACTAGAAGCGCAATTTCTCCAGGCCCAGCGTTTAGAGAGCATCGGGACTCTTGCGGGTGGTATTTCCCATGATCTCAATAATGTATTGACGCCAATTATTACGTCAGCGCAACTTTTACTGAAGACGCAACTTAGCGTCGAGAAGCAACAGCGGTTGTTGAGCATAATTGAAACCAGCGCTAAACGTGGCGCAGCTTTGGTCAAACAAGTTCTGTCGTTTGCTCGTGGTGTAGAAGGTAAACATACAATTTTAGAACTCAAGCACTTGCTATTAGAAATTCAGCATGTTGTTAAAGAGACATTTCCCAAATCGATTGAAGTTGAATTCGATATGTCGCCAGAGGTTTGTGCTGTTTCTGGAGATATTACCCAACTGCATCAGGTTTTAATGAATTTAGTAGTCAACGCTCGTGATGCCATGCCCAATGGTGGAATTTTGAGTCTCCGTGCAGAAAATATTTTCATTGATGAAAATTATGCCCGGATGAATCTTGACGCTACTGTTGGTTCTTACAGTGTGATTACTGTTGCAGATACGGGAATCGGCATGAAATCGGAAGTTTTGTTGCGAATCTTTGAGCCTTTTTTCACAACCAAAGAGCAAGGTAAAGGTACAGGGCTGGGGCTGTCAACAGTCATAGGAATTATCAAAAGTCATGGTGGTTTTGTGACTGTAGAGAGTGCAGTTGGCAAAGGAACCAAATTTCGCGTATTTTTACCAACAGTGTTGGCAAGCCCAGCATCACCATCTTTAAATCAAGAACTGCTACAAGGACATGGAGAATTAATTCTTGTTGTGGATGATGAAGCTCCTATCCGAGAAATTACTAAAACATCACTAGAAAAATCTAATTACAGAGTACTTACAGCCAGTGATGGACTTGAAGCGATCGCTGTATATTTACAGCATAAAGATGAAATCAGTGCTGTGTTGATGGATATGATGATGCCAGAAATGGATGGGCTAACTACCATCCGGGTATTGAAGCAAATTAATCCGCGGGTTTTGATGATTGCCGCCAGCGGGCTTACTGATAGCTCTCAGTATAATTCTGCTGTGGGCACAGATGTTCAAGCATTTTTGCCTAAGCCCTATACGTTACAGGACTTACTAAACAAATTACACACGCTACTGAAGGCGAAATAAAGTTTTTTAACCTACCCATCACTCATTACTCAGAACTGTAAAAGCCTCTTGTGGGCAGTCTTTTAACTCAGCACTCTTCATGAACGCCGGACATTTAAACAACACCACTCTTTCTTTTTCCACAAAGTAGCAATCACCCAGCCATGCTGTTCTAAGGCATCAGCTACGGCTTTAGATTGCTCAAGTAAAATTCCACTGAAGATTGCCCAAGTTGTCAGTTTGGCGATCGCACTAATTTCTGGAACCAACTCGATAATCACATCAGCCAAAATATTGCAGACAATACCATCTACTGGTTGTTCAATCAGTTTCTGCAATATGTCTACACTTCCCTCTGCTGGTACTAAGCGGTCTGGACAAATGTCGTTGAGTGCGCGATTGCTAAAGGTCGATTGCACTGCTAAAGGGTCAGTATCTACAGCATAGACTTTCTCTGCTCCTAATAGCACCGCTCCGATTGAAAGAATACCAGAACCACAGCCAATATCCGCAATTACCACATGATCATTTTTAGGAGATAAATTAGCAAGAGCTTTTGGGAATTCACTCATTCGCATTTCTAGTGATTCCAAACACAACTGAGTTGTAGCATGATTACCCGTACCAAATGCTACCCCTGGATCTAAGCGAATCACTAGGCGTTCTGATGTTTCTGGTAATGGTAGCCACGCCGGATTGATCAAAAAGCGATCGCCTATTTTCTCGGGTTGCCAATATTGCTTCCAGCTAGTAGCCCAATCTTCTTCATTAATTAACTCCCAGTGTAAAGCCGGAGCAGCTAATCCCACACACAGAGCATCTTGGCGTAGCCACAGCGACAGCGCGGCTAAATCTAATAGCTGTGCTTGAAATTCTGGTAAATAAGCCCGTACTAAAGAGGAATTTCCTTTACCTTCAATAGCTGTACCACGACAGCCAAAATTTTCCAGACGCCAAAAGATTGAATCTTCTAGGTCTGGTTCGCATAAAATTTGTAGTTCCCACCAGGTTTTTGCCATCTTTTAAGTGCTGAGCGCTGAGTGCTGAGTCTGAGAGTTAATAAGTTTGAGAGATTTCAAAGTTAGTCCTAACTTGTTTTCACTCAGCACTCAGCACTTTATAGTGTTACTGTATACGCGTCCCGAATTCCAGGCACCTTGGTAATCTCAGCCAAAATGCCTTCAGGTAATGGATCATCGATGCTGAGAGCCATGACTGCATCACCACGGACAATTTTCCGGCCTACCTGCATACTGGCAATATTTACATTAAAACTGCCAAGTAAGGAACCGAGTTTGCCAATAATACCTGGCATATCGCGGTGCAGGGTGAATAACATATATTTGCTGGGGGGGACATTAATGGGGAAACCGTCAACATCAGTTAGATGAATTTCCTTCTCGCCTAACAAAGCACCAGTCACAGAATGAGTCCCTAAAGTACCTGTGGCTTCTAAATGCAAGGAACCTGCATAGTCACGTACAGAAGCATCCCTGGTTTCAATTACTCTAATTCCCCGTTCTTTAGCTTCTATGCTGGCATTGACGTAATTTACCCGTTCCCGCAGTGCTTGGTAAAGCAGTCCTTTAAGGGAGGCTACCACCAACGGCTGACTCTTATTAGTTGCCAGTTCACCTTGCAATCTCACATTGAGTAATTCTACTCGCCCGCCTGCCAGCTGTCCTACTAGGTTGCCCAAAGTTTCTGCCAGTTGCATATAGGGTTTAAGTTCTTCCAAGACATCAGGGCCGAGTCCGGGAATATTCACGGCGGAACGTGCTGGTAAGCCTAACAGTACATCGCGAATTTGCTCGGCAACGTCTATCGCCACATTTACTTGCGCTTCCGCAGTCGATGCTCCTAAGTGGGGCGTGAGGATAATTTCTTTACCTAGCGATCGCAAATCAGATTCGGCTAGAGGTTCTGACTCGAATACATCTAATGCAGCACCAGCTATTGTACCTTCTTTGATGGCCACCGCTAAAGCTGCTTCATCAATGATGCCACCACGAGCGCAGTTAATAATGCGAGCAGTAGGTTTCATCTTTGCCAGGGTTTTGGCATTGATTAAGTGGGTAGTTTCTGAGGTTTTGGGGATGTGTAAGGTGATATAGTCTGCTTGCTGGATCAGCAAATCTAAATCCACTAGCTGACAGCCAATTTGTTCGGCTCGTTCTGTAGAGATGAAGGGATCGAAAGCTAGCAGTTTCATTCCCATCGCCTTAGCAACAGCGGCTACATGGGAGCCAATTTTACCCAACCCGACAATACCGATAGTTTTTTTGTAAACTTCAGCGCCGACAAAAGTTTTGCGATCCCACACACCACTTTTCACCGATACATTAGCATCAGGGATGTGACGAGATAAAGATAACATCATGGCGATCGCATGTTCGGCAGCCGCGATTGTGTTACCCTCAGGAGAATTAACTACTACAATTCCGTGGCGCGTGGCGGCGGGAACATCCACATTATCCACACCCACGCCAGCACGACCGATAATTTTTAACTGCGTGCCAGCTTCAATAATTTCTTGGGTGACGCGCGTACCAGAACGTATCATTAACGCGTCATACTCACCAATAATTTCTACCAGTTCTGCTGGTTTTAAACCTGTTTTGACATCAACAGTAGCAACTTGCGAGAGAATGTCAATTCCAGCCTGGTCAATAGGATCGGAGACAAGAACCTTGGACATGATTACTTTATTTAAAGCTACAGGTTTTGCTGCACAAGACTTTTAAGTGTAGTCCTTATCCGTTGCAATTCAGCAAAATTGTTTGTTTTAATATCAACTTATCTTTAAACTGACACCTGATACTGAGGGTATGCATCAGTTACAGGGGGGTATGGTGCTGCCTCCTAATGTTTGAAGATTGATGGCTGTTTGCGCCACCTCTGGGTAAATATAAACCATGAATCGGGGCCAGCAATAGATATTTATCAATAGTTAAGAGTTACTGAGATTTCTCAGAGTATGAGTAGATGTTGGGTAATATTCACTTCCTGTTTACTTAAGCAACGCGGCGATCGCTACCAGTGAATTTCCCAGAATATATCTTGTCTTATTTGATTCTTGCAGTGATTCCTAAATTTAGTACATCTATCATGAGATAGATTTATAAAGATAAGAGAGTGCGCTCGCTCTAGTTTAGAGAAGCGTGCCCTGAAACTAAATCCCAAATTTTTATGGCACTCGCCAAATTTTAATTGTCTTGTCCTTACTTCCACTTACTAAAGTCTGTGCATCGGGGCTAATTGCTACGGTATAAACTAAATCACTATGCCCAGTCAGAGTAGTTTTTAGGGCACCAGTTTGTAAGTTCCAAATTTTAATAGTATTATCCCAACTTCCACTCGCTAAAGTCTGTCCATCTGGACTTATTGCTAAAGAACTAACTGCATAGCGGTGTTCGGTGAGGGTATTTTTTAGAGCGCCAGTTTGTAAATCCCAAATTTTGATTGTCCTATCGTAGCTTCCACTTGCTAAAGTCTTGCCGTCTGGGCTAATCGCTACAGCAAAAATTACATCTTGATGTCCAGTAAGAGTATTTTTCAATTCTCCAGTTTGCAGATTCCAAATCTTGATAGTGCTGTCTGCACCCCCACTCGCCAGAGTTTGTCCATCTGAGCTAATAGCAACAGTCATCACTGATTTACTATGTCCAGTGAGGGTATGTTTCAAATCTCCAGTTTGGAGATTCCAAATCTTAATTTTCTTGTCTGTACCACCAGTTACTAGAGTTTCTCCATTGGGACTAATCACAACAGAATTAACCCAATCTTGAATTCTAGGAAGAGTCGCTTTCAAAGTACCTGTTGGCAGATTCCAAATCTTGATAGTGCCGTCTTTGCTACTACTAACCACAGTCTTACCATCACGGCTAATGGCAACAGAACTAACTACATCAGAATGCAAGCTAAGAGTAGTTTTCAAAGCACCAGTTTGCAGATTCCAAATTTTAATGCTTTTGTCTGCACTGCCACTTACTAAAGTTTGTCCATCAGCACTAATTGCTAAGGAATCAATCCAGTCGGTATGAGCAGTCAAGCTATTAACTAATGCAAGTTTTTCATAAGCAACTGTTTTAGTTGAAAGAGGTTTGCTAATATGCCAAACTCCATATCCTCCCAAACTCAATAGCAAGATAGCACCACCCAATAGTAATGGTATATTTGACTTGTATTTCTGTTTGGGTAAGTCTACTGATGCTGATGGTGGAGGTTGGTAGTTTACTGTCGGTGGTACATCAGGTAATGACGGTGATGCTGGCCGAGGATAAGCTACTGTAGCAGGCATTTCTGAAGGCGATCGCAAATCTTTGATATCTTGTAAAACTGCCTCTGCTGACTGATAACGTTCCTGATAGTTTGGTTGTAGCAACTTATCTAATATGATCGCCAATTTTTGACTGACTGGTTGCTGTAAATGCTGTCGCCAATTAGTAACCCAGCCATACCCTTGTTGCTTCCACAATTCCCAAGGGGTAATATCAGTCAGCAGATGAAAGCAAGTAGCGCCCAAACTGTATAAATCACTAGCTGGATATGCTTGTCCATCTTGCATCTGTTCTAGAGGAGCATAACCAAAAGAGCCAATGGTTGTTCCTTTTTGAGTAATTACCGTCTCACTTAACTGTTTAGATGCACCAAAATCGATGAGAATTATATCCTCTTTTGTTGCTTGTAAGGATTTACGACGGAGAATATTCTGGGGCTTGATATCTCTGTGAATTACTCTCTGTTGGTGAACAGTTTTGAGAATATTTAATAGATCAAGCAATAATTGCTGTATCTTTTGCTCACTAAAAGTACCCTGGTGTTGTAATTCATCTAATAAATTCTCCCCATCAATAAACTGCTGCACTAAATACAAACGATGATCTTGCTCAAAGTATGCAAATAGCGTGGGGATTTGTGGATGTTCTCCTAAATGTTGCAGTCGCCTGGCTTCTTGCTCAAATAATTCCGTTGCTTTTTGTAGTGCGCCAGTTCCCTGTATCTGAGGTGCAAATTGCTTAATGACACATAGTTCATTAAACTTTTCAACGTCTTCAGCCAAGTAGGTTTTGCCAAATCCTCCACTACCTAATACCCGGATGGGACGATAGTGTCGCAATACGATTAGGGAAACTCCACAGTGAGAGCAAAACTGTGTTCCATCAGGATTGGAGGGATTCTCGCAAGAAGAGTTGAGGCAACATATCATACAGGTATATCTATCGGCAGATAGAGTAATTATCGCCTAGTGATTGGTTGCTGTCAGTAACCCGATAAATCGCTATAATTCTGGTGAGTTTTGGGAAAATCAACCATGTTAGAGTACAACCTGCCGAGGTATTTGCCCTCTGCCGAAGAACTACCAGACTCTGACGACGCACCTGTGGATAATGAACTGCAAGAATTAATACCAGGCTTGCTCAAGGCAATACTGCTGATACTTTGGGCAGAACGCATGGACTGGTTTTTTGGGGTAGATATGGGTATTTACTATCATCCTGATGAACCGCCAATTGTGCCCGATGGATTTTTGAGTTTAGGCGTAGAGCGTTTTTATGATGAAGAGTTACGTCCCAGTTATGTGTTGTGGGATGAAAATGTTGTACCTATTTTAGCGCTAGAGGTAGTTTCCCAAAATTATCGTAAAGAATACACGACTAAATTAGATCAATATGCAGAATTAGGCGTACTTTACTACGTAATTTATTCTTCTCGCCGTCGTCGCAAACCTCGCCTAGAAGTGCATAAGTTAGTTAATGGGCAATATCAATTGCAACTAGGAAACCCAGTTTGGCTACCAGAAATTGGCTTAGGAATTGGGTGCGAAAGGGGAAATTATTCTGGTGTTACAAGGGAATGGCTGTATTGGTACAACGAGGAAGGTAAGCGTTATCCTACGCCAAAAGAACAAATTCAACAAGAAGCACAACGCGCTCAACAAGAAACACAACGCGCTCAACAAGCAGAACAACGTGCTCAACAAGCAGAACAACGCGCTCAACAACTAGCAGAGCAATTAAGAGCGTTGGGAATAGATCCTGATAATCTTGGTTAAATCTTTCCAGAAACACATTCTATAGAGTTTTCAGATTTATTTATATATTTGCAAGAATCGCAATTGTCGCTATTGATGCAACATATACTTCAGAAAACTATTTCTTTTTAGGAATCACATTCCTAATCCCACCTTTAGCACCGACAGTATCACCTATGTAACGAGGGATGATATGAATACTGGCGTGCATCATATTTTGCCCTGCTGCTCGATTGATGTTCATCCCGACATTAAAACCATCGGGTGCAAATTCTGTTTTGAGAATTTCTTGAACTTTGTTCACCATAAACCAGCAAGCAGATTGCTCTTTAAATGGTAGCTCGAAATAACTGCTGACATGGCGTTTAGGAACAACCAAAATCTAGTATTTTGCCTTGCAGCATATTTTGAGTTAATAAAAACTGTGCAGGGAATGATAGGTTAGTTCTTTCTATTGCTGTGAGATGGCTGAATTGATTTTGTTGCTGTTTCATGGACTTGCGGTGTTCCGGCTTTCAGGTGCATCTCGTTTTAACCGAACTGTGTTTTGATTTTCTTTGCTAATGTTCGGGTCGTTATATTCATTATTTTCTTTATCGCTTTATGCGATCGCATCAGGGTCAACACCTAGCTCGTGTAACTTAGCTGCTAATATATCAGCACGTTGCTTTTCCTGTTCTGCTTTTTCCTTATTTCACAACAGCAAATTTCCTTCTCTATCCCATCACCGTAGCCATCTGAATTGCTATCCGAAAATTCAACTATGCCATTGTGGGGAAAAACTGGGGACGTTGAGATCATGGCAGGCGCTCGCCCGTAATTCTTCGGTCATCATCATAAAACTACAACCAATGTAGTATCGACAATTTTGCCAGATGTGTACCATAATTCTTTTTCGGATTCATGAGCAAGCGCTCACTCTGCGCCTGTGAAGTATTTCGTAACTTAAAAATTAGCTGCTTTCATCCGTTGATAGTTGCGCATTCAGATCTTACAATTTTGCGTAGTATTACTTAAGTAAATGCAAGTAAGTATACTTAAAAAATTAAAAAAATATTAACGCTATAAGGCTAAAACCCTTTTAATGATAGAAATTACCAAGCAAATATATCAGTACTTAATCTGTATCAATTAAAAAAATAAGGTAAGCGAGCACCTTGAAAATTTGACCGTAAATACCCTGATATTCACCCCCCTCTCCTAGAGAAATTCCGCAATAACACGGTTACACCATTTTGTTGTTCAGATCAAAATGGCGAATATCCAGTTGAGGAGGGTAAATTAATGACAAGCCCTGTAATGACGGTTATTAGAGTCAATCTAGAAAAGGCGAAAGAGGTGGCTCTAAACTGGGAACGAGCTTCATATACTGAACTGAGTGCTTATTGTTTGGAAATTTTGCGGGAGATTGGATGTTCTAGTAATGAACTCCCAGTAAATTTACAGACTCGCGAGCAACAGCTCAATTTCATCGCAGGTTTCGCTTCTTATGCTTTTGGTGAGGTGCTAAATGTCCAAAGTGCTAAATGAAGATATCTTTAATGAACCAGAACAGGTAGAAGAAACTAGTTTACCTGTAACAGACGAGGATTTGTTTATTTTAATGCAGAAATTTGCAGGCTTTGAGATCCCTACAAAGGTTTTCTCGCAGGCTGTGGCTATTGCTGCTTATGACCGTGCATCAGCTTTCCGCTACGCTGATAACTATGTAAATATCCTCAAGAATAAGACTAAGCGTAAACATTGGCTTTTGTTAGAGCCTGCGCCTGATTTTCGTCTTGATAAAAGATACGCAGATTTACAAAATTAAAGGTTGTGAACCTTGCGATTTCTACTGAAATTCGGACTAAACAAAAAATTACTCTGCATTGGCTAGAGAAAAGATGATTCTTGCACTTTAGCGAGTCTCAAATAGATGTATAACTGTTTATCTTAGCCTTTGCATCAAGTCTTCAGCCGCTTAATGCGCTTGCTCTAAAAATAATGGAGTTTAGCTTTCTTTTATGGATTTGGAAAAATTGGCTGTCATATTTGCTGAAATTGTATAACATCCAAATCCAACACCTGTGTTATTGTTCTACAGTTAAGCTTAACGCTAATAATCTAGTACCTGTGTGTCTAAGTCAAAACTCAAAAAACCTTTATTCTAGTCTAGACTTTTGCTATATATTGTAGACTCAGAACTGCTGCTCATAAGGTATGGAAGTCTACTTACACTGCACTAGGTACAGCTTCTAATTTTGTCTTTAAACGACTACTATTGTCTACCATCTTATAAACCCAAGTTTGCTGCAAATTGCTCAAACTTAAATATTGTCTGTCTTTCCTCTCGATTCAAGCTATAACTTTAGTAATTGCTGATGTTATATTTGCAAATTTATCACTTTCTGATTTCGGTTAATTAGTGTTCTGATAGTGATAATTGCTGTATCTTCATCTTCAATTACTATTTTTTTGTCAAAAGTTAAGAGTAGGAATTTTCTACGTGCCTTCTTGTCCTTTTTACTTTTGATTAAGGAAATTTTCGCTCTCGCACTTCTTGTGCATAATCCTGTACAGCTTTAGTAATATTCTCCCGTAGATTAGTATAAATTTTAGCGAAAGGTGGTTGTCTCTCTGAAAGTCCAAGAACATCAGATGTGACTAACACTTGTCCATTACAATGGATTCCGGCACCAATGCCAATGGTAGGAATACGGAGTTTTTCTGTAATGCGCAGTGCTAAATCAGTGGGTATATGCTCTAAAACAATCGCAAATACGCCCGCTTGTTCAAGAGCGATCGCTTCATTTAAAATTCTCTCTGCTGTTTCTTGCGTTTTGCCCTGTTGTCGCAAACCGAGTTGATGAACTGATTGTGGTGTCAAACCCACGTGTCCCATAACAGGAATTCCTGCTTGCACCAAACGAGCAATAGTTTCTACCATTGCTGGATAGCCACCTTCTAACTTGACAGCTTGAGCGCCTGTTTCTTTTAGCACTAGCCCAGCTGAATGCATTGCTTGTTGAATGCTCTCTTGATAGGTCAAAAATGGCAAATCGACCACCACTAAAGCGCGTTTCACACCACGGCGGACGGCTTTAGCATGGTATAACATCTCCTCTAAAGTAATTGGCAATGTTGTCTCATAACCCAGAACCACAGCCATAGAGTCACCTACCAGGATTAAGTCTACCCCAGCTGTATCGAGGAGTTGGGCGATCGCATAATCCCAGGCGGTCAACGCTACAATTGAACGTCCTTGTTGTTTCCATTGAATTAATTGCTGGGTGGTAACTACCATTGCCAATTATTAAGATTTTAGAGTTTTTGTAATTTATTATTTGTCATTTGCCATTTGCCTAGGACAAATGACAAATGACTACTCATTTCACGGCGCGACTAAAAGCAAGATGGGTTTTTGCACTACCCACTTTGGGCATTAACCAAGCTAGACCTTCACTAGTGCCGATCCATAATTTATTGGCGATATCAGGGGCAAGAGCAAGCACTCGACTAGAAGGAAGTCCTGCAACTTCATCCAATACAGATCCTGTATTTGGATTTAATCGTAACAAACCATTATTTGTACCGATCCAAACACTACCATCTTGAGCAAAGCGCACTGCTGTAACGTTACGTCCGCGCAAACGAGTCACAGACCGCAGTACTGCACCAGTTTTCGGGTTAATTACTAGCAAATTATTCGGCATTCCTGCCCAAATTAATCCTTCTGGGCTAATAGCTAAAGCTTGCACAGTTGTCCCAGGTAAATCAGCAATTCGCTTCATAATTAAAGCATTAGCAGTATTTACTCGCAGCAGTCCATCTAGAGTGCCTACCCACAGTTGACCTTCCGCATCTAAAGTTAGGGCGTTAGCGCTAACACCAGGCAAATTCTTGAGGGTGGTCATAATTAAGCCTTGGTCAGGACTAATCAAGGCTAAACCGTTATCAGTTCCCGTCCACAAATAACCACGTTTGTCAATCAATAGCGATAACACCCGTTTGGAAGGCAAAAATAAATTCTGGGCTGTGATTTCGCTAGTGCGAGGTTCTACGCGGATTAGACCTTCATAATTTCCCACCCATACGCGCCCTACTTTGTCTTGAGCTAAAGCGCTAATGGCAACATTAGGTAGACTAACGCGAGAGACAATCTTGCCAGTTTTAGGGTCAATCCGCGACAAGCCCCGCCAAGAAGCTACCCAAAGATTGCCTGTAACATCCGCTAACAAATTGCTGACACGGTAATCGGTTTCTATTGAATGCTCTTGCTCTTCCCGTTGATCGGGCAAGGGGTCTACTCGCGGGGGTGGTGCAGAAGCTGGGTAAGAGCTAGTTGGCTTGGACGAATTGGTAACAGGTTTATTTTGTGTCGGAGCAGGACTAGCGGTTTTTTGGGCCCTTGCTGGATTTGTTGATGTAACAATTCCCAGACTCGGCAGCACCATGAATCCTGCCAGGATAGAAGTAATCAGTACATTAGTACGCTTGCAAAACAATACCACGGTGACATTCCCTTTGGAGACAGTACCCAAGCCATTAGGCTTCTTACAGAAGTCGGGAAAGGATTAACAGACAAGTTTCAATAAATTGATTTTTCCTCTCCCCACCGCTACAAGAGGTCTGTTGCTGAAATTGGCTGGGGGTTAATTTCAGTGTTCCCGTACCAAAGATTTTTTAAACGCCTTCAGCAATTTTTCTCTGGGATTGGGGATGGGTCATTTGTCTCCCGTATCCTCCTTGGTGTATCCCCTCCAACCCTTGCTTACCAAAGGCACATACAATTCATGAGAAACTTTGTAAAGTATTCTTAATAAAATGTTTAAAACTTTATGTGATAACAAATTTAAATAAATAAGTTAAAAAGTTTCAAAGTATAACTTATCGATTTCTTGATATATTGTGAGACAAGTTACAAATTACGTGGTGTGCAATTTTTGTCTTGCGTTCAACACTCCTCTAAACCTACCTCAGTCCAAATTGCTCCTAAGATTTTCCCTGTAAATCAAGGAAATCTAGGATATGTGCCAGCAAAAAAGCCCAGATCCCCAGATTCTCCTCAGGGATAATGGGTAAGAGTTAACCTTGTGAAGCAGCTAGGTTAAGTAAGGTAAAAAAACTTTAGAAGAGTGTGAGAAAGAGATAAAAAGAATTTATATGCTTGGGACAGAGGAAGAATAAGAAGTACACAATCGTGTACCTCGAAAAATCAAGGAAGCTAGTGATGATGTCTTAGACACTTCGCAAAATGTTCCTGAATAAAAACCGCTACCCCTTTGTCATAGACAACCCCTAACAAAAAAATTTTCCTAATCTTCCTCCTGCTACCAGGGGAAAGAACGGGGTGGGGGAAAAATTACATGCAACGTGATTTGATTAAGTAACAAAGTGTGACTTCTTGGAAGGGAATTTATGTCTTACGCTCAAACGAAGACTCAGTCAAAATCTGGGTATCAAGCCGGGGTTAAAGATTACAGACTTACTTATTACACCCCTGATTACACACCTAAAGATACAGATCTTCTAGCGGCATTCCGTGTTACACCCCAACCTGGAGTTCCCCCCGAAGAAGCAGGTGCGGCTGTGGCGGCTGAGTCTTCCACTGGTACTTGGACAACTGTGTGGACAGACTTGCTCACCGACCTAGATCGCTACAAAGGTCGTTGCTACGATATTGAACCAGTTCCCGGCGAAGACAACCAGTACATTTGCTACGTTGCCTATCCTTTGGATCTGTTTGAAGAAGGCTCTGTTACCAACGTGTTGACCTCGATTGTAGGTAACGTATTTGGTTTTAAAGCCTTACGGGCATTACGTTTGGAAGACATCCGTTTCCCTGTAGCTTACATCAAGACTTTCCAAGGTCCTCCCCACGGTATTCAAGTTGAGCGTGACAAATTAAACAAATACGGTCGTCCTCTGTTGGGTTGTACAATTAAGCCCAAATTAGGTCTGTCTGCTAAGAACTATGGACGCGCTGTATACGAGTGTTTGCGCGGTGGTTTGGACTTCACCAAAGACGACGAAAACATCAACTCTGCCCCATTCCAACGGTGGCGCGATCGCTTCTTGTTCGTTTCTGAAGCGATCGCCAAAGCTCAAGCAGAAACCGGCGAAATCAAAGGTCACTACCTGAACGTTACCGCTCCAACCTGCGAAGAAATGCTCAAACGGGCTGAGTTCGCTAAAGAACTCAAACAGCCCATCATCATGCACGACTACCTCACCGCAGGTTTCACCGCCAACACTACATTGGCTCGTTGGTGCCGTGATAACGGGATTCTATTGCACATTCACCGTGCGATGCACGCTGTAATCGACCGTCAAAAGAACCACGGTATCCACTTCCGTGTATTGGCTAAAGCCCTACGTTTATCTGGTGGTGACCACATCCATACCGGAACAGTGGTTGGTAAGTTGGAAGGTGAGCGTGGTATCACAATGGGCTTCGTTGACCTGTTGCGTGAAAACTATGTTGAGCAAGACAAGTCTCGCGGTATTTACTTTACCCAAGACTGGGCTTCTCTACCTGGCGTAATGGCAGTTGCTTCTGGTGGTATCCATATATGGCACATGCCGGCACTGGTAGAAATCTTTGGTGATGACTCCGTGCTGCAATTCGGTGGTGGTACCCTCGGTCACCCCTGGGGTAATGCTCCTGGTGCTACAGCTAACCGTGTAGCTTTAGAAGCTTGTATTCAAGCTCGTAACGAAGGTCGCAACTTGGCTCGTGAAGGTAACGACATTATCCGCGAAGCTGCTAAGTGGTCTCCTGAACTTGCTGTAGCTTGCGAACTGTGGAAAGAAATCAAGTTTGAATTCGAGGCAATGGATACCGTCTGATCCTCAAGTAACAAGTAAAAAGTTAAAAGGTAAAAGAAATATCCATCCTTTCTTTTTACCCTTATGGGTGATGCTCGCAGGCACGCTAACGCTGCGCTAACGCCACTTGCTTTAAGCCGACGGCAGTCCGCATAACGGGGGAAACCCCCGCAAGCGGCTGCCTTGGAAACCCGTCCAACGCAGTGGCTCACTTTTTACTTTTGACTTTTTACTTAACTAAGGGCTGGGGTCAAGCATGAATCTTAAGCAAATTGCGAAAGACACAGCCAAGACTCTCCAAAGCTACCTGACTTATCAGGCACTAAGGACGGTACTGGCACAGCTAGGCGAAACTAATCCTCCATTGGCAATTTGGTTGCATAACTATTCCGCTGACAAAATTCAGGATGGAGAATCGTATATTGCCCAGTTGTTAAAAGAGAAGCCAGATTTGGCATTGCGGATCATGACTGTTAGAGAACACATTGCTGAGGAAATTGCAGAGTTTTTACCAGAAATGGTTCGTACTGGCATTCAGCAAGCCAATATGCAACAGCGTCGCCAGCATCTAGAACGCATCACTCTCATAGAAACATCAAACCCCAGTCTGGAAGCAGAACAGCAAACAAGCTCAGACTCAAACTTGGATAACTTATCCAGTTAGCCGATCAACTTAGTCGTAAAAATCGCAACCCATTATCAACAGCTATGCAAACTTTACCAAAAGAGCGTCGTTACGAAACCCTTTCTTATCTGCCACCCCTGTCGGACGCTCAAATTGCCAAGCAAATCCAGTACATCCTGAACCAAGGTTACATCCCAGCAATTGAGTTTAACGATACTTCTGAGCCAACAGAATTATATTGGACACTGTGGAAGCTGCCTTTGTTCGGTGCTAAATCTACTCAAGAAGTACTAAACGAAGTTCAAGCTTGCCGTTCTCAGTATTCCAATCAATATATCCGTGTTGTAGGTTTCGACAACATCAAGCAGTGCCAAGTGCTCAGCTTTATCGTTCACAAACCTAGCAGATACTAAAGCTGGAAGCTGAGTTAGTCTAGGGGCCTTAGGTTATTTATTAATTCCCCCATAGGAGAGGTAGAATAATCTGCCTCTCTTCTTTTATGAATCGAATTATGAATTCAATACAGCTACCAGATCTCAGAATTTGTTTTGTTGGAGACTCTTTTATTAATGGTACTGGCGACCCTGAGTATCTTGGTTGGACAGGCAGAATATGCGTTTACGCTAATAAAAAAAGTTATGACATAACCTACTATAATTTAGGAGTTAGGCGAGATACAAGTACCGATATAGCAAAGCGTTGGTTACAAGAAGTATCAGTTCGCCTCCCTAAGGATTTTTATGGCAGAGTTGTATTTTCTTTTGGGCTAAATGATACAACAGTAGAAAACGGTAAAACTCGTGTAGACCTTATAGATTCAATTAGAAATGCTCGCAAAATTTTAAGTGAAGCCAAGCAGTTATATCCTGTTTTAATGATTGGTCCTGCGCCATATGCAGAACAAGAAGACCCGCAGAGAAAGAAAAGAATTAGCGATTTATCTAAACAGTTTGCATTAGTTTGCCATGAATTAAATGTACCTTATTTAGACATTTTTCCCATATTAGAAAAATCAACTATTTGGAGAGATGAAGCTATAGGAAATGATGGCGTTCATCCAAATGCAGGAGGTTATGCAGAACTTGCCCAAATAGTGGAAAATTGGGACGCTTGGTTAAATTGGTTTCCTTGTAATTTAATTGATAATTCAAAGTTAGGATAGTAGTAGCAGCTGATTTTTTATTTAAAGGTATCTTAAGGTCTGAAATATTATGCAGCAAATTACTTTAGCTGAAGCATCCCAGCACTTAGCTGACTAGATTGAAGCAGCACTCAGCACCGATACAATTTTTGATGCCTATCCAATTTAGCATTTGTGGTAGTTAGCATTCGGTTTCTACCAAAAGATAAATGAAAAGTAGAAACAAAAAAACTTAGCATTATTAATTAAGTCCCAGGCAAGAATAATTTTATGAGTTACTACATTGCTCCTCGGTTTCTGGATAAACTCGGTGTTCACATTACCAAAAACTTCTTAGATCTTCCTGGGGTTAGAGTACCCTTGATTTTAGGAATTCATGGACGTAAAGGTGAAGGAAAGACTTTTCAATGTCAGTTAGTATTCGAGAAAATGGGTGTCGAAGTGACTCACATCTCTGGTGGGGAATTGGAAAGTCCAGATGCAGGAGATCCAGCACGTTTAATTCGGCTGCGCTATCGTGAAACAGCAGAACTAATCAAAGTGCGCGGTAAAATGTGCGTGCTAATGATTAATGATTTAGATGCAGGTGCAGGTAGATTTGATGAAGGCACTCAATATACTGTAAATACCCAGTTGGTGAATGCCACACTGATGAATATTGCTGATAATCCTACAGATGTGCAGTTACCTGGAAGCTACGATTCCACACCTTTACGTCGTGTACCAATTATTGTCACAGGAAATGATTTTTCTACCCTTTATGCACCGTTAATTCGGGATGGTCGCATGGAGAAATTCTACTGGGAACCCAACCGTGACGATAAAGTGGGAATTGTTGGGGGAATTTTTGAACCAGATGGACTTTCTCAGCGAGAAATTGAACAGCTAGTTGATACATTTACTCATCAATCGATTGACTTTTTTAGCGCTTTGCGATCGCGCATCTATGATGAACAAATCCGGCAATTTATTCATCAAGTAGGATTTGAGCGCGTTTCCTTACGTGTGGTGAATAGCCAAGAAGGTCCGCCAGGATTTAAAAAGCCAGATTTTAGCCTGTCTCATTTAATTGAATCTGGTCATTTGATGGTAAGCGAACAAAAACGGGTGGAAAATTCCCAGTTGGTTGATGAGTACAATCGCCTCAATCGCGGTAGAAATTATCAAGCTGCGCCACCTGCTGATGTGGCACCAACTAGTCAGCCGTCAAGCAATGGTGGAAATCAAGTCCCAAAAACTAACGGTTTTCAGAAGCAAGAAGTATCGAGTCCGCATTTAACCCTAGAGACACAAGAACAGATTCGGCAAATTTTGGCTCAAGGTTACACGATTAATATTGAACACGTTAATGAACGCCGCTTCCGCACAGGTTCTTGGGAAAGTTGTCTTAACACCCACATCGATGCACACTCAGATGCAATCTCAGCTTTGGAATCATGTCTAGTTGAATATAGCGGTGAGTACCTGCGTTTGGTAGGAATTGATCCAAAGGCGAAGCGGCGGGTGATAGAAACGATTATTCAGCGTCCGAACGGGAAAAATTAGAGATATGCAACCACAGATAAACACAGATAAACACCGATATTTATCTGTGGTTCCTTTTTATTTTCAATTTTTGTAACGGGTCGATTGATGCATTGTCGTCAAAGGAAACCCTACAAATGCATCTGTCGCAATTAAGAAAGATGTTGCCATGCCAACTTTGCTGCACCTACCATCCCCGCAGCGTTACCTAATTCTGCGGGTAAAATTTGTAAACCGACGCGTGATGTCGGCATAACTCGCTGCTCAATTTCTGCTTTTACCGCTGGTAAGAAAAACTCAAAGCTGGCACTAACTCCGCCACCAATAACGATCGCTTCTGGCGTTAAAACATAAATCAAACTCGTTAAGCCAATACCCAAGTCTTTGCCATATTCCTGCCAAAAAGTCAAGGCTTCAGCATCTGCTGCTTGCGCCAACGCACCTAATTCACAGGGTTCCTTGCCAGTACGCCGACGAATTGCCGTAATTGAGGTGTACTGTTCTAATGAGCCGCGATTGCCACTATTACACATTGGACCATGAGGGTTAAAGCTGATTAAACCTAATTCTCCCCCAGCGCCTTGATGTCCGATAAACAGTTTGCCATTTAAGATAATCGCACCGCCAACGCCAGTGCCTAAAGTTAGCATAATAAAATTTTGAAAGCAGCGACCAGCACCTAACCAAGATTCGCCTAAACCTGCACAGTTAGCATCATTACCGACAATCGTTGGTTTGCCTGTTTTTACTTCTAACCAATCTGCCACAGGAACATCACGCCATCCTGTCAGGTTGATGGCGATTTTCGCAATGCGTCCCTTGGCATCAGCAGGGCCAGGAGTGCCGACACCAATCGCCACAGTCTGATTATGTGGATCAATTTGGGCGATCGCATCTACCATTACCGCCACCACAGCTTCTGGTGTGGATGGTTGGGGAGTTGCTACTGTCAGAGATTGCAGGCAATTGCCATCTCGATCAAATCGCCCCAGCTTAATCGCTGTTCCTCCCAAATCAATACCAATTACTTGAGAATTCACCACTTTTAAATATTCACAGCCAGGCGCAAAGGTGGCGACTGGGAGCTAGGGACAAAGGTGATAAGGCAGATGAGGCAGAAATAATTAATGCCCCATGCCCAATACTTTCAAAAAGCATATTAGCTTTTTTGCGTCTTGTTGCTAAAAAATTCTGAACTCTCAGTTTTTTTGGCTGCAAATTGTAAATTGGTAACATTCGCCGACTTCACACCCGATTCACCCTGCCAAGCTGTGACTGGTGTTCCTCGTAAAATGCCAGATAAAGCAACCGAAAGCATGAACCCGCCGGCAGCAGCGGCAATTAAAGTCAAATTGTCTTTCACATGAATCTCCAAATCAATGATCAGCCTGTGTACTAATTACTGTTCACGGTTGACTGAATTATTTCCGAATACTATTTTGTCGTCGCAAACGAGGATTGACAAATTCATTTAAACCTTCACCAAGTAGTGATAACCCTACCACCATCAGTGTCATCGCTAAACCGGGGAAAAGTGTAGTCCACCAAATGCCAGTGGGTAGTGCTTCTAGTGCTTGTTTTAAATCATGTCCCCATTCTGGAACTTCTTCGGGTAATCCCAAACCCAAAAACCCTAAACCACCCAAGACTAAAATTGCATCGGCGGCGTTGAGGGTAAATAATACAGGTACGCTTTGAATAACGTTGAAAAATAGATACCGAGATAGCACAATCCAAGTAGAAGCGCCCATTGCTTGAGCAGCTTCAATGAATACCTCAGTTTTCACGCTGACAGTGTGGTTGCGAACAACTCGGTAATATTGGGGAATGTAGGCAATACTAATGGCGATCGCTGCATTTAATATCCCCCGCCCTACTACAAATGCTAGCGTCACTGATAGCAATAGTCCCGGTAGGGTATAAATGCTATCCATGAGAAACAGCAATACTTTGTCCAGTCTACCGCCAAGATAGCCGCTGACCATACCCAATGGCACACCAATTACCATACTCAGCGCCGTTGCTAAAATTACCACTTGCAAAGCAGCTTGAGCGCCGAATACTGTGCGGGAAAAGACATCGTGACCTAGGCGACTAGTGCCAAACCAATATTTGCCTGAAGGTGGTTCCTGAATCGGGTTACTTAATAAATCTTTGGGATTTTGTAGCCATCCCCAGGCTTGAAATACGGGTGCGAAGAACGCCAGGAATAAAAACAACAAGGTAATGACTAACCCAATCAACATTAGTCGTTGAGAAAGATTCGGATTTTTGGGAAAGCGTAAGAATGACGGCATTTGCCGTTTTGTCATGGCCATGAGCGATCGCCTGCGTTAAGCGAGATACGCTGACCATTTTACATATCAGAGATAAGTATTAGAGACTGAGATTAGATATTTGGGAAAAAACCTTAAATTGGAAAATTTGGCTGATAAATCCATCACATTTCAGGTGGTGTTTCAAAATTCCGAAAAAACAAACTCAACTGGTGGAATCTAAAATATATGACGAATTTTGCTGTTTATCATTTCACGCTAAAGTAGCGATTATACTGATGAATTTTATTTATTAGTAAAATAAAATACATTAAACAAAATATAGTACTGAAACTATTTCATTGTCCTAGATAGGGTGGACACAATGGAAGGCGATCGCAATCAAGACTTAGAACAGCGCGAACGTAAACTTAGACAACGAGAAGTGGAATTACGACTCCGGGAAATGGAAAGGGATATAAATCGTCCCAATCCGCCTTTTCACCAAACTGTCAAGCATCAGTCAGAAAAGTTCTCTCAGCCGTGGATGAAAAAAGCGATTCTCGGCTTACAGCTTTTCGGGATTGGGGTAGTGGTGCTGGTTGCTGTGAGGATAGCCGCAGCTGTAGCGGGAATTGTGATGTTTGCAGCACTGGCTTGGATGGCTTACAAACTTTTTCTGGAATCTCCTAAAAACAAACCTTAATTTAGGGTGTGAATATGACTAATCAAGTTGCGGCTGACAAATTTATCAACGATTTAGAACGTGTTGCGCAAGTGCGATCGGAAATGTCTCTATGTTTGAGCATACTTGCTGACACAATTAATCAAGCAGAATTAGCGGGAGAATCTTCGTCAGGAAAACTGAGTTTACAACGAGATATTGAAGATATTACAGTAGCTAGTAAAAATCTCAAACAAGGTGTATTTCGCCTTTTAGTTTTAGGCGATATGAAACGGGGTAAAAGTACGTTTCTTAATGCATTGATTGGGGAGAATTTGTTACCAAGTGATGTTAATCCTTGTACCGCAGTCTTAACAGTTTTACGCTACGGGTCAGAGAAAAAAGTCACAATTCATTTTAATGATGGTAAAAGTCCACAACAGCTAGATTTTCAAAGCTTTAAATACAAATATACTATTGACCCGGCTGAAGCTAAAAAATTAGAGCAAGAAAAAAAACAAGCTTTTCCTGATGTCGATTATGCAGTAGTTGAGTATCCTTTAATGCTATTGGAAAAGGGAATTGAAATTGTCGATAGTCCAGGATTAAATGATACAGAAGCGCGTAACGAATTATCTTTAGGTTATGTAAATAATTGCCATGCTATCTTGTTTGTGATGAGAGCATCACAACCTTGTACCTTGGGTGAACGGCGCTATTTAGAAAATTATATTAAAGGTCGAGGATTGACGGTTTTCTTTTTAATCAATGCTTGGGATCAGGTGCGGGAATCATTGATCGATCCTGATGATGTCGAAGAATTAAGTGCAGCAGAAAATAGATTACGGCAAGTATTCAAAGCGAATTTGACAGAATATTGTCATGTAGATGGTCGGGATATTTATGATGAGCGTGTTTTTGAGCTTTCATCAATTCAAGCACTCAGAAAAAGATTGAAAAATCCCCAAGCTGGTTTAGAGGGAACTGGCTTTCCAGAGTTTATGGGATCGCTCAATACTTTTCTGACTAGAGAACGTGCGATCGCGGAACTTAGACAAGTCAGAACTTTAGCTAGACAAGCCTGCAATCACACTCGCGAAGCTATAGAAAGACGTCTACCATTACTTGATAAAGATGTCAATGAATTGAAACAACGGATAGGCTCTGTAGAACCAGAGTTTAATAAACTTACAACTATCCACGATCAATTCCAAAAAGAAATTATCAATACTAGAGATACCCAAGCTAGAAAGATTTCTGAATCCTTTCGTAGCTACGTTTTAAACTTAGGTAATACCTTTGAAACCGATTTCTTGCGCTATCAGCCAGAGTTAAATTTGTTGGATTTCCTCAGTAATGGAAAAAGAGATGCATTTAATGCTGCACTACAAAAAGCATTTGAGCAATACATTACTGATAAATTCTCTGCTTGGACTTTAACTGCTGAAAAAGATATCAATGCAGCTTTTAGAGAACTTTCTCTGAGTGCTGCACAGTATGGCGCATCTTATAGTCAAGTTACAGACCAAATCACCGAAAAGTTAACAGGACAGTCAGTAAAAGTAAATCCTGCTGCTACTCCAGAAGATGATAACTCCCCCGGATGGGCAAAATGGGCAATGGGATTGTTATCTTTATCGCGAGGAAACCTAGCTGGTGTTGCATTAGCTGGCGCAGGATTCGATTGGAAAAATATTTTGTTAAACTACTTTACCGTAATTGGTATTGGCGGCATAATTACGGCTGTAACGGGTATTTTCCTTGGGCCGATTGGTTTTGCATTGCTAGGCTTAGGAGTAGGTTTTCTACAAGCAGATCAAGCACGTAAAGAGTTAGTAAAAACTACCAAGAAAGAGTTAGTAAAGTACTTACCACAGTTAGCCCATGAACAATCACAAACTGTATATGATGCAGTGAAAGAGTGTTTTGACTCTTATGAAAGAGAAGTGAGTAAGCGGATTAACGACGATATTACATCTCGCAAATCTGAATTGGATAATCTGCTAAAGCAAAAAGCCACTCGTGAGATTAACCGCGAAAGTGAGTTAAAGCGGCTAAAAAATTTGCAGGAAGATGTAATAGAACAATTGCAAAAGATTGAGGCAGCCTATAGTAATTTATTAGCTTACTACAGCTAATAGTATTATTAGTGAGCAGTGCCCACCCTACAATGGTGTCATTTTATTCTCGGGTGATACTAGGAAATGAAGAATTAAATCACAGATAAATGCAGATATTTTATCGGTGTTTATCTGTGTACCTTTCGGGAAGCCCTTCGGATTCGGCAGTTGCTTCAAGTCGGGGAACCCGCCCAACGCACTGCCTCACCACTTCGTGTCTACATCTGTGGTTCCAAATACAAAATTTATTTGCATACGCAACGTGAAACAAGGAAACTATGCAAAAACAGTCTGAAGATTATCAGGATTTGGTAAATGCACTCAAATCTGCATCTGCATTACTAAATTTAGAGCGCAAATCACAACTATATCAAGATATAAATGCCATCTCTAATTATCTGACTAATCCTAACTTTCAGATTGCGGTATTTGGCCCTTTTAATCATGGCAAATCTACTCTACTTAATGCCATTTTAGGAAATCGGACTTTACCAATTGATTTGATTCCTACTACAGGCGCAGCGATTACTGTCAAGTATGGTACTGATTTGCGCACTCGGATTATGTTGAGAGATGGCACAGAAATTTATCGCAGCGGTACGGAAATTTTGCAGCAGTATGCAATTCTGGATGGTAACAGACAGATGCGTCAAGATGTAATCTCTGTAGAAGTTTTTTGTCCCCATCCTTTTTTAGAAAGGGGTATAGAATTACTAGATTTACCTGGTACAAACGATCGCGAAGAACAAGATAGTTTAGTACGCGATCGCCTGTTATCTACAGATTTAGTAGTACAATTACTTGATGCCCGCAAGTTAATGACTTTAGGTGAGCGTGAAAACTTGCGTGATTGGTTATTAGATCGGGGTATTAAAACAGTTATTTTTGTCGCTAATTTTATTAACTTACTCGAACCCGAAGAACAACAGCAAGTGCAAAATCGTCTGTTGTTTGTTGCAGAAAGCTTTCGCGCCGAATTACCTCCAGGTTTTAGTAACTTATATCGTGTTGATGCTTTACCTGCTTTAAGAGCCAGATTAAAAGGTGATGCGGCGGCGGCTACTAGTAGCGGATTAGCAGCATTTGAAGCAGCTTTGCAAAATATTATCAGTATTTTACAACACAATCGTGGGGATGTGCGGTTACCGAGAGTGCAGGCGATCGCTTCCCAAATCCAATTAAATTTAAAAGCTAAAATTGACCCTATCCTGAGTGAAATTAACTCCTTTGATGAAAAACAAAAGGCTAAAGTTGAAATTAAACAAAAAGCTGCCAATCTAATTCGACAAGGCTTAAACTCTAGTATTTCAGAGTTAAGTAATTGGTTAGATTTATCCAACCTACTCAAAAAATATCAAACTGATGCCACAGTAGCACTCGCGGAGAATAACTTTAAAACTTGGCAAATAGGTACTTTAAAAAAAGACCTTATGGAGTTACAACGCTCAGTGATGAAATGGCTTTATCAAGGTTATGAATTTTTCCAAGAAGAAAGACCGGAAGATTTATTAATCCCCTTACCTATTGAACCACAAATTACATTACCTCCCAAGCCAAGTAATAGTAATGATTTAAGTGAACCTGGAGCCATAGCAGTTGGTGGTGGGATTGGTTGGTTATTGGGTGGTCCTGTCGGTGCGGCTGTGGTTGGTAGTATTTCTTATTTATTAAACAAAAATATTCAAGATTCAGAAGAAAAATCAGCTAAGGAAACTTATCATCAGCAGGTTGCTAAAATTTGCATAGCTACAACTGAAGATTATTTTTCTCGCTTGAGCAATCAAGGATTATCAGTATTAACTGAATATGAGCAAAAAGCAAAAAAAGTAGTTCGCTTTACAGGTAGTCAAGAGTTAATAGAAATTGCTAATAAGCGTAAAGATTTGCAGCATTTACAAAATAGTTTTAATCAATTACTGCAAGAGTTAACAAAAGCCAAGATATCTTCAAATTATCAACCTTATCGAGAAACGCCGAAATACACAGCATATTCTCCCCCAGTCGAAAAGGAGCAAAGAAGTTACTCAAAAGTAGAAGAGAAGGTGAACGTTTCTGCATCTTCCACATATCGCACCTCTGCTACTTCACAAACATCTTCTACTCACCGCGTTAGCACTCCTCCCCCTCCAGCACCAAAAGCTTCACCCTCTCCAAATCCAGCAGAATTGGAAGCCAAATTTCGCAATTGGGAACTCGATGAAGAAATAGCACGAATGAAAGCAGAAATGCGTTCTCCTGGTTCGCAAACTAATAAACAGCAGAATACATACCAAAGCAATAAAGCACCTCAGCAACCTAAAACCCAAGCGGAAAAAGACCAAATTACTCGCGCTTATGCGATTTTAGGATTGCAAGCAGGTGTGTCATTTTCTGAGGTAAAACAGGCTTACAAAACTTTGGTAAAAAAATGGCATCCAGATTTATTTGTCGCTAAACCGCAAATGCAACAACAAGCTCAAGAAAAAATGCGACTAGTGAACGAAGCTTATACAATTTTGGCAGAGAAATTTCAATAAAACCTATCAGATTTATATATAGGATTTCTACTATTTTCTTTCTTTTCTCTGCGTGCTTTGCGGTTAGATAAAATTAAAAATACCTAAACTTACCAAACTTTACTTATATTCAAGACAAAGCCAGGTAACACCGGATCGCCGCTGATAGTATTAGGATTATCTAAACATTCTTCTGGTAAACCCAGTTGCCCTAATATGCCAACCTCTCTGTTTCCGCTTTCTGAACCAGTAGGGGACATTATTGATATCTCTCCCAATTTATTACGCTCAATACGTAAATCACGATTTACCTGGCAAAAATCATAAAATTGTTCATCTGTCATTTGCATTGATGGCGGAATTTGCAACACCAAGGGGGATGAAAGCATAGCGATTTCCTCCAGATTCTAATGCGTAGTTGACTTTATTTTTACGCAAAAACATAAAGGCGCAAAGTTTTATCTTCGCGCCTTTACACTGGATGGTTACATGAAATAATTTTCAGACTTACTTGTTAGGCTGAGGTGTCATCCGCAAGTAGGGTTTGACTTCCTCGTAACCTTTGGGGAATTTCTGCTTCAGCACTTCGGGATCTTTGAGTGAGGGGACAATTACAACATCATCTCCATCTTTCCAGTCAGCTGGTGTAGCCACGCTGTAATTATCAGTCAGTTGCAGAGAATCAATTACCCGCAATAGTTCATCAAAGTTGCGTCCAGTGCTAGGAGGGTAAGTGAAGCTAAGACGTAGCTTTTTATTGGGGTCAATAACAAAAACCGATCGCACTGTCACTGCTGCATTGGCATTGGGGTGAATCATATCGTAAAGGTCAGAAACCTTACGATCTGCATCTGCCAAAATAGGGTAGTTGAGAGTAGTACTTTGGGTTTCTTCAATATCGCCCACCCATCCTTTATGGGATTCTACATCATCGACACTGAGAGCGATCGCTTTGACATTGCGCTTGTCAAATTCTGGTTTCAGCTTGGCAACTGTGCCTAATTCGGTCGTGCAAACAGGTGTAAAGTCAGCAGGGTGAGAAAACAGCACTACCCAGCTGTCACCTGCCCATTCGTAAAAATTTATGTCGCCGTGTGTAGAGGCTTGCGTAAAGTTGGGTACTGTATCACCTAGACGGAGAGTCATGAGAGCTTCCCTGTAGTTAGAAGGCATTATGTATTCTACTATGCGATCGTGACATAAAACCCCGGTTTCCCCATCGGGTTAAGAGATGTGCAAGAAAATTTGATGTTACGTAATTTCCCTTAAAGAAGCTCAATACATTATGACGCTCGCAAGATTTGCTTGTATGCCAGGATAGTTTGGCGAGCGATCGCATCCCAACTGTAATGTTGTAGTGCATATTGTTGAGCATTCAATCCCCGGCGTTGGCGTTCTTCGGGGTTTTGCAAAGCTTCTTGCAATAAATTTACCAGTACTTGTACATCCATTGCACCTACCCACCCCGATTCACTTTCAAGTATCTGGTGACAAATATGCACTTGGTCGGAAATTACCACAGGTATTCCTGCTACCATCGCTTCAGCGACAGCAATACCAAAATTTTCATAGTACGAAGGCAAGACAAACAAATCGGCAGCTTGCAGTAAACTAGCTTTTAACTCACCTGTAACAAAGCCTGTAATTGTAGTGTGCGATCGCAGTGGTGAATTTTGGATTTGAGAGATGATGTTTTGTTCATAATCTGGATCTTGGGGATTTGTCCCCGCCAAGACAAAATGAAAATTACAGCCACCAGCTAATAGTTTTTCTAGTGCTGGAATCAGCAAATTCAAACCTTTTTTCGGATCAATCCGTGACATGAACAATATTACAGGTACATCATCTGGAATCCCCAACTCATTACGTACCAAACTCTCCTGTTTTGATTTAGGGGATTGAGAAGGAACCACACCCAAAGGAATTACCAAATCTTGCGTAACTATCCCAAATCTTGCTGATATTTTTGCTTCTTGATCGCTAGTAAAATGAATTGCAGCCGCACCAGCTATATTTCGCCGTTCTATAATTGCTGCATAAAGCTGTTTTAATAGCTTTTTCTTACGTAAATCAGCCGGATCGAGAGTTCCTAAAGGACGCAAAATATAGGGCAACTTCTGCTGACGACAGATAGTTGCCGCTGCACTACTAACAGGAGAAAACAAGGCATGAATATGTGCAATATCAAATTCGCAGGCGTGAAGTTTTAGCCACTTGAGTAAATCTAGCGAAAACTTATAGCGACGAAATGGGGCACAACGGAAATAAATTATTTCATAACCATCTTGTTTAAATGGAAAATTTAAGAGAACATCCAGCGCTTTTTGTCCTGTATCGCCATTACTATCAGTTGTAATTACTGTAACTTCTACTCCCTCTTTTACCAAGGCAGGAGCCAGCCCTAATACCATTTGGCTTGGACCACCATAAATTAGAGAAATTGAGGGAACAATGTGGAGAATTCGCATATTTTTGTCATTTGTCCTTCGTTCTTTGTCCTTGGTTATTTGCCCGATAAACAATGACTCTTGACTAATGACTATTAACAAGTTCTTTATAAAAATCTAACTGCTGCTCTGCTAAGGCATTATTTGTATACTGAGTCATTGCTTTTTGATAACCCATTTCTCCTAGTTTTTGAGCAAATTCTGGGTTTTCGATGAATTGAGTTAAGCAATTAGCTAAAGCTTGGGCATCTCCTTCAGGAAAGACTAAACCAGCATCACCAATTACATGAGGAATTTCACCAGAATTTGAACCAATTACAGGCACTTTACAAGCCATTGCTTCAATGATTACATGACCAAATTGTTCTTTCCAGCCAATAGCAGTTAAAGTTTTAAATTTGTAAGTAGTTTCTGATGGCAGTACTAAAGTATGCATTAAATTGATGTAATGAGGTACTACATTATGGGCAACACTTTCAATTATAATCACTCGTTCTTGAATGTGATTTTCTGCTGCTATTTTTAGTAATTCCGTATATAAATCTCCTCGTCCAAGCAGCAGTAGCTTCCAAGATTTATCTTTTATAGATATTAATGCTTGCAAAAGCGTTAGCAACCCTTTCTCTTTAACAAATCTGCCAACAAAACCAACTACAAAATCGGTTGGTAAAATTCCTAATTTAGTTGCCAATTCTGGTTGTGACTGAGGAGTAAATAATTTGTCATCTACACCCAACTGAGGCATTACTTTAATGAGTCCTTGATATCCTTTGAGTTGTAAAATTTCTGCTCCATCCTGATTGCCACAAATAATCCCGTGGCTGTGGCTAAGGTTATATTTTTCTAATAAGGCAACTGGTAATTTCAATTCGTATGGCAAATTCCACCATGTAAAAAATACATTTTTTGCCTTCAAACCCATAAGTTGATTTAAAGTAATCATCTGAGTATAAGCCAGTCCTCTAGAACCTTGTTCTACCTGGATAATTTGGGGACGGAACTGCTGTAATGAAGATATTAAATCAGCACCAAATGTTAGAAGTCCCTGATGATTTTGACTGAAATTAGAAACAGGGACTATTTTAAATGAGCCTTCATCGCAGTATGCAGTTTCAATAGTTTTGTTTTGTACACCACCAGGTTGCCAACGTTTGGGGACAACAACCGTCACTTCAATTCCTGGTTCTAGTTGAGATAAAGCGCGTAATTTCTCACAGTTTAAATCTACAATATAGGTATGGCTAGCGACTAAAATTCTCATAATTCAGTTGATTAATTAATTTGAAATATTTGCCTTTTACTGAAATATTTGTAAGGTGGGCTATGCCTACCCTACAAAAGTACAAAGCTAGTTAATTAAGTAATATATCTGCGTTTATCTGCGTACCCTGCGGGAAGCCGCTAACGCGTCTACACCGGCAGTTAAAAATACTAAAACTCTCGATCGAGACGACTATAAATTTGCCCATCATTCCATATTGATTGAATGACAGTACCTAAAGCTTTGAGAAAACCCAAAATATAGAAAAAGCCACGAGTCACGATTTTGATTGGAGAACCGCTTTTATGGCAAGGAGGTCGCCCTAAGACATGACAATCAAATAAACGGGTGTAGAGGCGTAAAGCTTGGGTAATGGTGAGATTTTTTAGTCCTAGTAAGAAATGGTTGTGGTAAAAGGTGAGTTGATATTTGAGCGATCGCATACTCATATCATGACAACCGCCTGTTTCTTCACCTAAATGCACTAAATCAGCCTCTGGGTCGTACCAAATCTTATATCCTGTCTGCCGCAGCCGCAAACAAAAGTCTGATTCTTCGCGCACTGCACTACCACGAAAACGTTCGTCAAATTTCAGTCCATGCTTGGTAAAAATTTCGCGGCGAAAGGACATATTACAACCCCTAGCTGTTAGCACTTGCTGAGGTTTGATAGTATGGACTAAATCTATGTGATACCAAGCAATTCCTGGGTCCATTGCTTGGGGTGGCAGATATTCAATTTGCAAATCTCCCCCAGAATCACCTAATTTCATTCTGTCAAATACTCGTCCAGCAACAGCCCCTACCTCTGGATTTTGCACATAGTTTTTTGCATGGGCTGATAAAAAGCCAGGTGCTAACTGAACATCATCATCAATAAATAAAATTATTTCACCTTCTGAGCGCCGCACACCATAATTACGTGCGCCTGGTAAACTCGCCCAATCTAAGCGGAACCATTTAATTTTACTTGCTGTTGCTTGTTCCTCCAGATAAGCTTGAATCTCTGGTAAATGTTTTGGGGTTTGGTCTACCACTATAACTTCAAAATTCGGATAATCCTGTTTTAAGACATCTACAAGACTATCTCGTAGTGCTTCTTCTCGATAATAGGTCGGTATAACTACAGAAATTAAAGGTAAATCACTCATATTTTTCTATATAAAATTTTTGTTTATTTGATAAATAAGACAATAACCAGCTTTAATTCAACCTTGCTGCTTCTGCATAAAGATTGTCAAATAACTCATTCTGTTTTTCTGCATTATGGAAAGTTTGCATTTGAGTTAGCGCGCCTTTACTCAAGTATTCGTAATGTTCTTGTTTATCGCTCCTATCAAGAAACTCTATAATTTTTTGCAGTGCTTGTTCCGCTAGATAGTCATAGGTGCTATTAACAATATCCCAATATTCATCAGTTTTAGTTTTTTCTCCATGCATCCAATTACTCCAATGACGTAATTCATTGAGTGGTAGTTCTAAGTGATATCCATTTTCTCCATGATGAACAAATTCTGGTAGAGCACAGATATTAGTAGTAATAGCAGGAGTAGCAACTGAAAAGCCTTCGATGATGCTATAGCCATAGGTATCATGTAATGTAGCTAAAATTTGAAAATGGCTTTGTGATAGTAACTGTAAAACTTGTTCATTGGGAATATTTTTATATACAGTTACATTATTTAAATCTAGTAATTTTAAATCTTCTGTATATTTAGACTGATCGGGAAAATCAGTAGGTACCCCCGCACCATGTTTCAGCCCCGAAACTATATGTATATGAATAGGTAAACCTAATTTCTCTGCCTTTTTTGCTAGTCTTAAAGCAACAACACCGCCTTTTCTGGCTAAATGATTACCTACAAATATCAACTGAAGAGGTTGGTTTTCTTTGTAAGTTTTGGATTGAGTAGCTCTGACAACAAAGTTTGGCTGAATAACAACTAATTTATCTTTGACTTTATTTAGAATAGACCAATCTTCTATTCGCTTTATAAATCGCATTTTAGCATAATCTGATAAAGCTATTAGTTTCTGGCAATTCTTTAATGCCAAACGTCCGTTTAAAACTTTATAAGCTATTTCTTCAAATTTATTTTTAGGATTTCTATATAAAAATCTATGATCTTCAAAAGTTACAAACCAAGGTTTATTTGTATACTGAATATTATTAAAAGCATGAACAGCTTGATATGTTTTCCAAAAAGGCTGCCAGGAATTACAGCTGTTTAAGGGATACCACAGTTTTTCTAAAGGATACCTTCCAGTAGGGAATGGTTTAGGACGGATTAATGTATGTTTAGAACTACGCGGTAGATTAGGAATACTAAGATGTTTCTCTCCCGCTACGATTATCTTTGCCATTTTTATCTCTCTTAAGTTTGTTAAATCTACCTTTGATAGCAGCTTAGTTTTACTTACTCATGTTAGCTAGTGGTTTTTTGGTAACAACTTTTTCTAATTTAGTAAATAAAAAGGTATAAATTGCCAATAAAATAGTTAGCAATACTAAGGACATGATGATTTTTAAATAAACATTAGCTTGTAAACTGTTATTGAAGTTATGTAAAAACACAAAATATAAAGGTTGATGAATTAAATAAATTTGGTAAGAATAAATTCCAAGCATTGAAGTAAAACTTAGAATCCATCCTAGTTTAGCTATTTTATCTAAACGACATAATAATGCTTGAATACCCAAAAAAAATAAGGGAGTAAATAAAATATCAAAACCTAGCATATATATGATATTTATTTTTGTAATACCCAAAATAACGTAAATAACCAGCCCTAGACTAAATATACTTGTCGATATTATAAAATCTATTTTTCTAAAACTTTGTTGTTCTGCATAAATAAATCCCCAATAAATTCCTAGGCAAAACTGGAATAAGTAGCTACCTAAAAAATTGTTTTGTAAAAAGAACAAATAATTTGGAATATTATTTTGTTGCAAAAAGTATAAGGATATAATTTTTGTAAAAATTGCGCCTATCAAACCTAGCCAAAGTATTTTCTTTGGTTGATTACGACAAACCTGGAATATTAAAGGAGTAAATATATAAGCTTCTAAGATAACTGTGAAAAACCAAAATCCTGGGTTAATAGCTTGGAACTTAATGCCTGCTAGACCTAGAAATGTTAAAACAAAGTTAATATAAGATTTAATTTTAAAATTAGAAAATAAATAATACAGCAAACAACTTAATATACCAGCTAATAAATATGCTGGATATATTCTTCCCAATCTTTTAGTAAGCCACGAGCGCCAATTTATTTTAATATCTTGTGTGTCTAATTTACTGAATTTAGAAAATAAGCTGTAACTTGTGTTAAAACCAGCCATAACAAAAAATATATCTACAGCTGCATATCCCAACTTGGCTGTATTTCTGTCTAAGATGGAAATCAGCTGTATTCGTTCTGGATAATTTTGAAAAAAATGAAATATTAGAATGGCTAAGATTGCTAAACCTTTCGTCTGGTCAATCCAATTAAATCTCCTTTGATATTGTGGGTTTTGATTTTGTGTCATATATAATAATTTTTATCGCAAGGTACAAATATTATGTACCTCTAATTTGACTTAAAAATTTAAACAATATTTTTGAATATATTAATAATCAAAAATAGCCATATTCAGTTAAAAATATAATTTTTAACTCTGAATCCAGCCTAGTCTACAATTAAGTATTTGCCCTCCGAGAGTTTACGGGAGTATTCTATTTGAGTCCCATATTGAGTTAATTTCTCATCTAAGAGGATGCTTTTTATTTCCTGTGTGCTCCACTTCTATGTTGCTCTTCTCTTGTTGTTCTAGGATTGGCAATTTAAAAAGAACACCTGCAAAAAACCAGTAATAAACAGCAACAGGATCGACATCTAGAGGGTAATAGTAGGTGTTATAGCTAATAAACAAGATAAACACCCATAAAGAAGCTCCATAACTGCGGAAACTACGGTTTTTTAACGAACGATATGTCTTGAAACCAGCTTTTGTGAGGGTGGTGACTAAAGCCAAGAAACCTATTAATCCACAAATTCCTACTTCAAACAGTACTTTAGGGTAGTAGGTTTCCACCAATTTAGTTGAACCCATCGAACGAGCAGAATTAGTGGCTCTTCCTAAACCACTTCCTAACGGCCCATCGACATTTTTCCAGTTTTCTTCAAATTGCTGAACAATAAACTCTTGGGGTGGTGAAGCTTCCCAGCGACCAGTAAAACTCTCAGTTCTTTCTTGCACTACAGTAGGATTAGCGATCATGGCAATTCCTAGAATCACGGCCAGTCCTACACCAATGGGGATAAAACGTTTGAGGTTGGCAATTTGACCAGTAAGAAATAGCAAAGCTACGAAGCATACTGGTACTAAAGCTAGGGCAATTCTCTGCCCAGAAATCACAGCATTAATAAAGACTGAAGCTAAGGAACCTAAACTGATAACCCGCCAAAGTATAGAAGGATCGCTGAAGCCAGTAGCAAAGGTAAAAAAGGTGCTAGCAATTAAAAACCATGCCCATTGCCAAGGAGCTACAAAAGTTCCTGGTAGGCGAATCACTCCTTCTTCTGGACTATATAGTAGCGAGCCGCCAAAATAACAACGAGCCTCTAATGTTGCTCTAAATAAGGCATCTCCTTCCAACCCTCTAGTACCTTGGCAGACACCAGTTAGTAGTAAAAAGTATTGAATAAATCCTAAGACACAACAAATAAGCGTTAAGACAACTTGTAAGCGTGATAAAAATAGAAAATCTTTTTTATTGCGAATTAAATAATAAGCACAGGTAATTAGAGGTACATAGCCTAAAAATACTTTTAATCCTAGAATGCCTAAACCTATAGGAAATTCATTTGGTGCTTGTTCTAGCAATCCTACTTTAGGTGGATTGAACTGCTGCCCACCATTAATAAAAACCAGTGTTAGTAAGCACAATGTTAATAAAATTAATAGTGGGGTTTTAATAGCTTGAGGAAGAATGAAAGGTAACCCCTGCTTGCGACAATTTTGCCAAAGTCCAACTAGAGCTGGAACATAAAAAGCATCTTTAGCCAATTGGAGTATAGGACTACTGCCGAGGTAGTAAGTAATAGTACCACCCAATGGTACGTAAATTATAAAAGCAAACAGGGCATGACGAGGGTATTTGTAAGATAGGGAAAAGATGAGAATTGCTAAAGCACCTGGAACTGCTGCTTTAATTCCACCCACAAAAAAAAGCAGTATGCCAAAGAAGAGACCGCCAAAAGTGGCGGCGGTCAATAAACTGGTGAATTCTTTGCGTGCAAGGGTAGCTTTGCGTTTTTGAGCTAACCGTTCTTTTAGGCTAAGGGTAGGTGTTTCGGATTGCGATCGCTCTTTTGATTTTTGAGATTTTTTCTTGGGTTTGGCCATGAGTTTCAGTTCTGGGTGCTGAGTCCTGATATTTAACTCAGCACGTCAGCACTGGTTATCCTAAGTGTTGCTGGACTTGTGAAACTAATTCATTTGTCCAGTGGTGAGCAAGCTCTGCATTTGCCGCTTCCACCATAACCCTAATTACTGGTTCTGTGCCAGAAACACGGACTAAGATTCTGCCAGAATCAGCCATTGCTGTTTCGGCAAGGGCGATCGCTTTTTGTAGCGGTTCGCAATCTTTCCACGCCATCCGGCGATCGCGATCTATAACTCGCACGTTGTGTAGTAGTTGGGGATAGGTCTGAAAGCTTTGGTCTACCATGTCGTGGAGGGCAACACCAGCTTCTTTAATCAAAGCTGCTATATGTAAGGCTGTTAACAAGCCATCTCCAGTAATGCCATAATGACGGCAAAGGATGTGACCCGATTGTTCGCCTCCTAGCATTCCTCCTTGTCGCAGCATTTCGGCTTGCACATATTGGTCGCCTACAGCTGTGCGAGTCAATTTACCACCTAATTTTTGCCAAGCCTTTTCAAAGCCTAAGTTGGCCATGACAGTAGAAACTATCAAATTATCTGGCAGTTGTTGTTTTTGCTTGAGGTGGCGTCCCCAAAGGTAGAGAATGTAATCGCCATTCACTTGTCTTCCTTTACTGTCTACAGCTAAAACGCGATCAGCATCCCCATCAAAGGCAAAGCCGACATCGGCGTTGTGTTCCTTAACAGTAGCTTGCAGAATTTCTAGGTGAGTAGAACCACAGTTAACATTGATGCGATCGCCATCTGCTTCGTTATGCAAGCAAATGACCTCTGCTCCCATTTCCGTAAATACTGCTGGGGCTAACCCAACTGCTGCTCCCCATGCTAAGTCTAAAACAATCTTCATTCCCTGAAGATTGACTGCACTGTGCAAGGGTTGTTTTAAGGCTTCGCTATAATCCTTGACTAACTCTTTTCGTAAATAATGCCGCCCGCAATTACTGACACTGGCAACAGCTGACTTATTGCCACGTAGTCCTGCTTCAATTTCTGCTTGTAATGCTAGTGGTAACTTCGCACCATCCGCACCGAAAATTTTAATCCCGTTGTCCTCTGGTGGATTGTGGCTGGCAGAAATCATCACTCCGCCTATGGCATCACTAATGCTTGTAAGATAAGCAACACAGGGAGTAGGGCATAAGTCCAAATACCAAACCTCTATTCCCGCTGCTGTTAACCCGGCACTCAAGGCCATCGCCAGCATATCGCTGGAGTTTCTGGAGTCCTGTCCGAGAATCACTGGGCCTGAGTTGGCAGCATGAGTACGCAAAACAATACCCGCCCAGAAACCTATTTGCAATGCTAAGGGCGCACTCAGCAACTCTCCTACTCGTCCGCGAATACCATCTGTACCAAATAAAGGATTTTTTGGTAGTGCTATTAAGTTAAGCGCAAAATTACTTTCGATATTGTCTTCCACAGCGGAATCTTCATAAAGGCCGCCTTGAGTCCGAGTTATTGATGAAACCATATGTTTAAACACTCCACACAGTCACACTGGAGAATAGCACTTTACACTTTGTTCAACAATTCTGACTTATTATCTTTTGATTGGTGAAGTAACTAGATGTAGATCAATGTCAGCATCAAAGTTGTCCGTAGACATACCCACTCGTTGTTTTTTAACTGACGACGATTCTTAACTGCTGGGTGGATTGTTGCCTACCAAACTTACTATATATTTGTTCTTTTGACGGAATATCTATAATCTAAAAATACTGTTGTTAAGCAAAAATACTTATAAATATTTCTAACTAATTGTAAAGATTCTCGAAGAGACTATTTATCAGAAATTGATAAATAATCTCTGCAACTATCACTATTGCTGACGGTCATCTCGACATTATTGTTTCCGGTTATCGGTAATTAATATCACTTTACAAAGTAAGCGAAGATAAATAAACTGTAAAAAGCATCACTTTCTAGGATTTAGAGCAAAATTGGCAGTTGTTCTGGCAAATATCCAAATTAGCTAGTTAGAACTAAAAATCAAATTTCCTAACTAGAAATTCTCACCTGATAAGACGTTTTGCTATGTAAAACTAGATCCCAAACTCAAGGAGCTTAAAAATTTTTAATATAAATTCTCATCAAATAGTTCTAATGTAACGTTTTAATGGCCTTTTTTAGCCGTTAGTAAATCGGAACTCTGGTAGTTGACCTTTTAAAGTTGAGAAATTTAGCATGAGTAGCAATTTAGCAAGCAAATTGCGTGTAGGCACTAAGAAAGCCCATACGATGGCAGAAAACGTTGGTTTTGTCAAGTGCTTTTTAAAAGGAGTGGTGGAGAAAAGCTCATACCGCAAGCTAGTTGGTAACTTCTATTTCATCTACTCAGCTATGGAAGAGGAAATGGAAAAGCTTGTTGACCATCCGATTGTTAGCAAAATTAATTTTCCCCAACTCAACCGTAAGCAGACCTTAGAGGAAGACCTGAGTTACTACTATGGCTTCAACTGGCGAGAGCAAATCCAGCTATCTCCGGCGGGCGAAGCTTACGTGCAGCGCATCCGAGAAATATCTGCAACACAACCAGAACTATTAATTGCACATTCTTACACCCGTTACCTCGGTGACTTATCTGGTGGTCAAATACTCAAAAACATTGCTGTAACGGCAATGAACCTTTCGGAAGGGCAGGGTACTGCCTTTTATGAATTTGCAGAGATTCCGGACGAGAAGGAATTCAAAGCTAGATATCGTCAAGCTTTGGATGAATTGCCTATCGATGAAGCTACAGCCGATCGCATTGTTGATGAAGCTAACGCCGCCTTTGGCATGAACATGAAGATGTTCCAAGAATTGGAAGGCAACTTGATCAAGGCAATTGGTGTAATGCTGTTCAACACCCTGACACGTAAGCGTACACGTGGTAGCACCGAACTTGCTACTGCTGAGTAAATCTTTCTTTGTAAGTCAATTTTTTGTAAATTCTAGGGGCGATTTCCCTGGGGTCTCCTGAGTAAAATTAGGCGATCGCAAGGAAGTTGCCCCTACTGCTATTTAGTCATTTGTCATTGGTCAGTTGTCATTTGTATTTCTTGTCCCGCTCTACTCTTTCCGCCTCAGCCTCATCCCTGTTCCCTTTCATACATATAAATCCTGATTTCCAATCTACGCAGCGATCAGGCAAAATGCAAACAGAGCCAAATTATGGCTTTTGGGCAAAATTCTTATTAAACAATGGCTACTAAAATTCCTGTCACAGTAATCACAGGCTTCTTAGGCAGTGGTAAAACCAGCCTAATTCGCCACCTGCTACAAAACAACCAAGGACGCCGGATTGCGGTTTTAGTTAACGAATTTGGGGAACTCGGTATTGATGGGGAATTATTAAAATCCTGTCAAATTTGTCCCGAAGATAGTGATGATGGGAGCAATATCTTTGAATTAACTAACGGTTGCTTGTGCTGCACCGTGCAAGAAGAGTTTTACCCCACAATGCAACAGCTGCTGAAGCGGCGGGATAGCATCGACTGCATTGTGATTGAAACCTCTGGTTTAGCTTTACCAAAACCTCTGATCAAGGCTTTTCGCTGGCAGGAAATTCGTACTGGTGCAACGGTGGATGCGGTGATTACCGTCGTAGATTGTGCAGCTGTAGCTGCGGGGACATTTGCCAGCAATCCCGAGGCAGTAGCAAAACAACGGCAAGCAGATGATAGCCTAGAACATGAAACACCATTGCAAGAACTATTTGAAGATCAACTGGCTTGTGCAGATTTAGTAATTTTAAATAAAACTGACTTGGTAGATGCTGATGCAAAAGCAAAAGTTGAGGAGTTGGTTAAACAAGAGTTACCGAGGGTGGTGAAGATTGTCGAGAGCGATCGCGGTCAACTCGACCCATCTATATTACTGGGATTCCAAGCCGCTGTGGAAGATGACTTAGATAGCCGTCCCAGTCATCATGACACGGAAGAAGACCACGACCACGACGAAGAGATTACCTCAACTCACGTAATTTTAGACCGTGCCTTTGACCCAGAAAAACTACAACAACAACTGCAACAAATAGTAAACCAGCAAGAGATTTATCGCATTAAAGGTTTTGTAGTTGTGCCAAATAAACCCATGCGTTTAGTCATGCAAGGTGTAGGAACCAGATTTGATAAATTTTACGATCGCCCTTGGCAACCAGAAGAAGCAAGGCAAACTCGTTTAGTTTTCATTGGGCGTGATTTGAAATCTGCGGAAATAGAATCGCAACTTGTAGCTTTGTAAGTTAATCAGTATTCAAAGAAGGGAACGGGCAAAAGCGGAAAATTCTCGCTGTTACCCGTTACCTCTTCTATTTAAGTGCCCGAAGGTGTTTTCGATAGGGGCAGATTCTTCCCCCGTCCGTTCTCTATATTCCTGCCCAGAAGGGGCTTGGTCAAAGTGATGTCAAACGTTATTTTTGGAGAATCTAAAAACCACCCTAGAGGTATGATGTATGCCTTATTTGCTGTGTCTTTGTGGGCAACTTTAGGGGTGATATTTAAGTTAACAGTTTCTACACTAGACAGTTTTGTTGTAGCAATCTATGTTGGCTTTTTTACCACTCTTATTTTGGGAATTAACTTGGTTATGCAAACCAAGATACAGGAAACGTTAAGAGTACTTAAAAGGCAACTTAGTTTTTTTATAGTAACTGGAATAATTGGTTTAGGTATCCAACAAGTATTTTATTTGAAAGGATATCAACTTCTGCCTGCTTCTCAAGTAGTGGTAATTTTTTATCTCTATCCATTAATGATGTTGCTATTATCAGGTTTCTTATTTAAGGAAAAAATATCTAAAAACTCAGCTTTAATTAATTGCTTGGAATTTGTCGGACTATATATTTTGATTGCTCAAGGCAAATCACTAGATATAGGTATGAATTTAGGAACAATAGCCACCTTTTCTGCTGCTTTGTCTTGGGCTGCTTTTTCAGTACTAATTAAACACCAAAAATTTGATACCGATATTGGAATGTTTCTGTTTAATTTATTTGGATTGTTGTTCTTATTATGTATGATTCCCATGTTCGGATTTAGCTTTGAACTGACGATTATTCAATGCTTAGGAATCCTCTATTTGGCAATTTTCCCGGGTGCGATCGCCTTTATAGTTTGGAATCGGGCATTACATCTTACCACAACAGGAATTTGCGCTAACATTGCTCTACTGACTCCCATAATATCTGTATTATTGTCTGTTATATTTCTCCATGAACCCATCTTGGGAGTAGGATAATTTGTGACATAGTTAGTCACCAAGGACAAGCAATAACATATATGAACATCACACAATTATTTAACGTTGCCAATCTTTTTGTTTTACCTTTTTGGGCATTGATGATTCTCCTACCTAATTGGAAAGTGACTCGGCGGATAATGGAATCACATCTACCCTTTGTACCTTTAGCTGGGGCATATTTGTATTTGTTCATCAATAGCATTACACCAGAAAATGCCCAAGCTTTATCTAATCCCCAATTAGCTGATATTGCAAGATTTTTTGCCGATGAAAAAGCCGCTGCAACTGGTTGGATTCATTTTCTGGTGATGGATTTATTTGTTGGCCGTTGGATATATTGGCAAGGGCAAAAAACAGGTATTTGGACAATTCACTCCCTTGCACTATGTTTATTTGCTGGTCCTTTAGGAGTTTTATCTCATATCTTGACTTACTGGACAACTAAAACATTCTTTTCCTCTTCTGAAGAGAAAGCGGCGACAGTAGTAGACAAAGTTATATCATCCAGTAACACCTAATTTGGGTAATAGATAATCAGAAAGAACCTATTACCCATCAAGTTTTAGCTAGCTTTTTTATAGCTAGCTTTTCTATAGTTGGCATCTAACCAACAAAGTGGTAAACTTTCCCCAGAAGGAAAAACCAACTCTTCTTTTTTAAAGATTTCTGTTTCCTGTTCTTCTTGCCCTTCTTGATCCTGTGCATGAACAGAATCCCTATTGGGATCAATCAATTCCTGAAAATCAACGATCTTGACTAAATCATTAGTATCTTTGACTTGTAAAAACATATAATTAACCTCACTAAATTTGCCTGAAATTTAACCCCAACTGATGCTAATTGCTGAAGTGTTCTACTTTGAGTAGATTCTCAATTTTCCCAGTTAACAAGAGAATGTTTACTTAAGCCTTACCAGATTGTTCAACTAATTTTTTAAACCGCATATATGCTTCTTCTGGTGTCAACGGTTCAGATTCTTTTTCGTTGGGAATGTAATATTGCCTGCTATCAGGAAAATAACGCACTACAAAACTAGGTATCAAACCCAACTCCAAAGCTTTTTTACCAAGTTTTTCTGCTGTTTCTGCTAAAGTATGTTCATCATGAAATTGATATGCAGTCATGTCCTTTACCTTCTCATTGAGGATTTCTGCCAGAGCCAGTATGGACACTTAAAGTAGAGAAATTAAAACTCACGTTGGAATTTTTCTAAAATATCTACTAAATTTACCTGGCATTGCAGTGGTAGTAAATCAATTAAAGCAACTTCCTTTCTCCCACCACCAATTTTGACAGGAATAGATTCTAATACCGCTATAACTCGGTCTTCATTGACAGTATTAGAAGTAATTAAGGGATACAATTGTTCGGCAACAACGGTATGCAATTTGGCATTAGATAAATAAAGATGCCACTTGGCAATGTCTAAGTAGATGTTTTCACCTATTTCGGCTGCTAGGGCTTCTAGTAGCTCTGTGGTATTAGTCTTAGCCATAAAAATAACCCCATATCTACAAAGAGCGCAAACTCTCAGGTTATTTATCATTATCGCTCAATTACCCAGGCTAACTCTACAGTCACAGGTTACAATCGCCCCAGCATTGGTAGTCTATCTTCAGGTGGATTTTGGTGGCGTATTGGAATAATTTGCGATCGCACTGATATAAATTAAATGCACCAACAATACAACGATCCAACTTACCGTTAACCAAGGCAGCCATTCCCAGTTAGCTGCTTTCAGATTTTGGAAAAACCACAGCCCAGAATTAATCGTAGCTGCGATCGCCACATGTACAGCAAAATTCATTCTGTCATCTATCTTGCGGTAGGCTGGGTCTTGGCGATCGGGTTTGGTAGGCCAACGAGGAGGCATAAATATTTGTTACATATTTCAACACACCCTAATTATTCTAAGGGTCTTGGGGGTGCAGTTGCTATTAGAACTAGACAATAGGGTAAATTTACCTTGAGAATGAACAGCAGTGAGCAGATGACTATTTTGGTCTACCAAACGCTCTGTATCTAAGCTGGATAATTTTTCGGCTTGTAGCACGCAGGGGTTAGCGCCTTGAGGATGCGATCGCTCCTAAGCATGATAAATTGGCGATCGCAACAGATTAAAAGGAATTGCATCAGTAAATTTGTAAACACGTCCTCCTTTAAAAGCATCACTATTTAGAGGTAGATGAAAATGGCTAAAGCTAACCCAGTTTCAGTACAAAAATACTAGAAAGGTGTTGACTATCCAGCTAATTGAGTATGCTCAAGAGCAAGGCGCTGATGAGGAAGTGCTTTCAATTTTAGAGCAATTACCAGAAGATAAAGAATTTGAAAGTCCAACTGATCTCAGCGAAGCTATAGGCGAGCTTGAGTAGGCTATGATTCTGGCGGGGAATAATCTCCCGATTTTCCGCCAGTTTTACTAATTAACCGAATTGATTCAATTTGAATCGATTTTTCTAAAGCCTTTGCCATATCGTATAAAGTTAAAGCCGCAACAGAAACAGCAGTTAAAGCTTCCATTTCTACCCCGGTTTCAGCTTTAGTTTTAACGGTGGCATAAATTTTATAGCCTGGAAGTTCGGCATCGGCGATCGCTTCGACTTCGACTTTCTGCAATGGCAAGGGATGACACAAAGGAATTAAATTAGCTGTCTGTTTAGCTGCCATAATTCCAGCGATCCTCGCAGTTCCTAACACATCCCCTTTAGGAGCATTCCCGGCTTGGATAGCAGCAAAAGTTTCTGGCAGCATTCGCACCTGGGCAACAGCTACAGCTTGCCGCACAGTCGGCACTTTTTCTGACACATCTACCATCTGTGCCTGCCCTTGGTGATCGAGATGGGTTAAGTTAGCAGAATTAGATGAAAAATCTTCTTGCATCATTTTGGAAGAACGTGTTAATATAATTTCCTGGCAGGGGCGTGTAGCTCAGTGGACTAGAGCACGTGGCTACGGACCACGGTGTCGGGGGTTCGAATCCCTCCTCGCCCGTTAACTAAAAGAAAAAGACGCAATTAATATTGCGTCTTTTTGTTTATATCAAGATTGATTGAGGGAATAAGCATCTTTTGCGCGACCCAAGGCAAAGCGTAAGGAACTGGAGAGGTTTTTGTTGCACTGAGTCAGAAAAATTAGCAATGCCATCACAGTTAAACCAGCACAAAAACCAAACATATTGGGGTAGCCAACTTGTTCGGCGACAGAACCGAAAACAGGGCTAGCGATCGCAATTCCCACATCTAACCCCATAATACAGAGAGAAAATACCCTTCCCCTTTCTTGTGGTAGTGCTCGATCTGCAACCACAGTAGAAATCATCGGCATGAGGATACCAGAACCAGCACCCTCTAAAACTCCTGCTATTAAGAATATATTGGCGCTGCTAGCTTTCCATAGCAAAATCATGGACACAGCATAAATAACCAGACTCAAAGTAATAAATAAACCTCTACCATAGCGATCGCTAGCTTTGCCCGTAAAAAATCGGACGCTAAAACTTGCAAGTGCGCCAACTGTGTAAAACAAACCTGCGTTTAAATTTACTTTAGCTGCTTTGATAAATAAAGGTACAAAGGTGTGCAAAGCCCCAAAAACCAAGCCAATCATCAGCATGATACTGGCTAAAACTCTGATTCTGGGGCTAAATAAAAGTTGCCAAAATTGGCCATCATTGCTCTCAACTTGTTGCTGTTTGTGTATTGGGGGATTGACAATTGGTACAAGACATAATAAACCAACCACAGCTAATCCCGTAGACAACAAAAATAACAGCGTGTATCCACTCGCCGCTTGTAAATACCCTCCTAAAGCCGGGCCAATGGCTGCACCAATCGGTGTCACCAGACTCATGTAACCCATGATTTCACCGCGATTTTTTTCTGGTGCTAAATCTGCTACCAATGCTAAGTAACCTGTAGTAAAAGCCGCGATACTTAATCCATGAAAAGCCCGCACTGCCATTAACCCAGGAATTGATTGCACTAGTATGTAACCAAGGGGTGCGATCGCATTGACTAGCATCCCAATTAGTAAGACTATTTTCCGCCCCCGTCGATCTGCTAACCTGCCAAATACAGAGCGAAATAGCAACATCCCAATTGCAAAACTACCCAGCACAATGCCAATTTGTTGCTTGGTTGCGCCTAAATCCTGCATGTAGAGTGGTAGCGTTGGTAATAAAGCACCTAAACTAGACCAGAATAATAAACCTGCTGTAAATAACGCCAGCAGGTTACGTCTTAGTTGGAATTCAAGTTTCTCAAAGACTTTCAAGGCAGATGCAGTTGAATACTAAACGTGTTTTTCTCTTATTGTTACTTTAGTTAACATTTTTTGCTACCACTTCCCGCACGCGATAGATGGGTCTACCTTGGGATTCATGGTAAGTACGCATCAACAACTCTGCCAATAGACCAAAACAAAACAGCTGTACTCCGGTTACCAGTAGCAGAACTCCTAAAATCAGCAATGGGCGATTGCCAATCATTTCACCCCAAGCCAATTTGATAAAAGTCAAGTAAATTCCGATAATTGCCCCTAAAATCATTGAGATTAAGCCCAACAACCCAAAAACATGCATTGGGCGTGTGAGGAATTTCTTCATAAAAGAAATCGTCAACAAATCCATCATTACCCGGAAAGTCCGCGATAATCCATACTTACTGCGACCAAAACGCCGGGGATGGTGACGCACGGGGATTTCTGTAATTCTTGCGCCTTCAATGTAAGCTAGAGCTGGTAAAAAACGATGCAGTTCCCCGTAAAGATTCATATCTGCCAAGACTTCGGCACGATAAGCTTTGAGAGAACAGCCATAGTCATGTAATTTCACCCCTGTGATGCTACCAATCAGCCAGTTAGCAATTTTAGAAGGAAGTAACCGCGATAGCGCTGCATCTTGGCGTTTGTGTCGCCAACCACTGACCAAATCGTAGCCTTCCTCCAACTTCGTCAATAATATGGGGATATCAGCTGGGTCATTTTGCAGATCAGCATCCAAAGTGACGATGACTTTACCCAAAGCATAGTTAAACCCCGCAGCCATTGCCGCAGTTTGACCGTAGTTACGCCGCAGAATCACCGCTTTTAAATCATTGCGGATTTGCGCTTGTTGCTTGAGAAAATCCGCCGAACCATCAGTTGAACCATCATCTACACAGATAATTTCATAGGTTAACTGATGCTCAATCAAACAAGAAGCGATCGCCTCTAATAATAAAGGCAAACTTTCCACTTCATCACGCACAGGCACTACCACGGAAATATCTGGGACAATTGCTAAAATTCCCCCATTCTCTTCAGCCATCCTTGCAGAAACCAACCCACTCCTCATATTCCTTTGCGTCCTCAGCGTCTCTGTGGTTCGTAACTCTTGATAACTCTGCCAGCACCGCGCAGCTGCTGATAATATGACCGACTCACCTCATCTCCCTGTTCCGATAGTCGGTCAATCCCGATTCCATTTCGTCCCTTATCTTTCCCCGAACTATGGATATAGCAACCATCTCCTAAATAGAGTCCGACATGAGTTGCTTTTTGAGGAGTGCCAAAAAATATCAAATCTCCTGGTTCTAATTCTGCAATACTAATTGGTTGCGTAAAAGCTTCCTGTTGATAAGCATCTCTAGGTAGCCAAATACCCACAGACACAAAAGCCGCTTGCATCAACCCAGAACAATCGTAATTTGGCCCCACCGTACCACCCCAAAGGTAATAATTTGATTGTTGCATCGCTTTGTGAGTAAAGGCGATGACCTCTGGTAGCAGTTTTTTAATCTCAGATTCAGAAAATATTGTCGCCCGATAGGGTAAAGTAGCTCTTTGTAATAAACCCACATCAGCAAGAGACACCCACCCTGGATAGTCATCTTCACACAAATACACCTCAACAGCTGCATCCTGATGATTTGATGTTACCCGCAGATGTCGCCCAGAAGCGGCTTGAGTTGCCAGGCGCGTACATTCAGGAGAATCATATAAGTTTAGGTCAGCGAGACAATTGTACTCAGCCGCTGAGAGATTTTGGATGATGGATTTTGGATTAGAGAGCATTCTGTAAGGTTAATAACTAAATATGATTTTCTTCCGAAAAGACGAACAACTCGAAAATCTAGGGTTAAGTATTTTAGAAGCAACTTGGGCAGCATTTCCTACATTAGCGCGGAACCAAATTGCTCTGACTTGGATTGTCTACGATCCGCCTGTACTAGTAAATACTGGTGGAGCCTTAACTCCAGATGCCTTTTGGAACCATTCTGTACGTGGTTTTACTTATCGCGGTGTGGAGAGGATCTACCCAGCCAGTGTGGTGAAGTTGTTTTACCTGGTAGCAATTCACGAATGGCTAGAGAAAAGCATGGTAACAACTTCCAAAGATTTGGAAAAAGCTATCCGCGATATGATTGTAGACTCCAGCAACGATGCTACCAGCTTGGTTGTGGATGTGCTGACTGGCACAACTTCCGGGCCAGAATTACCCCCCGGCCCCTTTGAAACTTGGAAATCGCAACGTAATTTTGTCAACCGCTATTTTCAGTCTTTAGGTTGGGAAGAAATGGAGACGATTAACGTCTGCCAAAAAACTTGGGGTGATGGCCCTTATGGCAGAGAGAGAGCATTTTATGGAGAAATGCTAGAAAATCGCAATATGCTGACCACAAATGCGATCGCTCGATTGTTACATAGTATTGTTGGCGGAGTAGCCGTTTCAAGTGCGCGATCGCAAGCAATGATGGCTTTGCTCAAACGCAGCCTTAAGCCTGACGATTTACCTACAGATGTTGAAGAAGACCAAGTAACGGGTTTTTTGGGAGGTGGACTTCCTCAAGATGCTCAACTTTGGTCAAAGGCTGGTTGGACAAGTCAAGTGCGCCATGATGCAGCATACATTGAAATCCGCGATCGCCATCCTTACCTTTTAGTAGTATTTACTGAAGGCAAAGCCAACGCTAAAAACCGAGCTATTTTACCTTTTATCTCAAAGCTAATTACCGAAGCTGTCGGTAGTTTGCAATAGGGACTCTTATAGCGCTGCGCAGAATTTCGCGCAGCGAAGTAAGTTTTTAATTGAAGCTAATTTCAAAACTAAACTACATCTTTTTTGAGAACCATAGTTTTAAAAGTAGTGAGAGCATCTTGCTCTCTGCTCTTCATAGCGGGCTTTCCGGCCCACACTACTCCAGGTTTCAAAATGGACGAGGTTTATAAGCATTTATAACCAGCGCTGATAGTGCTGTATTCAGAAGTCGATTTTTGCACTACTCCTGAGGCTCAAATGCTAGCTAATTCCGTTAAATACAGGATGTAAGAATGAATTTTTTCGTGTTAAATGGTTGAATATTGCTAAGGTTTCTTGAGTCAACACAAAAAACCTTTATCTATGTGTGGCAATATTCTGTCAGGAGTGAATGTGAATACTATTTTTCTTCGTAAAACTGTTTTTTGGCTGCCCACTTTAGCAGCTATAGCCATTTTAGGCACTAGCTTACCTACCTTAGCCCAAACAGTAGACACATCAAGCAATCAGCAGTTAAGCGAGGCTACTACAACTGTAGAGTCTCCGAAGCAAATAGGTACTGAAATAGAGGCGACAAGTCAAACACTACCCAGTGAAACTGAAAATTTAGCAGTTAAGCAGCAGTTCCCTAATGCTGCAACACAGGAAACTGCTACTCGTATAATTACACCTGTTCCAGGTACAGCAATGACTTCAGCGGCTGGGTTTGTAACTCAAAACCCAGAACCTACTTCTCAACAGTCTACTTCTCAACCATCTGCTTCTACAGTGGCACAAGCAGATATCGACCCAGGTAGACCTACTCGTGGAGGTAGAAGCTATATTGGTGTTGCTGGTAACATTGGTTTGAGTGGTAGTGACTCAGCTTTAGGTGATGGTAACTTTGCGGTCATTAGCAAAGTAGGCCTGACAAATACTTTTTCAGTGAGACCATCAGCAGTATTAGGTGACAATACCACAATTTTAGTGCCCCTCACCTATGACTTTAACTTCCAACAGGTAGCAGATCCATTTAGCGAACCGTTACCAATTGCACCCTACATTGGCGCAGGTGCAGCCTTTAAAACAGGCGATAATTCTGAAGCTGCCTTTTTAATAACTGGTGGTGTTGATTTCCCACTGACTTCCCAATTTACGGCCACCGCTGCCGTCAATGCTGGCTTTTTTGACAATACCGATATAGGTTTGTTGGTAGGAGTTGGTTATAACTTCAGTGGTTTCTAAAAGCATAGTAGTGAGTGCTCAATAGTAAGTATTTTTCCGTTAGCACTCATCCGACATTTTGCACAAATTCTGATTTCTGATTTGCAACCACAGATAAACACCAATAAAATCCGTATTCATCGGGAGGACAGTTGCCTGGGCGGCTTTGCCGACTTGAGCAAACTGTCCGTTGTTTATCTGTGGTTTTATTTTTCTAGAATCGACTTTTGTAAAAGGTTAAATTTACAACCTATTTAGGACTAACTTTATCAATCACCTTGATTTTGCCATCATCCCCAACAGTCCAAACATCGTAGACACCAACGACATCACCATTAGCGTCAACATCAACGTTGCCACTGGCTCCCTGGTAGTTAATTTTTTTACCTTCTTTCAGTAATTTTAGCCCCTCGCAAACATCGGTAACTTCTGTACCCGACCCAGCAGAAACTTCTCGAATTTTATTGGCGATGCCAACGCCTGTGTTTTCCTTGGCGGCTTGTGCCGCTAATACTAATAAAGCGGCCGCATCCCAAGCTTGAGGAGCATATTCTCCTGGAGAACCACCCTTTTTATCTTTCCATAGCTTGTTAAATCCTTCCAAAGCTTTCCCATCAGAACCAGGTACAGTACCGATCGCTCCGGTTAAAATATACTTGCCGTCGCTAGCTTTACCAACTTGATCTGGAAAGGTAGGCGCTTTGACGCCATCTGTCAGTAGAATTTGCACTCCTTTAGTCAAGCCTTGTTGGTAAGCAGCTTTGAGAAACAAACTACCTGTCTCGGCATACAGCACTGCCAGCACTGCATCTGGTTTACCAGCAAAAGCCGCCGCAGCTTCGGTGTCAAATGTTTGAGCTTTAGGGTCGTACCGAACGGGTTTGTCTTTATTAACTACGGTTCCACCTAACTTTTCAAAAGTTTGCACAAATGCTTTTTCAAAACCAACGCCGTAGTCGTTATTAATAACTACTGTGGAAACGCGCTTAAATCCTTTTTTCTTGGCAAGTTGGGCTAAGGCTAGTGCTTGGTAGGTATCTGGGGGAGCAGTACGCGCCCAAAAGCCTTTAAAGTCACCTTTTTGAGCCTTTTCGGTAAATACAGGGCTGGTACTACCTGGAGAAACCAGCATCACTTTATTTGGTGTGGCAACAGAGACAGCGGCAGTGGAAACACTACTGGCAAAAGAACCCACTACACCAGCAACCTTATCTAAGGTCGCTAGTTTGGTCATACCAGCTGCGCCTGCTTTAGGATCTGTTTGATCGTCTACTGGTACTAAGGTCACTGGTTCACCGTTAACTCCACCACAAGCATTAACTGTGTCAACGAGTAGGGGAACTGAACCCACCATCTGTTGCCCGATAGATGCTAAGTCGCCAGTTGTTGGTAGCAAGGAGCCAATTTTCAACCCCTTAGCATTGCTGCTTGTGGTAGTTGAGTTAGCTGCCGGGGTGGCAGAACTTTGAGTGTTACCTGTGTTATTCGCGTTAGTAGCACTATCACTACAAGCCCCTAAAAAGAAACCTGCTGCTAGGGTAGCCACACTTAAGGCTAAGGCAGTACTAATTCTTTGCATAAATTACTTTCACTCCTCTAATCTTTAGGAGCCTGAAAGTAAGACTTTAACTATATTTTCAGGTTAGGTCGATCTTAACAGACTCCAAAGGATAAATAATATCATCCCCCTGAAGATATAGAAGGATCTACACCTAAATTAATACCTAACTCTAAAAATAGAATATTCGTTGATATTTTAAATCTTGGAAAACGGAGAGGGAGGGATTCGAACCCTCGGTACGGAGTTGCCTGCCGTACAACAGATTAGCAATCTGCCGCTTTCGACCACTCAGCCACCTCTCCTGGGTCACGAATAACAATGATAGCAGATAGATTCAGAGAAGTCAAACATCTTTTAGTCAGTAGTCAGTAGTCAGTAGTCATTGGTCAAAAGCTCTGGAACTATTGACTTTGGCCTATTAACTCGTGACTATTGACTAAACTTCATAGGACTTGCGATCGCATCCAAGCCAGTGGTAAAGTACGCAATTTTTTCCACTGGGGGACGTAAGCACGCTGAGTGAACACATTGTAATCGTTGCGTTCAATGACATTTAAGATTTGACTATAATGCATCAAGGCTGCCCATACAGGCCAACGGGCATCAGCAGATAGGTAGGAAATTCCTTTTTCTGCCTTGCGGTAAAAGTCTCTGGCCCTTGTAATTTGAAAGTGCATTAAAGAACGCCAGCGATCATCTACCACACCTTTGAATAAGTCTTGTTCGGTGTAGCCAAATCGTGCCAAATCGTCTAAAGGAATATAAATTCTCCCTCGCCGCGCATCTTCTCCGACATCTCTCAAGATATTGGTAAGTTGCTTGGCAATTCCCAAGGCAATTTCTTCTTTCACAGGAATATAAGGCTGTTGTTCACGATTCCACGGAGCCGTATTTCTGGTATTCTCCAACCCCATAACTGCCGTAGACATTAAGCCTACAGTACCAGCGACACGGTAACAGTAGAGGTATAACTCCTCAAAAGTTTCATAACGACTACGGTATAAGTCCATCCGCTGACCGGCAATCATATCCCGAAATGGCTGAATGTCTATTGGAAAGCGTTGGACAGTATCCGCTAAAGCTACATCAAAATTTTCTGCTGGGTTGCCAGAAAAAATTGATTCTAGCTGCTGCTCCCATAAGTCTAGGGTTTCTGGTGTGGTCATAGCAGATCCAGGGCCATCTACCAGTTCATCTGTACGGCGACACCAAGCATAAATTGCCCAAACAGCGGGACGCTTTTCTTTACTCAGGAGCAAAGTGCTGAGGTAAAAAGTCGCGGAATACTTGGCGATTAGTTGCCGACAAAGTTTGTAGGAATCGTCTACAGAGACCAGCGTTTTCATGCGCGGGGGTGAATCAGGCAGTTGCAGCATTCGTTGCGGGCGATCGAGTTAGCGTTTGCAGGTTTGAGGCATTTGCCACCGGGAGTGCTTCAGAGATCGCCTGCGCTGTCAGCTTACCAGAAAGTACGGCCCCTTCCATACTGGCTAAATAGCGTTGCATGGTGTAATCCCCTGTGAGATAGAAGTTGGCAATGGGGGTTTTCTGCGAGGGACGGTGCTGTTGACGACCAGGAGTCGCTTTGTAAACTGAACGCGGCGTTTTTACCACATGATATTTCAGCAACTTTGCTGGATTATCTCCGCCAAAATGGTCGGGGAAGAGTTTTTCTAGTTCAGCAAGGGTTGCATCGACTATTTCCTCATCGGATTTGGCGATCCAATCTTTTGCCGGTGCTAGAACTAATTCCAGCATTGAGCGATCGGGGTTAGCATATCCACGGCAGGTATTACTCATATCAGCATAAACGCTGAGGAGGGGCGATCGCGAAAATAGTAAGTGGTCAATTTCTGTGAGTTTACGATCAAACCATAGATGGAGGTTAATTACTGGCACTCCTTCTAGTCCTTCTAGCTGCTGGAAAAACTCCATTTGCTTCCAAGGTGCTGGCAGCATTACCTTTAAAGGGTCAACGGGCATGGCAGATACGTACAGATCTGCTGTTAAAACTTCATCTTCTGCTCCATTCAATCCCCGGAGCAAGAATCCCCGTACGGTGCCATCTCCGTTGAGCAAAATTTCTTTTAAGGGGGCATTTAATCTAACTTCCCCACCGCGTTCGGTGATGTGATCTACTATCGGCTGACACAATCGCTCAGTTGGTGAACCATCAAGAAAAGCCATTGTTGAGCCTTTCTTCTCCTGGAGGAAGCGATTAAGGGCTGTTAGCAGGATGGTAGCGGAAATTTCTTCTGGGCCAATGAAGTTCAATGCCTTAGACATGGCAATAAAAACTTCTTTTTCCACTCGTAGGGGAATGTTTTGCTTTTGCAGCCATTCCGTCCAAGAGTATTTGTCCATTTCCTCTACATACTTCTGCCCTTGCACCATTGCTGGTAACAAACCCAGTCCAAAACGAATTTTTTCTGGCCAGGTGAGCATATCGTTGTTTCCCAAGATTGCCACTATGCCATTTAAGGGTGCTGGCAAATCGGGGAAATCAAAGCGGCTGTATGTGCCTGGCGCATCGGGCTGGTTGAAGATCATGGTGTGTTCTTTCCACTGCAAACGCTCTTCAATTCCTAGTTCTTTGAATAGCTGCAAAATATTGGGGTATGCCCCAAAAAATATGTGCAGACCTGTTTCGTACCAGTCTCCGTCAGCATCTTGCCACGCTGCCACTTTACCTCCCAGTACGTCTCGGCGTTCCAAGACAATGGGAGTATGACCCGCGTCTGTGAGATATTTTGCGCAGGAAAGTCCTGCTAGACCCGCTCCCGCGATCGCTACTCGCATTTAACCCTACTGCTCTTCAAGATTTCTTAGTCATTTTGCCGTTCTCATTATACGTTGCAATCTGTTACATTTCGCAGCGATTGTGCGATCGCTTCCCAAAAAAACTTTTAAATAGGCTGTGAAATCACTATTTAGCACTACTAGTTTTAAGTCTTTCGCTATACCCGATTCATCCCAAAAGTCTCACTCAATCAGATTATTTTTATTTAAAGCAACTCATATTTAAAAATTAAAAGCTTTTAATTTGAGTCTCTTACTTTGTTGTGTAGACACCCTGGATTGATTTTTTACCAATTTACTGAAATTTGTTTTCACGCTAAATTTCCCATTTGGTGAAGATTACTGGTCACTTATGGGTGTATTTTATTTTTATAAATAAAATATTTTACGTAAAAATTAATACTTTTTTATTTTATATTTAAGTATTTTTGCTGTTGTTAAATAAATAATTATGCGTTTTTTCTGTGGGATGAAAGTGAATTATAAAAAATTTAAATTTAAAACAGGCTAATAATTCAAAACAATATCTAAAACTTTTATTTGTCTATTTACTGACAACAAGATATGATGATCCCTGCTGGGGATCGCTCAGTGTTTTGCCAAAAAAATCTTCTGATTTTTTTCTGTTTCAAAGAATAAAATTTTAATTTCGTAGCCAAAAAATGTTGTTTAGCAAAACCAGGGGTGCACTGTTGAATTGTGCAGTTACTTGGACATTAAACCGACATGATATTGTTTGAATTTTTTTGCATGACATCTTGGATTAGTTCTTTTTTGTCATTTAGCAACAACTTACCACCAAGTATTACAGCAAATGTATTACCAACAAAAGTTTCAGCCAATCTGGGAAAATTTGTAAGTAGGCATCGCCCATTGTTTGTGCAACCTAAACAGTCGATAAATGTTTGGAGCACGACGTTACTACCTACAAGATTCTTAAGAATAGATTGGGGAAAGAGTGAAAACAAAACAAATCTAGAGCAACCGCCAAATGCTAAGGAAACAGCGGTTAAAAATAGCAAAAAACAGGTTTGTAGTTTTGATGAAGAGATAGGATCAAAACAACCTATTTTACAAACATCTAGCGGGTTGTCTTCTGGAAGAATAATTAACTCTGGCTCTTTAAATCGAGATTTTTTACCGAATAAAATCCTGCGATCGCTGCAAGATTTCTTTCGCTTTGCTAATCCTGTTGAGCAGAATTTTATGTCTGCTTCCTTGCCAGTATTGGTTGTTCATAGAGGTCGAGCGAACTATGAAGTCTGGGTAAATAACCGTCCAGTTGCGACTTTGCCCACAGAAATTGCTGCAAAGTCAATGCAACAACGCTTAATGCCCTTAGTTAAGTCACCCAACTTAGATGCTCATCAATTACGGCCTGCTTTAGTAGATGGTATACCTGCGTTAATGGCAGGTAATCGCTTTTTATGGGGAATTGAAAAACAGATTTCTCAACGATTCCATAGAAGTGGTGAATTATTAGCAATTGATTGGATTAATAATCTGCGTTCCGCATTCAAAGCACCAAAGCTGACACTCGTAGAAGGGCAGAGAGAAATGTATGGTGTCACCCCTTCTCCAAGCAAAATATCTGGGTTAGCTTCTTGGTATGGAGGCTATTTTCATGGACGTTTAACAGCAAACGGCGAGATATACAACCAAAATGAATTGACAGTAGCCCATAAATCCCTGCCCTTTAATACTTATTTGCAGGTGACAAATTTAAAAACAAGAAAAGCTGTAATTGTGCGAGTGAACGATCGCGGTCCTTATATTCCACCTCGAAGCTTAGATCTATCACAAGCAGCAGCGCGTTGTCTCGATAGCGAAATTGCTGGGGTAGTGCCCTATGAAGCCGTGATTTTGCAAAGTAGTAAACCCAAAATGACCTTGAAAGCTTCCAACCCCAAAACTGGAAAACCCAAACCTGCCAAACAACTGGCATTAGTCTCTGACTTTTAATCGAGTCTTGATTATTGCTAATTACTCATGGCTGATTGCTAATAGCTGATTGCATAAATAGCTACTAGCAATTACCATACCTCTGGTATCAGAAATTAAATGCTATTGAATAGATAGCCACAGGTAAAACGTTATGTCAGTAACGCAGCATCTCCAGGGCTTTGGGCATCATTTAATTCTCGGTGTTTCCGGCACGACATTAAGTGACGACGATAAACGGGCACTTAGTGAATTACAACCGATAGGGGTAATCTTTTTCGCGAAGAACTTTTTGGATGGCACTTCCTATGAAATTTGGTTGCAAACTTTTAGAGAGTTGATCGACCAGATACGACAATACGCCGAACGCGATTCCATGTTTTTTACCCTAGACCATGAAGGCGGTCGGGTCGTGCGTACACCTTTACCAATTACTCGTTTTCCTCATGCCTCACTGTTGCAATCGCGATCGCGTCAGGTAGCAAAAGCCACAGCAGTAGAACTCAAGTCTCTGGGAATAAATATATCCTGGGCACCTGTAGCAGATATTTATTCTAATCCCCAAAATCCTGTCATTGGCCCTCGCGCCTTTGGTACGACTCCCGAAACTGCTGCCAAAGCAGTGCGGGAATACTACCTCGGACTTCAAGAGTCAGGAATTCTTGGATGTGCCAAGCACTTCCCTGGACATGGTGACACCAGCCAGGACTCCCATCTAGAACTACCAGTACTGCATCTGTCTACAGAAGATCTGCGAAATCGAGAACTTATACCCTTCAAAGCTTTAATTGCAGAACAGGTGCCTTTGATTATGACGGCCCATATCCTGTTTCCTAAAATAGATCCTGATGTGCCAGCAACTCTTTCCCAAGGCATTCTCAACGCCATACTGCGGGAAGAACTGGGTTTTCAGGGAGTAGTGGTATCTGATGACCTAGATATGAAAGCAGTATCAGATATGTTTACCCACAAAGGTACAGTGGCGCGGGCAATTCATGCTGGCTGCGATTTGTTTATTGTCTCGCGTAACATTAATTCATCATCTCTGGAACGTACCTATCACATCGCTAAAGATTTTGCGGATTCTCTCAGTAATGGTAGCCTTGATGAATCAGTAGTAGCAGCAGCTAGGAACAGAATCGATAAACTACTTGCTGTCACTCCCCAGTATCTGGTTCATACTCTCGAGCGAGATACGCTAAAAGAACACGCTGAATTAGCGATCGCCTGTTCTTTTCAAGAAGTAGGATTTTAAATCAATAGTAGGTGTTTTCATAAAAGTCTCACACCGAAATCACCTGCTTAATAGTTTCGGGATGCGATCGCAGGATACATTGAGTTAGCGATCGCTTGTTCTTTTCAAGAAGTAGGATTCTAAATCAATAGCAGGTGTTTTCACAGGAGTCTCATGCGGATGCGATCGTCTTCAATCACGCTGAAATGACCTGCCCAATCATTTCGGGATGCGATCGCAGTAGCAACTTTTTGAGCCACAACTGCACCAGAGGGAGCTTTAATCCGAAACAGGATAATTCCACTGGTAGCAGGTAACTGTGAACGAAAGGCAAGTTCACCAAAGTCCTTGTCGAAGGTTAGCAGAATGCGATCGTCTGTTTGAGCGCGGTTCAACACCTCTGGATCTGCAATCCCAGGCGCATCAGTGCGAATCCAAACGACATCGTGCCCCTGCTGTCGTAGGGCTTCTACAGCATCTCTGGGAAAGTTCTCGTTGGCAAGAAAGCGCATGAGCTATGCAGGAAAGGCGTAAACTTTTTCTGCTTTAAGGGTGGCGCTGGCATAGCTGAGGCACGCTTGAATATCTTCAAGAGTGATACCAGGGTAATTGCGGAGAATTTCGTCGTTTGTCCAGCCTTGAGCAAGCAGGTCGATAATAAACTCCACAGCAAGGCGAGTGCCTTTGATAATGGGTTTGCCGACCAGGATATTAGCATCAATCGTGATTCGAGATTGCCAATCCATAGGGTGACGTTGAGTGCGTTGTCTTAAGTTTACGATCGCTCCTACGCACCCAATCAAAAACTAGTTGAGTTTAAATATTGTGTAATCGCTTGTTATTTTCAAGAAGTAGAATTTTAAATCAATACCAGGTTTTTTCAGAAAAGTCTCAAGCTGAAATCGCCTGCTCAATTGTTTTTCGATCGCTGGTTTAAGCGTAACTTAACACCTCTAGATCGGCAATCTCAGATAAATCCTTCCGTCGCCTCCATTCGATGTTTATGCGGCGCTAATCACAGGATATATATGTTGTCATTCCACTTTTTGGTACAGATCCAGGAGGAGTCATTTCTCTTAAGGTTTCCATATCTAGCACAATCATAGTGCTATCTGTAGATCCATCAACCTTTGTTATGAGGTCAAATTTTCCAACTCCGCACTCACCAGACCAAAGTGAAAGCGAAAGCCTTGTAATAATACGGGGGGAAGTTATTTTTGAATTAGTACGAAATATAAGGTACTGCTCTAGAAAATCTGCTTGTATATTGTCTTTAGCCGCACCTACTAAACTCTGTCCTCGTCTAAATAACCAATCTTGATAGCCAGCAAATGCCTTTTCCACCAATTGTTGATTTTGTGTCCATTGTTGTAGCCCTTCAATCAGCACATGAAAGCTTTCAATAACTTCGCTTGGATTATTTGAATCACACACTTTTCCACCTCAGCTGCCTGGCAATTTGCTCAGATTATCTTATTTTAAGAGCGCCCACTAATAGACTAAAAATTTCTGGTTATAAAAATCAAATCCCATGACTTTTTCCAATCACCCAATTACGCCGGAAAAATCGCGCTAAAGCAGATTCTTCTAATGATAAATAGATTGGTCTTCCATGAGGACAGGTGCGGGGGTTGCGAGTGCGTTGCCATTGATCTAAAAGTGTTTGCATTTCTGGCAAATCCATCGGTGTACCATTACGAATCGCACTGCGACAAGCAACAGCTACTTGTGCTGCTTGTAAATCACCACCTAAACTTAGTTCTAAAATTGCGTCGGCACAGTCTTCTCGTTGCTGCAACATTGCAGGTACATTCCGGACTGCCCAAAGTTGTTCACCAAAGGTTTCTATATCTAAACCGATGCGTTGTAATTGTGCTACTTGTTTTGGGGATAGTTGATAGAGAATTATTGCCGGTTCGACGGGGATAAGTTGCCAGTTATCGCATATTTGCTCGTATAAAACTCGCTCATGGGCAATGTGCTGTTCTACTAGCCACATTCCCTCAGGATGTTCCACAACAATATAAGTGTTGCTAACTTGAGCAACCGCTTTTAAAGAGTAAGGATTGCTAAGTCCTGAGTGCTGATTTTTATCGCCTTCATTGGGATGTTTCGGATTGAAATTGTAACCGCCTTTAGCTTCTGCGGCTTTAAGTAATTTACTCACTCGCGTTATATGAACTGCTTCTTTAATATTGGCTGAACTGAGACGGAGTGCTTGCTCAATTCCTTGGGTAACTTGTTCTTGCCAATAATTAACTTCGTTGAGGTAAATTTCTGTTTTTGCTGGGTTGCGATTCCAGTTTATTTGATCGGGAGAAATGACAAGATGTAATAAACAAACTGGATAGCGATCGCGTGGTAATGTCCGATGAAATGCTGTCAGAATTGTTTGCTCAAGTTCGGGTGTTTTGACCATCCGGCCGTTAATCGCTACACGTACCCAATCTGGACGATGACGATGGCAGCGGTCGGGTAATCCTACCACCAAAGTCATTGCTGAGTCGTGAGTTGTCAGTTCTGAGTTGGGAGGTTTGGGTAATTTTAGTTGAATTTGCTGTAAGTCAGCTTCTTTAACTTGAGGTAGAAACTGCGGTAGTAATTGTTTAATCGATGTAGCTGGATAAATGGTGAACCATTCGCGGTCATTTTGCCGAATTTGCCAAGTAACGTGAGGATGACACAGCGCAATTTGTTGAATTGTGGCTTGTACGGCTTTCATTTGCTGTGCTACTGGAGGTAAACCCTGACGACGTGCTGCACAATTGGCAAATAAATTCGAGACTGTCACCACTGTACCAGGAGCGATCGCAGTTATTTCTACCTGGTTAACTTTCCCGCAATCACTATAACTAACTCGCCATCCGAAATTCTCATTTGCAGGACGACTCAAAATCTCCAAATTTGCTAAATTTGTCAAACTGTGGAGTGCTTCTCCACGAAACCCTAAACTGCTAATTTTCCATAAATCTGCACAACTATAAATCTTACTGGTGCTGTGAGTTGCTGCGGCTTTTTGCAAGTCATCTAGGTTCATTCCGCAACCGTTGTCTGCTACGCTTACTCGCCACTGCTGGGGACACAAAGAAACTACAATTCTCGTTGCGCCTGCATCAAGGGAATTTTCTACCAATTCGCGCACGACAGAAGCTAAAGAGTCGATGACCTCTCCAGCTGTAATTAGATATACGACCTCTGTTGGTAAAGCGTGAATAGTAGATGTCATAAATTACAGTGTAGGCGAACAGCCAACCACTGAATAGAATAAGCAATTTTGTTTCCCGTTCAAAAGAAATTTTTATTAATTGTAAAGAAATATCGATCGAAATTAGATCTTTGATAGATTGCTTTTATGGATATAAGCGGAAAAAGCCGATGAGTACCAATTTAGTAACTGATGCCCACGATCTAAAGCTACGTTTAGAATGGGGGCACCCAGCTTTTACAATTATTGATGTGCGCGATCGCCAAACCTACAACCAAGGTCATATTAGTGGAGCAATTCCCTTCCCCTTGGATGAACTAGCAAAAAGAGCTAAATCCTCTTTGCACACAGAACGCCATATCTATGTTTATGGCACAAATGATGAACAATCAGCAAGTGCTGCCCAAACATTAAAGGCTGCTGGGTTTGCTGAAGTTTCACCAATCCAAGGTGGTCTTGCTGGCTGGAAAGCCATCGGTGGTGCTACAGAAGGTATTGGTGCTTAATTATTGTTTGTTAATATTGTTTGGTTTCTGTGTACTGCACGGTGTGCAGTACAGTTTTTTCTAAGCATTAAATGAAACTAGAAATTTAGATTTACGATTATTATAGATTTTCAATTTTTTACGTCCGGCAATTGTTATTCTTGCAATTTATAGGGCAATACGAAGCACGGTGTTGAGAATTAATAGCACTGCTATAGATGTTGAGTTAGTTTTAGAAACTCGCTCTTGAACATCACGCCTGTTAGTGGAGTAAAAAAATGACAACTTATTATGACTCCATAGCCCAGCAGTATAAAAAATCCAAACAATTGCCGTTTCGGCTGCATATTGAAGCATATACATACTTTCATCTGCTTGGGAATATTGTAGGCAAATCACTTCTAGATTTGGGCTGTGGAGAAGGATTTTATACCAGACAATTCAAACTCCTAGATGCAGATCAGGTGATAGGTGTCGAAATTTCCGAAAAAATGATTGAACTGGCAAGACTTGAAGAAGCCAGAGAACACCAAAATATTGAATATATTGTTGGTGATGTATTTGAACTGGGTAAAATTGGTAGCTTTGATCTGGTGGTGGCTTCCTATCTACTGAATTACGCCCAAAGCAGAGAACAATTACTCAAAATAAGTCAGAGCATATTTGCCAACCTGAAACCAGGCGGTCGTTTCGTCACCATTAATAACAATGACTCCCAACCCCTTGAGTCCTATCTCTCAACTGAAAAGTATGGATTTATCAAAAGCATAACCTCACCATTAATAGAAGGCACGCCGATAAAATACACATTCACAATCTCTGATAGCAAGCAGCAATTCAGTTTTGATAATTATTACCTCGGCACAGCTACTTATGAATGGGCTTTACGCAGCGTAGGTTTTAAAGAGGTTCGCTGGCAAAAACCAATAGTCTCCCCTGATGGGTGGCAGAATTTGGTCAAGAGTTTTGGCAGGATTTCCTTGACTGTATGCCCATAGTTGGTATTGAATGTGTTAAATAACAGTATTATTCAAGCCACCTAGATAAATCTAGAGCATCAATTCAGTAATCGAGAGCAATCATCAATTGAGAGGGAGACTTAAGTGTGGGAGGTGTGGGGAGAATGAAATATTAAGCCTCCCCCTCTTCTCACACTCCCCCATCCCACCTAACGTTTGGATTTTGATATTACTGCATCGGTGTTTTAGGTGGCTTGATAATTTTGAATTTTGCGTAAGGGTGTTGACCCTTAACTCAACCAGTTTCCCACAAGTAAGAGTACTCCAAGTAAAAAAATGCCCAATTGTCATTGCGAGCGAAACGGAGTGTAGCGAAGCAATCTCAAACTCTGCGATTGCTTTATTCCGCTTTGCTTCATTCGCAATGACAGGTTTTGGATCATTTATTGTTTGGAACACTCTAACTGATTAATCTTTCATTGCCAAAACTTTCGGCGGTTCAGGTTTCAACAATCCATTCAACAGAGATGCAGGACGTTCGCCGTAAGGCCAAGCAAAAGCATGACGGAAGGCTGCGTCCTGACAAGCTTGCAACTGTTTAAAGTTAATAATGTCGTATGTCAAAAGATTTTCATATTCAAATGGCAGACGCACATTGTGCAAACCAGCATTATCAGTACAGATAGCAATGTCTACCCCAGTTTCAAAACATCTGTCAAAAACTAATTTGAGTTGACGTATATCTTGTAAAGTACCTGTTTTTAGGTAAGTTGTAGGGCAAACCTCCAAACACTGTCCCCTTTTAGCTACATCTGGGAGTAACTCAGGATGCAACAGCGGAATTTGAATTCCGTGACCAATCCGCTTTAGATAAGGTAAAAGTTGGGTGTAACAACCTGCTGTGGTTTCGTAAACATGTCCTGTAGTGTTAATACCTAGGGAGCAAGCATAATCATATAGGTCAATCCATTCTTCCATACGCTCGGCGTAGTAGCTATCACCCCCAGCGATGTCTACCGCACAGACATACTGTTTGCTTTGCGCCGCTAAATCAATAATTGCCTTATTTACCTCATAAGGTAGGCGCGAGTGCATACAGAGAATTTGGCTAGTTACAATCGGATATTCTTCCAACTGACTAGCTCGTCCAACAACTTCTACAATTTCTGCCATCTTATCAATTCTTTCGGATTGACTCAGATGTTCAGGTGTACGGAGATAGGGAGTGTAGCGCAGTTCCAAATAAGCTAAATTCTCAAATATATAAGCACCCCGTAGCAAGCGATAGATAAAATAAGGCAAAGTCTCTACAGTCTGCACACTTTCTACTAGGGTATGCAATTCTAGATACTCATCTAGAGTGTTGCGCGGCCTTGTGTAAAAGTCTTCAAATTCTGGATAGTCTGCAAATCGGGAAATTAACTCCGATGCATGTCTCTCGAAATATCGCCATAACACACGAGGTACAACCGAACCGCCCAGATGCCGATGCAATTCAGCGTATAAAGCCATAGTGGTGTTTTCGGGAAAAATTTTAATAATCTTAACAATAAGATAGCGAAAAAAAATCTCTATCTGTAGGAATATTCGTAAAACTATTGTTAATTTATATCGTTGAGCAATTTCAGCACTGAGTCATTTGTTCCTTGTTCACGCATAACTGCTTGATTTTCAACTTGGTACTCATGACTCGCTACTCAAAACTTTTATTTGACTAATTGTTTACAATAACTCTTTGACAGTGCAGGGTTTGGATAAAAATACTCTTACACCCATGTTAGCCGCTTCTCTTTTATTTTGATTTGATCACAGTCCGCTAATGATAATAATTTTGACATCGGCATTAATAGCGATCGCACCATCCATCGCTGGCATCATCATATCCAGCAACACTACACTAATTTGCTGCTGGTACTGAGGATAGATTTTGGTTGATTTTTTTCATCCCGCATCAGAATTTAGATCATTTCATCATGCGATCGCCCTTTAGGATGCAGGTGTCCCCTATTCGCTAAAATTAAAGATTAAAAATCAAATGCAGTTATGTAATCAGTACGGTTGCATCGATGAATGTGCTTTTCGACAACACATTTAATTGAAAATACATCTGTACTAATAATCAAATTACATAACTTTTTACCGAGCAAATTCATGATTAAATTTCATCAGTAAATGCGTTTAGATCTTGCACTTTAATTTTGTTGAGGCAATTAATGCTTATAAGTCCAGATTTATTCTTGACTTTTTTCGATTGACTCTGGACTAACCTCATGCGTAAGTATGCACTCATCATAGCTAGCCCCTGACTTAGTTAGTTTTAGCTTGCTGAAGAATTTGTTTCAATAAATATGTTCTAATATTCTTGACATAAGTAACAGAATATGTTGATAATAATTGTTTGTGGAAACTTTACCTCTATAAAATAAAAGCTTGGCTAACGTCATTGTCATAGGTGCCCAGTGGGGCGATGAAGGAAAAGGTAAAATAACTGACTTACTCAGCCGCTCCGCAGATGTTGTTGTACGTTACCAAGGGGGTGTCAACGCTGGACACACAATTGTAGTTAAAGGCCAAACCTTTAAGCTACATTTGATTCCCTCTGGTATTTTGTATCCAGATACCGAATGCATTATCGGCTGTGGTACAGTTATAGATCCGAAAGTTTTGATAGCAGAACTCGATCAACTAGAAAAATTAAATATTTCTACTAATAATCTGCTAATTTCTGAGACGGCCCACGTCACCATGCCTTACCATCGATTGATCGACCAGGCATCGGAGGAGCGACGGGGAAGTCACAAAATTGGCACTACTGGTCGAGGTATAGGTCCCACGTACGCTGATAAATCAGAGCGTACAGGCATCAGAGTTTTAGACTTGATGGACCCACAGGGGTTACGTGACCAGTTAGAGTGGACGATTAATTATAAAAACGCAATTTTAGAAAAGCTTTACAACTTGCCACCTCTCGACCCAGAAGAGGTGATTGAAGAATATCTGGGGTATGCAGAACGTTTAAAACCTTACGTTGTCGATAGTTCGCTCAAAATCTACGATGCGATTCTACGGCGGCGAAATATTTTGTTTGAAGGCGCACAAGGGACGCTCCTCGACCTAGATCATGGCACTTATCCCTATGTTACCTCCTCGAATCCAGTAGCAGGGGGGGCTTGCGTTGGCACCGGATTAGGACCGACAATGATTGACCGGGTAATTGGGGTGTCGAAAGCTTACACAACGCGAGTTGGTGAAGGACCTTTTCCAACCGAACTACAAGGTGAATTGGGAGAATTGTTGTGCGATCGCGGTGCTGAATTTGGTACAACTACTGGCAGGAAGCGTCGCTGCGGCTGGTTTGATGCTGTAATCGGTCGCTATGCCGTCCGGATTAACGGCATGGACTGTATAGCAATCACCAAACTAGATGTCCTCGATGAACTTGAGGAAATCAAAGTTTGTATCGCCTACGAAATAGATGGCGAACGCTGCGAACACTTCCCCACCAGTGCGCGTCAATTTGCCCGGTGTCGTCCCATCTACAAAACCTTACCAGGTTGGCAAGTATCCACAAGTAACTGCCGCACACTGGAAGACTTGCCACAGCAAGCTCTGGACTATCTCAAATTCTTAGCAGAATTGATGGAAGTCCCGATCGCGATCGTCTCCTTAGGAGCTAGCCGCGATCAAACCATAATTGTAGAAGACCCAATTCACGGGCCCAAACGTGCTTTGTTGCAAGCTGACGGCACTCCCGTCTCCTTACTCAGCGCCTAGCGCTAGTCATTAGTGCTGAAGCAACTAACAACTGACAACTAACAACTAACAACTTGTATGACCCTGACAGTCGAATCTAAAAAGCGACCAGAAGGTAGCAAGGCAAACGCTTTGCGCCGTTCTGGATTAATCCCTGCCAATTTGTACGGCCACAAAGGTGCCGAATCAATTTCTCTCGTAGTTGATGCGAAAACCGTTGAGCGCCTGCTCAAACACGCTATTGTCAACAAGACAGAAGTTGAACTTAACATTCCTGAAATCGAGTGGAGTGGTAAAACTGTAGTTCGGGAAGTTCAGTCCCATCCTGCAAAGGGTACGACTTACCACGTCAGCTTTTTTGCTGCTACCAAAGACTAGTTGCGTAAGATAGTTGATTTTTTTTCTACTTAAACTTTGTGATAACTACTGATGATGCCAGGGGTAATACCCTGGTTTTTTGTTAAGCTATCAGCGTAAATATCAAAAGCCAAAATTACAAATACCGATAAACGCCGCTGATTTGAGATAATTATCTGCGTTTATCTGCTCCGAAGTTCTGCGCGGAGACTTCCTGCGCTCAGACTTCTCTCCACCTGTGGTTAAAAATTCTAAATCATAAATATGACAGAAGCTACTATTCCAGCGTTAATTCAGCAAATGTTACAGCCTGGATTTTATCCTCATACAGTCCTAGAACCCATTCAACTGATTCAAACTCACGTTTCCTATGTACTACTCACGGGTGATTATGTTTATAAACTGAAAAAGCCTGTCAATTTTGGCTTTTTAGACTACTCAACCTTAGAAAAGCGGCAGCATTTTTGTCATGAAGAATTGCGATTGAATCAGCGAGGTGCTGGGGAACTGTATTTGGAAGTGTTACCTATAACTCTAGTAGGGAAACAATATCATCTAGGGGGAACGGGAGAACCTGTAGAATATGTGCTGAAGATGCGCCAGTTTCCCCAAGAAGCTTTGTTGAGTGCTCTATTTGAACAAGGTAAGTTAAATGAGGCACGTCTGGAAGAATTGGGACAGGTTGTAGCTCAATACCATGCCAAAACTGAGACAAATGATTATATTCGGAGTTTTGGTGAAGTCCCGCAAGTTAGAGCTGCCTTTGACGAAAATTATGAGCAAACCCAGAAATATATTGGTGGTCCTCAGACGCAGGTACAGTTTGACGAAACTAAAGCCTACACTGAGCAGTTTTTTGTAGAACGCCCAGATTTATTTGCCAGCAGAATTCAAAATAGCTACATCCGCGAATGTCATGGAGATTTACATTTAAGAAATATTGCTCTGTGGCATGACAAAATCATGCTGTTCGATTGCATTGAATTTAATGAACCGTTTCGCTTTGTCGATGTCATGTTCGATATCGCTTATGCAGTAATGGATCTAGAAGCACAGCAGCGAAAAGACCTCAGTAATGCCTATTTGAATACCTACGTAGAGCAGACTGGTGATTGGGAAGGGTTACAGGTATTACCCATATATTTAATCCGTCAATCATATGTACGCGCAAAGGTGACCTCGTTTTTGTTAGACGATCCTGGCGTACCAGTGGCGGTAAAGGAAGATGCCGCAAAAACGGCAGCAAAGTATTACAAACTAGCTTGGGAGTACACTAAACCCAAACAAGGGCAATTGATTTTAATGTCGGGTTTATCTGGCTCTGGCAAAAGTACAACAGCACGATATTTAGCCCGTCAACTAGGAGCAATCCACATTCGCTCAGATGCAGTGAGAAAACATTTGGCGGGAATTCCCTTATTAGAACGGGGTGGTGATGAAATATATACACCAGAGATGACGCAGAAAACTTATACACGACTGCTGGAATTAGGAATTATACTTGCTAAGCAAGGTTTTTCCGTAATTTTGGATGCTAAATATGACCGACAAAATTTACGCCAAGAAGCAATTACCCAAGCTGAAAAGCATCAAATACCCCTGCAAATTGTTCAATGCACAGCACCTCTAGAAGTTGTACAAGAGCGTCTTCATAAACGTACTGGGGATATCGCTGATGCAACTGCCGATCTATTGGCATCCCAACTTAAACAATTTGAACAATTTAGCGATACGGAAAAACCCTACGTTAAGATTTTGGATACAACTCAGCCACAACAGGCACAATTAAAAGCAATAATTCCCTAATAGCCTTGTTTACCTCATGGCACAAAAAAAAGACTTTTTAAATTTTTCGCCAAACTTCCTATCGCAACTGATATTTGGGTTAATTTTAACCCTTGTATTGTCCATGACAGGGTCCTCACTAGCCCTGAGCATCTTCCTTGGTATCATGGGCGGCTTCACCTTAGGTTGGATCACCGCAGCCAGCAAGAGTAATGCCCAGCCCCAGTCTGTAGCCTCTTCTGATGGCATCGATGCAGCATTGAAATATTGGTTATTGTTCTTGATCGGCTTTAGTTGGTTAGGCTATCCAGCACCCATGAGTATTTTATTAGGGGCACTAGGTGCTTTAGGTGGAGGCTGGATGATCGCTTGGTGGGGAAGTAAGGAAGAAGCTAGAACTCAGTTGCCACTTGAACCCACAGAAGAGACTGAAGGAGAAAAATCTAGTGACAGAAACACCATCAAGCGAAGAAGAAAAACAACTCGGCGTTTCCGCCGTACAACTGGAGGTATCAATTTTAGATTTTGGCAACGGTAAAATTAGGCAATAGGTCAAGAGTCAAGGGTCAAGGGTCATTTGTCTACCTTGTCCTGTTTGTCCCTAATCCTCAGTATGTTTTTATATCTTTCTAAGTTACTCCCGCTGTTTTTTTACCCGTTGGGATTAGCCTCTATCTGTTTGGTAGTGGCATTGATAACTTTATGGAAACGACCGCGCACGGCAGCAGTTGCAATAGCTGTAGCGCTAATTTTATTGCTATTTTGCAGTAATGCTTGGGTTTCTCACTGGCTGGTGCGATCGCTAGAATGGCAAAATACTGCAACTAGCCAAATACCTAATGCAGAAGCCATTGTAGTTTTGGGTGGTGCTACTAAATCAGCTTTTTGGCCTCGACCGAGTGCCGATTTAAGCGAACAAGGCGATCGCGTAATTTATGGCGCTCAACTCTATCGCCAACAAAAAGCACCTCTAATTATCCTGAGTGGCGGTAGAATCGATTGGCGTGGACGTGGTGCCCCAGAGTCGGCAGATATGGCAGATATTCTCACCTCTATTGGTATACCCTCTGAGGCGATTGTCCAAGAACCTGATTCTTTCAACACCTATCAAAATGCCGTAAATGTCAATAAAATTTTACAGTCTCGTAACATTCGCCGCGTATTGTTGGTGACTTCGGCAATGCATATGCCGCGATCGCTCAAAATTTTTCAGCGTCAAGGAATTGAAGCTATTCCCGCCCCTACTGATTTTCTTGTCAGCCAAGGCGAAATGCAAGAGCTTGGCAGCAGTCCGAAAGCCGCCATATTGAATTTATTACCTGATAGCGACAAATTAGACCAGTTTACTAGCGCTTTAAAAGAGTACCTTGGTCTTTTTATTTATAGCTTGCGTGGTTGGCTATAACAAAGTGCTCTTAGTTTTAGAACTTTAATTTTCAATCGCTATAATTTCAGTAGTCACAGAGTTTTGATTTTTAAATTTCTCAGGACTCAGCACTCCCTGACATTATGTCTAAAAATTTACCTTATATTATCCCTGCAACTCCCAGCGAAGTTGAAGAAGGCTTTGCCAGTTACCAAACAACCCACCAGTTTTATCATGAAGTTAGGGTGCGCTCAGAATTTCGGCAACATTGTGAGTGGTACTACACAACAGCAATACGCCACCGTCAAGAGCTAGAAAAAATGCGCGGCGAACTGAATATTCTGCGCTGGTTTCGCCGCTCTTAAAATATTTAGATGATTTCTAACTCATTGTCACGGAGATGGGCTTTAAATTTTTTACTAAACTGGACTAAGAATGGCAGATTAGCACTCACAGGTCTACCTTGCCATTGAGTGGCAATAGCCACGACTTCGCCTTCTGAGCCTTTGAGATCAAAAGCCTGACCGCGATGTTCAGGATGATGGTAAACTACTACCGAATCTTTAACACGAACGCGATCGCCAACTTTCATAACAACATTTACACCTAGCTTTTCCTTTTCCACAACAATCTCCACAGCCATCCCTCATTGAACTTGCTTTTTTGAAAAATAGACTGCTTGCAACAGTCACGCTTCGCATCTCATATGTACAGACTGGCTGTTGAATGCATCCGTAACTGCTATACGAACAAAGCCTGCCCATGCAGGCTTTGTTGTTGGTCAATGAGCGACATTAAATAATAGTCGCCTAGTGCTTTAGCAAGAGGTCTAATCGTTTTATTTTTAGTTAACTTTTCATCCTCCCACAGTTATACAAACTCTCACAATGAGCTTGCTAAAAACAGGGATTACTTAGGTGGCATCTGGTGGGTGAGAAATTCACACCTTCATTGCCTCCTTAGTGCACTTGTCCACTCTCATGGGTGTCTCAGAGGCGCTTTTGTTGAGGATGAGCGGCCTCACGGGCAAGGAAAACCCGCTTTAGCTCTGAATGGGCGCTTTAACGCCAAGTTTAATTCTACAACAAGATAGATATTCTATTTCCAGATACTATGGCGACTAGAATTGCTGATTAAGCCGCAAAAATGAGTCGTTAGAGTTGCGACTGAGCAAAATCGAACTAGTTACTTTTGCTGCGAACACAGCTGCTGCAATCCTGGTGGAAATTGGCGACACAGTTGCTGGAATGTTTGCGGCTGAAGTTGCCACCAAACCAATAATCCCAAAGTTGTACCACCCAAAAGCAATAATAATCCTCCAAGCAGCACTAGAGATCTACCTCGGCTTGGTTGTTTGACCTCAGTTGGGGTAGGTTCTTCTGTAATGTCTAAATCTAGTAATAATGGCACACTACTTTCTGCTAAGGAGAAATCTTCTGTTTTTTCCGCTGCGATAATTTCTACTTGCGGCTGTGCATAAGTTAAGGAGACAAAGTATTCTCGCGAAACGTTGCACAGGGTCATAACCAGCGATGTATTATCATGACCATTTTTCTGATTCGCAAATTTAATCCAACGTTGCACCGCATCTTCTATATCCAGTTGTCTATTTAACGCGGCAAGTGCGTAATTCTGCCATGATTGCTCCACCCAGTTATTGTCGCTTAAGCCATCGGAACACAGCAACAATATGCCATCTTCTTCTAAAATGAACCGCCTGATGCCAATCCGCAAAGACTCTGCATCTCTTGTTCCCAATGCTTGAGTTAGTGCAGTTGCATCTGGTCGCATCAGGGCTTGACGATAGAAATTGCGGGCATAGCGAACTTCCCGCGCCGCTACATCATCATCTACTGTCAGTAGCTGACAATAATTACGAGTAATCCAATAAGCACGGCTATCACCGACACTAGCCAGGTAAAGTTCATGGGTAGTTGCCGATCCTTTAGCAGAGTTTGCCTGCACTCGTTGTGGCACTTGTAATGCCATCACCAGAGTTGTAGCCATACGTTCTCTACCTTGGCGATTTTGTGCGTCATTACTGGCACAAATCACGTTATTTACTACCCGCAAGCTAGCTTCTAGTTGTTCTTGCCACAAATCTGGCGTTATCAGTTCCGTTTGTTCTGCTAACTCTGCAAATAAGGCACGGATCTGCAATTTTATCGACTGTACTGCTAATTGACTAGCTACTTCACCGCCTTGATGTCCACCAATACCATCGCAAACAATCGATAAGTTTCGTACTAGTGAGTCTTTTAGGTCATCAGAGTTAGCAGGGAAGCAAGCGTCTTCATTTCGCGTCATTACCGTCCCAGTATCGGTTACGCCTGCTACTTCCAGATTTAATGGCAATTCTGCCGCAGATGAAAGTAACAAGTCATTGAGTTGATCTGAAATTGCCTCAAACTCAACTTTAGTTGTGCACATCTGTTTGACTATATTCTGTAACCTTTGGGCTATCGGTGCTTTGGCAGATGCTACCAAAGGCTGCCAAGATTCCCCTAAATCTTGCAAACTAGGTAAGCTTTCTGTTGTCTGGTGAAGTTCCAACAGACGCACACACCAACCTTGCACCCGCAGGTTGTTCAACATGAGTAAACTGCTAGCAACTCCCTGTTCTAATAAAGGTTGCCAAAGTTGGAGAATCTGCCATAGCCAGTAAACCTGTCTAACCGCTGTTGCTTGTTCCCAGGCATTAGCGATCGCTGGGTAGATATTTCCAGTTTCTGCGATCGGTACGTTTTCCAGCAAGAGAATATCATCGCTACTTCCCTCAAAAGAGCGAACATACCCATAAGCTTGAGGCAAGTGCAATCGCTCATAATACAAGCGTAAATAAGGAATCACTTCCTTTGGTAATTCTTCAGGTATGTCAGGTAGTAACCCAGGTTGTGTATCCAACCAAATTTGATGCCTAATTACCTCATATCTATTTGCCACCGTTGTTCCTGGTGCAATTTTCGCTGCTGATGAGCCAGTTGCCCACAGATAGCGATGAACTAAAGAAGTTTGACAATTGGCACAAACACGACTCCCTAAGGAATTAATTGGGTTTGTACAGTCTGGATTGATGCAATAAATTCTCTGTTGAGTAGAAATCATAAACTCGTGAATTTCAATTAAATATAGCTGTCAAATACTTGAAGGCTAGAATAGACTGGATTCGTGTACCTCTAGCTACAAGTTGTTACTGAAGTTAATCAAAATTGATGGTTAAACTACCATAATTGGCTTTCCGTAAACAGCCAGCCTATAGGTGGATCTAGTTAGGAGAAAGAGATTTACATAAATGTAGTGTCTAGGATGGCGCTATGCCAAGTTATACCGTAATCTGGCTCTTGGCAGGAGCAGTTTTATGTTTCATGGAACTGTTCTTGCCGTCTGCTTTTGTCGCTTTCATGATGGGAATTAGCGCTTTTATAGTGGCGCTACTGTCTCAATTCGTTCTGCGGAGTGTATGGCTGCAAGTTTTAGTGTGGCTGTTGCTTTCCTCATTACTAGTTGTGGGTTCCCGCAGATTTTCACAACCGCGACGACGCAACTCGAAAATCCAAAATGCAATTACAGCTGAAACTTTAACAGAAATTCCTGTTGGGAAAACAGGGCGGGTGCTATACGAAGGAAATTCTTGGCAAGCAAGATGTGATGATGACAAACTCAGCGTCGCACCCCATCAAAGAGTTTATATCGTTCGCAGAGAAGGCACCACCTTGATTGTGATGCCAGAAAACCTTTTGCATTCTTAGGTATAAGTCAAGGCTCAAGGGTGAAAAAGCAATAGGCAAGACTCACGAATCATAATTCTGAAATTTGGATTTTGAATTATTGATCTACCTTGTCTTTCTTATCCCTTTCCCTTCTATATCTTTATCATTTACCACTGACTCTCGATATTAAAAACTTAGGAGATTCACAATGGAACAGTTCTTTTTGCTAGTGTTTTTAGCACTTGGAGGTTCTGCTTTAGCAGGTTCAGTGAAAGTCATTAATCAAGGTGATGAGGCCTTGGTGGAAAAATTGGGTAGCTACAACAAAAAACTAGGACCAGGGCTAAACTTTGTTACTCCTTTCCTCGATAAGATTGTTTATAAACAAACTATCCGAGAAAAAGTCTTAGATATTCCGCCACAACAGTGCATTACCCGTGACAACGTCTCAATCACAGTTGATGCAGTAGTTTACTGGCGGATCATGGATATGGAAAGAGCTTATTACAAAGTAGAAAATCTCCAGTCGGCAATGGTGAATTTGGTATTGACTCAAATCCGCTCGGAAATGGGACAACTAGAATTAGATGAAACCTTTACCGCCCGTTCTCAAATTAATGAACTTCTATTGCGGGATTTGGACATTGCTACTGACCCTTGGGGTGTGAAAGTAACGCGGGTAGAACTGCGAGATATTATTCCCTCTAAGGCGGTGCAGGAATCAATGGAATTACAGATGTCAGCAGAACGGCGCAAACGAGCATCAATTTTAACGTCGGAAGGCGATCGCGAATCAGCTGTTAATAGTGCTAGAGGTAAAGCTGATGCCCAAATTCTAGACGCAGAAGCCCGCCAAAAATCCGTAATTATGCAGGCCGAAGCTGAACAAAAAGCGATTGTTCTTAAGGCACAAGCTGAACGTCAGCAACAAGTTCTTAAAGCACAGGCTATTGCTGAGTCAGCAGAAATTATTGCTCAAAAACTCAAAACCAACCCCGACGCCCACCAAGCAATAGAAGTTCTAGTTGCCTTAGGTTATATCGATATGGGCGCGACAATTGGTAAAAGCGATAGCAGCAAGGTCATGTTTATGGACCCCCGCACTATTCCTGCAACCTTAGAGGGCATACGCTCTATTGTCTCACAGGGTCAGGAAATTCCTGGCTTCAATAATAAGCATGTCTAGTTTAGAAGAGAGGACAATATGAGATAGCGCTGCGGTAGGGGAGCCACTGCGTTGGTGTTAGCGTAGCGGTGAGCCAGTCCGGTGGACGGGTTTCCCGGCATAAAGGAGCCAGCGCGTTGGGCGGCTTTGCCGACTTGAAGCGACTGGCGTGAACTGGCGTTAGCGTAGCGGTAGCGAGGTACGAGCGTCACCCGTAGGGTAGTGACGTAGGAGCGTCGGCAGTCCGATCTTAGAGAGCCAGTCTGTTGCGGTGAGCAGTGTGTTGGGCGGCTTTGCCGAATTGAAGCAACTACGAACCCGTTCGCTAAAAGCGTTCCCGAAGGGTAGCGGGGTTTCCCCCGTTGTAGGAACTGGCGTGGTTTCTCCAGGAGGAACTGCCGAAAGGGTTTCCCGGCTTGTAAATACCCGGAAGGTGGCTTCCCGCAGGGTAGGTGGATCAGGAAGAAATAAATAAAGCCTCTTAACCAATGACAAATGACTATTGACTAATTTCAGCAGCCTGATCGATCTGGCATTGGTTGCATAAACCAAAAAACTCTAGAGTGTGGTAGAAAATTTTAAATTTATGGTTGGCTTGCAACTGGTCTTCCAGGTTATGTACTGGGCATTGATTAATCGGAATTGAAATACCACATTGCAAGCAAGTGAGGTGGTGCCTGTCTTGCTGCGCTAGGCTATAAAGGGCTTCACCATTGGCCAGAGTTCTGATTTGTACCATACCTTCCAATTTTAAGGCTTCCAAGGAGCGATAAACTGTTGCTAACCCCATATTTTGATTGCGATTACGTAATTCTACGTAAATTTCCTGTGCGGAAATTCCTTGCTTGATGGTTTTCAACAGATTCAAAATCTTCTCCTGACTGCGGGTGCGTATGGCTCTCATAGACAATTGTTTAAATTTGCCACTGTGGTTAAAGCCGTCATACTAGCTAATACAATTTTGGATTTTAGATTTTGCGGAAAGTTGCGCCAGTGCGTTGGAGAGCCAGTGCGTTGCGGTGAATCCAGCCCTGAAGGCGGGTTTCCCGCGGTGAACCCGGAGGGAGGTTCCCTCCGTTGTAGCAACTGGCGTTGCGAGGTGAGGCAATGCGGTCTTGGGGGTTTCCCCCATGAGCAATTGCCGAAAGGGTTC
>NZ_MTAW01000061.1 GCF_002154725.1 Nostoc sp. 106C | reverse complement strand
CTTCTTAGTCTTTCCCAACTTAGTTGGGGATACCGCGTTAACTGTCACGGCGCACACATTTAGCAATGTCTGCATCCAACACATATTTAGGTTTGTATCTAATTGTGTTGAATATTGCTTCAATCGCATCATGGGCGCTTCTTCCGGGTCGGAATCCAAAAGAATTTTCCTCAAACCTAGCTTCCCATTCTGGTTCTAACGCAAGTTTTACTAGAGCCTGGAGTGCGCGGTCTTCTATTGTGGGGATTCCGAGGGGTCTTTTTTCTTTTGGGTTAGATTTTGGTATCCAAACTCTTCTTGTAGGTTTGGATTTTGACCGCAGTCGGAGTTTATTTACAAGGGCTAGACGTGCTGCTGGGGATAGGGATTTGATTCCATCCACTCCTGCCGTCTTTTTACCTTGGTTGTCTTGTGTTACCCTTCTTACCGCTATGCACTTGGCTGACCAAGAGCGTAACAAGGTTTTTTGAAGTCTACGAACTACACTGATTTCACCACGTTGCGAGGCTCGATATATCCTGTGTTGCAGCTTGTACACACGACGTTCTAATCTCTTCCAAGGTATATCCCGCCATTTCATGTCAGGTTTTATGCCTTTCAAGATTAGTATGTCGTTTTCCCATTCCACCCTGAACTTTAGTTCGGTTTTAGACATATTGGCTGCTACTGGAAGCTATATCATCCAAGTTATTGTGTCTACGTCAGCGTATTCTTTAGCTTTCCTAAAGACGTTTGCTTCTTAGACAATCCTTCCATCTCAAAGCTTCTGACTGGCTATCTACTTAGGATATCGACCTATCCTAAGAGCGTATGAGATGGTTACTTCGTTCCCAATTTTCGTTATTGCGCTGATTTTAGGGTTCTCTCTGTCCACCGGGTTTATTGTGGGTGCTGCTGGGTCAGTGGGTTATCTGCCTAGCTTTTGATGGTCTATTTTAAAATTAGCCATCCAGTAATCCTTACCCTTTTGGGTCAAGCCTTTAGTTGGGATTAACTCAACTGAGCCTTTTGGCTTGTTAAATGTAACGATGGTTCACACGAGAGATTTGTATTACTACCCATGACCAGCTATGCTCGACGGAAACCACATTAGGCTAGCAGCTTTACCGCCATGATTCCCCGCTTTAACCTTTTAAGGAACCACCTTTAAATAGCTAGGGGACTTGCTGTCACTCTTGCACCTAGAGGGATGGGATTGACTTTGCGTCTCACCATCACGAAAATTGAGTTGTCAAGGTTCTGTAAGGGCTTTGCTCTTGTAATCCTTGCTGCTCATCCTTAAGTATTACTACTTATTTCGAGCAAACGAATCGCACGACCCAATCATTTACATAATCATCAACATGTCTTTGTCCTAAATCTACCAAATATGCTTCAACAGATGTGTTATCGCTACCTCTTTTTAATTCGATTTTTCGCTGCACCTAAAGCTCCTAATTTTCAACTGATTATTAAAGCTTGTGACTGCTATTTGACTGGTAGATAAAAGAGTAAATGTGAATGCGTATATCAATAGCTTTATGCCAACCAGCAAGCACAGCATCATCTGAAATGTCTCCAAGAACTACCAAACTATCTTCTTTATCCACATAGTAAGGTAAAGGTTCAGCCTCTAACCAACCATAAGCGATCGCTTGGGAGTTTTGCTCGTCAAAAACTGAAACTTTTAAGCACTGCTCGTACCTGAAGTAGTAGTAAGGTAAATAGCAAGCTGGATATTCTCTTAAAGATTCGCGATTAACTGTGTATGATTGCCAACGTAGTCGCTCACCCTTAATTTCTTTTGGATTAGCTTCTAGCCAATCATAAAGTTTTTTAGCTTGCCGCAATGCGTGGTCTTTGCCTTCAAAAACAACGCTGGGAAGAAAAATATCGCCGTCAAAATGCACCGCGACTTCAAATAAATCTTCATCCTCATCCTCATCTTCGGCTTCTGTTACCTCAATGATTCCAGCCTTATATAGTTCGGTCATTTCCCTGCATTGCTTCGTCAGATATACCCCTACATTATTAAAATTTTAGCTTTCAGTTACAAAATAATCAGAACGCTCTGTTGGTTCTAATCCCTTATCTGGAGGGAAGTTTTGTTTGTGTACACGAGCCAGTGCCGTGGTGTTAGCGCGGTTCGGCAGTCCGGTTTTGGAGGTTTTCTCCTGGAGGTACTGCCGTGCATGGTTTCCAACTCCAGTCCCCACAATGGAGCTTCCCCCGGCAAGCGGTTGTCTCGACTTGAGCCGACTGGCGTGCGGTTTATAACCACATTTTTAAGGTTAAGTTGGCACGAATAAGCTACCGTTGCATCCAAACAAGAACTGCTATAGTTTCTACTTTTTACAACGCCCTTAAAAATTTTGCGTCATTTTTTAATACTGCCCTGTTAAGCAAGTGAACACCTTCAAACCTTGAAACTCAGGCAGCTGAATTATGGCTAATATGTCTCCAGTCTCTAAGCGTCGCAAGAGACACCAACTACTACAAATGTATGGAAACCATTGTTGCTGGTGTGGTAAGCAAATGACCAAATCGGAAAGAACCATTGAACACTTGGTTCCCAAGAGCCTGGGTGGATCTAATAGTCTCTCGAATTTGCGTTTGGCTTGTTTCAGTTGCAATAATTCTCGTGGTAACAGTCTGTTACCTCCACGGTTAAGAAATGTTTTTGAGCTTGCAAATAAAACTTCCTAAGAACAAGCATCCAGTTGAATTTTGTGAAAAGATGCCCCCGAAAATTATTAGATATCGTTATAGGTGTAAGCATCTAGCCAAATGCCATAATAGCGATCGCAAAAACCGCCTGTTAAAAAAGTGGCATGGATGACCTAGAGCAACAGTTGATCGGTCTAATTACGCAGATACGTCAACACGTACCTAAGAGCCTACAATGGCGATTGGCCATGAATCGATTACTACGTGAAATTCAGCAATTTCCAAGATTACTCAAATCCCCTCATCCTGACTATCCAGCAGCCCTAAACCGTACATTCGAGTGGGTTAGCAATAATATTTCTGAATTTGAGCCTTATTCTGACTCGGTTGCAGAAAGTTTGGTGAGATGGGTTAACGGTTACCTTCGCTGGCGAATTCAAGATTTGTACTCTGCTGATAAAAATGCTCCACTCAGCTTAGATGCCACCATTGCCTCAGACTTTGGGGAAATAACTCTGTTGGATAAATTACCCAATTCTACTTTGAGTGGTTTGGATGGCTTAATTGAAAATTCTCAGAGAGAAAGTAAGCAACGAATTGGTCTAGAATTAAAGCTTTATATTGAGCGAGATCCCGAAGAAAAGCTCAAAAATAGTTATCCTCGTTCTTGTGCTAAGTGTAATTGCCAATTCCTTAGCCAACGATTAGTACTCAAAGAACCACCTGACAAAGTTACAGATATAGCGCGAGACTTGAGCATTCCTAGAACAACTGTCAATTCGCATTGGAACAGAAATTGCAAACCGATGTTGCAAAAAATTGCTGAAGATTTGGGATATAAACAGGAGCAATCGTTATGAGTAGCACAACTTCCCCTTTATTAATGGTTCCCCTAGATTTAGAAATTCATTCTAGAGCCAGACATTTAGCGACTCAACAAAACACAGTAGAAAAAGGTAAGCGAGTTTATTTGAATGCGTTAGCAGTTTACGCAGTTCATAGCTATTTAAAATGGTTGCAAATAACAACAAATTTTCAGGAATCAGATTGTTGGAATCCAGTAAAAGCAGCTTTATCGAATGCAGCCGATTTGGTAATTCCAAATGTGGGGATATTAGAATGCTGTCCAGTTTTACCCCAAGAAACTGTCATATTATTACCAGATAATGAAAATCGGATTGGCTATGTAGCTATACAGTTTCAGGAAAGCTTAGATTCAGTGGAGCTATTGGGATTTGCACCTGCCTTTGATGAAGTAAATCCGCCTGCACAGCTAGAAGTGTCCCAACTCCAACCTATTGACGCTCTCCTACAGCAAATCACCCGTCTTGAAGAAGCGATCGCTTTTTTACAAACTGATGACTCAGTGGCAGTACAAGTACGTTCTGTATTAAACAATAAACCTTTATCAGAGATTGTGGCACAATTTGAGCTTCTTTTCCGGACTGTCGATGAATTTGAGTGGCGGTACGCCGGAGGGGAAATATTAGCTGGAGATACTCTTGCTGTTGGTGCTACCCGTGAAACAATTCAGCAAGATGATAGCGAATTACAAGATTTAGCCGAAATGCTATTGGAGAAGTTAGCCCAAATTTGGGGAAATGTTGCGTAGTTTTTGGGGTTGGGAATGATGTATATAACTACCCAAAACATCCAATTGTCATGGCTAAAGGATTCGGCTATCAAAAATTACCAGATTTTACTCAACGCCAAAAAGCTTATTTCAGACTGATTAAACAGCTACTCAACTGTCCTCATGGCAGAGAAATGAAGATTCTCAGGAAACACGCACACTTGGTTGATGCTGGGTTCGTAGAAACTTTAGAAATGGTAGCTCAAATCCGGTTTAATCAAGGAGATATTCGTTCTGCTTACTTTTTGATAAATTTAGCCCATTGGCTAGTTGAAGAACTGGAATTATATAGAGATGAGCCTTCAGCAACAGCCAATTTTATTAAACCTCCAGCTTTCTTGGGTGAAATCTTGTGTGCGATCTCACAAAATAAAAGCAATCCACAAGCTCTTGATCGTCTACTTAAAGCTAACTTAGATCAACTCAATGATGATTTTTATGAACAGTTTAATTACTGGATAAACTTTAGCCTACTCAACAACGACTCAATAACAGAACAAGTAATATTAGTAGGATTGGGTATTGTTGATTTCTGCACCTCGCTTGGGCAGTTTCGTAAAGGAAACAGGGCAATTAACTTAGAAATTAGCATTACAGGTTTAGAAGCAGTTGCCAAAATTTTTAACCGTCAAATTGTCCCAGAAACTTGGGCGCATATTCAAACTAATTTAGCACCAGCCTACCGTAATCGAATACGAGGAAATCACGCCGATAATCAAGAAAAGGCAATTGCTGCTTGTAATAATGCCCTACTCATCTATACCCGTGACGGTTTTACAGAAGAGTGGGCAAGAGTGCAAAATAATCTCGGTCTTGTCTATACAGATAGGATTACAGGAGACAAAGCTGAAAATATCGAAAAGTCAATTTCTTGCTATGAAACTGCTTTAAAAGTTGTTAACCGCGCTCAACTTCCTGAACTTTGGGGTACTCTTCAAAATAATTTGGGCAATGCGTACCTTTTTAGAATTCAAGGTGATAAGGCACAGAATTTAGAAAAGGCGATCGCTTGTTATCAAGTCGCGCTACAAGTACGTACACGTTCGGCATCGCCCTATTACTGGGCTAGCAGTCAAAATAACCTCGGTTCTGCCTACGCTCAAAGAATTTTAGGCAATAAACAAAAGAATCTAGAAAAGGCGATTTTGGCATATATTAACGCCTTAGAAGTCTACACTATTTCTGATTATCCTCAGCGATGGGCGGAAACAAAAACCAGCCTGGGAAATACCTATTATAAAACAGGTCAAATTACTGAAGCGCTTGACTGTCTCCGCGCTGCGTTGCAAGTCTTCACTCCCACCAATTTCCCTAGATATTGCATCACAACTGGATTGAGTTTAGGTAAAACAGCTTTGGCTGCTGGTATGAAAGCGGAAGCTTTTGAAGGTTATGCGATCGCCATTGAAGCTGTTGAACAAAGCCGTCACTGGGCTGGAATTTCTCAGGAACAAGAAATTCTTGCATACACAGAGATGGTGGTTTTTTGTATCACCAATGGGGAACGAGATAAAGCTAGAGAATATGCAGAATGTTCTGGTTATCAACAGGTTTTAAATCTTTTAGATAGTGATGAATTTCAACAAATTTACTCAAATTTACAATTCCTCGGACAGGTATTACAAGCAACTGCTGAAAACAATGGAGAATCACAGGCTGTATATCAAATACTAGAAAACAACCTGAATAAATTAGATGAGCAATTTGTTCAACACTTACAAAAGCTTGAGGATGTTTTCGGACACATACCATCAGGGCAATCTCTTCAAATTGCTACAACTATTTTAAGTTTTAGTAATCTGATTCGGGAGTTTCCACAAGGCGATAAAGCAATTAACTTAAGAATTGCTACCACAGGTTATGAGGTAGCCGCTACTATTTATACCAAAAAAGATTTCCCTGAACAATGGGGAAACATTCAAGATGCGATCCGCGAACTATTTCAGATTCAGCTATTTGAAGCAGTATTCAAGAACCTAGAAAATCCTAAAGCTGTTGTATACCCATTACTGGAAGCAAATAAATATAAACTCGATGAACGTTTTGCAACTGTATTGCGATTAAAGACAGAAGCTATGTTGTCTGAAATTTCGCCAAAGTATGCAAAAGATATTGCCGCCAGCCTCTTAGGTTTAAGTCTTCTGATTAAAGAATTTCGACACGGTAATGAGGCGAATAATTTAGAGATTGCCATTACAGGGTATGAAATTGCTTCTAAAATTTTGACTTGCGAAGCTTTACCAGAAGCATGGGGTATGTGTCAATTCATGCTGGGCAATGCTTACCACCGTCGAATAAAAGGTGAGCAAGCAGAAAACCTGGAACAATCCGTTTCTTACTTGCACAATGCTTTGAAAGTCTGTAACCGTGAGCAGTTTCCCGAACTTTGGGCAGAAATTTACAGCAATTTGGCCATTGTTTATGGCTATCGGATTCGTGGCGATCAAGTAGAGAATGCAGAACTAGCGATTAAGGCTGGTGAAGCTGCGATGCAGGTTTTCACTCGCGATCAATCTCCTGAAGGATGGGGAAAAATCCAAAACAATTTAGGTATTGTTTACCGCGATCGCCTTGCAGGTGACAAAGCTGAGAATTTAGAAAAAGCGATCGCTTGTTATCAAAATGCTCTTTCCATTCGTACTCGTGAAGACTTCCCAGAACTTTGGGCGCAAACTCAAATGAATTTAGCATCTGCCTATCGTCACAGACTCAAAGGTGATGCAGCAGAAAATGTGGAAAAGGCGATCGCTGCTAATCAATCTGCTTTACAAGTCTACACAAAAGCAGCCTTCCCTCAAGGTTGGGCAGAAGTACACATGAATTTGGCTAATGCCTATCTTCACCGAATTCATGGGGATAGGAGCGAAAATTTAGAAAAGGCGATCGCTGCTCATCAATCTGCTTTACAAGTTTTAACGAAAGAAGAATATCCGCGACAGTGGGCTATGACTCATCTGAATCTAGGAAATGTCTTCTTACAACAACAGCAAATAGAAGCAGCAATTACCTCTTATCGTTCAGGTTTAAAGATATTCACTCCCACGGCTTTTCCCGCAGATTGCCTAAAAGCAGGACAAATGCTGGGAAACACTGCTTTTTACATTGGTGATTGGGCTGAAGCGATTAGGGGCTATAGTGTGGCAATTGAAGCTGTAGAAACCAGTCGCACTTGGGCAAGTTCAGAATCACGCCGTCAAGAAATCTTAGCTGATTCTCTCCATGTTTATGAAAATATGGTGCAAGCTTGTATTAATAATAAACAACTGAATAAAGCTATTGAATATGTCGAACGTTCTCGCTCAAAACGACTCGTAGATTTAATAGTCAGTAATGACCTTTATTCAGATGGTGAAATTCCTGATGAAATTCAACAGTATTTACAAGATTTTGAAGCTATACAGCGGCAAATTGATAATGAATTAAGACACTATAATAATACCAGTAACTTTGATGGTAGTAAACTCGGAAAAAGCCCACAGAACCGTGCTGCTATTGAAGCTCATAACAAAATAATTGCAGATTTGGAAGCTGACAAACAGCAAATTTGGGAACAAATGCGCCGTCTAGATCCTGTCCTGGCTGGTCAAATTCAAGTAAGCCCTATGAATTTATCATCTATACAGCAGTTAATTGACCTACCCACCACAGCTATTCTGAGCTTTTATACCACCTCGAATGACACTCATATCTTTATCATCCGGCAGAGTCAAATTACTTTGCACACTTGCACTAACTTGGGATTTGAGACTTTACAATCATCGATTTTAACTCACTGGTTAGGGCAATATCTTAATAATCAAGATACTTGGAAAGAGCAATTTAGTTTTTTAATAGCAGAACTAGCTGAAGTCTTAAAGTTAAATGATTTAATTGCACAACATCTGAAAAATATTGATGAATTGATTCTTATTCCTCATCTGGCATTACATCAAATTCCTTTTGCTGCTTTACCAATTGGAGAAAATCAATATTTGGGGGATAAATTTCTCATTCGTTATGTTCCTAGCTGCCAAATTTTAGAATTTTGTCACAACCGCCCCACAGTAAGTAGTCTTATGAATTACGGTATTGTTGAAGATGCTACTGAAGATTTACCCTACGCTAGTTGGGAAGGAGAACAACTAGCAAATTTATATAATATTCCCAATCATCAACGTTTAAAAGGTAGTCAAGAAGCTAGTGTCAGCAACTATCGTCAACTGATACAAAAAGTCCAAGTAATTCATTCTAGTCATCACGCGCGCTCGCGGCTCGATAATCCTCTAGAATCCGCATTATTTTTAGGAGATGGCTGTATTACATTAAGTCAGTTATTAACTCCCAGTTGGCGCAATCCTCAGTTAGAAGATGTATTTCTATCTTGCTGTGAAACTGGTTTAAGTGTGACTGAAATAACTGACGATATTCTCACTTTTTCAACAGCTTTCCTTTGTGCTGGTGCTAAAAGTGTTATCAGTACACTCTGGGCAGTAAATGACTTGGCAACAGCACTCTTTTCAGTATTTTACTATCAATCCCGACATCAGGGAAACAAGCGACTGCAATCAATCAGACAAGCTCAATTTGAACTGCGTACCCTTACAGGTGAAACTCTTACCACAATTTACAAACCTAAGTTAAGTTCTTTTTTGACACAGAAACTCAAGGAAACTGACACGCTGCGTAAAAAAATTCAAAAAAAACGGGATAGCCATCCGCATAGTTCTTTACTATATGAACAATGCGATCAACAATACAAAAAATATGACAAAATCGGAAAATTGATTTATCAAGCAAAAAAAGATTTAGAATTTTTTTGTCGAGAGTCTAAACCTTTCTCTCACCCATATTATTGGGCAGCTTTCACCTGTGCTGGGTTAAATTGATAACTGCAATCTCTGAAGTTTATTGCAGCATTTGATACCATTAGTAGAAATTGCGATTTTACATCGTTATGATTGCGGATTTCAATTGAATCTGAAGTGTTAACACCACAGTATTGCTGAGGGTCTGTTAGGTTAGCCACGCTAAAAGCGATCGCAGATAAGAAAAATGCTTGGAAATTAATAAAATACTAACTGTTGTGACTTGGCGAGCGTGCCGTTCGGTTTAGTCTGCCATCACCCAAATATCCGATTTATTATAAAAATCTCCACGCTGTTCCAAAGTAAATCCACCCAACAGCAATCCCAGCCACACCTCTACCATTGGCATTTTCAAAGCGTGTTGCAGTTGAGGGAGCGAAATTTCATCTTGAATATTTGCAAGGTAGTGAGCGATCGCTGTTTGCCACTTGTGTACATCTTCATCCCCCGCAAGCTTGTGAACATCTTCTATACTCCTCACTTCCTCTAACATTTCTAAGACTTTCTCTTTCTCCACAGGTGCTACCACCGAATAACCCTTTTCACTAGTATTTGAAAACTGATGCGGGCCATGTGGTTTGAAAGTCTGCGGTATGGGAGGTTCAATCAAATCATCCAAATCAAGGTGCATTGTCGTTCGCACCAACCCTCCAAAGATATCGGTGCTGACAATTGGCCCCTCAGGACTATTGATCTCGCGCAGATCTTGCAATAAAATCAGCGCCCGAGATTTGAGGATATCTGCAATTTGATTGAACGCAACAGCAGCAGTTTCTAACTGTGCTTCCACAGATAAATCTTGGAGTTCTGTATCCAAACAATCCCATACCGCAGCAAGTGAAGAAGTTGGTGGTGCAACTGAAATTTCATCAAGCACATCCCAAATCGTTAATTCGCCTTTGTATAGTAATGGAGAAATTTTGGTCTTTAAGGAAACTGATAGCGCTGAAAGCCAGACATAACAAGCACTTCAAGAATCAGCATCAATTCAGCCTACTCTGATATTTTAAGGGGTTAACTGTCCCACTTTTAGTCAAAAGGGGGACAGTGGATGCAAGAAAAGCTTGATTTTGCGTTAATGCAGTTTGCTCACTTTAGTTGCCCCAATCACTGAAAATGGGACAGTTGTTCTTAGCGACCATTTTCTCTCTGCTGCAGTGGTGTGACGTTCTCGTGCGGCAGTGCGGAGTGCTTTGGTCAGGGTTTTGGGAAGTTTGAAATTAATTGATTCGCGTTCTATAGAAGCCATGTCTACACCACTTATATACCCTAGTACATACAGTTTACCGTCTAGCGTGACACAGTGTGTGGGTTCATGCGCGTTGTCAGCGTGGTTGACACATAACTCACAAATTTTTCAATTAGCGAACAAATTTGAGACTTTCGACACTAGAGCCAAACATATCAGTGAAAATGCTCATCACTGTCCGCTCACGCAACTTGATATTACCAGTAACCGACATCCCTGATTGCAAAGTCACATTGCGCCCATTAATCAAAATTGACTGTCGCTCAAGTCGCACCTTAGCAGGAAAACGGTAGAAGGGATAAATCTGATCTGGTGGGAGAGCATCTGAACCAATCCAAATTAACGTACCTTTGACATCACCAAATTCGCTAAAAGGAAACGAGTCAATTCGCACATCTACCGTCATGTTCTCTTTGACAAAACCAATATCTTTATTGGTGATGTATACCTTAGCAATCAACGCATCATCAGGAACAACTTTGAGAATTGGTTCGCTCGATGTCACCACAAACCCTGGAGTATGAGCTTTGAGTTCAAAGACTGTACCATCAACAGGAGCAATGATTTCCTGATATTTCAGGTTCATTTGTGTTTGACTCAACTGAGAATCAATTTCTGCAATATGCTTATTATTTTCTACGATAGCTTTAGTAAGTTGAGAGTCAATCTCTGCAATCTTTTTGTTATTATCTGCAATTTGAGTGAGCCAATCCTTACGTGAAACAGCTACAGTTGAATGCAACTTAGCTTGGGCTTGTCCAATAGCAGATTGCAGACGTAAACGCTCCTGCTGTAATTGCTCAATTTCTGACTGAGCATTACTTACTTCCTGTTGCTGTTTCAGGTATTGAATCTTGGAAATTGCTCCATCTTTCATTAATGGAGTAACATTGTCCAAAATCCCTGTATTCATAGCTAAAGTATCTTTAGTTGAAATTAGTTTAATTTCGGTTTGCTTAAGTTGGCGGCTTAATTGGTCAACTTCTAAACTCGCAGCAGCAACCCGTGCATCTAATTCTACTTGATTTGATTGTAGACGTTCTCTTTGTTCTATCGTTAAAGAAGTCCTGGATAAATTACCATCTAATTGAGCGCGGTATAGTTGATTTTCAGCAACTAAAGTAGCTCGACTTTTTGTCAAATCAAGCATTTGATGAGAAATTTGCAAATTAGTAACGCCAACAGCAGCCCCACCCTTCATTTGAGATTGGTAGAATTGATTTTCAATGACTAGAGATGAGCGAATTTTATTGAAAGAATCAAGTTGAGCATTAGCAGTTGTGGGGTCAAGACTTAATAGCTTTTCTCCTGCTTTCACTTGCTTGCCATCTTCAACATATATATCTTTGACTACCCCACCTACAGGAGCCTGTATTTCTTTAACAGTCCCAGATGGTTCTAGTTTACCAGTAGCTGAAACTGCTTCTTCAATTTTGGCAACATTTGCCCAAATAATCGCACCAGTTGTAGCACTAATTAAACCCCAAAGGATAGCTCGCGACCATTTCCGGGATTGTTGCAAGATTACTGGTTGGTCGAATTTAGGAACGTAGCGAGGTGCAGTAGAGGGCGGTTTGGGTTGTATTTCTTGGGGAGTTGGCGATGTTTTACTTGCTAGTTCTTCTAATTGTTGGATGGAAACTATTGAGGGTATCGATGAATTGCTGTTTCCATTATTACCAGTTCCATTAGCCCCGTTACCGTTATGATTCCCATTGCCGTTATTGCCATTACTATTATTAGTATTCATAAGTAGTTAAGAATTAAATTTAAATTTTTTTTGCTGAAAAGCAAGCTTTTATAATTTACAATTCGTTTTGATAGGGAATGAGAATATTAATTGTTACTAGCTGATGATTTAAGTTGGATAGACAAATTACAATCCAAAAATTTGAGTTGTAAACCAGTAGAGAATAAATTAATGCTTAATTACTGAGGCTAAAAATTAACAGCTAACCGCTAGAAGCTTCTTGCTGCTGATATAAACAGTAATAAAGCCCTTTCATAGCCATAAGTTCTGCATGAGTTCCTTGTTCAGCAATCCTTCCGGTACTCATCATCAAAATCACATCTGCATTCTGGATTGTTGCTAACCTGTGAGTAATAAAAAATACTGTTCTACCCTTAAATGCTTGTGCCAGGTTCAAGCACACCTGACGTTCGGTAGCATAATCTAAAGCACTGGTCGCTTCATCCAGAATCAACAGCGGTGGGTTTTGTAATACGGTGCGGGCGATCGCAATTCTTTGTCTTTGTCCTCCAGATAAAGCCGAACCTCTCTCCCCCACACGGGTTTCGTAACCCGAAGGCAAATTCATGATAAAATCATGGGCACAGGCAATTTTGGCAGCTTCTACTATCTCTTCTGGTGTAGCATCAGGCATAGTCAAGGCAATGTTTTCCTGTACTGTAGTGTCAAACAGCAAAGTATCTTGCAGCACCATGCCAATTTGACAGCGTAGGGAGTAGAGTTCTACCTTGTTAATGTCATAGCCATCGATTTTGATGCGACCAGAGTCTAGTTCGTAGAGGCGGGGTAGAAGTTTGGTTAATGTACTTTTACCTGCACCACTTTGACCGACAACTCCGACAAACATTCCCGGAAGGATATCAAGATGAACGTTATTGAGTTGGGGGTTCGGACTTTTACCAAAACTAAAAGTAACGTTCTCATACTGAACTGTACCAATAATTGCTGGCATGGGAATGTTATTGCGCCCAGCAATTTCTGTTTCTTGGGGAGTATCAAGAATATCTGCCAAGCGTTCCAGGGATAAAGCAGTTTCTTGGAAATTCTGCCACAGTTGAATTAGCCGCAGTAAGGGACTTGTAACATAACCTGCGATAATGCGGAAAGCGATTAATTGTCCCAAAGTTAATTTTTGCTGCAATACTAAATATGCTCCTACCCAAAGCAGCAGTAAACTGGAGAGTTTGTTGAGGAAGTTAGAGAGAGAACTAGCAGTATTAGAAGTCAGAACATTTTCAAAGCTAGCGCTAATATATTTAGCATAGCGAGATTGCCATTGCCAGCGGGAATTAAGTTCAATATTTTGTGCTTTAACTGTTTGAATCCCAGATACCACCTCAACTAAATACGATTGAGTTTCGGCATTGCGTTCGGCTTTAGTTCGAGTTTGACTGCGAATAATTGGTGCAAATATAAAAGTAAGAAGTGCAAATAGTGGTACTGTTGCTAGTGCGACGATAGTCAGCAACCAGCTATAAAAAATCATCACCGCAATATAGATAACAGAAAAAATAGCATCTAAAACAACTGTCAGGGCAGTACCTGTAAGAAAAGAACGAATGTTTTCTAATTCGTTGATGCGGCTAGAGATTTCGCCAACGGGACGCTTCTCGAAATAACGCAGGGGTAAGCGCAGCAAGTGGTCGATAACATCTTTACCTAAAGATAAATCGATGCGGTTGGTGGTATCGACAAAAAGATTGGTACGCAGCCAAGTAATTACACCTTCTACTATAGCCATTGCGATGAGCAGAAAGCCTAAAACGTTGAGAGTATTAATACCGTTTTGAATAATAACTTTATCAATAATGACTTGAGTAATTAGGGGATTGGCTAATCCCAATAGTTGCACAAATAAAGAGGCGATAAATACTTCTATGAGTACAGTGCGGTGCTTTTTAATCGCTGGGAGAAACCAAGATAAACCAAATCGCTTTTTTGGAGTTTCTTTAGTAGGTTGTAGCAGTAGTACTTGTCCTTCTTCACCCCAAGTTTCAGCAAAATCTGCTGGCTTTTTGCGGGTAATTCCTTGTTCTGGGATGGCGAGAATTAGTTCTTTTTCAGATGCTTTGTAGAGAATAGCAAAACTATCTTGCCAAGGAATAAGGACAGGGGTTGGTAGTTTAGAAATAGCGACGGCGGGAACGTTGACGAGTTGGGAGGTGAGTCCCATGAGTTCTGCCAAAGCACCGCATAATTGAATGGAAATGCTGCCAGTGCGTTCTTTATTGTTGATTAAAGCACGGCGCAGGACATCGCGGCGGAATGGCATCCCCAGATGTTGCGCTAGCATTTGAAAGCAGGCGAGAGTGCCATCCACAGGCCCGCGACCGGATATGTGAGGATATTTGACTAGTGAGGTTGGTTCTAATTCTTCTGGTTGTTCTGGGTTGAGGGGGGCGTAGGGGGCTTTTTCCCAGATATCAGAGTAGAGAGATGAGGATGTGAGGAGATGGGAGGATGCAGCGATGGGGAGTGTGGGGTCGATAAAACCGATTAGGCGAACTTCTCCAGTGATTTCGGCTTGCGTTTCGCCGGGATTGAGGCGATCGCCTACTATATAGTTTGAACCTTTACTGCTAACTAGCCACAGCAAGTTGGGGTCTAATTGCTGGAGTGGTGTTTTACCAGGGGGTAGGTTAAGGATAGTAGCTTGTTCTGTAGCAACTATGGCTAGTTCTTTGAGATTGTCTGGACTTTTGCCCCGGCGTTCTAGTTCTGTACCTAATAAATCAAAGACTTCTATCAGGCTGGGATGGTTGCGGAAGTAGGTAGCAAATGAGGAGGTGGGGTGATGGGGTGGTGGGGTGATGGGGTGATGAGGGGATGAGGTGAAATTATTCTCCCCATCGTCATGAAGCGATTCTTTCTCCCTATCTCCCAACCTCCTTATCTCCCCATCTTCTTCTAGTAGAGTTAGAAAATCTGCTGCTTTCAACGTCAGGCAAAGGGTTTCAATTGAGGCGATCGCTGTTTCGCAAGGAACGCCACGCAGCAAGCTTGTCCAACCTAAGATTGACCCTGGTTGAAGTAGTTGTAGGGTATCTGGAGCAGCAGCACCAGGGGCATATCCTAGTAAACGAGCTTGACCTTGGTAGAGAATGGCTACTCTAGCTGGTAGGGTTTCGCGCACGAGAATTGCTTGTCCCATGCGGTAGCGTAAAGGTTCAAGTTTTGTGGAAATGCGCTCAATAGTGGCGATATCCAGTTGATCAAAGGGGTGGATGCTGGCTAGAAACTCTTTGATTGTGGCAGTGCTTTCTGTCATCTTGTTACCAGGGGAGTGGGAGATGGGGTGATGGGGTGATGAGGGGATGGGGTGAAATTATTCTCTCCATCGTCGCCAAGCGATTCTTTCTCCCTATCTCCCAACCTCCCCACCTCCCCACCTCCTCATCTCCCGACCTCCCTATCTCCCCATCTCCCAACCTCCCCACCTGCTCATCGTCGCAAAGCGACAACGGTGCAGTGCCCATCTCTTCTGCTAGCCAAGTCTCAAATAGATGATTGAGGAGGGTGGAGCGCATGGCATCATCTAGTTGGGCAGGAATTAGCTTTTCGAGTTTGACGATTACTACCCAGTTATCCAATCGCATTGGGGGCCACAACTGTCCTGGTTGAGAGATGGCGAGTTTTTGGGCAATCTCTGGGTGGGGTTGGCTAATGGGAACGGGGCCTAGCATTCCTCCTGTTTGGGCTTCTTGTCCTTGCGAGTATTCCTTGGCACATTCGGCAAATGTCTGTTCTCCTGCTTTGATGCGAAAGTAGAGTTCTTGAGCAACTTCTGCATCTGGTGTGCGAATTAGGGAATAAATTACTTTGTCTAGCTGGGATTTATATTGCAGAAAGTATTGTTCTAGCTTGCTTCCCCAAGTGGCGATTTTAAATTTTTCAATTCTTAATTCTCTGGTAGCGAGGGCTTCTAGTTGTGCCTCGCTCATACAGTAATGTTTTAGGGTTTTTGTGCGTGCTTCTGGGGTGGCTAGCTGATTTTTTTGGTAGAACTGCTCTATGGCGCTGGTTTTTTCTTCTGTGGTGAGGGAGATGGGGGCGATCGCCTGATCGATGATTAAGAAGCGGCACAATTGCGGTAGCATTTGGTAACCAGCAAGCATGGGAAAAACTTCTGCATTGCTGATGCGGTGGTTGCCAAATTGGAGAATTTGAGCCATAGGGTAAGATGCAGCAAGGTGAGGGGAATTTTAGAAGTCGGAGGTCGGAAGTCGGAGGTCGGAAGTCGGAGGTCGGAGGTCGGAAGTCGGAGGTAATTTATTTATCACTTCCGAATTCCCACCTAATACTTCCGACTTAATTTAGTGATATTAGTGTTTCCCTTTAGCATCATGGCTTGATGGCTTTAAATATGACAATGATGGGTATACGTAAGTTGGTAAGAGGAATAGCTGCTGAGTACCTAGAAATACTGAGAATGGCTTTTAAGGGGATACAAGTTACGTGCGTCCGTCCCCAAGGAAAGAAAATTGGTCGAGTGAAGCGATCACTCTATTGTAAAAGGCGCGACTAGGGCGATGGAGAAACTTACTTAAGAAGGTGGGAATATCGAAGGAGAATCCTAGCGTTGAGTTTTTGCTGGAGTGTTGGGCGGATGATCCAGCCTTGCGGATTGTAATCAAGAAACTGGTGATCAAGTTTCCGCAGTGGGGGTTGGTAGCGGCAGATGGGGTACTGGTCAAGTGGGATGAGTAGCGTCTGCTATCGATTAGTGGCATATTTCAGCAATCGTTCCCAATCCCAACGCCACGCAGCATCTACCGTAATTTCTTTGCCGTTGGTGAACTTGATAAATTCTGTACCATTGTCGTAAAACACATCAGCAACGTTTAATTATGTAAATTACCCGCCAAATTGAGGCTTATTGAACAATGTTGATGACAAAGAATTATCTTGTAATCTTGGCTTGAAATTTTTACTGATAAAATCTTTTCACTAGATTAACAACGTCCTGGACTGTAAATACTTCATTCCATTCTTTTGCTGGAATTTTGATTTGAAATTTTCTTTGAAGTTCTAGAACGAAATCCATTCCAAAGTCATCTCCATCAACCTTTAAGTCATCAATTAAAATATCTGTCAGCTGAGGTTTTTGTCCTGCCTCACAAACAAAATACTCTAAAAGCTCTAAAACAGTTCTCTCAATGTTTAGTTGTTCTGCGTTAGACATATATAAACCTGGCTTAATCATCATTTATTAAGTTTTTCGCAAATAATGCTGCATCATAAATTAATAAACCAGTAGCCAATATTACATTAGCACGGCCTAATGCTCTTACAGCATTTGTAGTGCCTAGAATTCTTCTAGGTAGCCTTAACCTTCTTCTAACGGCTGGATGTAACCCTATAATACTAATTGGATTTGTCAATTTACTACTACCTGGTAAAACAGGAACTCCTATAAGTCTTTTAGGAATTGGTAACGCGCCTCCATAAATTAAAAATCGAATTGCATAATCTCTAGTGGTATAGTTTTCAAGGTAGTTTACAACTCGTTCATTAAGGTCTAAACCTCCTGAATTAACTAATATATAATAATCATCAGAAATTGGCTCATTATTCCCTATAATGTTTCCTATAAGATTCGCTCCAAGATCAATCTGTATACTTGATAGTATATTGCGGATTGAATCTGCTGCGGATATTTCAGCTACAGTAAAAAGTCCAGTTGGGTCAATAAAATTACTAGGATTGTTATGAGTATAAAGGTACTTATGTAAAGTCAATGGCTCACTAATTTGTCCCTCATAATCATCCTTTTTGATAAATCTTCCTGTATCAGCATCATAATATCTTGCCCGATTATAATAATCTCCCAGTACTTCATCAAATTGTTCTCCAGCAAACAGGTACTTATTCTCTACCCCACCAGTAGAGCTAATTAATTCTCCGTAAGCTTCATAATCATAAGTGTGAACAACACTACCACTTAAATCAGTCAACACTCGTGTACTACCTAAACCATCAACATGGTAGTAAGTACGACTGTTATCCTGCCCCTGTGCAATCAAATCATTGCCATAAAAGTACTCAACCTGCACAGCACCATTTGGGGAATATTCCTCCAAGACCTGTGCATACGGCTGTACCTCATCAATTAAATACCGTGTTTCAACACCATTAACTGTTGATGAAACCCGAATGCCATTATCGTTATATTGATACTGCATTGATTGTTGTGTTATATCATCAGCATCCTTAAACCTTGCGGCAATCAATCGATTTTCATAATCCCAACTGTATTCGGTTGTAATACCGTTTTCAGTCTTAGTTAAAGTGTTCCCGTTATTATCGTAGGTATAATTAACAACTACCTGTTGATTAACTGTCTCATTTAATAGCCGATCGTTGGCATCGTAGCCGTAGTTAGTAACCTTTGTAGTACCGTTGACAGTTTCATTCTTAGCCGTGCGGTTGCCAACTTTATCGTAGTTGTACTCATAAATGCGATTACCATTAACACTATCAGTGATTTTCTCTTGAGTTAACCTATATAGGTCATCGTAAGTGTAATCAACAGTACGTCCATCATGTTCTACAACTTTGGTACGGTTGCCCACCTTGTCTAAGGTATAGGTATAGCTTGAGAGCACACTATCACCTTTACGATTTTCTAAATATTTCAAACGATTGAGGTCATCGTACTGACGAATTTCTTGCGTACCATTAACAAAAGTAGTACGCACCAGATTACTTACCACGTCGTAGTCATAATCTGTTGTAACAACCCCATCTTCAATTACTTGGTCAAGGCGGTTACGGACATCGAAAGTATAGTTAACAGTACCGGATGCGGTAGTAACTGAAGTGCGATTACTTGCTGCATCGTAGGTGTAGCTAATATTGCGACTTACCCCACCAATATTATCAGTACGCTTAACGAGGCGATCGCGCTCATCGTAATCATAATCGTAGATTGCAGTAGTTACACCATTAGCATCAACAAAAGTGATAACATCCTGTAACCCTACTGCTGTGTAAGCATACGTTACCTTAGATCCATCCTGGAACTGCTTAGAAGTTATCCAGTTCATGGGGTCGTACTGATAGGTCGTAGTATTGCGATTGAAGTCAGTATATGTTTTCAGATTGCCAACTGCATCATAAACACTATCGGAACGCTGATCCATTGGCAAGATGACTGCTGTGCGACGACCAACACTGTCATATTCATACTTAGTGCGATGATCGTTAGCATCTTCCATCCAAATTAAGTTGCCGACCTCGTTGTAGCCGTATTCTGTCCAGTCTTGGAGCGCATTTTTCACGCCTGTCAAGCGACCCAAAGCATCATAACGATATTCAGTCCGTTTGTCATTCTGCTCAGTCATCGCAATGCGCCGACCCAAGTTGTCGTATTCGCTAGTAGTATAAGTTTTATCGTTGAACTCAGTCTCGATCAATCTTCCTAAATCATCATATTTATAGGTAGTAGTATGGTTGAGCGCATCTGTTTCAGCAATTCGCTGCCCTGCTTTGTCATATTTATAAGTAGTGCGGGGATTGTCATCCAGTGTATTTGGCGTGTTATCGGCGTAAATTATTTCAAGAAGCCTTCCAACGGCATCGTAACGGAACTCAGTACGATTACTCCTTTCATCAATTTCTGCTTTAACTAAGCCGTCTGAATAATAATCAGTGCGAGTTTTAGGATTATCATCCCAATTATTTGGCGTGTTATCTGGCAGAATAGTTTTAATTAGCCTACCAACATCATCATAAACAAAACGTGTTTCGCGTCCAGCTTTATCAATGGTGGCGATTGTACGCCCAGCTGCATCGTAGCGACTAATATCTCGCAGGTTACCAAATGGATTATCGGGAGTCTCATCCGCATAGATTGTTTCTACCAGTTCGCCCCTCTCATTGTATTTATACTCAGTCCGGTGCTGAAGCGCATCAATTACAGCAATCTGCTTTCCGTTAGCATCATATTCGTAACTAGTTGTATGATTTTCAGCATCCGTCATCGTTTTCACGCGACCGTTATCATCATACGTCCACTTCGTTAATAGCTCCCGTACTTGACCGTTAGCCAGAGTCATGTATCTTGTTTCGGTTAGCTTGTCACCATTACGGTTGTAAGTGTATTTGGTGACATTGCCCAAAGCATCTGTTACTTGTGTGACATTTCCATTTGAGTCGTAGTCAAAACGGGTAGCCTGTTTATTAGCATCTACAAAAGAAGTTAGCTGACCGTTGCCGTCATAGCCGTAGCTTGTGACCTTACCCACCGCATCTTTGGTGGCTGAGAGATTACCGTAACTGTCATAAGCATTGGTAGTAGTACGCCCTAAAGCATCAGTTTCAGTTAGCAAGCGACTGTAAGCACCATAGGTGTAACGAGTAATGTTACCTAATGCGTCTTCTTGGGTTAATTTATTATTTTTGTTGTCGTAGGTATATTTAGTAGTAAAACCATCTGGGCCAGAGCGATCTGAGATAACGGTTTCTTCGAGAATATTGTTGTCATCATCATACTTGCGTTTGGTAATTTGACCCTCAGCGTCAATCTCTGTAAGAATATTGCCCCTGGCATCATACTCGTAGATAGTGGCATGACCAAGTTGGTCTAGTACAGTCTGTCTAGAATTATTCTGGTCATAAGACATTTCCACCTTCTGACCTTTAACATCCACAATCTCCTTCAACCGCCCATCATCGCCATATTCATTACGTATGCCAGTCCGGTTGAGTGGGTCAATTATTTTATCGAGGTAGTGTGATCGCTCAGTCTTATACTCCATCCGGGTAGTGTTATTTTCCCGGTCTGTCACCGACACCAAATCCCCATTCGCGTCATAGGTGTAGCGAATCAACTCACCCATCGGGTCTTTAACGCTGGCAATCCGCCCCTGTGCATCCCGTTCAAACGTAATCTGCTTACCAGTAGAACTGTAAATCCCTGCATCAGTGTACGTCAGCTTGTTACCGTTAGTATCCGTAACAGTGAGCAAATCACCCGTAACAGCGTCGATTTCGTAAACCACGCCTTCCTTCGTTGTCAACTTATACTTGCCACCGAAGTATGGGTCTTCTGGATTGTAAGCATTGCCTGCAAAACCGTAGAATTGGTCAGTGCCTTGACCTTTGGTGATAAAATTACTCTCAACTGTGAGTGTACTTGTTACGCCTTTATCTGCAACAAATTCAGGCTGGTAGAAGTACTTAGCAAATTGACCCAAATAAACACCATCATACTGTTCCACCATCTTGGGCTTGAAGGTGAAAGCCTCACGCTTGCCACCAGGGAGAGTAATATAAACTCTTGTACCTTCTTTAAACGCAGTGTAGTAACCCAACTCCTCCATTTCTGCGTCACGCTTGAGACTAGTCCGCAAATCAGTATCGCGGAACTCCATCCGCCAGCCATAACCAAAATCGTCAGTGCTTGCTGAAGTCAGCGTGTCGTAAGTCCGTGTCAGCGTAATTGGGATGCCCGTTACCGGAATGGAGAGGTCAGTAAACGACAGTCGGAAATTGCCCAGCTTCAACTCACCAGCAACATCTACCACTTCTTCTGCATAGCTGATATGACCGCCGTTATCAGCAACTTCTAACCGCAGAATATAAGAGTCATTTTGCAACAGCGATGGGTCAAATTTACCAAGAACACCATTGGCGATCACATTTGGATTATCAACAAACAATATCTGCTTAAACTCCCCACCCGCCACAGGTGCAACCAGCAGACGATAGTAATCTAAGCTGCCATCATCAGAAATACTACCTTTGATGTCAATGGGTGCAGTCACCAAATTACCAGCATAAGCTCCCAAATCAAGGCTCACTTCCGGTGCATTCACATCGCTGGTATCAATTACTGCCACATCAAAAGTTACTTGTCCAATATTACCAGCAGTATCAGTAGCGATCGCTTTTGCAATAATCGTCCCCGCCTGATTGGGAGTAAACCTTGCCATCCCGTTAGCATCCAGCACCACAGGCGTATTGTTAATCAACAGTTGCAGCCCAGCAACTTTGATATTGTCAGTAGCCCGTGCTTGGAAGATGACTGTTTCTCCAAGGTTGACTTGGTTATAATTAGCAATCAAGCTCACCTTCGGTGCAATAGTATCAGATGCCACCACTAGGTCAAACTCTTGCTGCTGTAACGCAACTCCATCGCTCACTGATAGCACGACATGGTGACTACCAACATTGCTAGTAGTCGGAGTCCATCGCAATCTGCCCAAAGTATCCAGAGTCATACCCAAATTACGGGATGCTTGGTCTAAGGTGTACGTTAGGCGATCGCCATCAACATCACTCGCAATGACATCGTAAGCGTAAACAGTATCTAGAGTTGCAATCAGGGATGGATGAGAATTAATAATCGGGCTAGCGTTAGCACGTAAAAGCAGAGTATAGTTCTGTACTGCCACCGCACCAGCAGCATCAGTAGCTAAAATCTTGATTGTATACGAACCAATCTGGCTAATAGTGGGATGCCACTGCAATAATCCAGTCGCATCAATCGTCATTCCAGATGGGGCATTTTCTAAAGCAAACTGCAAAGATTGTCCTTCAGGATCAAAAGCAACAACTTGATACTGATAAGGTCTATCTACGGCAGCAACAGTAATTGGAACAGAAGTAATAGCAGGCGCATTATTCACCGCCGTGTCACTTACCAGCAAGCTATAACTTTGATTGGCACTGCCACCTTGACCATCATTGACCGCAACTATAATATCTTGCCGCCCCAGTTGAGTATTAGTAGGAGTCCACTGAATCAGTCCAGTTTTAGCATCAATCGTCATTCCAGATGGGGCATTGACTAGACTATAAGCAAGAGAGTCACTATCAACATCAGTGGCTTGCACCTGATATTTGTAGAGTTTTCCGGCAGATGCAACTGTTGGAGGATTGGAATTAATTGCAGGTGGAGTATTTACAAGCCGGACATTAACTTTGAACTCTTGCAAGTCAAATGCACCGTGCGAATCTTGTACCTGCACTACTACAGTGTTTTCTCCCAATTGTGCCTCTGTTGGAATCCAACGTAAAATTCCAGTTGCTGGGTCAAGGAACATTCCTTGGGGTGCTTGTTTCAGGTTTAAGAGCAGAAAATCATTGTCGAGGTCGCTGAACTTCAACTCATATTGGTAGACCTTGTTAACCACAGCAGACTGGACAGGAGTGGAGGTAATGCTAGGTACATGGTTAGCAATAGTAGCGCTGCTGGCAACATTAACATTAAAGCTTTGAGTAGCTTCACCACCTCGACCGTCACTGACTTTAATAGCTATAGAATTGAGTCTTAATTGGTTAGCTTGAGGTTGCCAAAAGAGATTGCCTAACTTATCCAAGGTCATTCCTTGGGGTGCAGTCACTAGGGTATAAGTCAGGGGGTCGTTGTTTGGGTCGCTGGCTTGAACAGTATAAACGTAAGGAAGTCCCAGTGGTGTGATTTGGCTGGGAGGTTGAGAAGTAATGATCGGAGCATCATTAGGAACATTTTTTAGTGCCTGAAGTTGGAAAGACTTTGTTGTCTTGGCTCCCTTGCCATCATTTGCTGTGATTGTAAAGTTATAAGTTTTTTCTACAGTGGGTGTCCACTTAAACAACCCCGTAGATGAGTCTAAGACAACTCCGGGAGCATCTGTTGTTAGCTCAAAAGTTATCGGGTCTAGGGCTGGGTTGCGAGCTTGGATTTGGAACTGGAAGGGTACTCCCACTGCTGCAACCGAACCAGACTTGGGTAAAGCTGTAAATAAAGGTGGTGTCTGCGATGAACCTACCTGGACTTGGAATGATTGCAAGTCTAGTGCCCCTTGAGCATCTCGTACCCGCACAATCACATTCTGAGTTCCAACTTGTTCAGATGTTGGACGCCAAGCAACAATTCCTGTATTGGAGTCTATCACCATTCCATCTGGTTTAACTACCAGGTCGTAGCTCAAAACATCTCCATCTGGGTCAGAAGCAACTGCTTTATAAACTACCCTTTGATTGGCAATAGCTTGAGTCGGCGCAAAGCTGGTAAATAAAGGAGCTTGATTTTCTTGTGGTGCGGGGTCGCTCTTGATGTTGCCAAAGTCAACCCCGGTAATTGTCTGACCGCTACTGAGGGTAACTTGAATTGGTTGATTAGAGGCTGGCTTGATTTGGCTCCATCCTCCTGGTAATTCTTGCGCTATGGTGTAATTGCCTACTGGTAGAGTAAATGAGTAAATACCGTTAGTATCTGTTGTGGTAGATAACTCATCCGAGTCACGCCGTCCATTATTGTTTTTATCGACATATACGGTCCAGTCAGCTAAACTCACAGGACTGACAGATGCAATGTTATTAATACCTACAGGTGCAAAGGTCATTCCTGCTAGCTGTCGTCCATTCAAAATTTCTATTTTTATTGCCTGACCATCCCAATACATACGTCTAAGAAGGCCACCATCTCCACCAATTAAAAAGTCACCCACCATCGGTTGAAAATTAGATGCAGGAATACTTAACAGAGTTTGAGGATTATAACTGTAGCTTCCAGCAAACAAATTTTCATTAGGACGGATTAACCGAATACTTCCAGATCCCTGTAAGGGAATATATTGAACATTACCTGCAACATCAACGGTAGAAAATGCTCCGTTATGCGCCACAATAATCTTGCCAGCTAAAGGACCGTATCTTGCAGAGTCGTTAGGAACAATTTCAAAAGAGGTATTGCCACCATAGTCATTATCCAAGGTAGCAAGACGACTAACCGTACCATCAGCTTTGACTCGGAAAAGTGTGGATTTAGACAGATCGTAACCTCTGGAATCTACACTAGTAGACCCTTGCACAATCAGGTCTCCTCCAAATATGCCTGTTGTATCAATTTGGAAGGAGATTTCCCTATAGGTCAAATTTGCTGGCAAGGCTGCCCATTGAGGAATAATTGTTGCTCCCCCGTCTGTAATTTTTGTAATATAAGGGTCATAGCCAAAACTTGAATACCTAAATCCAGCGTTACCAAAAATGTCTCCTGGTGTGAACCCACCAAGATTATCCTGAGGAACTGTAGTGAAATAGCGTAGTGCTGTGATGGCAATTCCAGAGGAGCTGGGTCCAACATCTTGCGTGACATTAGAAAATGGCACTAAGGTTCCGTCTGGTTGAATCAGATTAAGTCTAGAGGTAGTGCGGGTAGAACCTGTATCTGAAATCAAAATTTGCTCTGCGGGTTCGTAGTACTCCATACCACTGGCAGAGTAAAAACCGTTGGGAAGGTTAAGGACTGAGGTCAGAGGAATTGGTTGTGCTGCTAGTCGATTGCCAGTTCTCGGTCGTGGCTGTGACTGCGAACTGTATGAACCTAGTTGTAGATTGCTGCCATCTGCAAATACTCGTCCCCAAATTTGTCCTGGCAGGTTGCTTGACAGATTTAAAGTAAAGTTCTGAGTATCTACACCACCTCGCTTATCTAACACTTTCACGGCAATATTGTAAGTACCTGCATTGTTGGACTTTGTTGTCCACAATATTTGTCCTGTTGTGGCATCAATAGTCATACCAGCAGGTGCTGTATCTAAGGCATAGGTCAAGGTGTCTTGGTCTGCGTCTAAAGCCTGTATTTGATAGGTATAACCTGTAGCTGTATAAGCAGTTGTAGGCGCTGTGCTAGTGATGATAGGTGCGTGGTTTCCTGGCTCAATTTGCGTTTGAATCTGAAAACGCTGTTGGGTAGTGCCACCAAAGCCATCGGTCACGTTCAAGATTACCTGTAGCAAGCCGAGCTGATTGCCATTAGGCTTCCAAGTTATCACTCCTGTATTGGGGTTAACGCTCATGCCTTCAGGAGCACTAGCAAGGGAGAAAGTTAAGGGGTTGTCATCTGGATCGATGGCTTTTGCTTGATAAGTATAATTAGTATTAATTGCTGCGTTAACTACTGGGATAGAGGTAAAGAGGGGCGGTCGATTTGGCGGTGGTGAAATTACTGCTAAGGTATACTGTTGCTTTGTAATACCACCGTGACTGTCGCTGACTTCGACTTCAACTGCATAGTTACCAATGTTATTGCTCGTTGTATTCCAGCTAATCAAACCACTAGTTGAGTCAATGGTCATACCCTGAGGAGAAACCAGCAGTTTATACGTAAGAGAATCACCGTTAGGGTCTGTAGCATCAACATCATAGCTGTAGGAATGTCCAGTAATGATTTCCTTGTTGGCTTGAGTTTGAATAACAGGAGCAGCATTTAATTGGGCCAGCACTGATAAATCATAGGTGAACTGCACAGAGTTAGGATTGTAAAAGATGAGACTGCGCTGTTGTGTCAGTTCCTGAGGATCGAGTTTGCTATCGCCTACCAACTTGCTGAAATCGTAGTAAGGAACTCCCTCTGGTGTAAAGCCATCAGAGTTGCGTACCAAAACGCTGGGGTTGCTAATGTGGTTAACAGCCACAATCAACGGAGCATCAATACTATAGGAGCCAATATTGCGGATTGCGATATCTGCATACAGCAGGCGGCTATCTGCATTCAAGCTGGTACGATGGTACTCAGCAACAAAGCTTTGTGAGATATCTGCAAGCAAATTAAAGAGGAGTACATTCCCAGTGTTGAGGGATGTTTGTGTACCAAAATCAGACTGCACTGGAGGTTGGGTGCCAGTAGGTGCTGCTGTGATGGCAAAATCTGTAATCCGCACGCTGCTAGTGGTGTCGCTATCGTTATTTACCAGACGGAACACTAATTGTGCATTAGTAGGGGTAATACCAGTGAGATTCAAGCTAACAGTGCGACTTGCAGCATCATAACTCGCACCTGCACCCAATAGCGCAGATTCACCTTCCGTCCAGTTAAAAAAGGCATCTCGACCGCTGGCAATAGTATGAACTAAGGATTTACCATTGGCATCAATTAATGCTACTTCCAAGGCATCATTAATTGCATCTATATCAGTTGTATCGAAGCTCTTGTCAATCTTAAAGCTGAGGATAGAAGGAGTTGCGCCAATTGTCACAGGGAAGCTACGAGAAGCTGTAAAGTTAGTTCCTTCTACCAAAGCGTTACTAGAAGTAATAGTAAACTCTTGAATTGCTGTCAGCCCACCCGCATCAGTAACTTTCAAGTTGATGTTGGTGTTATCCAAGAAGTTGGTAGATGTACCACTCAAGGTTGCAGTTCCATCCAGGTTATCCACCAAAGTTAACCAACTGGGGAGGTTATCTGCAATGATTCTTCTGGTATCTGCCGCATCGGGGTCGCTGGTGACGATGTTATATCTGTATAAACTACCCAAGTCAACTGTCGATATGGGCGTGCTGGTAAAGCTGGGTGCTTCATTAACGTTGGTCACGCCAATAGTCAACTTAAAGCTGTTACTTAAGCCGTTAGTATCAGTACTCTTGACTGTGATGGAATGCTGGGTGCTACTTTCAAAGTTAAGCAGTGTACCATCAGCTACTTGTAACTGGTTGCCAACAATGCGGAAACGCCCACCAGCATCATCCTCTAAAGTATAGGTATGGCTATCTCCCGCATCAGGGTCAGTGCTGCTAAGTTGACCGATGACCGTACCGCTAATACTATTTTCAGCAACTATGTTGCCTGTTAAGTTAATCGCAGTCGGTGGACTAAATCGATAGATGTTTGTAGAGAAAGTATTTTCGTTACCAGCAATATCAGTTGCGCGTGCGGTTAGGGAATTGTTGCCAATGGCTAACTGGACATTGGTGAAACTAAATTGTCCGTTGTGGTCTGAGGTTGTGACCGCACCAATTTGTTCTAGAACAACAGTAGCATATGCCTCACTTTGACCCACCAAAGTTACAGTATCAAATTTAGTTTGGCGATCGCCCGCTACACCAGAATCAGATACCGCATCTAGGTTAAAGACAGGTTCTGGCGTAATAGTATCAAGAATGAAGCTGATGTCAAAAACATTAGATGTGTTGCCAAATTCATCGACTGCTTGCAAGTGCAAGGTATGGATGCCATCTGGTAATGTGTTACCGTAAATCGTTGCTAATTGAGTGCGGTCAAAGCTAAAGCTACCGTCGGCATTGCGCAGTGCCGTAACATTGGTAAAGTCAGCCATAAGTGTGCTGTCAAAGCCCGCTCGAAAATCAACTACGCGACTGGCATCAATTACAGTTCCCGCAAACGTAGGGTCAAAGGTAATCGTATCGCTATTGGTAATCCCACCAGGGGCTGTATCTCGTGTCAGTCTAGCGCTAATTACAGGTGCTTCTCGATCCAGAATAACTGTGACATTATATTGATTTGTCTTGACATTACCTGCCTTATCGGTTGTAGTAATCGTGAGGATGTGCGAACCGTTGTTGAGTCCAGTCAAATCGAAAGCTTGATCAAAGCCGCCTGTGGCGTTGAATGCTACTGCAACTGCTGCTAGGTTGTTGAAGCGGTAGCTAAGTGCTGTGACAGCCGAACCAGTACCGTCTATACTGCCGATGAATCTGGCATTTGGTATTAGCGGTGTCGTCTCCAGCGGAGTATTTAGTGTTAACAGTGGTAACGCAGAATCGAGCGTAACAGCTAATGGTGCTGAAGGACTGCTGAAATTGCCAGCGCTATCAGTGGCGATCGCTGTGAAGTTATGTACGCCATCTGTCAAGCTGTTAGTAGTAAGCTGCCACTCCCCATTAGCAGCGGTGGTAGTTTGTCCTACCAGTTGTCCATCGTTGAACAATTGAACTAGGGAGTTGGCATCTGCATGACCTGCAATAGTTGGGGTAGTGTCATTAGTGATATTATCGTTGTCGCTAGAACCGCGATCGCTTGCTGCTAGCAAATCTAAGTTGCTGGGTGGTGCAATTTGCGTATCAACTGTAACCGTTAGTTGATTAGATGAAACGCTGACATTACCTGCTTTATCTTCTGAAGAGGCAGTAAAAATATGTTGTCCATCAGTCAACGGCCCAACTTGCAATTGCCATGCACCATTTACACTAGCAGTTGTCTGTCCTACTAGTTGTCCATCCTTGAATAGGCGCACTATCGTTCCAGCTTCAGCGCTGCCTTGGATGGTTGGGGTAGCGTTTTTAGTAATATTGTCGCTGTTGCTAACTCCAGTATCGCTGGCTGTTGTAAGTTTTAAATTAGTAGGAGCATTAGGAGCAACTGTGTCAATGACTACTTGTAGTGGATTAGATGCAGTGCTGACATTCCCGGCAATATCAGTTGAGCTTGCAGTGAGATTATAAGTACCATCTGTGAGGTCGCTAGTAACTATCTGCCATGTACCAGCATTATTGGCTGTTGATTGACCGAGGATTTGTCCTTGATTGAAGAGTTGAACTACTGCACCAGCTTCAGCATTACCTGTAATAGCAGGTAATTTTTTATTTGTAATATTGTCAGTATTATTAGCACCGCTGTCGTCAATGGCAGACAGGTCTAAGTTACTAGGGTCAGGTGTAGTTGTGTCGAGAGTGAAGGTAACATCAAAGCTGTTTGAGAGGTTGCCGTATAAATCCTTTGCTTGCAGGTGCAGAGTGTAAATGCCATCTAAGAGCGTACTGCCGTAAATAGTTTCTAGTTGAGCGCGAGTAAAACTAAAGCTGCCATCACTATTGCGCTGGGCAATAACATTGGTATAGTTGGTGGGTGGGGTATTATTAAAGCCAGCACGAAACTCCAGTATTGGACTAGCATCAATCACAGTTCCGGCGATCGTCGGGTCGAAGGTAATTTTATCTGTATTAGTTTGTCCAAGAGGTGCAGTATCGCGAGCTAATGTAGCGGTAATTATAGGTGCAGTGATGTCTGGCATTAACTCAGCTACAGCAATCACTGTGGCTTTACCGTTGAAGATGATATTACCTTTGGCACTAATTGAACCATATAAGGTGGAACTGCCATTAAAGGTAAAGTTCTTGACGCTCAAAAATAAGCCACGGGTGTTCGATGCACCGTTATAGGTGATATCTCCTTGGGAAATAACCTTCAGGTTATCATTTGTATTTGTGCTGCTAGTAGCACCGTTAAAGGTGATGTTGCCATTATTGCTGCCATTCGCCAGCAATGAAGAACCAGCAAATCTTGCGCCACCGTTCATGTTGATAGAACCGGAAGCGAAAACAGACAAATCCCTAGCTTGCACGTTAGACAGGTTGATGTTGCCGTTATTAGCAACGAGGACAACATTATTAAAATTGTGACCGTTACCGTTGAAATTTATATCTCCTTGCTCGACGGTGATGACGTAGTTGTTTAAGGTAACGTTGGCGGGAATATTCAGTCCGCCACCTGTTACCCTCACAACAGTAGGATTACTCGCTGTCCCTGGAGGTGGAAATTTCTTCGACCAATCGTTAGCATTATTGATGGGGTTTTGGGAAATGTTGAAGGTAACAGTCGGCGTTCCGTTGGGAATTCTTTTTGCCAACTCCAGCTGTTTGATATCTGCATAGGCTGGAACGGTGACTGTCTGTTGTGGTACTACTGTCGGGGGATTTAAGCCTGCATACTGATTACTCGGTCCGTTGGTGACGGTGTAGCCTGCGGCGACAGCGACGGCTTTATCTACGAGAATTAGTTTACCTGATGCATCTCGAATCGGATTACCCTGAGCATCTCTTTGAACAGGTAATGTGGGGTTGCCGTTAATTGTAAATCCCTTGGCTGCATAAATCAGCGCATCATCACTCAAGTCAGTTGGTACGCCATCGAAATCGGAACTACCATTAATGCTGATAGTGCCTTCTGTACGAATGGCAAAGTTGGGGATGGTAGTTTGATTGGTTGTAGATGCGCTAGAGTTGGTTTTGGCTGTGGAGGGTGAAGAATTTTGTTGGGATTGTTCTATCCCCAATGCTCCAGTAGTGAGAGAGTTTTGTTCGGTAATGCCGATTAATGAAGTGTCTTTAGCGTTACCTGTGAGCGAATCTTTATCCTTTGCCTTGTTAGAGTTTTTATTGTTACTACTAGGGAATAAGGAAGTGTTTATAAAACTCTGCGGTTGGTTAGATAACTGCTCTTGACCAAAGATGTTGCTACCAGGTGAAGTGTAGTTAGTACTATCCTGAGAGGATTGATTATCTTCTGTGGCATTTGGCGATTTTTTTAGACTTGCTAATTCTGAGTTTATGGGGTCAGAGCCACTGGGCGTCCTGAGAGTTTTTTGCAATGATATTAAGGCAGAATTATCATCCAACGCTGCGCCCAAGGATGCACTTTCTAGTAGAGATAAGGGCATTATCCCACCATTGCTAGAAGATGCATTGTTGGTCCCAAAGTTTTCAGGACTACCCATGACTAACCCCTTGTTAGTAGTAAATTGTTAATTGTTTTAGTGGAATCAAATATGAAAGTTCAGCCTAGTTTTGGGCTTGAGTTTCAAGTACATTTGACTTGAAACTCAAGCCCAATATTAATAGCAATTACTTTGCTGTTATTAGTATTTTTTGAGTTGGCATTGGGAGTGTTGCTAATACATTTGGAATAAACTCTTGAGACCCTTGAGCAATGACCTTGTAATACCAATTCACGAAAATTCTGATACGGATAGATTTTTCGTAAGGGTCTAGCAATGCTAAACCCTTACCTACGTATTTGTATCATTATTAAAGTTAAATGATATAAGAGCTAGAAGAATAGATGGTGACTGTTCAATAACTATTCAACAGCTACAAGAGCTTGTCTTAACGAATAACTTTCTCTATCCCAACTATATTGAGAGTGTAAGAAATATCAGGCTACTGCACTAGCACTCATCGTGAGTATATTTGGGACTACAGTTGTGTCAACAGGTGCTTTGACGAGAAATTTGGCGCTGATAATTTCTTGGTAGATAGTCAAATCTGCTTGCCAGTTATTAATAATTTGATGCAAATTTATTAGGCGTTCTGTGGGATTTTCCTGAGTTACTTCATAGCTAAAACTGCCATTAAATAACACAATCGGGGTAGTTGTTTCATCTGGATTTCGCAATGCTGCTTCATTTACAGTCAGATAAAATGGGCAACGCTCCAAGGTGTAAGCTAAGTTTAGTGTTGCTCGCATCGGCTTTGTACCAACTTCTTGCCAAGCACCTCCATTCAGCAATGTTGAGGCTAAATATAGGCGTGCTGCATCTTGCTGTTGGTCGAAAGTAATGTAGCTTCTGGGATTGATACCTACAGCTTCATACTCTACATTAGGTAGGGTTTGAACGTATTTTTTAGCAATATCTGCAACTGCAATTTCTGCGATCGCTTTTTCTTCAATAGCTTCTATAAATATGACTCTTGTTGGTTCAGCGATAATAGTAACGCCGTTGGTGAAGGTAACTTGGGCTACGTTTTGGGTAGATATAGGTTGACGAGCCAATTCCCACTCAGTCGGGACAATGCCACTATATTTGAGAAACTCTGGATTTAGAATAGTAGGTTTATGATTTTTAGCAGCAATAATAATCCCGAACTCTTGCGTAATTAAGTTTTGGCTCATGAGATTTTCCTGATAACTCAAAATTAACTTTTAATTGTGTTGGTTGTAATGTAGTCACTTAGTGAAACACGCCCTGCAAAATTTGCTGTACAAACAGCGAGCTTTATAAGCTACGCTGTCTGCTATCAAAATCAGAGCGTCATCAAGCTGTTTTTGTTGTGGATAATGAACAAGAAAATGCCAGTAGCTCTAACTCTTGATATGCAACTTACTACTGAACTCGTTTGAGCAGCACTACTTGTAACTTTATACACTTTTTCTTGAGATTTGTATCTGCGAATTTCTGCGTAAAGTCAGTTAGATATCTATTTAAGTGATCGCCACATATCAACGTATTGCTTTTATAAAGTCAGCCGAACGAAAAGTTCGGCGAGCGCTCTAGGATAGCATCCGTTAGAGGTTGAGGTAATTGCACTTTTGTCAAAAGAGTGCATTTTTATACTATATAAACATCGTCTTTGAGTTTCTAATTACCCAAACATTCTGGCTATGATAAAAATCTCCACGCTGCTCCAATGTAAAACCACCCAACAACAATCCCAGCCACACCTCAACAATCGGCATTTTCAAAGCACGTTGCAGTTGAGGGAGCGAAATTTCATCTTGAATATCTGCAAGATAGCGAGCGATCGCATTTTGCCACTTCTGCACATCTTCATCCCCCGCAAGCTTGTGAACATCTTCTATACTCCTCACTTCCTCTAACATTTCTAAGACTTTCTCTTTCTCCACAGGTGCTACCACCGAATAACCCTTTTCACTAGTATTTGAAAACTGATGCGGGCCATGTGGTTTGAAAGTCTGCGGTATGGGAGGTTCAATCAAATCGTCTAAATCAAGGTGCATTGTAGTTCGCACTAACCCAGCAAAGATATCAATGCTGACAATTGGTCCGTCAGGATGATTACGATCACGCACATCCTGCAACAGCATTACCGCACGAGATTTAAGAATATCTGCAATTTGATTAAACGCAACAGCAGCAGTCTCTAACTGTGCTTCCACAGATAAATCTGGGAGTTCTGTATCCAAACAATCCCACACCGCAGCAAGTGAAGAGTTTGGAGGCGCTTCTGAAATCTCATCAAGTACGTCCCAAATCGTTAATTGTCGATATGCAGTCATCTTTACGACTCCGGATGTAGCGGACAAGGACGCACTGGACAGTTATCTGGACTAATCTCAAACATATCCTTATATTGATACAGCGAAACACCATATTCTTTGGCGAATGCTTGTAATACCCGATCTGTATAAGTGCGTATCTTACCAGCAGTTAACCCAAAGCAATGAATTGGTTCTAGACGACAAATCGGTTGTTGCCCCAACCACAGTTCAGCACCCAATGCATGTAATGGTTTATCTCCCGGTTCTTTATATAGATATAGCACTGCAAAATATGTTGCAGGTGGTTCGACTGTTATCGAATCAATGCTTCTATTGTCTTCAGTTCGGCTACGGTAAAATGAGCGCCGATTATGGCAGACACGAGGATTCCAGCATCCATCCCCTTCAGTTCCATGCAACACCTTTGCTTTAGCAGTCGGTAACTTAGCGCATAACTGACACTTAGGATTTAACGGTTTTGGCATTTCCTACTCTACTTCCTCTTCGCCAATAGCTTTGTAGTAGGCAGAGATCGCTGCTTCTTGCTCACTGCGAAGTGTATACCGTCGAAACGCCTTCTCGCTAGTATGTCCAGTTAGTTTCCGGGCATGAGTTGGATCTACACCTAATAGCAATAAATCAGTAGCATAAGTATGACGGAATTGATGAGGATGCAAGTCTTCAATGCTTGCTAATTCCCCAATTTTCTCCACAGCAAAGTAAATACCGTGATAACTCAGGCGTTCTCCAAGATATGATGGATGATGCGAAATCATCAGTGGACTGAGGCTAGTTAAAACCTCCCCCTGCTGTTCTCGCCATTGTAAATACTCTACCAGTACCTCTCTGCTTTCTTTTCTTAAAGGTACTAAGCGAGGTTGGGCGGTCTTTGTGTCAGGTAAGAACAGCAGCTTACCATCAAATGACCCGACATTTAAATTCACCACTTCCCCAGCGCGGAGTCCATGACTGAGGATATGAACCAGTGCGGTATCTCGTTCCTTAGTTTCGCCTAAATATTCCAAAGCTGACCACACTGATTCCATCTGTTCTGCTGTTAAACTTTGAGCAGGTGGCAGAGGTACTTTTTCCAGCTTGACCCCCTGTGTGGGATTTGTAGTCATCATCTCCGGGTAGGTGAGAGTCAACCATTTGAAGAAACTCTTGATAGCAGCCAATCCAGCATTGATGCTGCTTTTGGAAAGTGGTTTACCCGCGTCTGTGCAGATTTCCTCCATCAAGTATTGTTTGTACAGACCAATGTGACGCGATCGCAGTTCATGATAGTGCAATTGCGTCCATCCTAAAAACCGCTTGAGTTCGCGTTCATATAGCTTGCGGCTATTGGGTGCGAGATTGTTGCTACGTAAAAATTCCTGCACTTTCACAAGGCGAATATCAATCGGTGCTGTTATCTTTTTGACTCTGCTACTCAGTTTTGTAGCAGTATTAACAGATGCCGCATTACTATTTTCCAGTGGGATAAGTTTAATCGGTGGTAAGGAATCTTGTTTGAAATTATCAGGCGATCGCATTTTCTTACTTCCAAATTCAAAATTACACCCCAGCTTCAGTAAATGCCAGACTTAAAGCATCAACCAAATCCAAACTTTCTGCCCATTGTGTTAGGTATATATAATCCAAACTTTCTGCTTGCAACTTTAATATCCCCAATACATCGCGCCACTGTTTTTCAGATTGGCTCCCTTTGCCCCACTGTAATTTCTGTAAAATTGTATCTTCTGCCGAGGCTACCCAAAACTTAGGTATTCCTTCTAAGTCAATTAGTTGGCGACGTTCCATCTGAGACACTGCAAACAATGAAACATCACTGATATATAAATCTGCATTAGCAATAGTTTCGGTATGCGTGATATTCAGCATTCGCTCGCGTCCTTGCTTTAAACCCTCAACCGCACCTGCTGGACAATAGTATCCGGCACCTTCAAGTGTTGCCACCAACAAATCGATTTGCTCTGGTTGGACTTCAATCACCAAATCTAAATCACGAGTCGAACGCGGTTCTCCGTGTAGCGAAGCTGCAACACCACCGCTGACGTAGTAAAGAATATTTGTTGACTCAAAAATTTGGTGTAGCTCTGCTGCTAATGAGATCGAATCCTGAATCCACATATTTTCATCGTTACCTTTGGGGTGAAAATCTACCCTATATTTTTCTGCTAGTACAGCACGGGTAAATACACGCCGTATTTCCTCTAAAGGCGCTCCACGATGCCGAAATTTAATTCCTGCAAGGCAAAGTTTTTTGACTCCTCGCTCATGAGCCACGAACATTTCTAAACGTTGAGGAAGCGAAAGTTGCCGTAGGCGAGTGAATAGGTATATGTCTGCCTCAATGTTTGTATTAGCTGCTTGCGGCTGGTAATTCGATTTTGAACTTATTGCTGTAGAAACTAAATCACTGTTTGCGACATTAAAAGTTGTCTGTGCCCTACCATCAGCAATCTCAATATTTTTATCCACAACTGCACCTATTCCACTTCCATATTCTTACTTTCGACCTCCGACCTCCGACTTCAACCATCATATGTCACTGAAATCATAAGATGAGCAACTGTGAAAGCATAAGTTGAGCAACAGATT
>NZ_MTAW01000108.1 GCF_002154725.1 Nostoc sp. 106C | reverse complement strand
CAATTCTGTCGCCATTAGTGGTGATGGGCAGACAATTGTCAGTGGTGGTGGTGACGGCACAGTGCGGTTGTGGAATCTTCAAGGTCAGCCCTTAGCTGAACCCTTGCGCGGTCATGAAGGTGATGTCAATTCTGTCGCCATTAGTGGTGATGGGCAGACAATTGTCAGTGGTGGTGGTGACCGCACAGTGCGGTTGTGGAATCTCCAAGGTCAGCCCTTAGCTGAACCCTTGCGCGGTCATCAGGGTGCGGTCAATTCTGTCACCATCAGCGGTGATGGACAGACGATTGTCAGTGGCGGTGGTGACAGCACGGTGCGGTTGTGGAATCTTCAAGGTCAGCCCTTAGCTGAACCCTTGCGCGGTCATCAGGGTGCGGTCAATTCTGTCACCATCAGCGGTGATGGACAGACGATTGTCAGTAGCGGTGGTGACAGCACGGTGCGGTTATGGAATCTTCAAGGTCAGCCCTTAGCTCAAGCTTTGCACGGTTATAAAGGTTATCTCTATTATAATGTCGCCTCTGTCGCCATCAGCGGTGATGGGCAGACGATTGTCAGTGGCGGTAGTGACGGCACGGTGCGGTTGTGGAACAATCAAGGTCTGCCCTTAGCTGAACCTTTGCGTGGTCATAAAGGTTCTGTCTATTCTGTCGCCATTAGCGGTGATGGGCAGACGATTTTCAGTGGCGGTGGTGACGGCATAGTGCGGTTGTGGAACAATCAAGGTCAGCCCTTAGCTGAACCTTTGCGCGGTCATAAAGGTTATGTCTATTCTGTCGCCATCAGCGCCGATGGGCAGACGATTGTCAGTGGCGGTGGTGACGGCACAGTGCGGTTGTGGAACAATCAAGGTCAGCCCTTAGCTGAACCTTTGCGCGGTCATAAAGGTGATGTCAATTCTGTTGCCATCAGCGCCGATGGGCAGACGATTGTTAGTGGCGGTAATGACGGCACGGTGCGGTTGTGGCGTGGTGGCTGGCGTTCATGGTTACAAGTCTGTTGCGACAGGTTGCGTTATCATCCCATCTTCACCAACCCGCAAACCGAGGAAGCAATAGCCGCCTGTGAAGTCTGCCGTAAATATGTTTGGAGTAAAAAAGAAGATAAAAGCAGCAGCTAACAGCATTTTGAATGGCAAGGCAAAGGCAATGATGAAATTTGGTATAGTGCGATCGCAAATCGTCGGTTTGTTGTAGACGGAACTATCAAGTCACGCCACACCGCCAACGGAGTTTTGAAGCAAGCTGGATGATGCAAAGCCTTTTAATCGGGTAGCAAGTAGAAACTCAGGAGTTCATAACAGGAAAAATCAACCTGCGATGAGCAAGTTTGAAGCTTGGAACTCAAAACTTCGCCATCTGAACATGAAACTTCGAGCTTTTAACTTCAGTTTCCGCCATCAGAACTCGAAACTTCGTCATCAGAACTCGGAACTTCCTCTTCCGAACTCGAAACTTCGTCTTCCGAACTCAAAACTTCGTCTTCCGAACTCAAAACTTTGTCTTCCGAACTCGAAACTTCGTCTTCTGAACTCGAAACTTTGTCATCCGAACTGCAACCGCCGAGATCCAAAGGCGAATGATGGTGATTAAATGGCGAATATTTTCCTGATTATCTTATCTTCTCCAATCTGTAACCTCAAGCTACCACAATTATCTTGCGTAGGGGCACGGCAATGCCGTGCCCTCATAGAAATGTTCACCACAGCCGAGAATTTATTTGTAATTTCCCGCAGAGGAATTAACATTATTTAAATGTAATGGGTGCTGTATGGAAAAATATTATTTATAGTTGCGATGCCAAAGAGGTTAGAGGGCAAGGCATTGCCTAGCCCCTACAAGAAATTAATAAAAATATAGGGGTACGCTTTGCATAACGTACCCCCAAACTCAATACTCAACATTCAGCGCTGATTACGAAGCGTTTTGTAACTCAGCAGTGCGTACCGATAGCTGCTGTGTTTGGTTACCCCGTTGCACTTTCACCTGCAATACTTGACCAAGGCGACTGTTTTCGACAAAATTCTGTAACTGTTCTGCAGTGGTAATCGCTTGTCCATCAACTTGCACAATTACATCCCCGCGCCGGATACCCGCAGATGCAGCTGGGGAATTGGGTACAACTCGCATCACCAAAACACCGTTAACTTCTGGTATTTGAATGGGAGAGTTGGGATCTGTGTTGTTCTGCTTGGCTAGCTGCGGTGTTAAAGATACCATTTGCACGCCTAAATAGGGATGAGCAACTTTACCTTCACGTTGCAGTTGTGTTGCGATCGCTTTTGCTTTATCTATGGGAATAGCAAATCCAATCCCCATTGCGTCAGCACGAATTGCTGTATTAATCCCAATCACCTCACCTTGTCCATTTAATAACGGCCCGCCAGAGTTCCCAGGGTTAATCGCTGCGTCAGTTTGAATGAAATCTAAGCGTTTATCTGTAATCCCGACTTGGGCGCTGGAACGCTTCAGGGTGCTGACAATGCCCAAAGTTACGGTATTATCAAATCCTAAAGGATTACCAACTGCGATCGCCCAGTCTCCTACTTGTACATTACTAGAAGAACCCAAGGGTGCCACTGGTAAATCATTCCCGGCATTAATTTTAACTACCGCCAAATCTGTAACTTCATCAATACCTTGAACTTTACCGTCGAAGGTGCGACCGTCTTTTAGCCGGACTGTCACTCTATCAGCTTTATCGACTACGTGAGCATTAGTTAGAACTAAACCACTCTTGTCAAGAATGAAACCAGAACCCAGACCGCGTAATTGCTCCCTAGATGGCTGTTGCTGGAAACTGTCACCGAAAAACTGGCGGAAAAATGGGTCTTCCATAAATGGATCGTTCCGACGAGTAATTGTGCGTTCAGTATCAATCCGTACCACTGCTGGGCCAACACGATTGACGGCTGCTGTCACAAAACTACTGCTACCTATCGCCGTCGAGGCGGGTGATTGTCGTTGCGCAAGCAATTCTGGTGTATTTACAGTTGCAGGCTTTGGTGCTGGTTCTGCTTCGGAGGGTAACACCCGCAGGGTAGTAAAAGTTAGCACAACTCCTAGAAATATGGCTAAAACATGGGAACTGAGTTGGCGTATAGACCGAGGTAATTTGGGAAATCTCATAAATCACAACCTAAATCTAGAAGCGTAATTTTTACTTAGTCGTGACAAATCTATCTAAAGTTATTTTTACAGAATCGATGAGAATACCTGCGTATTGACGCGAGCACTCTTGTTCAGGTTTCGCCTGCTTCCGTAAGTTATGTTCTCGGATAGCTCATGGGGGAGTTAGAAGAATTGGAGGAGATAAATAGTTGACAAATTATAATTCTCTCTCACTGTCCTCATCCTTAAATTACTATCTTTAATTTCAACTTACTGTTTAGTTGGGGCATTGCGTAAACTATCTGTAATCAAATTAATTGTATATTTACCTCAAAAGCTATTATGGAGATTACCCCTCAGCAGGTTCGGATTTTACCCAACAATTAATATTTGTGATTTCTCCTCTGCTTCCTGTGCTTTCTCATCCCCCTCATCTTCGTTGTCCCCCTTCTCCTCTAGGCTAGTATCTTAGTTAGACCAGCACTTTGATAACCCATGAACGGATTAAACCGATCCTCTCAAGAATCCTTGCCTACATCCCAGCAAGTAGAACACTCCCACAATCACAGCACAGACCACGAACATCCAGATCATGCTGTGCAAGGAGACTCGGTTCATCCTCACGTCCATAGTGAAGAGTCTTTACGGCGAATTGTGAATCGACTTGCACGTATAGAAGGGCATATTCGAGGTATAAAAACAATGGTTCAGCAAAATACCCCTTGTCCAGACGTTTTATTGCAAATTGCCGCAGTTAGAGGTGCATTGGATCGGGTAGCGCGAATCGTTTTGGATGAACATTTAACTGAGTGTATTGCCAGAGCTGCACAAGAGGGCAATATTGATACTGAAATTGCACAACTTAAGGCAGCTTTAGATCGGTTTTTGCCTTAGAAAGTAGCAAATTATAAACAATCAACCCTGGTGACGAGAAATCGCCAGGTTTCTTGAATATGAATAAAAGATGTCTCTAACTAACTATAAATTTAACTACTCTTTAATTAGTAATTCCAATAAGCCATTAATTCTTTTCTTGCACGGATTTATGGGTAACATCGATGAATTTGATGAAGCCATAATACTACTATCTGATGATTTTTCTTATTTGACTATTGACCTTCCCGGACATGGCAAAACTCAAGTTTTGGGTAGTGAGGAATGCTATACAGTGCCAAACACTGCTCAGGCTTTAATTAATTTATTAGATGAGTTGCAAATTCCTCAATGCTTTTTAGTTGGCTATTCAATGGGTGGACGATTAGCTTTATACCTTAACCTGCATTTCCCAGAACGTTTTTCTAAAGTTGTATTGGAATCAGCTTCTCCAGGTTTGGCAATAGAAGCAGAACGATTAGAACGCATTCAACACGATTATCAAATAGGTAGAAAATTAATCAGAAGTCTTGAAAACGATGATTTTGCAGCTTTCTTATCAAATTGGTATACTCAGCAGATTTTTGGAGATATCAAAAATCATCCAAAATACGAGTTTATGCTAGAAAGTCGATTGCAAAATCACCCTTTAGAATTGGATAAATCCCTGCGCTTTATGGGCACTGGATATCAACCTTCTTTGTGGGATAAACTCAAAGAAAACAAGAATCCTTTGCTTTTACTTGTTGGAGAATATGATAGAAAATTTAGAGATATTAATCAAAAAATGGCAGATATTTGTGAAAATGCACAGCTAAAAGTCATTAAAAAAGCTGGGCATAATATTCACTTTGAAAATCCCAGAGAATTTATCCAAAATCTTAGAATCTTTTTACAGTAGAGTACTTCATCAAAAAAACTTTGATGGTTGCTTAGTAACTACTTAAGCGATTACTACAAATTAATTTTCGCACTCTCTTTTAGTCACATAATGGCGGTAGCGAAACATAGCTTCGAGTTGTGCTTGCACCAGCCAACCGCTAATAAATTCTACTGTTTGTGCACCAGGCATGGAAAAAGAAATGGCATCAGTTAATCTAGTTTTACCATTTTCAGCTTCAAATTCATGTCTGTGTACCCAAGACTCAAAAGGCCCGGATATCTGTTCATCGACAAACAGGCGATATTTTTCACATTGAGTGTGACGCGCTAACCAAGTCAAGGGTAATGGGCCGAGAAACAGACGAAATTCTGTGATAGCACCCACCTCCAGTCCTCCGTCACGGCGCATTACTTTGACTGGTTGCCAAGGTGGAGTTAGCGTTTGCAAAATATCTGATCTTTCGTGAAATTTCCAAACTACTTCTGGTGGTGCATTAATCACAGAGGAATGTTTAAAGTGCAGCATGGAAACAGAAACCTAAAATTCAGCTTTCAGATTCGGTATCAATCTCAATATCTAGGGTGTCTTCATCAACCCGTACATACAAAATATTGGGGTTACAGCAAACTTGACAATCTTCTACATAAGATTGCTGTCCCCCAGCACTCAAATCAACAAAGGTTAAGTTTGGTTCACCACAATAAGCACAGTAATACTCAGCTGTTGTTTGCATTAACTTGTAAGCTAGGAATTTAATGGCTGAAGTTCTTTTGGGGATGAGTCAAAATGACTTGTCGCCTCAGCCAAATGTTTCAGTAGTGTAGACTGTGGTAGAGGCCCTTGCAAGTGATTCCAGGGTAAAACTTGCTCTGTTGACCAATTTGCATGGACGTAGAAATCTAACTCAGGGATTTGACCTTTAAGTTGCTTATAAGCACGTTTGTAACTGCCTAGGGAATCGCCAAAGTCACGGGTAAGTTCTAGAAGATGGGAGAGTCTGCGATCGCCTCTCGATAACAAAGCTTGGATTATAGACCAATTATAGCTTTCAGGGCGAAACTCTATCCCTTGGGATTTTAGCTGTTTTTGTAACATCTGCAACCGCTTTTCAGATTGCTTATTCACGCCAAACCATTGAAATGGGGTGTGTGCTTTGGGTACAAAGGTGCTGCATCCCAGTGTTAATCTCAATCCAGGTGCAGCTTTTTTAACAGAGCGCATCATCGCCACAGTTTGCTCTAAATCTTCTGGTTCCTCGCCAGGAATTCCCACCATTCCGTAGAGTTTCAAACTTGTTAAGCCACCAGCTTTGGCGTTAACTGCGGCTTGGATAATTTCGTCATTATGCAGCTTTTTGTTGATGATGCGGCGTAATTTTTCCGAACCACTTTCTATTGCTATGGTAAGCGATCGCGTGTCTCGTTTCGCTAAAGTTTGGGCTAGCTGCACTGTAACTGTATTGGTGCGTATTGAAGCAATGCTCAGACGCACATCATCATATTGCGGCTGACTAATATAATCTAGCAACGTCTCAAACTCTGGATGCTGAGTTACAGAAGCACCCAATAATCCTAGCCGCTTTGTAACTTGCAAGCCTCTTTCAATAGCTGGAATTAACGAACCCTCCAGACTCGCGGTTCTAAATGGCAATGTGAGATAACTAGCTAGACAGAAGCGACACATCTCTGGACAACTTCTTACCACTTCCACCATGTAAATATTTTCCCACGCTGCCTTTTCGGTAACGACAGTGGATGCAGAGAGAAGATTTCCCCGGTAAGTCTGCTTTTGCACTATTGCTGGAACTTCTGCGGAAATAGGTTTAATTGACTTTACAGCACCATCTAAGGTTTGATATTCAACTTCATACAAACTTGGAACATAAATTCCAGGTACTTGTGCAAGTGCTTGAAGTTGAGTTTGTCGAGAAGCGTTTCTAACTTCTTTGTACGCCTCAATGAAATCTCCCAGCAGATTTTCTCCATCTCCTAGCAAAATTACATCAAAAAAATCTGCAAAAGGCTCAGGGTTAGCAGTGAGAACTGGACCCCCACCAAAAATTATTGGATGATGATCGTTACGCAAAGATGCGCGAATTGGAATTTCCAAAGACTCGAGCAAATTTAAGATATTCACATAATCTAGTTCCCAAGAAATAGAAAATCCTACAATTTCCGGCTTTCTCGGAAGCTGTTCGTGAATATCTGTGAACAGGCGGCTTACCTGCACATCATCACGCATTGCCAAATTTGCCCATACCACCTGATATCCTAAGCTAGTGATTCCCACGCTGTACTCATTAGGAAAGGCGAAAATCACTGGGATAGCATCGGTGTTAGGGGTGTTGGGGGTGAATAGCAGGCGTTCAGCAGAAAATACAGAGGATGTCACAGGCGATCGCTTGGGGATGTTTATAATAATACGGGCGAATAAAATTCGCGCTGACACAAACCAAACCCATCTCCGTGGGTTTCAAATTCTGAAGTCCGTGCCAGCGAACTTTGTTTGTATAGCCGAGGCAGTGCATTAAGAAGCCACTATGTTGGACAAGTTTCCCAGCTTGTAAAGGCTCGGAGGGCGGTTGCCTCCAGGGTAGCAACTGCCGTTCAGACTTCTAGTCTGAGGGGCACGCGGCAGGTTTATCTATATCTATATCTAATTTTAAGCCATAGAATTATCAAGTTAAAAAATAAAGTGACAGCATTAGCCAAAATAATCGGCAATTGTTTAAGCATAATTCCATAAATAAGCCATAAAAATATGCCTGTGTTGAAACAAATTAACATGACAAAAGAAACATCTTTTGCAGATTTCGTTTGCCATATTTTGATCATTTGTGGCACAAATGAAACCGTAGTTATTGAAGCTGCGACTAATCCTAAAAGTGTCACAAAATCCATTATGCAAGCCTATAAAATAATGCCATGATCTGTTGCAGTGCGTTATGCGATCGCTAATACACCTAACTCTCATTGGATATTTTTGAAATTGGAAGTCTCCTAGAGAAATCTAGCAATTAATTTTTCACAAGATAATTGCCATACTCAGAGAGTAAACTCTTCTAGTGGTAAAGGTAATAAAAGTTCAATAATTACTTTAAAGTCATTACCTAATGTACCAAAGCGGACTTTAAGTAAGTTTTTACTCCTAGGCTTTCTCGCTGCTAAATCCCTCTTTGTGTAGCTAGTTCAGGATATTGATGATAATTTGCTATGTTACCTACAACAGTTCACACTGTCCATGATTACGTAACAAATGGTCGCACAACACCAAAGCCACCATCGCTTCCACCATTGGAACAGCACGAGGTAGCACACAAGGATCGTGCCTTCCTTTCGCTGCTAATAAAGTTTCTTCACCTTCACGAGTTACAGTTTTTTGCTCTTTCCTAATTGTTGCTGTCGGCTTAAATGCAACTCGTAGAATAATATTTTCGCCGTTAGAAATTCCCCCTTGAATTCCACCGGAACGGTTGGTTACAGTGCGAATTTCACCTTGTTCATCAATATAAAATTCGTCGTTATGTTCAATTCCTGTTAACAGCGTTCCTGCAAAACCTGAACCAATTTCAAAACCTTTGCTAGCAGGAAGAGACATCACAGCCTTAGCAATATCTGCTTCTAATTTATCGAATACTGGTTCGCCTAAACCCTTCGGGAGATTCCGCGCTACGCATTCTACTACGCCGCCGATGGAATCACCTTGTCTGCCAATTTGCTCAATTAATTCAATCATGCGCTCTGCCGATTCAGCATCGGGACAGCGGACAATGTTATTTTCAACTTGTTCTAAGGTGACAGTATTAGGATCGATAACGCCTTCCAAGTCTTTGATACGCTTGACGTAACCGATGATTTCCACATTAGCGACTTGACGAAGAATTTTTTTCGCGATCGCACCTGCTGCTACTCGTCCAATTGTCTCACGCGCCGACGACCTACCCCCACCTTGCCAATTACGAATCCCATATTTGGCATCGTAAGTTGCATCAGCGTGGGAAGGGCGATACTTCTGGGACATCTCGTCGTAATCTTGGGGACGAGTATCTTTATTGCGCACCAAAATTGCGATCGGCGTTCCTAAGGTTTTTCCTTCAAACACTCCAGATAATATCTCGCAGGTATCAGCTTCTTTGCGAGGCGTTGTAATTTTACTTTGTCCTGGACGCCTTCTATCTAGTTCTACTTGAATTTCCTCAGCAGAAATTTCCAGTCGCGGTGGACAACCATCAATCACAACTCCCACGCCACCGCCGTGGGATTCACCAAAAGTAGTAATGCGAAATAGATGACCAAAAGTGTTGCCCATGATAGTCGAGGAATAGAATCAGGCTTATGTATTCTACCTATAAGTTCTGATAAAAGTGAATTTTTGCTATACACCTAACCAAAGGACGTAAATCCAGTTAGTAAGCGAATAATCATTAAAATTGCATCTTTGCGTTTCCCTTTCTCCGCGTCGCCGCGTCTTTCTGAGGCTAAGGATTCTGCAACTTAAAGGCGGGTTAGCTTACCCTCATGCATTTGTAATTGGATGAAGTACAGTTGTTCACAATCAACTATCTAAATGCTGATTTACAGCAGTTTTTATATATTTAGACCAGGCGCTGATATCTGTATTTCTTTGTTTGCGCCTACCCTCTGGGAAGCCAAGAATGCAGGTGAGACGCCGACCCTACAATAAATATAGATAGGCTAAGCCAGAAAAATTAGGAAAATTGTGATTGTGGATTTGAGATTGAAAATTGGTAATTATTCCGAGTTTTTAGCCTGTTTCCCGGTTTCCATTGTCCAATATGATATATCAAATCTGAAATTGTATGGATTCTAATCCGGCGCTGTGTGCGGCCATAGCCTCTGTGATTGCCACAAATCCTCAACAGCGAATCACTTTTGCTGAATTTATGGACATGGTGTTATATCACCCTGAACATGGTTACTATTCCAGCAATGCCGTAAAACTTGGGTTTGAGGGTGGTGATTTTTTCACTTCTGTCCACCTTGGCCATGACTTTGGTGAATTACTAGCGGAACAATTTCTCCAAATGTGGGAGATTTTAGGGCGGACTGAGACCTTTTGTCTGGTAGAAATGGGCGCAGGTCAAGGATTGTTGGCTTCGCATATCCTCAAGTACTGTCAGCAGCAGTACCCGGATTTTTACGCTGTTTTAGAATATTTAATTGTTGAGAAATCCCCATCTCTTAGGCAAGAACAGCAGCAACGCTTACAAGATTTTTCTGTGCGTTGGTGCAATCTAGAGGAAATACCACTCAATTCCATTACAGGTTGCTTCTTCTCTAATGAATTGGTGGATGCTTTGCCAGTACATCAGTTTATTTTAGAAGCGGGGAAATTGCGAGAAATTTATGTGACACCATCAAAAGAGCAGGGAATTAAGGGAGAAACTGACTCTAGTCTCGCCGCTACTATGTCATCATTTGTGGAAGTCACAGGAGAACTTTCTACTCCCCGATTGGCTGAATATTTGGATTTAGTGGGAATTGATTTTGCTCAAAGTGGTTATACAGATGGCTACCGTAGTGAAATTAATTTAGCGGCTCTAGATTGGTTGAGTATAGTGGCAGACCGCTTGCAGTGCGGGTATGTGTTAACAATTGATTATGGCTACCCTGCCAGTCGTTACTATAACCCCAGGCGATCGCAAGGAACCTTAAAGTGTTATTACCACCATCGCCACCACGACAACCCTTATATCAATATCGGCCAGCAAGATATTACAGCCCATGTTGATTTTACTGCTTTGGAACGATGGGGCGATCGCTGCGGTTTAGATAAAGTGGGTTTTACTCAGCAGGGATTATTTTTGATGGCGTTAGGCTTGGGAAGTCGCATTGCTGCCCTTTCTTACCAAGAACAATCAATTTCCCAGTTATTGCAGCGCCGAGAGTCATTGCACGAACTCCTCAATCCTTTGGGACTGGGCGGCTTTGGCGTTTTAGTTCAAAGCAAGGGATTAAACGAAAAACAACTGTCTCAACCGCTAAAAGGATTGATTGTGCCAGAGTAAAAGTAGGCCAAAAGTTAAAACTCTATTAATGCCGTATTAGTCTCAATAGACTAACGTCACACTGTTACAGTGACAACTAAAAACCTAAGGAAATCAAAAATTATGAGTACCCATGACTTGTTAATGCTAGTGACACTACTCACTCCTGGTATCTTACTGTCAGTTTTAATTCTGGCGACTTTTGCCGCAGGTGGCTAATCAACACCTAAAGTCAGTATGCAGTTACCAGTTCTCAGTCATCACTGTTAACTGTTAACTGTTAGCTGTTAACTGTTAACTGTTAACTGATAATGGAAACGCGATGTCTATGACAGGCTTCGCCTACGCTGTACCAAAGGAACGTAAACAATGAAGGTGGCATTTCTGGGAACTGGACTGATGGGACTACCGATGGCTCAAAGGCTATTAGCAGCAAATATAGAGTTAGTTGCCTACAACCGCACCCCAGAAAAATTAGCACCACTACAAGTAGCTGGTGCAGAAATTGCGTCACATCCCCGCTATGCAATTCGCGCTGCTGATTGCATAATTCTGATGCTCACAAATGCTGCTGCTATTTATAGTGTGTTGCTTTCAGATACCTCGTGGCGAACTCTCTCAGGACGCACCGTCATCCAAATGGGGACAATTACTCCCACAGAAAGCCAAGAAATTAGAGATGCAGTGGCGGCCGCGGGTGGCGAATATATAGAAGCACCAGTTTTGGGAAGTATTCCCGAAGCGCAAGCTGGCAAACTAATTGTCATGGTAGGCGCTCGCGAAGATCAATTTCAGCGCTACTTAAATTTACTACAACATTTTGGACCAGAACCTCGATTAGTCGGGCCTGTAGGTGCTGCGGCTTCTATCAAACTAGCACTAAATCAACTAATTGCTGCTCTCACGACTAGCTTTTCTTTGAGTCTAGCTTTTGTCCAACGTCAAGGCATTGACGTGGAAGCGTTTATGCAAATCCTGCGTGAAAGTGTGCTTTATGCTCCTACCTTTGACAAAAAGCTGTCACGAATGTTAGATGGCAACTTTGCAAATCCGAATTTTCCCACCAAACACTTATTGAAAGATACAGACTTATTTATCAATGAAGCTAAAGCGGTTGATTTAGATGTCAGTAGTATTAAAGGTGTAAGACAAATCTTGCAAGCAGCGATGAAGATGTCATTCGCTAATGATGATTACTCATCAGTATTTTATGCTATCAAAGCTTGGGAAGAAGGGCGATGGGAATAAAGCTAAACGCGTAGGAGCTTCTGCTTCTTGTCGGCAGACATCGCCTAAAATCAAACTATTGGGCAAACGACCATAATTGATTACCTATGGTAAAGTCTCAACCCTATCACGCTCTACCCACCAGTGCTGAACTGCCCTGTTCAGACGATACACCTGTGGATAATGAAGACCAAAATTTTATTCCCAATTTACTGCTGTTTCTCCTAGAGTCAATTTGGGCAAACAGGAATGACTGGTTTTTTGGAGTAGATATGGGTATTTACCATACAACAGGAGTGAGCCATCTAGTACCAGTAGTTCCCGATGGTTTTTTGAGCTTAGGGGTGCAACGACGTAAAGCAGATAAATCGCGCTCAAGCTATGTAGTATGGGAAGAAGAAAACATCGTACCCAAGTTTGTTTTAGAAGTGGTTTCTAAAACTCCTGGTGATGAATATGATACTAAGCTGAATATCTATGCTAAATTGGGTGCCCTTTACTACGTTATCTACAATCCGCAATATTGGCGACGAGACCAACATCAACCATTTGAAGTGTATCAGTTGATTGATGGGGAATATCAACTGCAAATAGGTGAACCATTTTGGATGCCAGAAATTGGATTGGGAATTGGGCGATCGCGCTATACATCTGGCACAATTCAACGTGAGGTGCTGTATTGGTATGATAAAAATAATACCCGCTACCCAACCTCTGTTGAAGTTGCTCAAACCGAACGCCAACAGCGAGAACTAGCTCAACAACAGGCTCAAGCCGAACGTCAACAAAAAGAAAAACTAGCAGCCAAGCTTAGAGAATTGGGCATCGACCCAAATAATATTTAATGATATTGCGATCGCTTGCTGACTTCATCCCAGCCAGTCAACTCAAATCTTCTCAGAATTGCCTTTCTCTGCATCACGAGCAGTTTGACGCCAGTTGCTTTAAGTCCGCACCGCCCAACGCACTGGCTCCCCAAGACCGCATTGCCTCACCACGCAACTGCCCTCCTCTGCGGTTCGTTACTCTCTTGTGTCTTTATAGCAATTCTCCATACAGCGTATTTCTGGTAAATGATTTACACAGGTAGAGGCACAACATGTTCCCTAAGAGTTACAGGCTTGGTAAATTCATCATTGGGATGTTTTTTATTTGGAATTCCTTTACCTGCAATACCCTGTATCTCAGTTTTCTGTTCCAATGTGATATCCCCGTAAGCCTGAACTTGCTTTTTGTTATTAACTATGATATTTGTTATCTTACAGTAAAAATACTGCAACTTTATCGAGTTAGTGTAGATTTTGATGGGTAGCAGGGTGCATAAAGTTTTTACCATGAACTTAAATTTTTTCAGAAAGCATCCACTGTTGTTTTTCATAATAATTTTATTTGGTTTTTTTTCAAGTATTACAGTAGTTTCTGCCAAATTAAAATTATATTTAACGGCTCAAAACTCGGAACCAGCAAAATCAGTAAATTCCCAAGCTATTACTATCACAGATCAACAAATATCTGTAGATAAATTACTAAGATTTATCCAGCAGCGATTGCTAATTGCACATGATGTAGCTCGCTGGAAATGGAATAATAAACGTCCTATTGAGGATCTAAAGCGCGAACAGGAGTTACTATTAAAAGTTAGGCAACAAGCAATAAACTATAGTCTAGATTCCGAAACAGTTGCAGCATTTTTTCAAGCACAAATAGAAGCTGGAAAACTTATCCAAAAAACTGATTTTCAAAACTGGAAACAGCAAGGTATTAAATCTTTTCGTAACGTACCAGACTTAAACCAAACATTACGACCATCGTTAGATAAATTAAATACAGAATTCCTCTTTGCTTTAACAGAAATGACTCCTGTTCTGGGTTGTGCACATATCAGAGAATTAATTCAGTCACGTTCCCAGGTGATTATTCAGGGAAATGGTATTGATCGGCAAGTGCAGAACCTAGCAATTTCTCCCTTGCTGCAAGTGAAAGGCGCTTCTTGCAAAGTTGTTTCCACAGTTGAGGCTATGGTCTAAATATCTTTAACAGCCAAGTATTTCTGAAAACTAATATGAGAGAAAGAGTAAATACCCTTTGCTCTCTCAACCAATAAACCATTTTGAGCTTGAATATACTTGAGAATCGCTGCGCTATCAATTTTTGCTAAATCTAAATTTCTGCCATCATGTAAGCTATAAATGTATTCATTAATCTTTTGCTCAATAGCTTCTTGCTGGAAAAAATACTCACCTCTCTCCCAATAATTTCGAGCAATTTCACTCAATAATGCTGCTGTTTGTTGTGCAGAAATTTGCTGATAAATTTCATCTCGTTGAATATGACGCTGGATATCCCATTGTTTAAGAAAAATATCCAATGCTTCTTGATAAATTGCTGATGTCTTAAATTTAAAATTTGCGCTTTCTTCAAAAATTAAACATAAGAAAGTTAATAATAAGGAATTAGTAGCTAGTGATTGCAGTGATTGATTTTCTTGCAACTTTTGTAAAATATATTCAGATTTTGTCGCTGCTTGCTCCTGAAACCATTTGATAACAAATTCAGTAATCTGTTGGTCATCAAAATCGGCAATTTCTACTTCTGTAAATTGTTCAAAGATATAATTACCTGCCGCAACTCGGCAGGTAATCACAAAGGAATTGGCATAAAATCGGGTTGTAAACCTGCGAATTTCCTGCACAACTCGGTTAAAATTTGCATCTTTGACTTCATCTAGCCCATCTAATAAAACTATAGTTTGCCCTTGAGTTAGAAGGGTTAGCGCTGCATTTGGCACAACCTCACAATCTTCAAACTGTTCTGTAATGTACTCTAGTAAAGTTGGTTGCTCTCTAGCCTCTGCAAAGTCTTTGAGATAAATAAATATAGGGACGCGATCGCTTCGATACTCACCCAAGTTACACTGAATAGCTAGCCATTTCAAAAATATGGTCTTGCCTGTTCCTGGTTTGCCTAAAATTATCAATTTGTCATACTCTTCTACGGCTTCTAACGCTGGTCGACGCGGTTGTTGTAGACTACCTAAGTTAAAACAGTTAAATTTCTTAGGATCAAAATCCCGTATTATCTCCCCAATATTTAACCGTCTGCGTCCAGTTATTCGCTCCCAAATATTGACATGAGTGTAAATAGTATCTAGCCTTCTTGGTTGTTCCATATCTAGCACCCGCATGACACCACAACGTCTTTGAATACTGTCGTGGACTTTTTCGCGGACATTCTGCACTAGATTCTGAATTTGGTTAAGGCTGTCTGGCTGTTCTTCATCAGCGAAGGATGAGGAGATAATAATCTCTTCCCAATTCAGGTTGAGCTTTTCGCAAATGGTAACGAAAATGTAGCGGTCAACTGGTTTGCCTTGAAAAAACTTGGTAACTGGCTGACGGCTAATGCCTAGTTCTCCAGCTAACCCCTGCTGTGTCAAGGAATTACGGATCAGGGCAGCTTCGGCTTTACTAATTCCCTTGGCTGATGCTTGAAGCGATCGCCTAGTCATTACCTCTATATAAAATCATTTTGTTAATTCTATAACTAGTTTGGCAAAAAATCATACACATCTCATGCAAAAGTCATACATAAATCATGCCCAAGAATGATTGTAAAACATACAGAAGGGTGCGAATCTAGAGATCTAGATATTTGACATCTCTTACATGAACTGAGTAAATTATTATGTTAAGTGGTCGGTTTAGGAGGGATTATGAGCGAAATTAACGTCTCAATTGATGCTCCTTCCGGAAAACATGTTATGAAACAAGCACTAGAACGAATCGCACTAGAATTTCAGGATTATCTCAATTCTCTACAACCTGAGGAGATTAAATGTTTAGCAGAAAGATTGGCTCCTACTCATACTAAGCCAAAGTATTCTCAAGCTGAACTTGACTTTGCTGCCAAACTTGGTGCCGATCAAATCAGTGATGAAGAGCATAGTAAATTAGAACTTGCTGCGCTGACGAGAAATTTTAGGTGGAGACAAGAATTACTTAAATCTTCATTAACAGCACCGCAAGTAGCCGATTTATTGAATACAACTCGTCAGACACCACACGATCGCTTAAAAAAGAATAGCTTAATTGCTGTTCAAGATAACGGAGTCTGGAAATTTCCCATTTGGCAATTCGATCCTGAGGGGCCAGATGGTGTAGTCGCTGGGCTACCAGATGTTTTAAAAGCTCTGAATGTTCCTGCTTTCTCAAAAATAAGTTGGCTGACTCGACCAAACAACGCTTTAAATGGTCTAACCCCTATAGAAGCCTTGAAGTTTGGGCAAATAGATGATGTAATTGCCGAAGCCAGGACTGTAGGAGTTTTGTAGAAGTCTGTTAGACAACAAATCATGCAGAAGAATCAATGCGAGGACGCGGGGAAATTTTCATTCTCCCTTCGGGTTCGGAAGTTCGGACTCGACGGGAACCGCCCGCCGAAGGATGCCCGAAGGGCTGTAGACTCTGACTTCCTCACCGCGTCCCCTTGTCTTCTTCACAAATATCTCAGTATAAATCCTGGCAACAAATCTACTGATTGATTGACAAAAGTTACAAGAGCTACACTTTTATAGATAAAAATGTCCGGAAACACGTAGCTAACTCTTGAATTTTGCTGTAGATATAGTTTTTATGTACTAGTACAGCACGGCGAAAATCAAGCTACTATTCAAAAATATACTAAAAGCTGGCGTAATCAGCTTTTTACAGTTGACGAAAAGTTTTAAGGAAGGTTAACCCCATCGCACAAACTTTTCCAAACGATTTTGAATTCCGTACACTAGCACTTGTTGACAGACACCGTAAAAGTCTGGAACATCAAGTATTCCTATTTTGTCAGTCAACCAGATGAGGAGTGATAAAGGTGGTCAAATTAATTGTCCCGCCACCTCGCTTTGGCAGGCCAAAACCAAAATTTTATAGCTTGAAAAAAGGGACGGAACTTTTCAGAATTTTCCGGACAGACTTTGGTACTAATGCTTTGACTTTTCGAGTGTGGGGTCCACTTTATCGCTTCGATCATCATCGTGGCAACTTTCCCAGCTTTTCCTACGAGCCACGGGATTATCAACCAGCCCATGACCAAGAGCGCGGTATATACTACCTTGCACCAAAACTTTCGAGTTGTCTAGTGGAAGTTTTTGGTGATGTCGGTTGTATAGAAATTACCGACCAACAAATTGCGATCGTTACCGCTACTAGGGATTTAAAATTATTGGATCTCCGGGGTACGGGTGCGATGCGGGCTGGTGCGAACGAAGCCACCCTGGCCAAGACAGAAAAGCGTTCCCTAAGCCAAGCTTGGTCGCGCTATTTTTATGAGCAGCCAGCAATTTACACCCAAATTCATGGGTTAATTTATTGCAATGCTCATAATAATGAAGATGCGATCGCTATCTATGAACGTGCAGAACATTTCTTTATCTGTAGACCAGAAAATGTATTGCCGCTCAAACACGAATTGTTACGGGGTCCGATTTTAAAGGCAGCGGATGAGAATAATTTAGAAGTTATTCCCTATTGGTAATTCTGGTTAACGCAAATAAATGCCCGTAAGGGCGGGAATTTCCCGCCCTTTACTTTACAAGAATTTCTATATCACTATCATTAATTGAATCGTTATAAAAATATGATTAGCAAATCAGATCAAGAGCTAGCTAACAACCAGATTTCTAGGGAAGCAGTGGATTGGCTGCTTAGACGAATCATTCACATTCCTAAAAACTGGTTAATTATTAGTAGTCTTTTTATCCTTCTCAGTACCTTTCAAGTAACTGGTGGGGAAAAACTAACGTTTAAATTTGAAGTAACAAATACGACAGCCGTTTTTTTAGCGCTAATCTGGCTACCATCTCTATTGAAAATAATTGCCTTAACAGGAGGAGCCATCAAGACGCCAGCAGGCGAAATTACTGGCTCTAGTATGATGCCGATGCTACAGTCATTAACTGGCGATACCCTAGGATTTTTGATTGAGCATACTAAGCTAGCAGAAGATGTTGCACCACCACAACAACAGCTAGAAATGCGGCAAATGCGCCATGAATGGCAGAAAGCCTATGCATCAAGGATTCCTTCGTCGGAAGCACGAAAACAAATTGAAAGCTTAAGTCAACGCTATAAAGAACTTAGAAATTCCTTGCCACCAGGAGCAAAACGCACATTTGAGATGGAGTCTATTGCTGGTAGGATGCGTGCTCTAGCACCAGAAGTGAATTTTTCTGAACAAGATGTAAATAATCTGATCAAATCCAACGATCAAGGTAAACGATTACTAGGGCTTTCTGTAACAGAATGGTCTGGAGATCCGACTTATTTTTATGCAGTTCTCAATATCATTAATAATTCGGAAACAGCCTTTGAGCAGACTTGTGCATTACGGGCAGCAGAAAAGATGGTAACTAAGCTCAATACTCAACAGAAAAAAGACTTGCACTCAGTACTGCTACATCAACGCAATTTCAATGAAGCGGAAAAGTGTTGGATTAGACCTAATTCTAATCGTTGGGCATTAAGCGATCGCATTTTGACAGACTTAGAAGAATAGCGAATATATATTAATTTAAACTAGCAAAACTTGTTCAAAAATCATGAGCAATATCTGGATAAATAAATATCCATAAAAACAAATTATTAGATTTGAATTCCACGCAGCAATAGTAGATATGTCTACAACTTAGGTAAAATTTCTGGTAACATCTGACCGGGAACTTTTGATAAAGCCAGATTTTGCCCTTGTATTCCTAATTCATTGTGGAAAGCACGAATTGTTTTCACCACATAAGAAAAAGTTGTTTGATAAGCTTCTGGTTGTTTACTCAATCCATTTAAAGCTTGCAAATGGTTATCTAATGCAGCTTCTAAATGTTGAGAACGTTGTGGTTTATCACCATTGAAATATTTATCTGTAGCAATCTGATAATGGGCTAATCCTAAGTTATTGTGAGTGGCTAGTAAATCAAAACTTAAAACAGAAGCATGAAGTGAGTGAGCTATTGCCAAAGCCTCATTATAAGCACTGATGCACAATTGCAGATATTTATGCTTATCTTCTTTATTTGTCTGTGATAGATTTGCTAAATGCCAATAGGCTGTCCCAAGGTTATTTTGAGTAGCAGCACAGCCGCTAGGAACAGCTGCTGGTGTACGATATTTTAGAGCGTCACAATAAACATCAATAGCCATCTGAAGATTGTGCGCTGGTTGTTCGTATTGTGCAAGATTCCAGTAGGCAGTGCCGATGTTGTTTTGAATCATGCCATACTTGAGCGGTTCATCATCAGCGCTGTAGTGAGCAAGTGCTAGGTTATAAGCTGCGATCGCTTTTTTTAAATTCACTACAGGTTGATTGTATTGCGCCAGATGCCAGTACGCAGTACCCAAATTATTCTGACAAGCTGCATACTTTAATGGCTCCATTGCCACTGTACGGTAGCGCAGAGCTTCGTTATAAGCTAAAACTGCTTGCTGCCAACTCTCTGGGGGATTAGAAAAACGAGCTAAATCTCCGTAAGCTGTCCCTAAATTGTTTTGCACACGAGCATAAGTTTCCGGGTGCGTCTGTGGTGATATCAGCTTTAAAGCCAACTTATAAAATTCAATTCCTTGCTCTATATAAGTTTGTCCTTCTTCAGAATTGGGTGGTGTGCGGTATAGCATCCAGTAAAGTGTACCCAAGTCATTCAAGATATCTGGCAGTTGTGGTGAGGTATCATCAAAGGATACTGCCTCTTGGTAGGAAATAATTGCTACCATCAGGTTCTCTAAAGTTACCTGCCCTTGTTCAATCCGAAGACGATAAAAGTTTCCTAAACGATGATAAGCCGCTGCTAGTATCTCTCCTGAAGCGTTCTGTGAGTGTAATCGCTCAATCTCTACAAGCATGTGCTGCGCTTGCGAAATTTCGTCTTCATCTTGAATAATCTTAGTATTAATTGTTGCTAGTACTAAATCAGTTAACTCTTTGCTAATATGACCCAATGATGGCAGTGATGGTAGATGATTTTCGCTGGATCTAACTGGAGCTTGTTCCTGCTTGATCTCAACTTTCAATAGCTCTATTGGTATAGAGACTTCCTGTGGTTGTCGTCCATGATTTACTGGTGTTTCTGGTTGAAAATCGAAATCATCCTCAAATTTCAGATCGCTTTCCTCTGCTGCTTTTAGTTCTGCCTGAGCGACTGCTTGCTCCAAAATAGATGGTTCAAAATTGTCAAAATCCAGACTTCTAGAGCCTGCAAACCTTTCTGGATAGCCTGCATTGTGGGACGTTGGTGTCGGTTCTCCCGCGAAGAAAAACACACCAGTACGGCAATGCCAAAACTGTGGTGCTGACTGCTGAATAGCTGATAACCAAGGACGGGGTACCCATAACAGCAAGCTAGATTCTAGAAAGCGGCTGGATTCTTGTGTAGATAAATACTCCTCGCTTAACCGCAGATAGTGTAAAAATAAACGCTGCACGGCTACTGGTTGCTTAGTTAGTAGCTCCACACCAACAATTTGAAATGCGGGTATTGGTAATGGTCGTCCTGGGGTGTCTTTTGATGCGGCAACAATTGGTGGTGGATAATTGTTTAGCCATTGATTTATCTGCGCTATGGGATTAGGGTCGCTTAAATTTAAACGCAAGGTAGCTAAGCGTGGATAAGCTGGTGTGCTACTTTCCAAGCTATCTTCTGGCTGATATAGCACTTGCCCAACCGGATAAGCCAAGGTAGAATGCAAGCGGGCTGCCACTTGGTTTCTTAAGTGTAAATCATCGCAGACTGCCAAAAAAAGTTGTCTTCGTAAATTCAGACTCAAGGCAAGTTTTAGGCGGTGATATACTTGCCGATTCCAAGCAAAATTGTCTGTGTGTGCAGTATCATTCACGCTCATAGTGGCTACAAAGCCAAAACATAGTTTAAAATCCTTTGTAAGGCAAATCTAAGCAGTCAAAAATCAAACCATGAGTATGGTCTTCACGTGGATGTTGTGCTGCTCAGGCTTGATCTGGCTTTCAGGTTTAGAAAAACAATAAAGTGTATAATTATACTTCAATAAACATGATAATTGTAACAAAATTTGATACTCTTGTGGCTGGACAAACTTCTGTTAGCAGACAATTGAACAGCAAACATCGCTGATTGATTAAGCAATGGTCACCTCTACTGTCTAGTTTACAGAGATTCCCTCCTGCCGACCCTTGCGTTGAAGAGACTTCCTGCGCAGAGGGTTGAATAATCAGTGATTAGCCGAGCTTGATATAACTTCTAAGAAGCTACACTTGATGTGTCTGTGGGAGTTTCAGCTTGCCAACACAGCAACAGCTAGTAACCGCGGCATTCCTGTGTCAGTTACTTTCTAATTTGTACCAACCAATCCCAATACGGTTCAGTTAAGGCTCAAAGTCACGTAAATTAAACATTGTTCCCAAGAAAGGAAATTCAATATTGTGCATCTGAGGGATTTCTCGTTGATGTCTCCTGAGATACGAAGTGGTGATGTGCTTAAAGCAATCGAGATGGCGATTCCAGCAACAGCAATCGAAGAAGCGATCGCTAATACCCAAACTGAAGAGGAGCGCAAGCGATGCCTTCGGCTACCGAGAAATCATACCAATATCCGCCAACTAAGTTTTTCTGAATTTAATTTGCTTCGGACTTGTGAAATCCTGTACTTATTCCTCTTGCTTGCATAAAAAATCAGGCTCCTAGCAAATGGAAACCTGAAATCTCAGAAAAATTAAATTTGTATTAAAAACTTTCCGTTCAACTGCGGTTACGAAACAGAGAAGGCAACGAAAATCAAGCCGCCAACCAAGACTGTAGCGGCGATTCCCACAAAAAGATAGGTTCGCTTTTGCCCTGCATTAGGAGGTTCTGCTGCATAAATCTTAGGTTCGCGAGCAAAATTATTGAGAAGACCGCCTTCTTCAGTTGTATAGGGCATGAACTAATTCCTTATTCTTATCGTTTTATTAATTGTTACATAAACTTTATATTACACTTTCACGAAAAGTAAAAAATCTTTACATCCTTAAAAAAGGAACAAAGAACGGGCAACAGGCAAGAGTAAAAGTCAAGAGTCAAGGGTAAGATTTCCATGACTAATGACAAATGACTATTTAGTAATAGTGCCTGTGATTGGTGAACTAGCACTGGCGTAGTCTTTGATGGGCATTCTCCCAGCCAAGTAAGCCAGACGACCGGCAACTGTAGCTAAATTCATCGCCCGTGCCATTGCCGCTGGATTTTTTGCTAGCGCGATCGCACTATTAATTAATAAAGCATCTGCTCCTAATTCCATCGCCTGCGCTGCTTCTGATGGCGAACCAATGCCAGCGTCTACTACCACTGGTATGCCAGCGTTTTCAATAATGATTTGGATGTTAGCGGTTGTCTTCAATCCTTGTCCCGAACCAATAGGCGATGCTAAAGGCATGACTGTGGCACAACCGACTTCTTCTAAACGCTTAGCTAACATCGGATCAGCGTTGATGTAGGGTAATACAGCAAAACCTTCTTTTACCAATTGTTCTGCTGCTTCTAGTGTCCCAATGGGGTCTGGTAGCAAATATTTAGGATCGGGGATGACTTCTAGCTTGACAAAATTATTATCTTCCTGTCCCAATAGTTTCGCCATTTCTCGCCCTAAACGAGCCACTCGAATTGCATCTTCTGCGGTTTGACAACCTGCGGTATTCGGTAACATCCAAATTTTCTGCCAATTCAGTGCTTCAGCTAAACCTTCGTGTCCCGCAGCTTTGGTTTGTACCCGCCGCACTGCTACGGTAACGATTTGGCACTCACTTGTGGCAATACTTTGCTGCATTTCTTCAATGCTGCGATATTTACCAGTACCAGTCATTAAGCGAGATTGGAAGGTTTTGCCAGCGATAGTCAGTACTGAGTCTTGAGTGCTGAGTTGTGAGTTGTCTAAAGCAACAATAGGATGATGCCCATTGGAGAAATTGGCAGAGTGAGTGAGCATGGAGGTAGATGGTTTGGTGAGGAAGCGTGAATAATGGAAATAAGATAGTAAGGGGTCTGATTTTTGTTCGGAAATCAAATCGGCAATTAATGCTGCGGTTATCGGTGCTAGCAGAATGCCATTGCGATAATGACCAACAGCCAAAGTTAAATTTGTACAGGGGCTAGTGCCTATAATTGGTAATTCATCAGGAGTAGCTGGGCGAAATCCCCACCAAAATTCTTCTATGGCATAATCTTGCAATTGCGGATAGAGGCGGATAGCTTTTTGCAGTAGGCTTTGAATACCTGCGGGGGTGTTGTGAGGAGTAAAACCAACATCTTCGCTAGTCGCACCAATGATAATCGAGCGATTTCTTCTAGGGACAATGTAAATCTCTTCCCCATACAAAACTCTTGTTAGAGGCAATTCTGGCATGAATTCCGGCACCCGCACCCGCAGCATTTGCCCTTTTCGCGGATGCACCGGGAGCGGTAATAATTCGTTTGACCAAGCACCTGTGGCTAAAACATAATGAGCGGCGCGAATAATTCCGACGTTGGTTTGCACGCCCAGCACTTTGCCTTGTTGTTGTAAAAATGCTTCAACGCTGACGCCATCTTTGAGTTCCACACCAAGGGACTCAGCCGCCGTCCACAGAACACGTGCTAAAGCGCGATTATCGACTTGTGCGTCTTCAGGATACCACCAGCCCCCAACTACTTCGGCTGATAAACCTGGCTGATATTGCTCAATGGACGTTTTATCTAACCAATAAGCAGGTGATTCACGAGCAGATGGTAACAAAGCTGCATTTTTCTGGTCTTGCTGCTCGAAAACAGCTGCTAAGATGCCACAAGGCCAGTAATGTGTGGGTAAACCAGCAAGTTCTTCAAGTTTGCGCGTCCAGTCTGGATATAAAGCACGCGATCGCCAGCATAAAGCATACATGGCTTCATCTGCGATCTTTTCCGCATCTGGTGCTAACATTCCAGCCGCCGCATGGCTAGCCGCGGCGTTAAAATCACGGCAAAGCACGGTGACATTTGCCCCGCGCAGTTTCAGTTCTACGGCGATCGCCAAGCCAATAACGCCGCCGCCAGTAATTAAAATGTCACTAGTCATTAGTCATTAGTCATACATTATTAGCTATTTATCATTAGTACATAACTAACAACTCATAACTAATAACTCATCACTCATAACTTATAACTTATAACTCGCAACCAATGACTAGCAACCTCTACCACAAGGCACGAATGGGTTGAGAGTTTTGATTGTCATCACTAGATTGGGTATCACTAGATTGGGTGTCTGTAGATTGAGTATCTGTGGTGTTTGTGTCTGAAGAGTTTTCTGTATCTGATGTTGAGTCATTAGTCGAGGTATTATTTTGGGCAACGCTGCGCCTGCTTTCAGTTGTCGAATCGTTATTCCTGCCAGCAGCTGTACTATTAACATTAATATTAGCCGGGAGAACTTTTGAGGTTCTACCACCGGGAGGAACGCTGGCGCTTTGTACGCCCATAGGAAAGTTGATGCCTAGCAATGTACCCAGCAATATCGCCAAGCCTCCAGCCATTAGAATTAGCGGTGTCCATCTACCCATTTTTTTGCTCCTTATTAACCTTACTCTTGTCCACTTTTTTGAGAAATTATCAAAATCTGTCAAATTTTGTTTCTCTGATATTGATTGCCATAAAACCTCAGTCAGTACGTCAGGCTAAACGCAGGTCTGTTGTAGGAGAATGGGAGGAAGCGAACGCTGCGTTTAATTACGCCGATTCGCTGCTGATACTTCGCCTTCTACCTTAACTGTACAGTTACCACATCGCCAACCCAGCGATAGTTTATTACCTTAACACCGCTATTTTAGAGGTCAATACTATTTTGCAGCAAAGTTCTTTCTTAGTTGGCTCCGCAATGGACACTATTTTGCCTTAGTCTTTGGGTAACACAACCTGCTGTGTTGATCGCATACACTCATTAGATTTGCTCTTTAGCTAGCAGCTTGGACATTGTTGAATTAGCAAACTGGCTTTTTGTTGTATGTTGACAACATAGCCTTGAAAGTTGTCTCGCAAGTTCTAGCCTTATGACCACAAATCCCTCACCTGAACTTTGGCTCTATGACACTACGCTACGGGATGGTACTCAGCGCGAAGGACTATCGGTGTCTATAGAAGATAAGTTACGCATTGCCAAGAGACTCGATCAATTAGGAATTCCCTTCATTGAAGGTGGTTGGCCTGGTGCTAATCCGAAGGATGTACAATTTTTCTGGCAATTACAGGAAGATCCGCTTAAACAAGCAGAAATTGTGGCTTTTTGCTCAACACGACGCCCTAACACCACCGCAGCATCTGAACCGATGCTGCAAGCTATTCTAGCGGCGGGTACACGCTGGGTAACAGTTTTTGGCAAGTCTTGGGATTTACACGTTACCACAGGTCTGAAAACGACTCTAGACGAGAATTTAGCCATGATCCGCGATACGATTGAGTATCTTTGTGCCCAAGGGCGGCGCGTGATCTACGATGCAGAACATTGGTTTGATGGCTACAAGCACAATCAGAATTATGCTTTACAGACATTAGAGGCTGCGATCGCATCTGGTGCAGAATGGCTAGTGCTCTGTGATACCAATGGCGGCGCTTTACCCCATGAAGTTAGCCAAATTGTGGAAGCTGTCAATAGTCATTTGTCATTTGTCCTTTGTCAAAAATCAATGACGAATGACAGAGGACAAATGACAATTCCCCAAATTGGCATTCACACTCATAATGACTCAGATATGGCAGTTGCCAATGCCTTAGCTGCTGTGATGGCTGGGGCGAAGATGGTACAAGGTACAATCAACGGTTACGGTGAACGTTGTGGTAATGCTAACCTCTGTTCGTTAATTCCCAATTTACAATTGAAGTTGGGTTATAGCTGTATCGGTGAAGACGAGCTTGCGCAACTTACAGAAGCTAGTCACTTTGTCAGCGAAGTAGTAAATCTGGCTCCTGATGAACACGCACCTTTTGTCGGGAGGTCAGCATTTGCGCACAAAGGTGGTATTCATGTATCCGCAGTCGAACGCAATCCTCTGACTTACGAACACATTCAGCCAGAACAAGTAGGAAACCGTCGCCGTATTGTAATTTCTGAACAGTCTGGACTCAGTAATGTCTTAGCGAAAGCCCGGACTTTTGGTATTGAATTAGATCAGCATCAATCAGAAGCACGGCAAATTCTGCAACGGATGAAAGACTTGGAGAGTGAAGGATATCAATTTGAAGCCGCTGAGGCTAGTTTTGCACTTTTGATGTACGAAGCTTTAGGGGAGCGTCAGCAGTTTTTTGAAATTAAAGGTTTCCAAGTCCACTGCGATTTGATTGAAGGCAAACAAACAAGCAGTGCTCTAGCGACAATTAAAGTAGCTGTCAATGGTCAGAATATTTTGGAGGCTGCGGAAGGTAATGGCCCTGTAGCGGCTTTGGATGCTGCTTTACGCAAGGCTTTGTTAAATTTCTACCCCCAAATCGCAGCTTTTGAGTTGACAGATTATAAAGTCCGTATTCTTAATGGACACACAGGTACAGCAGCGAAAACCCGGGCATTAGTAGAATCGGGTAACGGTCATCAACGTTGGACTACTGTAGGAGTTTCGACAAATATTTTGGAAGCTTCCTATCAAGCTGTGGTAGAAGGATTGGAGTATGGTTTGTTGCTACACTCCCAAAAGGAAGCTGTATTTCTATCTACCCAGAAGTCGAAAGCTGAGAACACAAGAATTTCTGAATCTTAAATTCTACATCTCGAAAAAGGTGCTAACTGCCCAGAAACATTTCAATTAACAACAACCTCATTGCCAATCTCAAACTTTGCTTCATTGTCCTTCCCACACCAAAAAGATAAATGGCAATCTGGGCAAACACCAAGCAGTTTTTACGAGAAACTTTCCCAGGCTTGAGCAACCAATTTGCTAAGCCAGCGCCGTTGCTGTTTATCGAGCATGGGATCGTCGGCTAGCACTTGCGCGGTTAGCTCTTCCAAGGATTGACCCTGCGATCGCACAATTTTAATAACTCCAGCGATCGCAGATGCAACTAGTTCTTCATCAACTGGTCTGTGTTGCAGAGCAACAATGTCTTGGGGGCTGTCTGGGATGGGATAATTCATGGCGTGGGTTTACAGAAATTCAGAATGAACAATATGTTTGATAAATTATTAAAATTTCTTCACCAAATCTTTATGCAACTGATAGGGCGGAGTTTAGCGTATTTCATGCCTTCTTGAAATCTGTCTTAGTGAGTAGATTTAGCGGAGATGTCAGAAACATAATGAAAGAAATACTTTATTTAGAAATTCCGACTCCAGACACGGCTGTTGTTTGCAGTTGGTTGCAAACAGATTTTCAACCAGGAATTGGTGAAAAAATAATCACTCCAGACGGATTTCGCCTCAGAGTAACTGCTGAAACTACAACTGCTGGGTTGGCTATTTCCGAAAATTTACCGAGGGAACTTTCTATATTTGTCTGGTCGGTGCAGCGAACTACTTATTTAAAAGTGTTCCGTTGGGCAGAGCAGCCCTTTCCCCAAGAAAGACAAATCTTACACCGCCTGATTGTTGATATCAGAAGCCGCTTTCCTCATAACTACCCTGAACCCCCAGCAATTGATTTATCCCAACAATCAATATTTGCCGCCCTAGCACCCTATTACCCCCTGACAGTTAAATATTTTCAGAAAATGCCCAATGGGGAATACGACTTGAAACGTGCCTATTGGTGGGAGCAACGATGGCGTGAGGGTGTACGCAATCCGCAGCAGCCTCGTCAGGTCGTTTTCTCAAATAGCAGGGGAGCAGTGGAGCAGGGGAGCAGGGGAGATTCTTCCTTATCCCCTACATACGACATCATCTACATTGGCGGCGCGTTAGGTGCCATCCATGCGGCAGTGATGGCAAAATTAGGATATAAAGTTCTATTGGTAGAACGAATGCCCTTTGGGCGGATGAACCGGGAATGGAATATTTCTCGCGATGAACTGCAAAGTTTAGTTAATTTAGGTTTGGTGACTAATAGCGAACTAGAAACCGTCGTTGCTCGCGAGTATAAAGACGGGTTTAATAAATTTTTTGATGCTAATAATCCAGCTAAATTGCGATCGCCTATTTTGCATACTCCTACAGTGCTAAATATCGCCCTCGACTCCGATAAATGGCTGCAAATGTGCGGTCAAAAAGTGCGCGCAACAGGCGGTGAAATCTGGGAGCAAACAGAGTTTTTGCGTGCAGATATTGACAAATCTCAAGTTGTAATTACAGTCAAGCATTTACCCAGTCAAGAAGAGAAGCAAGTAAGTGGACGACTGCTAATAGATGCGATGGGTACAGCCTCCCCAATTGCTTGGCAATTAAATGGTGGTCGGGCTTTTGACAGCGTATGTCCCACAGTGGGGGCAGTAATTGAAAAAGGATTTGAGCCACAAGTTTGGGATTCGCAGTATGGAGACGTTCTCTACAGCCACGGAGATATTTCTCGCGGGAGACAATTAATTTGGGAATTGTTTCCGGGAATCGGAGAAGAATTAACAATTTATTTGTTTCATTACCACGAAGTCCATCCGCAAAATCCTGGTTCTTTGTTAGAGATGTACGAGGACTTTTTCACGATTTTGCCAGAGTATCGGCGGTGCGATGTCGATAAACTGGTATGGAAAAAACCGACCTTCGGCTATATACCAGGGCATTTTAGTGTAGGAAGTAGCGATCGCACAGTTGCTTTTGACCGCTTAATTGCGATTGGTGACGCCGCATCACTCCAGTCTCCCCTTGTCTTTACTGGCTTTGGTTCCCTAGTACGCAATTTAGAACGCCTAACAAAACTTTTAGATACCGCCCTTAAGCATAACTTGCTGAGTTTCCGTCACTTAAATAAAATCCGCGCCTACCAAAGTAACGTTTCTGTAACTTGGCTCTTTTCCAAAGGCATGATGGTGCCAACAGGTAAATTCTTACCACCTCAAAGAATCAACTCTATGCTCAATACCTTCTTTGGGCTATTGGCAGATGAACCCCCAGAGGTAGCAGATAATTTTATTAAGGATCGGTGCGATTGGTTAACCTTTAACCGCCTAGCAATCAAAGCAGCACGTAAAAACCCTGCCCTGCTATTGTGGATCTGGCAGCTTGCCGGACCAAGGGATTTAGTCAGGTGGCTGGGCAATTATTTTAACTTTAGTCGTCATGCCCTCGTCAGTGCTTTGCTGAGTGGGTGGTTTCCCCGGTTTCTAAACCAGATAGGTGCTTCGCTGGAACCCCGCTATCCGTCACTGTGGTTGCAGCTATTAGCTATCAACTACGCTATCACCACGGGTAAACCGCGATCGCCCAATCAGCTAGTAAAAGTCAATCAAGAAGACACAGTTCAAAAATCAGAAGCGAGAATTCTCAATTAGTCATTTGTCATTGGTCATTAGTCATTGGACTCTTGACCAATAACCTTTGCCTATTGCCTACTGATTTTTCTGACGAAAATTTGGTAACTCCACAGATGCTAAAGACTTACGCCCCTTGGGTGGACGTTGGGGATAAACTACTGGTGAAGGTGATTTATTGTCAGTATTAGAGTCATCAGATAACTCTTGTTCTACATCTGCCAAAGGCAAATCAACCTGACTCAATTGCGAAATTTCGGACCAATAGTCTTCATTTTCTACTGTTACAGTTGTTTGAGCGATCGGTGAAGTTGGGGACGCTGATGATTTGTTAGCTGATGAAGCGTTATTTACTACCCAACTGATAGAGGAATTGATTTCGTCTGCATACTGCGTTTGTGCTACAGCGTTAGGTTCTTCATCATCTACAACGGTTGTTGCCGAAGTTTCCCAAATAGATATCTCATTATCAGCTTGATTGTTATCTATATCTGGGTCAATAGCAGATAGTGAAGATGAAGATGCTGGCTGAGAGGCAAAAAACATTTGGATAAGGTTATCGATTTGCTCATCAATGTTTGATGACCCTAAAGGTGAAACTACTTCTGCCTGAGTGGGAGAATCGTCAATAATGTGGGATGACTCTAAAAGCGGAGTAGCTTCTGGTGAAGTATCGGGTTGTGCTGGTATTGACTTGTCTTCTCGGCCTGGCCAATCCCAAGGAGAGGATGGAGTAGTAGGAGGTTCACTTTTATGATGTGGAGGTGTTGTGGAAGAATCTTTCCAGGATGAATCTAAATTATCAGTTAAAGATTCTGGTTCTGCTGACCAAGGTTTAATTGGCTGCGCATTAGGAAACAAAGACCGCGCTTTTTTGGAGAATCTTGATTGCCTAGTATTTTTATCGCGGGGATGACTTGCAGTATCTTCTAGGGAATCGTCACCACAGACAGGTGTTTCCAAACACTTTTCCAAAGCTGCTTTAAATTGTAGTGTCTGGCGTTGTTGCCGCATTAACCTAGTACGCAACTCTCGACAGGAAGTTTCTGACTGCAATAGCTGTTGAGACTGTTCACCATAGTTAGTTTGCAGCAGCGAACATTCCCTCTCTAATTGCGCAAGACGTTGTTGGCTAATTTGTAACTGTGCTTTATAAGTTTCAATGAAAATTTCTTGGCGCTGAACGTTTTGTACAGCAGTTTCTAATTGTTGAAATAAAGATTTTATTTGTTCTTGAGCTGCGGTTAGTTCCTGAGTTTGTTGGTTGAGCATTGACTCAGTGACGCTAGCGCGTTTTTTCTGCCACTGCACAGCCTTTTCTGAGCCAGCTAAGTCATCTTTGAGTTTTTCTACCTGTTCATACAAGCTATTGTTAGCTGAACGCAATTCTTCATTCAATGTCAGCAGTTTCTGAAATTCAGAATCTATCAAGGCTTGTTTTTTAATGTCAGGTTCAGCAACCCAGTCTTGCTTAGTTGCATCTACTGGGATATCCGGAGCTTGAGTTTCACGCTGTTCGTGTTTTGCTGGCTGAAGAATTGGCAATTTCTGAATTGCCATATTGTTATGAGGCACAACAGCATAAAACGGACAATTCGCCTGCTCTTGTTGTGGCGAATTAGCAGAATTTAAGGATTCACTAAAAGCCCCATTTTTTGAGGGTTCAGCTTCATTCATCACTCTTGACCCACCTGCTTAAAATTGTTCAGCAGTGCTGGCATTAGCATTGCTTATCGATTGTGTCCGAATCGGCATTGACGCAAGTAGCTGGGGGAAACCTGAGAAGTCCCTGGCTGTAGCCGTGGGGAGAGTTACTCTAGAAGCCAAGTGTAGCTGCTCCTCCAGCATGAGTAATTAATCATTGATTTCAGTGTTCCCCATTTTGCATCTAGAACTGATGACGTTATAACACTACAAGGTTCTATGCCGCCAACACAAGGATGACGGGAAACCCAGTTCAGATACTGATTACAGGTGCTATCCTGCTTGATTTTAATCAATAGTTATTTAGTAATAACTGACTTGCACGAATTCATGCACTAGGGAAGTCTTAGCACTGTATCTAATTTAGCAAACAGCCTGCCCTCAGCTGCAAATAATCTGAGAAATTGGGGAAGCGGTGCAGGAAGGTGAGAATTTGAATTGTTAGGGCAGCCAATGAGGAGCAAATCCGTCTAGAGGAAGCTTCTCTGGCTTAATTTCGGCAGTAGTAGTGTCAGCGATAGGCATTAGAGGCATTAACCACAGGCTACTAGTAGCGATCGCTTCTCCATCATCAGTTTTTAAAGGACTGTTCGATACTGGTGCAGTCGGTGGCTGGGCTACTACTTGGTCAAATAATAAGCCTAAACCATCTGGCGACAGACTCATTTGCACATTCCGTTGTGCGATGGGCAGCACCAACAGTGGTTTCTGTTGTGCAGTTTTCAGATCGATTGCTACTAAATAAGGCTGTTCTATGTATTGTTCCTTAGAGACTAACTGTGTTAGCAAGCAGTAAAGGGTAGGAGAGGACGGATCGAATTGGCAATTGAGAATTTCGCCTGTGGTTTTTAACAAGGGTTTTTGAATCCCTTGGTTAGTCACTAAAAATAAATCTCGCGTGTAATCTGTATTAAACTTGACCATCGCCGCTTGCGACCCATCTTTAGAGAAAGCCTGGACTAACCCAAACTGCGGCAAAAAGTCCAAAGGTTTGCTAGCATCGCCCACAAGCGGTAAAATTGCTGCTCCCTGTCCTTGGGCAACTGCTACGGCTTTACTATCAGGTGTAATCATAAAATCCCCCCCGGGTTGACTTTTCAGGGGTTTAGCGGTGGGTTTTTCTGTTGATTTATCGCTAGCCGTAGACATCACCCACAGCCCAAACTCCCCAGGATTAGATTTATTTCCTCGCTGGATGACAATTGTTTGCCCATCTGGGGATAAGTCAAATTTGAGGTTTTGGTATTCTTTACTATCTAAAATTAGGTCAACTCTACCTGGTGCTTGTGCTTGTTGACCAGCTTTGCTAGAAATTCCTGTTGTGGTTGTGTATAACTGAGCCGAAAGTAAGTCTTGGTTTTTACTAGTGCGAGCCGAAAATAAAATTTTCTCTCCATCTGGAAATGGCTCAAAGTCCATAACTATCAAATCTTTGGGGGTAAGTACCTTTTTTTGCTCTTGAGTTAAGTTGTAGAGAATTAACTGCCCCTGTTCTTCGGGATTAACTCCTATATAAAGAATGGCGCGATCGCGCGTGCGAAAGTTACCTGTAAAAGGCTGAACTCCTCTATTTTTGCCTTCTTTCTGAGCAAATTGGTCTTTCGCTCCCTGTAACTGGACTTTATAATTCGTGCCGTAGGGTGCAGGTGTCAAAAGTGTATAAACCATCCGCCGCCCTGCCCAACTCATTTTCCCAGCTAGAGGCGGCTCAATTTTCAAGTTATCCTCTACACTTTTGGTGTCCATTGGGCGGCTAAAGGTCAGGGTGAAGGATACATCTTCTGACCCAATTTGCTGGTTTTGCCAGGTGAAGTCTCGCACCCTTGGCTTTACTGCATCACCTTGCCAGATCACCAACCCAATCAGCAAACTCAGCAGCAGCATCAATGCGATCGCCACGCGATCAAGTGGTTGGATAAATGCTTTTGATTTAGTCATTTGTGATTTGTCATTTGTCAGTGGTGAGCCAGTGCGGTCTTGGGGGTTTCCCCCACGAGCAACTGCGTTCCCCGAAGGGGTTCTCGAAGAGTACCCGAAGCGTCATTTGTTATTGGACTCTTGACTAATAAACATAAGGATTTTTGGGTTGGGGAATCTTCTTCAGGGAATTAGCGGCGATGGTGAGTTGGCGTTTGCCTGAGAGAGTTTCTGTGATCATTTGTCCTTCTACTTCCAACCAGGTATCAGCTGGGTACTGATTGCTGGTGTCTGTAAGTTTTACGGGTAATCCTGCGGGATAGGCATCTGCGGCGCAGCAAGTGATGACAAACCTGGCCAAGAACAAATATTCTTTTCCTAGTTCTGGTGGGTGAATCACAAATCCCTGTACCTTGACTTTTTGCCCAGTATATGCATCTGGCTCTGGATAAACGTTGAGCGTGCGTACCCAATCTACGAGCGATCGCTCCTCTGGGCGAATGGTAGCTCGAAATGCTTGAGGTTGGGCGCGTGTTGCAGCCACTAACTCAGTTACACCGCGATCTAGGGCGGTTTGGCTGGCAAAGACACGGGGTGTGATTGTTAATCCTAAAATCGCTGCGGTTAACAGCAAAGCACTACCCCAACCAGGCGGAAATAAAGTTAAATGCTGGGGGTTAGGTGCATCATTTTGGGGTCGTCGTTGCCAAAGTTGCCCAGCTTTGAAAAAACCGACAATTAATAAACCAATAGCACCCAAAATTGCTAACCAAAAATAATCGGGGTGAATCAATAAGTTCAGTTTGCCACTCACCCAGTATTTTAAGATTAAAACTCCCCAAGCGATAATTGCCCAGACATCCAGCCAAGGCATTAACAGATTTCGGAGTTTGGATTTTGGATTTGGGTTGGAATTCATGGGTAAAGAGTCATTTGTCATGGGACTCTTGCCTATAGCCTCTTGATTTTGGACTTTTTAAGAATTGATTTACAGAACGTGCAAATTCAAGAATAAGGTGAACAGAAATGTTAGTAAACCTGCTAATGCAAATAGATAAAATAAAGCCTTAGCTTTGAAAATTGATAACATCAAACCAATACCTTTGATGTCAATCATTGGGCCAAAAACCAGAAAAGCTAACAGGGAACCACTAGTAAAGGTGGAGGCGAAAGAAAGGGCAAAGAATGAATCGACTGTAGAACAAATTGACACTGCTGCTGCTAATATCAGCATGGCTACAATTGAACTAATCGGGCCAGCACCCAGACTGAGAATCATTTCCCTTGGAGCTAGCACTTGAATTGTAGCCGCGATCGCACTTCCGAGAACCATGACTCCGCCTAATTCCCGTAGTTCTTGGACGATATTATCTACTACTAAACGCAGTTTATCTGAGAGGGGTTTATTACCAGGTAATGATGGGCTGTTTCCTGGCATTAAATTACTGTCTATTCGCGTAGTTAAGCTAGCTTTTCCTCCTAGTAAATAAGTTCCAGATTTCAACAAAGTAGAACCTGTTGTATCCTGTTGGGTTTGATAACGTCGCCTACGGCGAGTTGGTTCAGGCTGTGCTGGGGGATTAAACTTGAGGTAACGTGCGATTGCTGGTTGGACAATGGGACTCAAGTCTTTTTGAAAACTGAAAACATAACCAACAATTGTCGCAATTAGTAAAGAAAATACGACGCGTAACACCACTATTTCTGGCTGATCTCGAAACGCCGTCCAAGTTGCCCAAATCACAACAGGGTTAATTGTTGGCGCTGCTAGCAAAAAACCAATTGCTACTGGTGTGGGTACTCCCTGCATCAGCAAGCGCCGCGCCACCGGCACATTACCGCACTCACACACCGGAAACAAGAAGCCGATTGTGCTCCCAAATAAGGCTCCTAGTAGTGGATTTTTGGGCATTTTTTCTACCAGTTTGCGCTCATCTACAAAAAACAGCAGCACACTGGAGAATAAAACTCCCAGAAGCAAAAAAGGCATCGCCTCGACTAGCAGACTCAAAAATAGGGTGAAACCATTGTTCAGTTGATTCATGGGTGTCGCAGTCAAAAGCGGTTTGGAGTTTTAAGATTATGCCTAGTCATTCTATCGAAATGGGGATCAAAAGTAGATGGGGACAATTTAAGCTCATTTAAGCTAAAAGTTGATCTGGGGTTTATACTAACGCTTCAGCACTACAAAGCCATAGCTACTCATAGTTAATTATGTTGACTTGGGTGGATTTACTGACAGTTATCATTCTTAAGAATATATGTCTTGATATATGGTTCCAATTATCTAGGGTAATCACCTACTGTACTATATTTAATTCCCTATGTTTATACTTACTGCAATTTTGCTAGTTAGTGTGTTGGCTGCCACGCATTTTTATAAAGGTTTTACAGTTTTTAAATATTTGGGGAGCAATGTTATTAGCTTAATCTGCGAATTTTTTTAATTTTTGGCAACATTTCATACTAAAGTCAACTGCAAGACAAAGATTTAACATCATACGTTCCGTAGGGCTGAGTTAGCGTAGTTCAATCTAGGTATTGAACAAAGACAGGCAGAGGCTAAAATGTTAGCTTATTGATTGCTAGTTTTTATACAAAGTTAAGAGTCTCCAGTGCCACAAGATTTCAGTTCCCAAATATCACCACCATTTTTATCTCAGGGTAGCGATCGCGATCTCGGTTTAGAGTCAACTCTCCAGGAACTGTCAATGTACAACTTCCAAGTGGAACTTAGCTGTACTGCTATAGAAGTTGCACGAATTTTTGAAAAATACCCTTTGCTACCAGGCGCAATCTTACGAGAACAGGGAAAGTTCATCGGCATGATTTCGCGGCGACGACTGCTAGAATTTTGGATTCGTCCCTACGGAAAAGAGTTGTTTTTCCGGGAACCATTAGGTATGCTCTACAGCTATGCACGCACATCGATTTTGCAGCTTCCGGATACAACACCAGTTTTGACAGCGATGCAACTTACCTTGAGGCGATCGCCTGAACTTGTAGCAGAGCCGATTGTGGTACAAACTGCACCTGATACTTATAAGGTGTTAGATATATACGAACTGAATCTTGCTTCTTGGCAAATTCGCGGCATAGAAACTCAAGTACGCTATGAACGTAGCCAAACCCAAATGATTCAAAATGATAAAATGGCGAGTTTGGGACGTTTAGTAGATGGGGTAGCACACGAAATTTTAGACCCCGTGAGTTTTATTTGGGGTAACTTAACTTATATCTCTAACTATAGCCAGGACTTGCTCAAACTTATAGCAGCTTATGACCAAGAGTCATCTGGTGCTTCTCATTACATTAATAATCTTAAAGAAGAGATTGAATTTGATTTTTTAGAAGAAGATTTGTCAAAAGCACTAGCTAGTATCCGCACTGGCGCAGAAAGATTAAAAAAACTCGTTACTAGTTTACAAAACTTCTGCCATATCGATGACGTTTATCCCAAACCTGGAGATTTACACGCCTGTCTAGATAGTATCGTTTTATTAATTAATAGCCGGATTCAAGGAGAAATTGAAATAGTTAAAAATTATACTCATTTGCCACCAGTCTATTGTTTTATGGGGCAATTGAGCCAAGTATTGATGAATATTTTTAGTGAATCAATAGATAGCTTGTTAAATGAAATCGTGCGGCATCAGTTTCATCCAGAAACTACAAATAGTATTGACAAACCGCGAATTGAAATTACTACAAAAATTATTTCCCAGGAAGCAACTAAACCAGGCGCGCCAGATTCTCGCTGGATTTCTATTTGCATTGCAGACAATGGCCCTGGAATGTCTCAGCAGTTACACCAGCAAATTATTGAATCTTTCTCGATGGAGAAAAGGGCTGATAAAACTACTAGTTTAGCTGTGAGTTATCGAATTATTACTGCCAAACATGGAGGGAAATTAAATTTGCGATCGCAACTTGGTCAGGGTACGGAATTTGAAATTTTATTACCTTTGTTGTGACGAATATTGGGAGCATCCCGTTTTGGCAAATTTCTCTCAGACTAAAAGTCACCAGATCACAAACAAAGTCCGCCTATGTGGACTCCTTGAAACCCGCATAGGCTGGTTTAAGTAAGTCGGTGTAAATAATCATTACTAGCTTGTAGTTGCGCTTTAGCGCTAAAGCGCAACTACGAGCCAAATACAGAGATTTACTTTTCGTTACATAGTTCTGTTTTTTCTCACCGACTTACTTAGTTTATACCCCTCTTCTGTCACTTTCCGGGTATTCTGAATAAAAGAATCAAAAGAAAAAACTC
>NZ_MTAW01000068.1 GCF_002154725.1 Nostoc sp. 106C | reverse complement strand
GCATACGCCTTGTGAGCTTTCTTACCACACCCCCCACTTTTAAAACATCCTCTAAAGGTAGATATTACAGAAGAAGATATTGCTCATGCGCGTCAAGAAATGTGGGGTAATTTTCCTAGAGATATTGTTTAATGACATCAGTAGTAGCAGATACACACGCTTTAATTTGGTACATTTTTGACGTAGATAGACTATCCGAAACAGCATTAACAGCATTGGAACAAGCAGTTAATGTGGGTAATCCTATTTACATATCAGCTATCACAATCATAGAGATTTCTTATTTAGTTGAGAGAGGAAGATTTGCCCAAGAAGTGCTTACACGAATTTTAAATGCGTTGGATGATCCAATGTTGGCATTGTACTTGTACCTCTGGCTCGCAATATTTCAGGAATTATTAGACAAATTGACAGGGCAACGGTTCCTGATATGCCTGATAGGATTATTGCAGCTACCGCTTTTTCTTTAGGTATTCCCTTGGTGACTCGTGGTTTGCGAATTCAAGCTTTAACTACAATTGTGACTATTTGGTAGCAAGTAGATGCGATGTCTACGACAAGCCGCTCCGCGTCTACGCATTGTCAGTCGATACAATCGCAATCTGAGTCTATGCGATCGCATAATTAATTTACATCAAATCTTCTTCCGTTAGATCGGCGATTTTCATTAATGCTCTTAAAGTCCCGATTTTCAAGTCTTGATTTCGATGAACAGGAATAGAAAGTATTTTATTAAAATCAGAATTTTGGTAAATGTGATGACTACCTGTAATTCTCTGTAAAACCCAACCGCGCTGTTCGACAATTTTACATAGGTTTTTACCAGAGATTGATTTCATACTGCAATCTCGACAATTTGAGCATTTGATTCCAGTTTGTGACTACTATTTGCGACTTCTAACCAGCCTTCTATTGCATCTTTTAAATTTATTAATACCTCCTCCATTGTCTCACCTTCAGTAATACAACCAGGAAGTGCTGGAACTTCAGCCCAATAGCCACCTTCTTCTGCTGGATGAATAATTGCTTTTATTTTCATCGGCTTTGCTTTTCTTGGCTTATATTCAATTATCCAGTTTTTCGGATTTTAGGGCAAATAAAAAAACGTAATCAACCACAGGGCGATCGTATTATCACCCGATACAATCGCAATCAAAGTCGTTTTGATCGTCGTCAAAGTCGATCTGATTGCAATCTGAGTCGATGCGATCACATTCCAAAATCCTGAAGTATTGTGATCGCAGCGTACTCCAAAAAAGAACTCACAGGGTAGAATCTGAAATCTAGTAATCCCAATTTGCAATAAAAATACGACTTAGGGGGAAGGTTTCTAACCAACGAATCGAACTAAATGTTACATTTTATAGACCGCAACGCAACGAGAGAAGAACTCTCGAGACATCTGCACGCGTTGCTGTATAAGTGGGATTTTCAACAGTACTACTATCACGATATTTAATCTCTAAGATGTCGGTACCCCTATAACGCTCAACACTAGTTGGCATCCCACCCCTCACAGAAGGATTCATAGGGTTTTCCATTATACGCTTTATATACTCGTCGTATGGCATCCAGCCAGACACTTGATCGTATTTGTTGTCATTGTACCACCCGACTGTACTTGCGAAGCGAATATAATTTCGTTTATCATTATCGTTCCAATCTTTTAGTTTAACACCCAGTCTATTTCCTGTATCTAACCAAATTTTCTTTTGCACGCTGAAACCAAAATGTCCTTCTGAGTTTTGCAACCAATAATCATCAATTTGTTTAAGAACAGGACAGGAAAAGTTTTCTATTTGTGGATAATCAAGGAAACCTTCTTTTTCTCTATTAGCAATATAGAGGAGCATCTGCAAAGTTATTTCGTCAGCTTTTCGCCAATTTTTAGCTTTCAAAGAATACTCAAGTTGAGCATATAAATGTTGGGTTAGAGATTTTTTTACCTGCTTTCTCAACTCTGCTGCTTGAGTGTTCGTTGAAAGTAAATTAAGTAAATTTCGATGAACAGCTTCAACATCTTCGGCAGCAAGCAATTGGTTACTTTTTGTAAATGGACTAGTTTGCTCTGGATTCTTATTAAGAATTTCAAATGCTGATTTATAAGATTCTACAGCTTGGTTTATTTCTTTTTTATGCGATAGTAAATCACCTTTAACCTTATCAGCAAAAACTTGAATTTGTAACGCTTCACTAGAAGTAATAAAATTTTTATCTGCCTCTAAAATTTTTTGACTTGCTCTAATCTCTTTTTCAGCTTGTTCCCATTGTTCAAGTTGCTGATATGCTTGAGACATGGAAGTAAATAGCATTGCTTTTTTTAATTCATGATTTTTAATTTCGTAAGATAAACCTATTTGTTCCCTCGCCTGGCTCGCTGAAGATGATTTGTCTTTCTTATAAAGTTCTTCGCTCAGTTTGGATAATTGTGAGACATATTTAGTATTTTCTCGTATATCTTGAATATCCTTACCTGCCCAAATTATAGAAATTACTGCTCCCAATAAAGTCAGCACTAAAACAACCGAACCAATGCGAATACGTTTTTGAGCTTTCTGATTTGCTTCAGCTAGTTTTTGATTAGCTTCAGTCAGTGTCAGATTTATTTTCTCCGCTGCTTCCTTATCTTTTCTCTCTCTCTCTAAAGCAGCTTCTTGTTCCTTCGCAGCAATATCTTCCTGAATTTCTTGCTCTTTACTAGCTGCTAAAAACTGCCTATCTTGATAACTTAAACTCTTATCTCTTGCCCATACTTCAGCTTCTTGTAAAGCCTTTCCCCGCAATAATCGTGATGTATCATTTCCTTGTGAAGCCACCCAAAAGCGGAAATTCTCTGAATATGGGCGCAGATTTTTTAATTGATTATCTATCCAATTTTGATTAAAAACTTCTTGATATATGGGATTATAAACTCTTAAATTATTCTGCTGCCTAATAACCAATCCTGAAAGCTGTAACTCACTTTGCTCTAAAGTATCATCGGCTGTAATCTCAGATTGCTCATTCCTCAAGCGAATTTGCTGATACAGTTCTAGTAAATATCCAGCCCGTTGTTCATCTCGCAAAATTCTGGCTTGAATCGTTCGTAAATGCTCAGGCTCATCTTGAGATTCCCAATTTTCAATAATCCGCGACTTCACCACCTGCTCAACAGTGCGAGGATTGTCTGCAAAAGATTCTTCAATCATAAACTGACACAGCTTTTGCGTCAGAAATGGTTGTCCTCCTGTCCAATATAAAATTTCTTTCATTACTACTTCAGGGTTAGAAAATCTCCCTGATATCCCCTTTGCTAACGGCTCAATTTCATGCAATTGAAAACCAGTCAACGAGATGGCCTGACCAATATTAAACGGAGTGCGTTGTTTATCCTCAATCAAATTGCTAGGTGATGCGACTCCCAACAAACAAAAGGTGAGACGATTATATTCAGGATTATCAACACGCTTGTTATAACAGGCACGAATCAAGGCAAAAAAGTCATCGGTGGGAAATTTGAGGCTGAGTACACTATCAATTTCATCAATAAAAATAACAATATTTTCTTTAACTTCAGCAAGTAATATATCTTCTAAAAATTTACGAAATCTTGTCACCAAGGAATTTAACTGATTCGCCTCCCACCAATCACCAAAATCTACATCTAAGCCAAAACTTTCAATTAAATTATCAATTAAATCTGCATACCATTGTTCGGGAGGGACATTTTGAATACCGCCAGCGGAAAGGTCAATTGCTGCACATTGTACACCTTCTTCTCTGAGTCTTTGCATGGTTCGCACACGCAAGCTAGACTTTCCGCTTTGTCGGGAGTTCAAGACATAACAAAACTTTCCTGCTTTTAGTCCTGCATACAAATCACTGTCAGCTTGGCGTGTGACGTAGGTGCTGGCATTTTCCGGTAGACTTCCAGAGAATTGATAGTGGTCATTTGTCATTTGTCATTGATTATTTGTCATTGGATTTAGATCCCCGACTTCTTGAAGAAGTCGGGGATCTGGGTATTACCCTAAACGCACTGAGAAATACTGACGATATAATTCACAACTCGGAACACAATCATTACCTGAAAGTTTTACCAATCCTAAACTATGTAACTTGAATGCTACCTCAGTATCTAACCGGACAGGCACATTGGCCATTACTACATTTTTATACCCCAACTCAAGCAGAAAATTATGTTGTAAATGCCACAATTGTTGTCGCAAATGGTCGCTAAAAATTCCCTGTTCTGTTGGTGCAAGTTGCAAAAGTTCTTCTATACTAGCTTGGGGATTTTTGAGATAAGCAACAGCTTGCTGGATTAAATCGGGATGTCCGCCTACTAACCCCATCAACTCACTTAAATCTTGTTTTCCCAACTTATCTGCTAATTCATACTGCTTGGCTAAAGATTCTACTTGTTGCACGTTAAATTCGAGTAACTCAATTGCGATTCCCACATTAAATGGTGAGTGATTGGTATCTAAAGTAGGATAAGCTTCAGTGGAATGAACTACAACTAATCGCAGTTTCTTCCAAAGATTACCAATTTTGTCTCCTTGTTTAGCTGCTTCATACCATCCCCGCAGTAATAAACAGAATTGGGGAAAAATATCTGGATATGCAAAGAGTCGCTCAAAGTTATCTATAGCTAAAACTAGAGGATTATCAGTAATTGCTAATAAATATTTTTGAAAATAACGAGTGCAGTTTTTATTAAGCCCAAAAACTTCTTGCCAGTATTTATCTAATTGGGGTTCTACTTCTAGGCTGTCGGAAACATCAACACATAACCATTGTAAAAATGTTTTGGTATCAGCCAGGATATTAATATCAGCAAGTTGTAAATCTAGTTTTGCTGTTTGATAACCTTGCTCTCTAGCATGAGTTAGTACTTTCTCCAATAGCAATGTTTTCCCCATTTTCTGCGGCGATCTAATGCGAATTAGCGCTCCCGGTTGTAAAATTGCCGCACAACATTTTTCCTCAATTGGCGGTCTTTCTATATATATTGTCTTCGCTGCTGAAGAATTTAAGAATGCTGTATCTCTTGTAGTCATTAATTTAGGTGTCAGGTTCTCTGGTATCCCAGCTACACGAATCAAGCTGCAACCTAACTTATAAGCAAACTCATAACCTTTATCTGCGCCAAGTGCATCATAAAAACCCACTGCAAATTCAATTGCTGCTTGATCGCCAATTTGCTGACTCATGCCAACAACATAATTAATATGTCGCGCTATTTCCAAAGCTTGGTATTTAGAGTAACAGGCATTGAGAACCACACATTGTACTTGGTCAGCAAATAGTTGAAATAGCCCAGCTAAAGCCTCAGCATCAACTAACTTAATTTGACCCGATTCATCTTCAAATACTAAGCCTTCTTCTCCTATCCCATGTCCAGAAAAATGAATAATGTGGGGTTCGTATTCTAAAATAGCTCTGTGTATATCCCTGTAGCGTACTGCTTCTGCTGTAGTAATAGAATATTGGTCACGATTCCTTGACCTTTTCAACCCCTCCTTAATTTCGCGCATTTCCTCACCCAGACGAAGTTGGCTGCTACCTTTGGGATTTGCGGATAAAAGTAGGATTTTCCGAGTTTGATTTTGGTTACTCATCATGAGATTTGAACCGGAGAAGTCCAACAGGAAGGCTAAACTGGCAGATATCTACATTTTGAGTATGCGATTTTTCGGACTTTAGGGCAAACATCAGTATAATTTTGGCAGTGTGCTAAACAGCCCAGCCATCAGGAGGAAGTAAAAATTTTATAGGTATGCTATGAATAATTTGATATTTTTATGATCTTGTATCTTAAGTTTTTATCCTTATGAAGCGTTCCGCCTGCCTTATTTTTAATCCGGTTGCAGGTCAAGGTGATTCAGAACAAGATCTGGAGCAGATTCGAGCAATACTAGAGCCAGAAATTGACTTAGATATTTACATAACTACTGAAGAAATCGGTGCTGACAAACTGGCTTATGCAGCAGTTGAGCGTGGGGTAGATGAAATTATTGCTTCGGGTGGAGATGGTACTCTCTCAGCCGCTGCGGCAGCTGTAATCAATACTGAGATTCCCTTAGGCATTATTTCTCGAGGCACAGCAAACGCTTTTGCCACAGCTTTGGGTATTCCTGATACCATTGACGCCGCCTGCGAGACTATCTTGCAAAGAGCAACTAAAAATGTAGATGTAGCCTATTGCAACGATCTGCCAATGGTACTACTGGTTGGGGTGGGTTTTGAGGCTGAAACTGTAGAAAAAGCAGACAGAGAAGCTAAAAAACGCTTTGGAATTATGGCATACGTCTTGGCAGGACTCCAACAGTTGCGGGAGTTAGAAAGTTTTGATGTAGAAATTGAAACTGAAGATAGGATAATTAAAACCAGCGCTGTGGCTGTAACAGTGGCAAATGCCGCACCTCCCACTTCAGTTTTAGCTCAAGGGCCCGCAGGCCTGATTTATGATGATGGGTTGTTGGATTTAACAATTGTCGCTCCAGTTAATAAAGCTGGAGCGATCGCAGCTACATATCACCTATTTCAAACTGCTTCTTCAGGTAATCCAGCAGAGAGGGATGACATTGGCTACCTACGAGCTAAACAATTCAAAATCACGACAGAACCACCACAAAAAGTAGTTCTAGATGGTGAAATCATCGGTAACACACCGATAGAAGTCAAGTGCGTACCAGCTGGCTTGAAGGTTTTTGTACCTTCAGTAGAAGAGGAAGTACCTACAGAAAAGTTAGAGGGGCTGCCCAACTTAACAATTGAGTTCAAAGATGCAGTTGAGGAGTGAAGAAGGGGAACAGAGGGACGCAGGGACGCAGAGAAATAATAAATAAGCTAACCAGCCTTTAAGTTACATAATCCTTAGCCTCAGAAAGACGCGGCGACGCGGAGATGCAATTTTAATGGTTATTAGCTTAACAAATGACCAATGACAACTGACTAATGCCAAATTCAGGAGTAAAGTGCATTGAAACTTGTTTCCGATCCGGCGATCGCTAAAAAAATTCGCAAGATGCAGCAACGGGTAAAATGGCAAGACCCGTTAATTTTGGAACGCAGCATTGACCAAACTAAGCTAGTACTGAAAGATAATCAGGCAGAAGATTCTGAGTTCTCGTTTTTGGTTGTAGGCGATAGTGGTGCCGGAACGCACAAGGGACACGATCCCCAAAGACGGGTTGCTGAACTGATGTTACCCCATCATGATGAATGCCGTTTCATGTTGCATACAGGCGATGTGATCTATCTTGTGGGGTCGAGAGAGTACTACCAACAGAACTTTATCCAGCCTTACCGAGAGTTTCTCCTAGGTGGTGAACAGCCTAAAAAGATTGCCTATGACAAAATGGTTTTCAATCTGCCGATTCTGCCTGTACCAGGAAATCATGATTACTATGACTTGCCGCTTTTATTTGGCTTAGTTTCTGTAACAACATTACCCATCCGCCGCCTATTGCAATCGCGGTTAGATTTGGATGTCGGTTTATATGGCTCAGGAACGGGTGATGCTTATGCACGGGCGTTTCTAGACTATCTCTGCGCTTTTCAGTTCCCCGGAGATTTAGCCCGTCACTTAGACCAGCATTATACGAGCAAAACAGACACTGGTCGCTGCCTTTCCTATCAACCAGGAAGCTTTACCCGGCTGCCAAATCGCTATTACACCTTTCGTTACGGTGGTATTGATTTCTTCGCACTGGATTCTAATACATTTAACGATCCACCACCACTGCCAAAAACTCAAGAAGGTGATAGCGATCGCCGAATTTTAGAGAAACGCCGCGCTGATTTAGAGCAAGAAAAGCAGCAAATTATGGCAGATTCAGCAATTCTCAATCCTAACAACCCCAAGGATGCTGAACAACTAGATGATTTGCAAGTCAAACTTACCCAAATTGAAGAAATTATTGTTGATATTGACAAGCAATTAGCCAGTGACAAAACAACATTGACTGATATTGAACAGCTAGACTGGCTAAGGCAGAAATTAATTGAATCTTGGAACACCAAAGAGGTTCGAGGTAGAGTGATTTACTTTCATCATCCTCCTTATGTAACTGAAGCCACAAAATGGCAACAAGCCCAAACTTTAGCAATCCGTAGCCGCCTGCGTGGAGTTTTAGATGCGGTAGCTGAAAAATTAGGTTCACTGACTCAGGGGCGTCCTTTAGTTGATTTGGTGATTAATGGCCACGCCCATTGCTTAGAATATCTCCAAACAGCAGACACAGGACACGCTGATTCTCATATCCCTTGGATTGTTTGTGGTGGTAGTGGTTTTAGTTTACGCCGCCAGCGAACTGAAGGGTCAGATTTGCGAGAAATTAGGAGAGATGGAGAGAAATTAGTCGCGCGATCGCATCTTTTTATCGGACGCAGTGGACAGGGTTCTAACAAACACAGACCTTACTCCTGTCTTCGTATTGATGTCAAAGGCGATGGTCAGCCTAAATTTATTGTCCGTCCCTTAGTTGCTGAATGGTATCAACGGGAGTGGCGCGATCGCAAAATTGAACCGTTTGAGATCTAGCTTAAACATGATCAATCTTCAAGCAGGCGTGAGATTATTTCTTCGCCTGAATTACAATTGCACGTCCATCTACTTTGATGACTTGAATACCATTTTCTAAAACAATCATTGGAACTTTCCAATAAGAATGACCGCAGATCACTAATAAATCATTTGTAAGATTGATTTTTTCTAACTCCCGTCTAATAGATTCTTGCCCAACCAAATTGCCCTGTGGGTCATTCGGCCCTTCGTGTAATATCAAAATGTCTGGCGATTGCTTCAATAGCAACCGAATTATTTTCAGAAATTCTTTTTCAGGACGCCTGAATGGTTTGCCTTTTTTGCCAATAATCCCAGAAATTCCCGCTAGACTAAGCTCACCATTGCTTTTAATCTCACCGTCGAGATAGTAAATATTTCTATGCTGCTGAAAACTTTGAACTTGTAATGGTGTATTACCTAGACTATCGTGATTTCCGGCAACGCCAGCTACCCACCGAAATCTGCGATTAAAAGCTAACCAAATCTCTCTGACATCACCAACTACGCCACCACGCCTATTGACCTCTGCATATAAATCCCCTGCTAAGATCATGCCTGTATTTTTTAATGAGGGAATTTTGCCGATTTCTGCCAATTTCTCTAATTCTTCGATCGCAAGATAAGAGAGAAGTTGTTGATTTTTGGGGTCAACTCCTTGTAAATCGCTGGTAACAATAATTGCCTCTAAATTATTAGGTAGATAATCAACTTCTGCTAATAAAATAGGTAGACTTCTTGCGATCGCACCAACACCACCAGCAGCTGCCGTGAGATACTGTATCTGATGAATCGGTAAGTTAGAAATTGAGATGATTTGCATCAGAGGGAAAATCTAGAACTATGAAAGTGCGATCGCACCTTTTCATCGGATGCAGTATCCAAACAAAACAGCTTGATATCTAGCCATTTATCAGTTGCTACGCACAGTAATTACAGCCACCGGGCAGCGTGCTTTATTGAGAATAGCATCAGCACGATGCCCAAAGAATACTCGACCTGTTATTGTCTGAATACTGCTGCCCAAAACAATCAAATCTACTTGCATAGTATGGGCATATTTGATAATTTCAAACTCTGGAATGCCTGCCAGAATCGCAGTTTTAACCTCTGCTCCAAATCCTCGCCCCACCTCAGCTTGCTGCTGCACAATCTGTTTGGCAATGTCTGTTACAGAATGAATTGTCTGCTCCTCAAACAGAACATATTCACGCTGAGTTCGGTTGACGACATTAACTAAAGTGACAGTTGCTCCAGTTTGAGCAGCAATTGTACTTGCAACCTCAACTGCGTGTAGGCTGTACTCGTTGCCACTAGTGGGTACTAAAATATGGCCAAGTTTGTGATAGCCACTTGGCTCAGTTGTAGATAAGTTTGATTTCACCACCATTGTGGCGCAAGGAGCTTCCTGAACCACTCGATCGACTAACAAATTGAACAGGGAACCACGAGAACGCTGATTTCCTGTAGCACCCAAAACAATCAGGTCATAGCCTTTGTTAGCTTCTTTTAAAATTATGTCAGCCTTGTTTTGTCCTGATTCAACTTTAGTATGCAGCAGCGAATCAGCGGGAAGATTCATTTCATTGACTACGGCAGCAATAGCGGTTTCTGCTGTATTCTCCTTAACAGCAGTTGCTATAGCTTTTACTGATTTACGTGTAGGTTGTTGATCGCTTTTGGCATATAGAGCAGTTACTTCCAGAGAATTTTGCTGTGCCAAATGGTTAACTAACTGGGCAGCTAACCTGACGTTCGGCCCACCTTGAGTGGGTACGAGTACGCGGCGAATGCGCTTGATAAAGCTGCGGCTAGCTAGTTCTTCTTGCTCTAAGCGTTGGGCTTCTTCTTCACCGATTGAGACTTTAGAAAGCGACCAGCGTAACAAAGGCGGGGCCATAAGTGAGGTGACGATCGCCACCATCACAATAATTGAATACATCTGTGGATTCAGTACACCCAAGGAAACCCCAATGGTGGCAACGATAATCTCCATCGCACCCCTGGCGTTCATCCCCGATCCCATTGCGATCGCTTCCCAGTGGCTTAAGCCACCCACACGCGAACCTAGATAAGCGCCAGTGAATTTGCCAAAACAGGCGATCGCCAGCACTATTAAGCCAACCACAAATGTTTGGGGACTGAGCAGTTGCAGCAAGTCTACCTTCAATCCTGCTGTGGCAAAGAAAATCGGCGCGAGAAACCCAGCCGTGATGAGTTCCAGGGTTAGACCAGCCTCTCGGCTAAAACGGGGTGATTGTCCTGCCAAAATCCCGGTCACAAATGCTCCTAGTGCGGCTTCAATTCCTAAGGTGTGAGTAAAAGCAGCTGCACTTAGGGCTAGTACTAACAAAGCCGATAAACTAGCTGTCGGCCCACCAATATAATCGTCTACCCAGCGCAACACTCTAGTCATGAGCGATCGCCCTAAGGTAAAGGCGATTCCTAAAAACAGTACTGCGCCTCCAATTGACCTAAATACCGTCGGGAAATCAAATTTACCACTGGTTGCTAACCCAGACACCACTGAAAGCAGAATCCAGCCTAGAGTATCATCGGTCATCCCAGCTGCGAGAGTTACCTGGCCAATGTCACGCCGAATCAGCTTTAAGTCCATTAACACCTTAGCAATCACTGGTACTGCTGAGATACTCATGGCAGTGGCAATAAACAGACTGAAGATTAACCTTTGCTCAGGGTTTGCCAAAAAACTGTCTGGGAGGAACCAACCCAGCCCTAGTCCTGTTGCAAAGGGAATAATAATACCACCTAAGGAAATTAGTAATGCTGTTTTGCCCTTACGGACAATCAAATTCAAGTCGGTTTCTAATCCAGTCACAATTAGTAAGAACAACACGCCTAACCAAGAGACAACTGAAAGCAAATCAGACTGCGCCTGACTTTGAGGAAAAATATGATGCTGTAAATTTGGCAAAATCCAGCCGAACACTGATGGACCCAGCAGCACCCCTGCGAGTAGTTCACCCACCACTGGTGGTAGCTTGATTCGACGCATAAATTCGCCCAAGCCTCTAGCAACCAAAAGCAGTAAAGCTAATTCCAGCAATACCAGCAGCAACTCATGGTGACCAAGGGGTTTAATTAGACCTTTTTGTGGTAATGTGCCAGACGCGAGTAAAGGGTTAAGCAGTAAATTCATCTGTTCAGTAGTGTTTGATTAATGCAGCTAGATTAGAGTTTTGACAATACAAGCATTTATATAAAAACAAAAATAATGATGAGGATTTTTCCTCATCATCACATTTACAGTACCTCTATAAACCTTCGACCATTGTTGCAGTAACAAGCTAAACGAGTCCTGGACCTCTACCCCGTGTGTCACCCTTGTCTGTTAACTCACCTTCTTTGTCTTCATTTGCTTCGATGATTTCCTCAACACGGTTAGCAGTGTCCTGTTCTGCTGATTGCTGTGCATCACCAGGTACTTCATAGTACATTTCTGGTTCAACTGCGTAATTGTTTAATAAACCTTCTTTATCAACTGTGTAGCCGTCTGTGGTGCGTATGCTTTCAGAGTCGGTTTGATCATCAGTGGGAGCGCCTGCTTCTCTTTCTTCTGTGGGGACTGTTTTGTACAAGTCTCCTTCTCTTTCTTTACGCGCAGCAGTTTCTGCGGGGATTATACCTCTGTCATATACATCTGATTCAACGCGATCTGATGAATCTATTGCTTTCTTAACTTCTTTATTAGCCATAAATCAAGTCCTCATTAAAGATTTTGTTGAATAACTTCTTGAACTAGATTAGGCTTTCAGTCCTAGATAAAGATACTATCTTTAGAAGTGAATTAATTAGGTTAAGCAACTATTTACTCTATCCGAAGATATATCTTAATTTCTGATGAAGGGCAAAATGCTTAAATATTGGGGGCAATATTAACTTCTTCGATTAATAGTAAAGTAATTAATATTATTTTAGGTAATTTAATAAGTAATCCTAATTAATAAATTGTAGGACGAGTGTTGCTCGTCCTACAACAAATTCACACATTCTACTAGTACAGTTGAATAAAGTTAGCAAAACTTGTCTATTCTGCGATTAAGACTGTATTGAACAGTTTTATTGCACTAGTTTCAAGTTTCAGTATATTCTTCCCCTAGAATTTGCCTTTGTAAATCTCGAATTTCATAGGTTAATTCTTGCCGAGTCGAAGCTTTGAGTAAATAACGGGAAACAAACCAGGTTGTGTAACCAATTCCAATTAACTCAAAAGTTGGTGAAAGTAAGGGAATTCCGTTGATTGCACCCAAGATTGCTAACACTACTTTCAGTGTAACAATCGCAGACAAAATTCCAGCTAGGGTGAGCAAAGGCTGTTTGTATTGGTTAAAGAAGCTGCCCAAATAAACAGGAAGCTGTTCCAAAAAATCGGAAACTTGGCGACCAATTTGTCGCCATTGCTCATTAGATTGAGTAGCTGGAGGTAGCATTGGCAAGTTTTGATTGTCTGCTCCTGGAAGAGCTACGGTAGCTTCTGCTGAGGTAGAGTTGGTTAATTCAATTTGCTGTTGTTCGGTTTCCATATTTTTTGAATTTTGGTAGTGACAACAGTTTTGATAATTGATTGGGTGTCAATCAATATAATGGTCTCGATTGGAGTCAGAAATAATTTACTCTTGTGTGAAAAGTCTATAATCAATAATACAATGATTATTGATTATAGACCTCTGACTATATTAATTTTTAGTGATGCAGCCCAATAACATTGGCTTAGATTGTTTGTTATCTAGTTTATTGTGGCTTCTTTGGTGGAGCAATTGCTGCTTTGACAACTACTTTTTTGACACCTTTAATTTGCTTTGCTAAAGGTTCAATCTTAGCTAACTGTTGCTGATTATTTACAGTTCCACCAACAGTAACTGTGCCATCTTTTGCAGCGTCAATTGTTAGAGCGCCATTAGGGATGTTAGCTTCTAATTTAGAGCGAACTTCACTAGCAAGGTCGCCTGTAGCTCTATCGGCATCACCACCAGTGGTGTTATTCCGTTGTTCACGAGCGCGAATGTCAGAATTTAATTGTCTGCGGCGAGTCTCACTCTGTGCATCTTGTTGAGCCGCTTCTGTGGCTTTGGCGCTAGGTGTTTGCACAGCTTCGTTAGGATTATTGGGTGCGGATTCACTTGTTTTGGCACCATTATCACAAGCAACAGCACTAAACATTAGAAGACTGCCAATTAAGAACGGTGTTAGCTTTTTCATTTCTTTGCTCTTGGTATAAAAAAAGGTAAATTGTGCTGATGTGTGGGAGGAGGAGGGAGCAAATTCTTTGGGAGCTTGCTCCTATTGCTGAAATTTTTACGCCTTAGAGATTTTCATCTCGGTGGTCAACAATGACGACAGCAGGCTCTTCTCTATCGAAAGTACCTGGATGATTGGTGCGAGATGTATCAACAACTGCTCTGTCGTGGTGATGCACCTTATCTAAATCAGAAGCGTCATAAACTGCGAATTCTTCAATTCCCCGTCGTTTGAGAATAGTTTCAGCTTGGTGGATTTCCGATTCTGTACCATCGACGATGACTACGTAGTCGCCTCTTTGGAAGCGATCGCTATAAACTCGCGCCCGATTTTCAGGAATTCCTAAGCCCACGAGTCCACCTGCAATCCCGCCAGCTGCTGCACCCACTGCACCACCAGCGACTGTTGTTGCCAAAGCGGTAGCTACTGCACCGCCTGCAATTACAGGGCCGATTCCGGGAATTGCTAAAGCACCAAGACCTACCAACAAACCACCCAAACCGCCAAGAGCTGCACCTGTAGCTGCCCCAGCTTTTGCACCTTCGTCAGCTTTATTGCCTGTGCCGACATTTCTATCTACACCAGTATTCACGCCACCAGTGTTCACACCAGCAATGCGATCGCCGTCAGTATGTTTTGCAATGATCGAGACTCGACTCATGGGGAAACCAGCATCTCGCAGTTCAGTTAGTGCTGCTTCTGCATCACGGCGGTGAGCAAAGACACCAATTGCCCGTTTATTTAAGCGAACATCGCCAACTGGTCTATCATGGCTAACAACTGCTCTGTCGTGGTGATGCGCCGTATCTATATCAGTGCCGTCATAAACTGCGAATTCTTCGATTCCCCGACGTTTGAGAATAGCTTCAGCTTGGTGGATTTCCGATTCCGTACCATCGACGATGACTATATAGTCACCTCTTTGGAAGCGATCGCTATAAACTCGTGCCCGGTTTTCCGGAATTCCCAAGCCCACAAGGCCGCCTGTAATCCCACCTGCGGCTGCACCCACAGCACCACCAGTCACGGCTGTTGCCAAAGCGGTAGCTGCTGCGCCACCTGCAATTACAGGGCCGACTCCAGGTATTGCTAAAGCACCAAGACCTACCAATAGACCACCCAAACCACCAACAGCTGCACCTGTAGCTGCGCCAGCTTTTGCACCTTCATCAGCTTTATTGCCTCTGCCGACGTTTCGATCTACACCAGTGTTTACGTCGGTAGTGTTCACCCCAGCAATGCGATCGCCTTCATTATGTTTTGCAATGATCGAGACTCGACTCATGGGAAAACCAGCATCTCGCAGTTCAGTTAGTGCTGCTTCTGCATCGCGGCGGTGAGCAAAAACACCAATCGCTCGTCTATTTCTGTGAACATCACCACGAGTACCAATGGGAGTACCAGGAACATCACCGACTACATGAGTGCCAACAGCCGCTGCCGGAACATCATATTCACTGCGTGGTCGGTCATAAACATTGAACTCTTCGATATTCCAGCGTCTGAGAATTGGTTCGGCTCTAGCAATTTCTTCGTCTGTTCCATCTACTATTACAAGATAGCCGCCTCGCTCTACTCGTTCGTTGTAATATCTGGCTCGCTCTTCAGGAATTCCTAAACCAACTAATCCGCCAAGTAAACTACCAGCTGCTGCACCTATAGCACCACCAGCTATAGTTGTAGCCAAGGCTGTGGCTGCTGCGCCAGCTAGCATGATCGGCCCAATTCCAGGTATTGCTAAAGTACCAAGACCTACCAATAAGCCAGTCAATCCACCCAAAGCACCACCAGAAACTGCTCCAACTTTCGCACCTTCATCAGATTTATCGCCAACTCTCTCTTCTACCGGAGTGCCAGCAATTTCACCGTTATTGTTTCCATCTCTTGCAATTACAGATACTCTATCCATTACGATGCCAGCATTGCCCAACTCGCGCAGTGCATGTTCAGCATCACTACGATTATGAAATACGCCTATAGCACGTCTAGTTACTACAGCCATTTTTGTCTCCTAAATAAGAAAATCACTTAAACAGCTAATTTATTAAGCTCACTAAGCCTATTTATGCTTTTTTTTTATTATTTTTCATCAATCATTCGGCAGAAATTTTTTATCTATCATTGGATATAGATAAGGTAATCAATCTCTTAAATACTGTTCAAATCTATTGGTTTAAAAATGTATTTCTATGTTTTTTCTTTGGACATTTAATGCAGCTTTTTTGCTAAATTTAAGGTTTTCCGCGCCTAGAGAAAGATTTTTTTATGTTTTCAAATAAATAAAACAATTTTTATTTATGTATTCTATGAATTCAAAGCAAACTTTTGTATTGAATTAAGATTTTGTTCTAGATAAAGGTTTTTTTGTATAGTAGCTGCATTGCTCAAGTTAACAAAATAAAAAGTAGTATATCTACTTAATCATTAAGAACTATAACTTTTGGTTGATAGATTTATTACTTAGGAAAGTGTATGTACCTATCATTGCTTCCTAGACTGATAAATAAGCCATTTCCTCAAGAAATGGAATTTCAACCATCGAACGTAAGAGAGATAATTCTATGTTTCAAACTTTTGAAACTATGGTGAGATGGGACTGGCTACCGTTGGGAGTAACATCCACCAGCGGAATACCAGAAATTATCAGTCCAGAAAGAGTGTCTGTTATCTTTTCCAGCCCGAAATTTTTTGTGGCATTCTTGGCTGGTACTTTGATGGCATTAGCCTTTCAATTACTGTTAACAAATTTGTCTGTAGCGGCAGGCATTTCATCATGGGAGATTGGTGCAGATGATGATGGCGATCGCTCAGAAAGTTTGGGACACAAAATTCGCGAAGTAGAAGCTAAAATTGGTATTTGGGCATTAATTACTGCTACCATTTCTTTATTTGCTGCTAGTTTTTTAGCAGTGAAGCTTAGTTTAATTCAAAGTGCCCTGTTTGGAGCTATTATCGGTGTAGTCATCTGGTCTACCTTTTTCTTTTTAGTAGTTTGGTTAGGTTCATCAACAGTAGGTTCTTTAATTGGTTCTCTCGCCAACACCTTTAGTTCTGGTTTGCAAACCTTGACGGGGACAGCCACTGCTGGTATCGGCGCAAATGTGGCGCAAAGACAGATGGTTTCCACTGCTGAGGAAATCACCGCTGCTGTCCGACGAGAATTAACTTCAGGTTTTGACCCTGACAGTATTAGGAATACACTACAAAGTTCCTTAAATTCTCTGGAAATACCAAACCTAGATTTAAAACAAATTCGCTCTCAATTTGATCGGATACTCGGCGATGTTGATTTGCAAGGAATTGCTAATAGTGATGCACTCCGCAATATAAATCGGCAGACATTTGTCGATTTAATTAGCGATCGCTCAAATTTATCTCCAGGCGACATTAATAAAATTGCCGAGCAATTAGAAGCTGCTTGGCAACAAGCTTCATCACGCAGAAATCCCACTGAGCAAGTAATTAATTTGCTCAAATCTGCTACTCCTGAAGAATTAAATTCTGAGAATTTAGGCGAGCGACTTCAGCAATTAGTTGGAGTTGGAGGAGGAAATGGCAACGGTAGCAATGGCGTAATCAAGCAAGCTGTTCAATATGGTGTGAGTGCAGCTGTCCCATTAGTATTAGATAGAACTAACCTCTCTAATATAGATGTGGGGAAAATTACAAATCAGTTGCAAAAGCTGAAAGAAAAAGTTCAAGATATAGACGTAGAAAAGATTACTCACGAACTACAAAAGTTCACAGATAAAACTACTGAGCAAATAACTGAGAAATTACCAACATCAAACCGCAACTCTATTAAAGCAGATGTAGAAGACTATATCTCGAATTCTTTTCCTTGGCATTTTAACCGCCTGACAATCAAAGATGAATTCCAAGAACTGATTTCCGATCCACAAGCAGATCCTGCAACTATGCGCAGAGAGTTGGAGGAAATCAATCAAGAGTACCTAACCGAATTGCTAATCCGGCGAAGCGATCTCAGTGAAGCAAGAGTGAAAGAAATTGTTCAGCAGCTAGAAAGCATTCGCCAAGAAGTTTTAGAAACTGTGCAACAAAGTACAGCTAAAAAACAATGGCAAGATGTGCGTACTCAGATCGAAAATTATCTGCGTTCCACAGGAAAAGAGGAACTCACCCCGGAAAATATTCAGCATAATTTTGTAGACTTGTTAGAAGATCCGGAAGCTGGGTTTGCAGAACTAAGCGATCGCTTTTCGCAATTTGACCGTGAGACATTTGTCCAAGTGCTCCAGCAACGTCAAGATCTCAGCGAGGAGGAAGCTAATAATATTGTTAGCCAACTCGAAAGCACTCGCGACTCTGTATTGAATGCTGCTAGAGAATTGCAAGACCAAGCACAAGCAAAAACCGTTGAACTGCGGCAAAGAGTAGAAGAGTATCTGCACAATACTAATAAGGAAGAACTTAATCCTGAAGGTATCAAACGCGATTTCAGAACTTTACTCGAAGACCCACAAGCTGGGATTTCGGCGTTACGCGTAGACGCGAAGCGGCTTGTCGATAGACATCGCCTATCGCAATTTGACCGCGATACTTTGGTACAATTGCTCTCTCAGCGTCAAGATTTGAACGAAGAGCAGATTAACCAAATTATCGATCAGCTAGAAGGTGTACGGGATAACATCTTGCAAGCACCCCAAGCATTAGCAGGTAAAGCTAAAGAACAATACGAGCAAACTAGCCAAGCAATTGGAGAATATCTGCGTAATACTAATCTGGAAGAACTCAACCCAGAAGGTATTCGCCAAGATTTAGAAACCTTACTAGCAGATCCAAAACAAGGTGCTGTAGCATTACGCGATCGCTTATCGCAATTTGACCGCGATACTTTGGTACAACTCCTTAGCCAACGCGGAGACTTGAGCGAAGAGCAAGTTAATCAGACAATCGATCAAGTCCAAGAAGCGATTAGTAGTATTGTCAAAGCACCACAACGCTTGGCAAACCGCACCACGCAAAGAGTTGTAGATTTTGGCAAGAGTTTAGAAAATTACCTACGTCACACCAATAAAGAAGAACTCAACCCTGAAGGTATCAAGCGCGATTTGCAATTGCTGCTGCAAGATCCACGATTGGGAATTGGTAATTTAAGCGATCGCCTCGCCAGATTTGACCGTTCGACAATTGTGAGTTTGCTATCGCAACGGGAAGATATCTCAGAAGAAGAAGCCAACCGAATTGTCGATCAAATCGAATCTGTGCGTGACTCCTTGAGTAAGCAATATCAGCAGATTCAGCAAAGGGTACAATCGGTAATTGATAGCTCCTTTAATAGAATTCGCGACTATCTCAACTCCTTAGATCGTCCCGAACTGAACTACGAGAACATTAAGCAAGACGTTGCTAAATTGTTTGACGATCCGCAAGCCGGATTTGAAGCTTTGCGCGATCGCCTCAGCCACTTTGATCGTGACAGCCTAGTTGCAATTCTCAGTTCGCGCCGCGATATTTCCCAAGAGGATGCTAACCGGATTATCGATCAAGTAGAAGCAGCGCGAGATAGCGTACTACATCGCGCCGAACGCATTCAACAAGAAGCGCAAAAACGCATCAAAGCAATTCAACATCAAGCTAAAAAGCAAGTTGAAGAAACCAAAAAATCCGTTGCAACTGCTGCTTGGTGGCTATTTGGTACAGCTTTGACTTCTCTTGTAGCTAGTGCGATCGCTGGAGTTATAGCCGCCACAGGTGGTTTAAACTTCATCAGCTAAACGTTGAGATATAGCCGTAGTCACATAGGTTAGGACATTTTGAAAGCGTGAATGCTAGGAATAGCAATAGTTTTACCTCCTGCCTTCTGCCTCCTGCTATATCTATAAATATGTAATTCCGTTGCCTAAGTCTGCGGAATTCATAAAACACAAAATAAGCCTGCTTCACATACATTCCAGGTTGTGCGCAGGCTTATTTTTTTCTAAAGATTTAGTTTTATTTAGCTATCAAAAGTTAATCGATTGGTCTGGGAATCATTATATGGGTTCATCAAAGCCTTGATAGAACTTAAATTGTTCCATCCCAAACTCTTAAACTCATATCCAGTTCAACTTAATTATATTTATATCTAACAAAAACGATGCTAATACTTCCTGGCTATATTTTCGTAGAAACTTTAAATGAAGGCATTGATAGCGTTGTTTATCGCGCCATCAAACAGGTAGATCAAACCGCAGTCATCATTAAAGCACTTAAAGCTGAATATCCCACCTTAAAAGAGTTAACCGGACTGAGACTTGAATATCAAGTGCTTAACAGCTTAAAAGGTATTGCCGGAGTTATTCAGCCGTTAAGTTTAGAAAAGCATCAAAACGGATTTGCACTAGTTTTAGAGGATTTAAGCGCGATATCACTCAAGCATTTTATCGATACACATCAATTATCATTAAAAAATTTCCTACTTATAGCTACTCAATTAGCATCTGCTTTAGCAAATATTCATAATAAGCAAGTTATTCATAAAGATATCAAGCCACAAAATATTATTATTAATCCAGAAAATCTCACTGTTAAACTCATCGACTTTAGTATTGCATCACAATTATCTAGAGAAAATCCAACTATCAGCAACCCCAACTTAATCGAAGGCACACTTGCCTATATGTCTCCTGAGCAAACTGGCAGAATGAATCGGTCACTTGATTATCGTACCGATTTTTATTCTTTAGGAGTCACCTTTTATCAAATTCTTACTGGTTTGTTACCTTTTGATAGCAATGATCCGCTAGAAATCATTCACTCCCACATTGCAAAAACTCCTGCTTCACCTCACAAGATTAATTCAGAAATTTCTTCAGTACTTTCAGAGATCATCATGAAACTTTTAGCTAAGACGGCTGAAGATAGATATCAAAGCGCCTTGGGGTTAAAAGCAGATTTACAATTATGTCTACAGCAGTTAGAAAACAATGGTCAAATTGATGAATTTACGATTGGACAATTAGATTTATCTAGCCAATTTATCATTCCCCAAAAACTGTATGGTAGGGAAGCAGAAGTCAATACATTATTAAATGCCTTTGAGCGTGTCAGCAATGGTCAATCCGAGATAATGCTGGTTTCAGGATACTCTGGAATTGGTAAATCTTCATTAGTAAACGAAATTCATAAACCAATTGTCCGCCAGAGGGGATATTTTATTTCAGGTAAATTTGATCAGTTTAAACGGAATATTCCTTATGCTTCATTAATTCAAGCTTTTCAAGAATTAATGCGGCAACTGTTAACAGAAAGTGCTGAATCTTTAGTAGTTTGGAAATCTAAACTATTAGCATCACTCGGTCAAAATGGACAGATAATTATAGATGTGATACCAGAAGTAGAACGGATTATTGGTTCTCAGCCTGCGGTATTACAATTAGGCGCATCAGAATCGCAAAATCGTTTCAATCGGGTATTTCAACAGTTTATTCATGTCTTTACTAAACGAGAACATCCTCTAGTTTTATTTTTAGATGATTTACAATGGGCAGATTCAGCTTCTTTGAAGTTAATCGAGCTAATTATTACCGACGCAGATAGCGAATATTTATTATTAATTGGAGCTTATCGTGATAATGAAGTCAATGCAACTCATCCTTTAGTTCATACCCTTGAGCAAATTCGGTTAATTAGGAATACCATCAATAATATTGTTCTCACAACTTTGAATATTGATTGTGTTAATCAGTTAGTTGCAGATACTCTACGTAGCAGCAATGTAGCAGTAAAATCGCTAGCTGAGTTAGTATTTAACAAAACCCAAGGTAATCCCTTTTTCTTAACTCAATTACTCAAATATCTGTACCAGGAAAATTTAATAAACTTTAATTTTTTTGAAGGTAGATGGCAATGGGATATTGAGCGGCTAAAAGATATTCATAATACAGATAATGTTGTTGACTTGATGGTTAGCCAAATCCAAAAGCTATCATCACGGACAATTAATGTTTTAAAAATAGCAGCTTGTATTGGAGATAAATTTACTTTAGAAGTTTTGGCAACTGTTAATCAAACAAGTCAGTCCCAAACAGCAGCAGATTTATGGGAAGCTCTGCAAGAAGGTTTAATTTTTACTTTAAATGATTCATACAAAATACCCCTATTAATTGATCGAGAGGAAATAGAAAATAGGGTAGATAAAGTAGTAAAATTAATTCATACATCTCAAACAATCACATACAGATTCTTGCACGATCGCGTGCAGCAAGCAGCGTATTCTATGATTCCTGATGAGCAGAAGAAAAAAACGCGCCTGAGAATAGGTCAATTACTGCTGCAAAGTGCAACGCCAGAAGAACGCAAAGAAAACATATTTGCACTAGTTAATCAACTCAATTACGGTACGGAACTACTCACATCTGAGTCAGAAAAATATGAACTAGCTCAACTAAACCTCATAGCCGGGCAAAAAGCTAAAGCAGCAACAGCGCACGATTCTGCCATCAAATATTTACAAGTTGGTTTAGGACTGCTAGCAGAAGAAAGCTGGAAGTGTGAATATGAACTGACATTGGCACTGTACTCAGAAGCAACAGAGGCAGCTTTTTTGAGTGGTGATTTTGTCGGAATGCACAGGTTTGTTGAGATAGTACAAAACCATGCTAAAACGCTGCTGGACAAAGTTAAAGTCTATGAAGTCCAGATTCAAGCTTACGTATCGCAGAACAAGCTTCTAGAAGCAGTTAATATAGCGTTAGAAGTTTTAAAGCTGTTAGGGATAGAGTTTCCCCAACAGCCCAACCCATCAGATATTGGGCAGGCGCTAGGGGAAACTTCGGCAATGTTAAATGGGAAGCAAATTGAGGATTTAATTGACCTGCCTCAAATGACCGATCGCTATAAATTAGCAGCTATCAGACTTTTATCAAGTATCTTTGCTGCTGTATACGTTGCGGCCCCACAACTATTGCCCTTGACAGTGTGCAAACAAGTACAATTATCTGTCCAATATGGTAATGCTTCGGTGTCTCCCTTTGGTTATGCCAATTATGGTCTTCTGCTTTGTGGAGTTGTGGGAGATATTGATTCAGGTCATCAGTTTGGTCAATTGGCTTTAAATCTAGTGTCAAAGTTGAATGCTAAAGAAATTAAAGCCAAGACAGTAGTCATAGTAAATATATTTACCCGACATTGGAAAGAGCATCTCAAAGAAACATTGGAGCCTTTCATGTCAGCTTACGCTAGCGGAATGGAGACGGGAGATTTAGAATGGGCTACTTTTGGTCTAATAGTATACTCCTATTGCGCTTACTTTAGCGGCAAAGAATTGACTGGACTGGAAAAAGAGATGGTAACTTACAGAGATGCTATTTATAAAATTAAGCAAGAAACAGCACTTAATTTTCAAGAAATTTATTTGCAAGCTGTCTTAAATCTACTCGGAAGAAGTGAAAATTCCTGTTGTCTCCAGGGTGAAGTCTACGATGAAGAAATCAGGTTGCCTCTGCACCAGCAAGCAAATGATAATGCGGGGATTTTCTACTTGTATTTGAACAAAATTTTACTTTGTTATTTGTTTGAAAACTACTCTCAAGCGATTGAGAATACTGCTATAGCAGAGAAGTATTTAGGTGCATCGGTAGGATTACCCGTTATTCCTATCTTCCATTTATACGATTCTTTAATTCGGCTGGCAGTGTATGACGATAATCTAGAGTCTGAGCAGCAGACCATTCTCGATCGCGTCCAAGCTAATCAAGAAAAAATGCAAAAATGGGCGCATCATGCCCCAATGAATCATCTGCACAAATTCTATCTAGTGGAGGCAGAACGACATCGAGTTTTAGATGAAAAAGTAGAGGCAATAGAAAATTACGACAAAGCGATCGCACTTGCTAAAGAAAACGAGTACATCAACGAAGAAGCTCTCGCTCACGAACTTGCTGCTAAATTTTATCTGTCATGGGGTAAACAAACCATTGCCCGTACATACATGACTAATGCTTACCACGCCTATAGTCATTGGGGAGCGATCGCTAAAGTCAAAGATTTAGAAGCACGCTATCCCCAATTGATTATGCGTAGACACGAAGTGGCTTGTCGTGAGACATCGCAGAACATCGCAAACATCAATACAGAAAATACTTTTACAAAAACAGCCACGACTGGCAGTAATTCTCAAGTTCTCGATTTAGCAACAGTCATGAAAGCTGCTCAAGCTCTTTCTGGCGAAATTGTTTTGAGTAAATTGCTGGATAAATTAATGAAAATTGTGCTAGAAAACGCTGGCGCTCAAACTGGACACCTGATCTTAGAGATAGATGGCAGTTTGCTAATAGAAGCAAAAGCAACAGTTGAGCAACAAGATGTGATTGTTATGCAATCACAACCAATAGCTACTAGTGATGAATTACCTGTATCAATAATTAATTATGTAGCCAGAACCCTGGAAAATGTTTTATGCAGCAATACAATTTGTGAAGGAATTTTTGCAACAGATCCTTATATTATTAATCAAAAACCTAAATCAGTATTATGTACGCCACTTCTCCATCAAGGAAAACTGAGTGGCATTGTTTACCTAGAAAATAATCTCACACCAGAAGCATTTACTCCAGATAGATTAGAAATTTTAAAACTTTTATCTTCGCAAGCAGCAATTGCCATTGAAAATGCTCGCCTCTACAGTGATTTAGCGACAGCTAACGCCACTTTAGAAGCAAAAGTTCAAGAGCGAACTCAGGAATTACAAGAAAAAAATGTGCATTTGCAAAAAGCCGAAGCAGCAGCGCAATCTGCTAATCATGCCAAAAGTGAGTTTTTAGCTAATATGAGCCATGAACTCCGCACACCGTTGAATGGGATTTTAGGTTACACTCAAATCCTGCAACGAGATAAAGATATAACTAATTCTCAAAAAGATGGGTTGAATATTATTTATCAGTGTGGCGATCATCTCTTAAACCTAATTAATGAAGTGTTGGATCTATCCAAAATTGAAGCGCGGAAAATGGAATTGTATCCTACAGAATTTCATTTTACCCAATTTTTGGAAGGAATTGCAGAAATTTGTCGGATTCGCGCTCAACAAAAAGGCATTGGTTTAATTTATCAGCCAATAACTAACTTACCTCAAGGAGTGAAAGCTGATGAAAAACGGTTGCGACAAGTTTTAATTAATTTACTCGGTAATGCTGTGAAGTTTACAGAATCTGGTGAAGTGACTTTAAAAGTTGGCTATCACAATAACAAGATTCGGTTTCAGGTAAAAGATACAGGAGTCGGTATGGCTCCTGAACAATTACAAGATATATTTTTACCTTTTCACCAAGTAGGTGAAAACAATCGCAAAGTAGAAGGCACAGGCTTAGGGTTATCTATTAGTCGCAGATTAGTGCAAATGATGGGAGGAGAAATTCAGGTTCAAAGTACTTTAGGTAAAGGTAGTAATTTCTTCTTTGATTTAGAATTGCCAGAAGTTGAACAATCTCCAGATTCAGTAAAAGCAATAAACCAAAATATTATCGGTTATCAGGGTAAAAAACGCACAATTATTGTTGCTGATGATAAGTTAGAAAATCGGTCAATTTTAGTGAAGATGCTAGCTGCAATCGGATTTGAAATTGTGGAAGCTGTTGATGGGCAAGATTGCTTAAATAAAGCGGCAGAATTACCGATAGATTGTATATTAATGGATTTGATGATGCCAATATTAAGCGGCTTAGAAGCAACCCGCAGAATTAGGCGATCGCCTGAACTTAAGAATATTATAGTTCTGGGAACTTCTGCTAGTGTTTTTGATTTTGATCAACAAAAAAGCAAAGAAATTGGCTGTAACGACTTTCTTCCTAAACCAATTCGGATATCAGAACTTTTTACAAAGTTGCAAATTTATTTAGATTTAGAATGGATTTATGAAGAGTCAACAGCAGTTACTCATTCTCAATCTAATTCTGAGGAACAAAATTTGATATTTCCCCCAAATGAAGAAATAGCTGCTCTATTAAAATTAGCCTGGCAAGGCGATTTAAAAGGAATTATTGAAGAAGCATCTCGCTTACAACAATTAAATGTTCAATATCTTCCTTTCTTTCAAGAGTTACAGCAATTAGCCAAAGGCTTTCAAATTAAAAAAATCCGCGAATTTCTTAAAAGTGCAGGCAATTAATCATGAATCAAAAAAATACTGTAAACAATACTATTTTAATTGTTGATGATACTCCGACTAATTTAGGCGTACTATTTGAGTTTCTAGCTGATTCTGGTTTTCAAGTTCTAGTTGCCGAAGATGGTGAAGACGCAATTGAGCAAATGGAATATGCTTTGCCCGATCTAATATTATTAGATGTAATTATGCCAGGCATGGATGGTTTTGAAACCTGTCGTCGTTTAAAAGCCAAAGCAATTACACAAGATATTCCGATAATTTTCATGACGGCATTATCAGAAACAGTAGATAAAGTCAAAGGATTGAGTCTTGGGGCTGTAGACTATATCACTAAGCCGTTGCAGCATGAAGAAGTTTTAGCTCGCGTTAAAATTCATTTGAGTCTGCGAAATTTAACTAAAGAATTACAAGAGCATTCTCTACGTTTAGAACAGGAGATTCAAGAGCGTTTCAAAGTAGAGCAAGAGCTTGTACTATTAACTACTGAATTGGAACAACGAGTAGAAGCAAGAACGGCTGAACTTCAACAAGCAAATCAGCAACTACAACAAGAAGTTCGTGAGCGGATTCTCACAGAGCAAGCCTTACAACAGTCAGAAACTCGTTATCGAATACAAGCCAATCAGTTAGAAGTTGCTTTTCGCCAACTGCAAGAAACTCAAAGTCAATTAGTACAAAGCGAGAAAATGTCCAGTCTGGGACAACTGGTAGCAGGGGTTGCTCATGAAATTAATAATCCCGTTAACTTCGTCTATGGAAACTTAACTCATGCGAGCCAATACACTCAAGATTTACTTCATCTGTTGCATTTGTACGCCAAATACAACCCTGAGCCGCCGTTAGAAATTAGAGAACAGCTAGAGGTAATAGATCTAGAATTTTTAATTACAGACTTACCGAAACTGCTATCTTCAATGAAAATTGGTGCTGAACGCATCCGTGAGATTATTCAATCATTAAAGAACTTTTCTCGGATCGATGAAGCAGAAATGAAGCCGGTAAATATTCATGATGGCTTAGATAGTACATTGCTGATTTTGCATAATCGCCTCAAAGCTAATACAAATCACTCAGGTATTAAAGTTATCAAAGAATATGGCAATTTGCCCGCAGTAGAATGTTATGCTGGACAACTCAACCAAGTATTTATGAATCTGATTGCTAATGCGATCGATTCTTTAGAAGAGTATGAAAAACAGCAAATTTCACAAGATGCTCAGGCTAATCCAAGCCAGATTATTATTCGTACTAGAATAGTTGACAATAATTTTGTTTCTATTCAAATTGCCGATAATGGGGTTGGGATGTCTGAATATATCTGGCAACACCTTTTCAATCCCTTTTTTACTACAAAACCTGTTGGTAAGGGAACAGGTTTGGGATTGAGTATTAGTTACCAAATTATCTCTAAGCATGGGGGATGGTTGCAGTGTATGTCCGCACCTGGTGAAGGAGCAGAATTTATTATTACCATTCCTGTACGACAGCATTCTTCAGAATTTGCCTGTTTACTCCCAAGTAGTTTAAATAGCAGTCGTTCTGAGTAATATTTGGAAAATTAGGGATTGGCGATCGCAATAATTTTTAATCAAATTAAGTATAAAAAATTACATAATTCTAAATCGCGATAACTTAATTGTGACAGTTATCTGGTTGGCATATGGGTACTTTTGGAACAGATACAAGAGCTAGCTATCAATCTCTTGCTCTTTCACTTTGGAGGCTTTTTCCTTATCCTACAAGTCTTGTAGCTCATGTAGTTAAAAAACCCAATCTTTTTGTGTGCGATCGCCATCACTAAACGATAGGATTCAAATCACAGTAAATCTTATTGGTTATCACTTAGCTTTTGGGAAAAATAAATAATACTTTAAATGCGAATTCGCCTCGGTTATTACTTGGCGATTATGGAGAGTAACTATTATGATCGAAAAATTCTTATTGGCTGTTGGCCTTACGTTTAGTCTTAGTTTATTTACAGGAATGAATTGGTCTGCTCCCAGTCAAACAACTGGTAGCATCAACTTTAATCATCAAGTTTTCACCGTTACCCAACTTACTATGTATTGATTAATACTAAATATGGCGAATGGCTGAGATTATTCATATCATAGGCTGAAGTATAAATATATCTCAGCGAAAGTTGAGAACTGAGTAACAAATATTGCTATAGAGAATATGAAAAGCCAAATTCTAGCCACAACTGTATTTTTAACCACAATCAGCTTGACTACTAGCGCTCAAGCAGCAAATTCTGAACACATTAGACAGTTATTGGCAACTAAACAATGTCAAAATTGTGACTTGATAAATGCAGGTTTGGTATTGGCTGATTTATCTGGAGCCAATTTAAGCGGAGCCAATCTCGCAGGTGCTAATCTTAGCCGTGCAAACTTGACTGGTGCTGATTTGAGGGGTGCAAACTTGACTGGTGCTAGTTTATTCGGCGTGAACCTGAGTGCTGCTAAACTCGCTGGGGCAAATTTGGCAAATGCAGACTTAAGAAATTCCTACCTAGTCAATGCAGAATTAAATGGAGTAAACCTTAACAGTACTTATCTTCAAGGTGCAGTAGGTATACCATCGCAAATTGCCACAGCAGAAGAATTTTATGCTTGGGGTGTAGCAGAAGCGCAAAAAGGCAATACACCGCAAGCAATTGAGTATTTTAATCAAGCGATCGCAGCAAAAACCGACTATGCAGGAGCTTACTTGGCTCGTGGTGTTGCCCGTTACCAAGTATTGGATCGACAAGGCGCGTTCCAAGATGCTCAGATTGCCACAAAAATTTTTACAGAGCAAAAAAATGCTCCTGGTATCCAAACAGCACAAGCTTTTATTAAAGAATTACAAACACCTCCAGATGGTAAAGTTAATGTTGGCAAACCCAGCTTTTTTGACTTTTTAGGTAGTCTTGGCTCAGTCTTGTTTCAGTTCCTACCCTTTTAGGAGAGAAAGGGATGGGGAGGAACTGACGCAAAGACGCGGAGACAAGGTGACGCGTGGAAATGACTAATGACGAATGACAAAGGACTATTGACTCTTGACTAATGACTCTATCCATTGAATTGTGGACAGCAAATCAAGATTTAGCCCAAGCTTGTCTAGAGCATCCTTTTGTTCAAGGCATTGCTAACGGTATTCTTGCGCCAGAAAAATTTGCTTACTATGTAGGACAAGATGCTTTTTTCTTAGAAGCTTTTGCCCGTGCTTACAGCATCGCCGCCGCTAAAGCACCAGACTGGCTAGGATTCACTACATTTCACGCCCTAGCTGACGGAGTTTTGCACGAACTGCGGCTACATCAAGGCTACGCTGCTCAGTGGGGAGTCAATTTACATTCTGTAGAGCCAGGAGTAGCTACCCGTCGCTATACTGACTTTTTATTAGCTACCGCTTGGGGTGGGGATGTGGGTTTAACTGCTGCTGCTATGTCCCCATGTATGCGTCTGTATGCTTTTTTGGGAGAACAGTTAGCTAATGATGGCATTCCCGATCATCTATATGCAAACTGGATTCGGACTTACAGCAGTGCAGATTTTCAACCGTTGGCACAAAATTTAGAAAGTTTAGTTGACAATTACGCTAGCGCTACACCGTTGGTACACTCTACCTATCGTTATGCCATGTTCTGTGAACGTGACTTTTTCCAAGCTGCATGGACGTTGTAGTAGTCTTGATTGAGCTATAAGCAGGCATCGCCCTTTATAAGTCAACTATACTCATAATATACTTATACATCTGACCAAGTTTTATGAGTCAAGCGGGTGAAACAAAACGGCAAAACTTCAACGTTTTACCTGAACAAGAAGCACAGATTGAGTGGCTGCGAGTAGCAATGGGTGCAGCAACTACTAAAGAAACTATTCTGCGCTCAATTTCTGTGATGGCTGTTCTCCACAATTATCTGCAACAAGGCTATCAAATCCGACTTGTGACATCAGGCGAACAAATTCATCTGGTAATTCCAGAATTAGAGCCAACCCCACAGTCTATTTGGCAATATTTGGTATCACGTCCCCATCCTTGGCGAAAACAATTATACGTAAAAGGGCGACGGCTGTTAGCTTCTACTGTTTGGCAAGATATGCAGTTGAATACTCTTTCTCCTGAAGAAGCAGCCGAAAACTTTTCTTTGCCTATCGCTGCTGTTAATGAAATCATTCGCTACTGTGAAGCTAACCACGAACTCATCAAGATGGAAGCTGAGGAAGAACGTTATCGTCTAGAACAGCAAGGAGTGAGAGTTGAGTCTCAGGCTGCTAGTTGACGAGGATACACAAGCACGTCGTCTTGTTGAGATGTTACGAGCAGATAAGCACGATCTATTAACAATCGGCGAGGCTGGGATAACTGGTATCCCAGATAGCTTAGTAATGGAAATGGCTCGAACTCAACAGCGTGTCTTGCTAACTCGCAACTGTAACGACTTTTTAGAATTACATCAAGCAAATTCAGACCATTTAGGAATTCTAGCAATATACCAGGACGCTGATACCGCAAAAAGTATGAGTTACGCTGCGATAGTTAAGGCTATTGCAAATTTAGAAAATACAAATTTATCTTTGGTAGGGCAGTTTATAGTTTTGAATCATTACAACTGGTAGGTTGTAGTGGTAGTGATGACTATAGCTGGGTTGTCCTTGAGCGCACGCCAACTATAGCCATCATCATTAACCAACAGCTATTTGTTCTGCTTCCACTGCATCGTCTGTAAGTTTCTCTAGGTGACTCAATACTTTATCTTGCCATGCTTTTTCGATTCTGACATTCAATTAAGTTATGCAAGTACTGTTGCTCTAGGGTATCATGATCTGAGTTCTAAGTACCAGAGCAGATAATGGCAACTTCGTATGACTCTATCCATTGAGTTGTGGACAGCAAATCAAAATTTAGCCCAGGCTTGTCTAGCGCATGAGTGCGTGCGCGAATGGGCTGTATCTCAATTTCAATAATTTTAATTTTTAGCGGTTATAATTACAGGTGCTCGTTGCTAAATTTTATACGACTTATGAGTGAAGCTAATACTGAATATCAAGCCTTACTTGATGAGATGATTAGGAAAGAAAAGCTAAAACCCGAATATAAAGATATACTCTTAGAAATTGGTGAACTTGGAAGCAAGGCTTGTAATTTAGGACTAATTTACGGTTTGAGTTGGCGTGAAGATGCCAATGAAGTCGTTCTCAATCAATATGAAATACTGGTTTAACACAACAATTTTTTGTATTTAACTTTCTCAGAAACTCGTGACTATCTTAAGAATTTAATTGCCAATTCAGAGATAGAGCAGTTGGAGAAAGTTTAATATTTTAAAATTAAAAAAGGTGGGCATTGCCCACCCAAAATTAAGCAAATATTCCAGCAAAAAAGTCAAGAGTGTCCTTCAAGGCTTTGATAAAAATATCTATTTCCTCACGGGTGTTGTAGAAATATAAACTTGCCCGTGCTGTTCCCGCAACATTTAAGTAACGGTGTAATGGTTGAGTGCAGTGATGTCCAGAACGGATGGCAACGCCTTCTTGATCTAATAATGTAGATAGGTCGTTGGCGTGAACATCTGGTGTTGTAAACGATGCTAAAGCTGCTCTACCCTCACCTTTATTATCTGGCTTCGGCCCGTAAATTTGAATTTGGGGAATTTGCTCTAATTGTTGGAACAAATAAGCTGTTAATTCGGCTTCATAAGCATGGATTTTATCCATACCAATATTAGTAAGATAATCGATTGCTGCACCCAAAGCGATCGCTTCGCCAATTGCAGGTGTACCCGCTTCAAATTTATGGGGTAATTCTGCATAGGTAGAATGGTCTAAATATACCTCCGCAATCATCTCACCACCACCGAAAAATGGTGGCATTGATTCTAGCAATTCTAACTTGCCATATAAAAAGCCTATCCCAGTCGGGGCACACATTTTATGACCGGAGGCGACTAACCAATCACAGTCTATTTGTTGCACATCAATGGGCATATGAGGAACACTTTGACAAGCATCCATTAAGAATTTCGCACCGTATCTGTGAGCGATCGCAGCTATTTCTTGTACTGGATTTATGCAACCCAAAGTATTAGAAACATGAACTACTGACACTAATTTAGTTTTATCAGAAATCAGTCTTTTGAACTGCTCCAAATCAAAAGTTTGTTCTGGTGTCAGTTCCACAAATTTGAGTACCGCACCCGTTTTTTGTGCCACAAATTGCCAAGGGACTATATTACTGTGGTGTTCCATCACCGACAAAATAATTTCATCTCCCGGCTGCAAATTATTCATTCCCCAGCTATAAGCCACCAAGTTAATCGCCTCACTCGCATTGCGGGTGTAGACAATTTCTTGACGCGATGCAGCATTGATAAATTTGGTAACTTTATCTCTAGCACCTTCATAAGCGTCAGTAGCTTGAGCGCTGAGAATATGGGCACCCCGATGCACGTTAGCATTATACTGCTCGTAATAATCTCTTAGGGTATTGAGTACCAGCAGAGGTTTTTGGGAAGTAGCAGCATTATCTAGGTAAACTAAGGGTTTACCATTGACTTCCTGATGCAAAATCGGGAAATCACCACGAACTAAATCGGCTAGGGTTTTGGTAGAAGTAAAAGTCATTGGTAATTAGTCATTAGTCATTAGTCATTAGTCATTAGTCATGAGATGACTTGAGACTATTGACTGTGGTTAAAAGAGTTTCGCGCAGGGAAGCAACTGGTATTTGATTGATAATTTCGGCTGCAAAAGCGTTAATCAACAAATTCCGGGCAGCATTTTCATCAATTCCCCGACTTTGTAGATAAAATATTTCATCATCCTCCAACTGGCTAACAGTAGCACCGTGAGCGCATTTCACGTTATCTGCTGTAATTTCTAGTTGGGGTTTTGTATCAACTCTAGCTTTCGATGAAAGCAGCAAATTCCGATTCAATTGGGCTGCATTTGTTAGCTGTGCTGGTTTGGGAACAAAAACTTTGCCATTGAATACTGCATGGGCGCGATCGCCTACGATACACTTATGCAATTGTTCACTTTTACCATAGGGATGATTCAGCGCGATCGCACTGTGAGTATCAGCTAACTGATTGCCATAAATAATTGTCAAACCGTTGAGTGTTGTTTCGGTTTGCTCACCAGTTTGCAAAACCTCTAAATTATGCCGTGACAGCTTTCCCCCAAAGGTAATTGCATTACAGGTATAGCGACTATCACGAGCCTGAGCGATCGCAGTTTTTCCAATATGGAAAGCCTCTGCACCTTCCCGCTCAACCCTAGTATGACTCACTTGGGCATTCTCAGCTAACCAAATTTCCGTAACCGCATTGGTAAGGTAAACCTTTCCCTCTGTGTCTTTGTGGTTCGTATATTCTTCAATAAAAGTTACTTGCGAGCCACTTTCCGCCACTACCAAACAACGTGGCTGCGAAATCGTCGGCTTGTCACCGCCGACGGCAATAAATAATAAGTGAATTGGCGTTTCAATGACTACATTCTTTCTCACCACTACCACTGCGACATCAGTTAACCCGGCAGTATTGAGTGCAGTAAATACTTCTTCTGCCCCTTCAGCTTGAGCTAAATACTGGCTGATGTGTTCCTGTTCAGCTTGGGGTAATGCTGTCAAATTACTGACAATAACACCCGCAGGTAAATCTGTAATTGCAGATAAGTCTGGCGTGTACACTCCGTTAACAAACACCAACCGACTGTTAGCGGCTTCTGGTAGAGTCAGTGACGAAATTTCTGATGGTATAAATTGCGTTGCTGCCTGAAATTGCACCTTGCGCAACGCTGACAAATCAGTAAATCGCCATTCTTCCTCACGGGTGGTAGGGATAGTCGAGTGACGTACCCATTTAACAGCATGTTGGCGTAATTCCTGCAACCAACCTTCTGCTTTTTGTGCTGTTAGCTGATTTAACAAACCAGTTAGATATTCATCTCTATCTAAGACAGCAGATCTCAAACTCATAGCATCTGAGTTAGCAATTGGGCTGGGGGATACTTGAATAGTCATCAGACACCCACCTCAACAACGTTTTCTTCTACTACCCAGTCATAACCACGAGATTCCAATTCCAGCGCCAAATCCTTACCGCCAGACATCAGAATTTGTCCCCGTGCCATCACATGCACATAGTCGGGCACAATATAATTGAGTAACCGTTGGTAGTGGGTAATCATAATCGTGGCATTCTCCGGGCTTGCCAGTTGGTTAACCCCGTTCGCCACAATCTTCAGCGCATCAATATCTAAACCTGAATCGGTTTCGTCCAAAATTGCTAACTTCGGTTCCAGCAGTGCCATTTGCAGAATTTCATTCCGCTTTTTCTCACCACCAGAAAATCCTTCATTCACACTGCGGTTGAGGAAAGCCGAATTCATCTTCACAACTTCCAGCTTTTGCTCTACCAAGTCGTCAAAATCAAACGCATCCAATTCTTCTAAACCCTGTGCTTTGCGGCGAGAATTGTATGCTACCCGCAAGAAATCTAAATTGCTGACACCGGGAATTTCTAGGGGATATTGAAACGCTAAAAATACACCAGATCTCGCTCGTTCCTCTGGTTCTAATTCCAGCAGATTTTGCCCTTGGAAAATTACTTCACCACCAGTCACTTGATATGCTGGATGTCCTGCTAATACCTTAGAAAAAGTACTCTTACCAGAACCATTCGGCCCCATAATCGCATGGATTTCACCCGCACGAACTTCCAGATTTACACCCTTGAGAATCGGTGTCCCATCAACTGTAGCCGTCAGATCCCTGACTGACAGCACAACTTCGCTATTTTCAATAATCATGTTCTCTCTCTTATCTCTCTCAGTTCGTAGTTGCGCTTCAGCGCTTCTTAAGATTTCTCAAGTGCTGACTACAAGCATTAACCAACACTACCTTCCAACTTCAGGCTCAATAACTTATCAGCTTCCACAGCAAATTCCATCGGCAGTTGATTGAATACATCCTTGCAGAAGCCGCTAATCATCATCGAAATTGCATCTTCTGCCGAAATGCCCCTTTGGGCGAAATAGAATAGCTGATCTTCCCCAATCTTAGAAGTAGAAGCTTCATGCTCTACCTTGGCAGTATTATTTTGTACCTGAATATAAGGGAAAGTGTTCGCATGGGCATTATCTCCAATCAGCATTGAGTCGCACTGAGAATAGTTTCTCGCCCCTTGCGCTTTCGGATTCACTTTTACCAAACCCCGATAGCTGTTGCTGGAGTTACCTGCGGAGATTCCTTTAGAAATAATGGTGCTGCGTGTGTTTTTACCAATATGAATCATCTTCGTGCCGGTGTCTGCCTGCTGCATATGATTTGTCAGCGCCACCGAGTAAAATTCACCTACAGAGTTATCACCCACCAATACGCAGCTGGGATACTTCCAAGTAATTGCTGAACCTGTTTCTACTTGAGTCCAGGAAATTTTGGAATTGACACCCTGACACAAACCACGCTTAGTGACAAAGTTGTAAATACCACCTTTGCCGTTAGCATCTCCAGCGTACCAATTCTGTACTGTGGAGTATTTAATTTCAGCATTGTCCAAAGCAACAAGTTCTACAACAGCTGCGTGTAGTTGATTGCTGTCGTACATTGGTGCTGTACAACCTTCTAGGTAGGAAACATAGCTACCTTCTTCAGCCACAATTAATGTCCGCTCAAATTGTCCAGTATCACCAGAGTTGATGCGGAAATAGGTAGACAGTTCCATTGGGCATTTAACGCCTTTAGGAATATAGACGAAAGAACCATCACTGAATACAGCAGCGTTCAGCGCTGCAAAGTAATTGTCAGCTACGGGAACGACGCTACCCAGATATTTTTTTACCAGTTCTGGATGTTCCTGCAATGCTTCGGAAATCGAGCAGAAAATTACGCCGTCTTTAGCTAGCTTTTCCTTAAAAGTTGTGGCGACGGATACACTATCGAAAATAGCATCAACAGCGACATTTGTCAGACGCTTTTGTTCAGACAGGGGAATGCCTAGCTTTTCAAAGGTTTCTAGCAGAGTAGGATCAACCTCATCCAAACTTTCCAGCTTTTGTTTTTTCTGTTTAGGAGCTGAATAGTAGATGATATCCTGATAATCTATCGGTGGATACTTGACACTAGGCCAAGTTGGTTCTGTCATTTTCTGCCACTGGCGATACGCTCTGAGGCGAAACTCCAGCATGAATTCCGGCTCGTTCTTCTTGGCGGAGATCAAGCGAATAACGTCCTCGTTTAGTCCACGCGGAATAGTGTCGGCCTCAATGTCGGTTACGAAGCCGTACTTGTATGGTTGGTTGACTAAGGTTTTGACAGTGGCGCTCATCAGTAATAATCTCTCGTGTTCGTTTAAATCTCTATTGCAGTCGCTACAACGGGGGGAATCCCGCAACGCGCTGCCCTTCAGAATGGGAGACGGGCTTGGTTTTAAACAATTCCCATCTACGGTTACAGAGTGGTTACACGGCTGTTAAAATAGGGATGGAGACTAAAACAACAACTATGTTGTTTAACTTATCTTCATTTTACGCTAGATTAACAACAACAATGTTGTTAAAGTCAAATTTTCAAAGAAATTTTTGGGACGTTCGCGCAGCGTCTGGCAGAGAAGATGGCGACTACCCACCAGTCCTCAACGAAGCAAGATATTCTGGAATATCTCCTCGAACACTCACAAGCAACCGCTTTTGAGCTAGCTGAAGTCTTAGATATTAGTGCCCAAGCGATCCGTCGCCATCTCAAGGATTTGGAGGCGGAAGAGCTAATTTTGTATTCAACCACAGTGCAGGCGGGGATGGGGCGTCCGCAGCACGTTTATCAACTCAGTTCCCTAGGACGCGATCGCCTGCATCGTCAGAGCGATCACTTTGGTGATAGTTACGGAAATTTTGCGGTTTCCCTGCTTGATACTTTAGCAGAAACGGTAGGGCGAGACCAAGTTAAAACAATTTTACAAAAACAGTGGGAACGCAAGGCGCAAGAATACCGCGATCGCTTAGGTAAAGGTTCCTTAAAAGAGCGTGTAGCCAATCTAGTGGAATTTAGAAAAGCTGAAGGCTTCATGGCTGAGTATCATCCTGTAGATTCCCATGACTCCTCAGAATGCGATCGCTTTATTTTAATGGAACATAAATGCGCTATTTCTAATGTTGCCGAATCATTCCCCAGCATTTGCGGTCATGAATTAGAAATGTTTGCCGCTGTTCTCCCAGATTGTACAGTAGAGCGCACCCACTGGATTATCAATGGCGAACATCGTTGTGGGTATTTAGTCCAAGCGCGGGAATAGGGATCAGGCAGACAAAAAGGACAAGGGGGACACGGAGACACAAGACGCGGTGACACAGAGAAATAACAAATGACCAATGACTAATGACAAAGGACAAATGACAAATTCGCCATCAGAACAGTTTTTAAGTTTGGAAGAGTCAGCAAAAGTAGACGCAGCTTTATTATCTTCTTCAGAGAAATTTTTAACAAGATTGACAATTTCATCTCTGAAGCTATTAACACATATTGCCCAAGAATATGGTGTTGCTATAGAAGATTTAACCACAGCACAGGTAATTGCCTGGTTTGAAAAAGATAGCAAAATTAAGCGCGAACAGGGAATTGAAGCTGCTTATTTGAAATGGTAAAGTTGTGTTTTAATGCATTGATAAAAACTATAAAATGCTTGTAGCTGCGCTTTAGAGCGATTTCGGATACTAAAATTGTTATTGCAGCGATCGCATATAAATAATATTAAATAGAGTATGCTGATGGTTTTAAAGTATATGCTTATGAAGGTGTTAGACTACCTGAAAAATACGGTAAAGTATTTGCAAATCAATGGCAAGCAACATGGTTACTTGAAGAACGTAACGCAGAACTCAGAAGAGTTTTGATTCAAGGTATTGGCTACAAACGCATTTGTGAAGAATTGGGTGCAATTGAGTTAGATAGTTGGCAAGAATACAGTTTATTAAGAATTGATAATTACCAAGAAATAAATCGACGTGGTTCTACATCTCTAGAATTCATGTGTTTATTAAAAATGATTTGTCTCAGTACAGGAAATATTCATAATATTGCGCGTACCTTCAAATATAGCATCCGCAAGAGAGGCTATTAGTTGGGTAAATTGGGGTATAGACCCAGAAGATTTTATGCTACAAACTTAAGTAAAAATAAAACACATTCTTGTACCCTTACCTGTACCTCATTTACCTGAAAAACGCTGTATATGTACTTTATAAATAAACTGTAATTAAAGTTTTTGAATTTGACTTGCAGCTACAATTTGTTTAACAGTAATATTTAATTCTGGGAAAGTAGCAGATATAATGCGGTCATTCCCTGTAAATTTTTGCACTTGATATTGACCATCAATTAATTGATAAACAAAAACCGTAGGCAGTTTGGGATTACCCAGATAAGCACGAGAAGCGATCGCTAAATAATCTACAATCCAATACTCAGCAATACCAAGCCGCTGATACTCATCTAATTTATCAATATAATCATCATCCCAATTAGTTGAAGTTACTTCTACAGCCAGTTGAATAGGCTCAATTAGCGCACCATAAGCTAGCACATTACTAGGGACTTCCAGAAAATAAAATATACAGTTTATAAGAATGATAATCATTCCGAGGGGAAGGGAGAGGCTGCCGCAGGCAGCCTCTCCCTTCCCCTTTTTGTAGTAAATTCAAGGATGATTCGATTTTTCGGTAGAAAAAGGTGTCTATACAATTAACGGATTCACTAAAACACTTGTTGAAGGAAACGGCACAGCAATTAACAGGAGCAGCCAAACGTAAATTTATTGCACAAACAGTTGTGGCATTAGGATACGGAGGACACTCTCTAGCACAGCGAGAGTTGGGATGGAATCGGGTAACTATTAGTAAAGCAATCAAAGAATTAAATAGTGGTATCACTTGTATAGATAACTATCGAGGTCGAGGACGTTATAAAGCAGAATCACATCTACCAAATCTTTTATCAGATATCAAAAAGTTAGTTGATGGTCAAAGTCAGATAGACCCAAGTTTTAAAAGTCAAAGGCTCTATATGCGTCTTTCT
>NZ_MTAW01000139.1 GCF_002154725.1 Nostoc sp. 106C | reverse complement strand
GCATACGCCTTGTGAGCTTTCTTACCACACCCCCCACTTTTAAAACATCCTCTAACTAACCGAATGTTTAATAGGTATTTGTATCCTAAACTCAGAACCTTTACCAGGTTCGGAAAAACATTTGATTTGGCCAGCGTGTTTATCTACAACAATCTGGTAACTAATGTATAGCCCTAAGCCAGTTCCTTTACCAGGTTCTTTAGTAGTAAAGAAAGGGTCAAAAATCCGCGATCGCAGGCTTTCTGGAATGCCACAACCATTATCGGCAATGCGAATCAAGATCGAGTTTTCATCTATTACTTCTGTACAAATCTGAATTTGAGGATTTTCTAAGGTTTTTTCTACCATTACTGATTGTTCTAGAGCATCAATCGCATTGCTGAGAACATTCATCAAAACCTGATTTATCTGAGCAGCATAGCATTGTACTTTTGGTAATTCACCGTATTCTTTAACTACCTCAATAGCAATAAAATCAGCCTGTGGTTTTAGACGGTGTTGTAAAATCAATAAGGTACTCTCAATACCTTCATGGATGTTAACTGGCTTCATTTCCGCTTCATCCAGGCGTGAAAAAGTACGTAATGACAGTACTAATTCACTGATGCGTTCTGCCCCAACAGTCATGGAATTAAGAATTTTAGGTAAGTCTTTCGCAATAAAATCTAAATCCAGTGCTGCTGCTTGCCGTTGAACTTCTGCTTTCGGACTAGGATAATGTTTTTGATAACTATGTAGTAATTTCAATAAGTCTTCAGCGTACTCAGTCACGTGGGTGATGTTGCCATAAATGAAATTAATCGGATTATTAATTTCATGGGCTACTCCAGCAACTAACTGTCCTAAACCAGCCATTTTTTCACTTTGAATCAACTGGCTTTGAGTTTGCTGCAATTCTTGCAGAGTCTCCTTAAGTTCTTCTTTTTGACGCTGAGTCTGTTCCAGTAATTCTGCTTGTTGGAGACCTACTCCTAATTGATTACCAATATGTACTAACAAATCAATTTCATCTTGTCGCCAATCGCGGGGTTTGGTGTTTTGATATGCTGCCAGTAATCCCCAGATTTTCTCACCTTGAAAAATCGGAACAATCATATATGCTCTAGCTACAATTGGTTTGAGTAGAGCAATCTGACTAGTGTAATCTTCAGTGCTATAAATATCTTTAATAACTAAAATTTTACTATTAGCGTAGTCTCTACCTTGGGTTTGTTGCAAATAATCCTTGATAATTAAAGGTACAACTTCCCTATTTGGTGTCCAATTATGGGCTAATGATTCAGCAACAAATTCCACAGTCCAATCAGAGCGGAAGCGATAAATTGTTGCTCGATCAAGTTCTAATAGCCGTCGGACTTCTTGAGTGCTGGTAGCAAAGATCCTATCAAGATCAAGTGACTGGCGAATTTTCTCTACCGTTGCAGCTAATGCCTTCTCCCTTTCGGTAGCTTTGCGTTCTCGTTCCGCAGCTTCCCGTTCTCGTTCCGCAGCTTGAGCTAGTTGCTGTGCTTGTATCTGTACCTGCTTTAAGGTTTCTGCTTGCTGTATTGCTACTCCTAATTGCACACCTACTTGTGCCAGCAAATTGATTTCCTCATCTTGCCAATAACGTGCTTGGGAGTTTTGATAAGCTACCAACAATCCCCAAAGTTTCTCTCCTTGAGAAATTGGTACAAAGACTTCATGACGTGCATATTTGCCTGCTGGCGTTCCTGGTAATAGTACTTGATCTGTTGCAGACTGCGTTCTAGCTGTTGGTGTCCACTCATCAGCAATTGAATCAGCAACAAATTCACCACTCCAATCAGGATAGAAGCGATAGATTGAAACTCTTTCTACTTCTAACAGCCGCCTCACTTCTTGAGTAGTAGCTTTAAAGATAGTGTCAATATCTAAGGACTGACGAATTTTTTCCACAGTATTCGCCAGGGCCCTTTGCCTTTCGGCGGCTTTAGTCAGTTCTGCTGCTTGGGTCTGTAATTGTTGCAAGAACTCGGCTTGCTGCAAAGCTACACCTAGTTGGGTACTAACTTGAGTGAGCAAGTAGACCTCATCTTCTTGCCAATCGCGGCTTCCATTGTTCTGGTAAACAGCTAGCAAACCCCACAGCTTTTGTCCGTGGTAAATAGCAATGATTACATAAGCTCTTGCTTGATAGATCTCTAGAACTTTAATGTAGCAGTCGGTAAACCCAGCGCTATAAATATCATTACAAACACGATACACTTCGCCTCTTGTGAAGCGACCACCGTCTGTATCTTGTAAGTAAGTATCCATGACTGGGATTTCAGCTAAATCTTTGGCGCTACAGTCGCTAACGTTTTCGCCCAACTCTGGACGCTGCAACTGTTCTTGCATCAGGGACTTCCAACCCGCTGCTACTGATTCAAATACAAATTCACCACTCCAATCTGGATGGAAACGGTAGATAGCAACACGGTCAGCATTCAGCAGCTTTCTCAGTTCTTCTGTGCTAGCGCGAAAAATACTTTCCAAATCGAGAAACTGACGAATTTTCTCAATCGTTATAGATATAGTTTTCTGCCATTCTGCTACTTTTGCTCTGGCTGTTGCTTGTGCTAATTGTGCTGATTGTAATTTCGCTTTTTCTAGATAATCTGCCTGTTGCAAGGCTACTCCCAAATGTTCGCCGATGAGTTGCACAAATTCAACTTCAGATGCTTGCCATTGCCGAGGTTCACTACATTGATGAATACACAACAATCCCCATAAATCTTTACCTTTCATCAGGGGGGCAACAATATTGGCGCGTACTTGAAATTTTTCTAAAATCTGGATATGGCAATCACTAATCATGGCTTGATAGATATCGTCCATGACTTTAATTCGACCTTGCTGATAAAGTCCGGCAAAATCCGCAGCAAAGCAGTGGTCACGCAGTTTAGCTTTTAGTGCAGAACTCCATTGCTCTCCTACGTCCTCATAAATAAATTCTCCTTCCCAATCTAATTCAGGATAAAAACGAAACACTCCAACTCGGTCAGTGTTTAGTAACTGACGTACCTCAGTGACTGTAACTTTGAAAATGATGTCTATATCTAGTGACTCGCGAATCCTGGCGATTACTCTAGATAAAGCTTTATGTTTCTCACCTTGGTGGGAAGGTAGTGTCTGTTCTGGCAAATGTTCTTGTGGCGCTGAATTCGGTTGTATAGGTTGTAGCGTAGAGGAGTTTTCCATGCCAAATAGGACTTTAAATGTTGAAAGTCTTCTATATTCAGAATTCCCTGAACCAATCTAAAGGTAACAGCTATCCAAAGATATATGCCTTAAGTAGTAAAATCAACCATAGAAAAGTTCAGTTTATCTATTTTTAGTAATATTAATAACAATATTTTTTAACAATATTTTTATTGCGTAGTTTAGATAATAAATATGACAAGATAGGGACAACGATCGCATCGTGTCCCTACAAAAGCATTTTTGACCCTAGAAACCTAGAGTGTATTATGTCACACAAAAATCATCGCCGCTTGGGAGCGCTGCGCCGGGTTTCGAGTTTTTCATTTTCTTGACGACGGCGATCGCGCCAATCTGCCAAGGTTAAATAACCAACGCCTCCGGTCACTGCGACTAGTAGTAGTATAGCTAGCAATGCCAAAATACTCAGGAATGGGCTTTCCACGATTCCTCTATAGTCCGTTACGACCCCAAACTACCATTGCAATTGACCAAGTGAATACGACCAAGAGTGATACCCAACCCAGTGTCAAAATCGCCATAGTCCCACTTTTAAAATAATTACAAAACGTTTCTAATATTCATCATACTGGGAAAAGGCAGTTGATTAGTCATTGGGCATCTCTGCGGCTGCGCTCAGGGCAGGTGGGCATAGGTCAGTAGTGTGGTTAACTAAAGACTAATGACTCTGCAAAGTGACATTGCACAATTGTGAACAGAATTTTAGAGCCTCAACTGATGGCAGAACGCCTAGAATCGCTGAAAGCTGCGATAATTGGGGGTATTTGCCTGTGTTTAGCCTTCATTATTACTAGTCTTTTGAATACCCTAGTGCTAGCAAAGTATTACCCGACACTCGCAAGTCTAAAGATTGAGCCGCTGAATTTAGATTTTTTGCTAAGTGGGGCGATCGCTTCTTTCTCTGGCTTGCTGTTTGGTGTCACCTACCGCTATATCATCCGCCAAGATAAGAATCCTCAACTGAAAGCTGGTGGTATATTTGCCTTTGGCTTAGTAAGAGGTTTAACTCAGATAGAAATTGGCTGGTATTCTACTGCTACAATCTTGCCTTATTTGGTATTGGCTCTTGAGAGTGTATCGTGGTTTGCAATCGCCGCGATCGCGCTCGATACCGCTATGCAACTTGGTTGGCTTAAACCCTTTGCTTCAACCTAATTTTTCTGCAATTAACTATTGCTTTGTTTCATTAGGTCTCTTGGGTAAATAAATTTATCTTCAGGATTTTAGACCTAGATTTTTAAGCACACTTTGTACTTACCCTTCCGGTGACTATCAATAATAGTAGACTATTTGACTTCGATCTATTATTTATGTAGTATATGTATTATAAAGAAAATATTGGACATAACTGCATTACGAATTTGTAACTCAGTTAAAACTTGACATATTTTTAATGATTTATATGAAAATTAAAACTTACCAATATTATCTAATAGTAGATTTGGAAGCTACCTGTTGTGATGATGGTACAATTCCCAGGCATGAAATGGAAATCATCGAAATTGGTGCAGTAATGCTCAATAGCACAACATGGGAAATTGACTCAGAGTTTCAGCAATTCATCCAACCTGTGAGACATCCGCAACTGACAGCATTTTGTACAAAATTAACTAGTATTCAGCAGCAAGATGTTGAGCAAGCACCCCAATTTTCAGAAGCAATCGTTAGCCTTACAGAATGGATGAAATCATTTCCTAATTATATTTTTTGTTCTTGGGGAAACTACGATAAAAATCAATTTATTCAAGATTGTAAATATCATAATATTCCTTATCCTTTTGCTTTTGAACATAAAAATATTAAAGAGGAATTCTCACAACATCTTGGTGTTTCCAAAAGATTTGGTATGGCACAGGCTCTCCAGCATTTAGGTTTGGAATTGCAAGGCACACATCATCGAGGCATTGATGATGCTCGCAATATAGCGGCTATCTATAGATATATTCAGACCCACGCCCGAAGTTAAGTCAATGGCAAGAGGAAAAAGGTACACTGCATATTTAGCACAGGCAGAAACTAACCTGTTTTTATATGCAATTACCAAATCTTCTAAAAACTCCATCTATTCTCCAAAGGCTCCAATGGGTTGCTGATCCTATTGGATATATGGAAAAAGCAGCGCAACAATATCCTGACATTTTCACAACTGTTCTTCTGAGTTCTCAGGACCCTTGGGTATTCGTAAACCATCCCCAAGCTATTCAAGAAATTTTAATAAATGACCGCAAGAAATTTGCTGCTTTAAGTACAAAAAACAAGATTTTGCAACCGCTAATCGGCGACTATTCAGTGATTATGCTGGATGGCGATCGCCACAAGCGGCGGCGACAGATGGTAATGCCTTCATTTCATGGCGATCGGATGCGTTCCTATGGACAAATCATCTCTAAGATCACTGAAAAAGTGTTGAGTCAGTTACCAACTAACCAGCCGTTCTCAGCTCGAACTGTGATGCAGGATATTTCCTTACAGGTAATTTTAGAAGCTGTATTTGGCTTGTATCAGGGAGAACGTTGCCAACAACTCAAGCATCTAATGGCGTTGATGTCGGATCTATTTCGCTCACCTTTGACTTCTAGCTTCCTCTTTTTTCCCTTTCTGCAACAGGATCTAGGAGCTTGGAGTCCTTGGGGCAAATTTGTGCGCGATCGCGAGCAAATGGATAAATTGCTTTACGCTGAAATTGCTGAACGACGAGAGAAACCTAATTCAAATGGTATTGATATTCTCTCGTTACTGATGTCAGCTAGAGATGAAGAAGGTGAGCCGATGACCGATCAAGAGTTACGGGATGAGTTGATGACTCTGCTATTTGCTGGACATGAAACCACGGCAACAGCAATGGCTTGGGCATTATATTGGACTCATCACCAGCCGGAAGTTCGCGAAAAACTGCTCCGCGAACTCGATACCTTGGGAGACAATCCAGACCCCATGAGTATATTCCGCCTACCGTATCTCACGGCTGTTTGTAATGAAACCTTGCGGATTTACCCAGTTGCAATGTTGACCTTTGCTAGGGTAGTGCAAGAACCTGTGGAATTACTTGGATATTTGTTAGAGCCTGAGACAACAGTTGTCGGCTGTATGTATCTGGTTCATCAGCGTAAAGATTTATATCCAGAACCAAAGCAATTTAAGCCAGAACGCTTTCTAGAACGCCAATTTTCTGCCTACGAATTTATCCCCTTTGGCGGTGGTTCACGTCGCTGTATTGGTGAGGCTTTGGCACAGTTTGAAATGAAGCTAGTGTTAGCGAAAATCCTCTCAGGTTATGATCTGGCGCTAGTTGATAATCAACCAGAGCAACCCAAGCGTCGAGGTGTGACTCTTGCGCCTGCCAATGGTGTCAAAATGGTAATTACAGGAAGGCGTGCGCGTCAAGAATCTCAACTGACTATGGCAAGTACTTGAGGAAAGATGGAGCCAGGGGTGAATCCCTAACTCTTGACAAATGACAAATGACTATTATCTTGCCATTTGATTTAATTGCGTCCTTAATGTAGCTTCTGCGGTATTCACAAAAGTAGTCTTTATCTTGAATGATTGCCTGAGGTATGAGCATAGGAGAGTGTGTGCTTACCCCAGGCATTTTTTTCACAGCAGTACCGATCGCCATAAACTCAATAATGCCACTACCCAACTGATAAACATAAGTTTTGATACCAACTACTTGGTCAGCACCGCATTTACGCGCATTTTCTGCAATGTGGGCGATCGCTGCGAGCTTAAATTATCCTATCTAATTGATTCATCTGTCGTAATATTACCGATTACCAATCAATTATTAGGAGTTATACAGATAATATTAGCATTTTCAAAAACCAGATATGATTCAAATCAGCCTTAAAAAGCTTCTTGCGAAAGAAACAGTGGCTGCTATTGTTAAAAGCACTATCAATGTTTTAGAAAAACCCATAGCAATTTTGGATCATTCTAGCAGATTACTGCTGGGAGAAATTAGCGAAAAGCATACATTTTTATATCCTATAGAAGTCGCACAAGAAGTTATTGGAGCAGTAAGGGGTAGCGAAAATGCTGTTTTGGTAGCATCTTTACTCGTTCATTTAGCAACTCAAGAGATTGAGAAAAAAACCCTTACAAGTGAACTTCTAGATAAATATCGAGAAATTAGCCTTCTTTATAACCTTTCTGAAGAATTATCTGGAAGTCTGGATATTCAAACCGTCGCGAGATTAGTATTTGAAGAAGCGCAAAAACTTATCAAAGCAACAGATGCCTCACTAATATTACTGAATAGAGACACAAAGCATCTGGACATAGTTTTCACATTGGGAACGCGCTATAAACCGCAAACAAGCATAAAGTCTGAGGAAGGCATTGTCGGTAGCGTCGTACATACAGGAAGGGCAGAAATCGTCAATGATGTATTGTCCGATCCTAGGTATGTTAACAGAGAAACTCAAATCAGTTCTCTAATTTGCGCTCCCCTGAAAATTAGAAATGAGGTGATTGGTGCAATCGAACTGAGCAGTAAGCAATTTGCTGAATATACATCAGAAGATCTAAAATTACTTACCACATTAGCTTCACAAGCTGCTGCTGCAATTGAAAATGCAATTCGCCATAAAAATCAGATTAAAGAAGCGATCGCTCGCAGTGAGCTGCAAAAAGGCCAGCAAATGCAGAAAGATTTTCTACCGGAGCGATTACCAGAGATTCCCGGATGGAATTTAGCGGTAGTTTTTGCCCCTGCTCGTCAAGTTGCAGGTGATTTTTATGATGCTTTCTTACTTCCTAATAACCACTTGGGTTTAGTAATTGCTGATGTCTGCGATAAAGGTGTAGGTTCGGCACTGTTTATGGCGCTATTCCGCAGCTTGATTCGGATATTTTCTGGTCAAACATATCTCAGTAGTGATTGTCATCATCCTCAGGAGTCAAACACTCATCGCAATTTTGATTATCAGCATTTAGCTAGTAACTATGATACTAGCAATCCTTTAAAAGCAGTAGAAATGACTAATAATTATGTTGCCCAAAATCATAGTAATTTAAATATGTTTGCCACGCTATTTTTTGGCATTTTAGACATCAATACAGGGCTGTTTAATTATGTCAATGGAGGACATGAATCTCTATTAGTCATTGATACAAAAGGTGTGAAACAACGTCTAAAACCAACTGGTCCAGCAGTTGGTTTTATGCCGAATATGAAATTTAAAATGGAGCAGATTCACCTAGAAGCGGGCGATATTCTTTTTGGATATACGGATGGTGTGCCAGAAGCACGCAACCCTCAAGGAGATTTTTTCACAGAGAATAAATTGTTGTCGATATTAGATAGACCAGCGCTGAAATTTAATAAATTGCTAGAAGAGATTCAAGGTAATTTAATAGCTCATATTGATGAAGCAGACCAATTTGATGACATTACGATGCTAGCAGTACATAGAGAATATTTAACTAATGAATGACTTGGGCTTGCAAAAAGCATTTCCCTTACTATTATTAATTGCTGCTGGCTATTGTCTGCAAAAAAAGTTTCAAGAGGCTGCTGCTGTTGGAGCTTTAAAAACATTTATTGTGAATGCAGCACTGCCAGGAATGATTTTTTTATCAATTTTAGATATTAATACTAAAATAAATCTACTTTACTTAACATTATTAGCGTTAGCAATTAATATTTATTTCTTAGTTTCTGGATTTCTACTTGCACGTCTAATTATTCCGGGTAAAGACCAACGCAAAGCACGTTCACTAATTTTGATTTTTCCATCTTTAGGTACTGGGTTAACCACTTACCCATTTGTAGAAGAATTTTTAGGAAAAACAGGTTTAGCAGAAGTAGCAGTAGCAGATATTGGTAACAAAATGTTTGTGCTGATTGGTCTTTATGCTTTAGCTATGTATTGGTTTTATCAAAGAACGGCTGCGTCTACAAAACAAACAACTCGATGGCACAAAGTAATTTTGGGGTTATTAAACGAACCGATGAATATAGCTATTATTTTAGGATTATTCTTGGTAATGTTTAAGCTCAATAATGCAGTGCCACCTCTGGCTCTAGAGGCAGTGAAAAAATTGGCAGCTTGTGGTACTCCACTGATTCTCTTTTTTGTAGGTGTTTCTCTGAATCTTAGGGGTTTGGAACTAAAAACAATCGGGACTGTATTGTTGCTGCGATCGGGGTTGGGATTTTGGTTTAGTGCAGTGGCGATCGCACTTATTCACTCCAGTTCTGGAATTAATCTCCTGCTCATAGCTATTTTGCCACAAGCGGGTTTAAGCGTCTGGCCTCTAATTTATGCTTCTCAAATCAACACCCAAGAAATCCAGCAGATGCAAGGCGAAAACCTCCGCCGCACGACAACTTTTGATACAGAATTTGCCTTGGGTTTATTAGCGATGTCGATTCCCTTCTCGATCTGCATCATTTTATTTGTTTTATGCCAAGGCAGCTTCTTTACTACTCCGCAACATTTATGTCTTGTTGGAGGTTTAGTTTTGATAGCTGCTGTATCTTTACAATTTGGCTGGGAATTTGTTAAATCAAAATCCCTGATTTTTGAGCATAAAAATATATTAAAACCTGGCAACAGCGATAGTTAGTTTTAAATTTTTATTCTGAGAGTCAAAAGGGTATCAAAATTATGTCTAATTGGTGCAAACTGAAATTTTGGCAGCACAGATATAAATACCCGTGGCAGTCTCGCCGCTATGTTTCCTTGTTATTAATTGCTGGGACTATTTTAGTAGTAGGAACAACTGCTGTAGCCAGCTACTGGTTTGTACGGAAACTCATATTAGAAGGCTTGCAAGAAAATGCCTTGTTGCGCGTACAGAAGGCAGGATATGAAATCGATCAGTGGCTAGCAACGCTGTTAGCGCAAGTAGAACTTGTGGCAAATAGTCAAGCGGTACGCAGTTTAGATTGGTCACAAGCAGAGCCGTATTTGCAACTGGAAGTCAACCACTTGCCAGATATGAATTCATTTTTGCTGGCTTTACCAGATGGCTCTTACTACACCACTAAAGCTGGTTTCGTGAAGGATAAAAATATTAGCGATCGCCGCCACTTTCAACGAGCAATAACAGGAAAAAGCCTTGTAGACGATCCTGTTATTTCTCGCTCTACAGGTATCCGCCATGTCAACATTGCCGTACCGATTTGGTCAGTGTCACCTTTGCGGCACACTCCACTGGATGCCAAAGCTGCTACGATTCGTGCTCGTAGTTTGCAAGCATTAGGCTTTTCTACTGCTGCTGACCAAAACCCCAAACCGATTGGCGAACTCTCTGGTCAAGTGGCCGTAGACCGAATTTCTCAAGTAATCGCCGCTACTCACTTTAGCCAAGGTAGTTACGCCTTTGCCCTGGATTCCCAAGGATTTCCCATCGCTCACCAGGATAAAACTATCGACCAAAAAAAAAGCTTCTTTAATGCACCAGATCCAGTGTTAGCAAAAATTGCCCAAAATATGGTTAATGGCAACCACGGAACTCAACTGGTGCATTTGCAGGGACAGAAAAGCTCGGTTTACGTAGCCTATGCACCTCTCAAACATGCCAAGTGGTCGGTGGCATTAGTGATTCCTCGTGAGAAGCTAGAAGAAAATCTTTATGCTCTGAACCTGCTGGCGGTAGTAGTGGGAGGTTTGTTGGTATTAGCCACCATTACAGCCACACGCCAAATCAAAGCCTTTGAGCGCACCCGTGCCCAAGCCGAGCAGGAGGCGCTGGTGAATCGCATCACAGCTCGCATTCGGGAGTCTTTGGATCTTCAAACCACCTTGCAAACTACGGTGAATGAAGTTGCCAATCTCCTTGATCTCAACCGCGTTATGTTTGGTTGGTATAACCGAGAAAACCGCAGTCTGGAAGTCACCTGCGAACATCGTTTGCCAAATCTGGCAGCAATCACCGGAATTTTGAGTTTGGAATACTTTGGCGACCTGGCTGATCGCCTCGCTCAAAAGCAGATCGTGCGTTGCAGCAAGGTAAATGTTGACTCTGCTAGCCAGCAAGCGCAAATCGGTAGTTGTCTGGCTTTACCTGTATTAATTCCTGACAATCTACACCACGGTTATTTGATCTGCTCTCGCGCTCATGCTTGGGTGTGGCAGGATTGGGAAGTTGAACTGTTGGAAGTTGTAGCCGACCAAGTAGCGATCGCTATCAAACAGGCACAACTTTATAGCCAAACTCAAGAACAGTTTGAGATCGTCAGTAACCAAGCCGAACAATTAACGGCTACCACAACCCAATTACAAGATACCTTAGGGTACGTGAGCGCTATTATTAAAAGCCTGGGAGATGCTTTGCTAGTCGTAGACCCCGATGGCAAGATTGCTCAGTACAACCCGGCGCTCACCAGCTTTTTGGAGGTAGCAGACGAAAATTTAGTTGGTGTTGACGCACAAACACTGTTTAATGGTGCGATCGCTAAACTCGTAGCCTTAACTAGTAGCAAGTGTCAGGAAATGTTCACTGCTGAGGTAGAACTGGCTCAAGGACGCACTGGTAAAGCTGTAGCCACAGCTATCCTCAAAGACTCGCCACAAAACGGTGACAGCAGCTACATTGGTTCAGTAATTTTAATCCGAGATATTACTTTTGAGAAAGAAGTAGATCGGATGAAGACGGACTTTATTTCTACCGTCTCCCATGAATTGAGGACTCCCCTCACCTCTGTAATTGGCTTTGCCAAATTAATTAAGAAAAAACTCGACGAAACTTTATTTCCTTTAGTATCTGCCGACGATAAAAAGATACAGCGTTCCATGCGGCAGGTGTCAGAAAACGTCAACATCATCATTTCAGAAGGTGAGCGGCTAAAATCCCTGATTAACGACATCCTCGACTTAGCAAAAATCGAGGCCGGGAAGGTGCAGTGGAATATGCAATCTCTCTGTGTACAAAAGATGCTAGACCAAGCGTTTGCTGCTACCACTGCTCTGTTTGAACAAAAAGGTTTACAACTAATCCCAGAGATAGAACCAGAATTACCAGAAATTATTGGCGATCGCGAGCGTCTGATTCAAGTAGTCATTAATCTCATCTCTAATGCTGTCAAATTTACAACCACAGGTTTTATTATCTGCCAAGCAAAACTTATAGGGCAAGAAATAATTATCAGCATTATCGATAGTGGTATTGGTATTGCAAAAGAAGACCAAGCCAAAGTCTTTGAAAAATTTAAACAAGTAGGTGATACTCTCACGGATAAACCCCAAGGTACTGGTTTAGGACTACCCATTTCTAAAGAAATTATCGAACATCATAGTGGGCGAATTTGGGTTGACAGCGAAATCGGTAAAGGAAGTAATTTTTCATTTAGCTTACCCATTCCCCTTGCACCAATCAGGGGTGTCAAAACTATCGATTTAGAAAGTTTAATTCAGCAATTAAATTTCCCAACGTCTCTTCCTAGTAATGTTTCTGACAATGAGCAGAAAACTATTCTGATTGTTGATGATGAAGCTGCAATGCGAGAACTTGCTAAACAATATTTAAGTTCCGAAGGCTACAAAATTGTCGAAGCCAACGATGGTTTAGAGGCTATTGAATTAGTCAAACAAGAGCTTCCAGATTTGATCGTACTGGACGTGATGATGCCAAGAATGAACGGGTTTGATACAGCCGCAGTCCTCAAAAATGACCCGCATACTATGCATATTCCCATTATTATTTTGTCAGTTGTAGAAGACGAAAATCGTGGTTATGCACTTGGGGTAGACCGATTTTTAAATAAACCTATTAATGCTGAAGAACTGCTGAAGGAAGTAGCTATCTTGATGTCTTTTGGACGCTCGCAAAAGCGAGTTCTAATTGTAGATGAAAATGTTCCTACCAGCAAAACCTTAGCTGAAGCCTTACGGACAAAAGGTTTCAGTATTGTAGAAGCTCTCAATTATCAAGATTCTATTGAAAAAGCCATGTCTGACAGACCTGATTTAATTATTGTAGATTCCTTAATTTCGTCTCGTCATAGTCTGGTCAAAACCTTACGATTTGAGAAGGGTTTAGAAAATCTATTTTTTATACTCTTGGAGGATAAAAAGTAAATGAAAACTTTGAATATAAAAAAGTTACTATCTCAAACAGAAATATTATTTATTGTCCAAGAGATGTTAAATATTGTGAACAACACTGTAGGTATATATGATGATAGTAAGCAATTTTTACTAGGTAAAAAACAAGAAAATTTTTCAGTATCAATACCCATTGAAATAGAAGATTTAGTTATTGGTTGGGTTCAAGGAGATTTTAGGGCTACTGCAATTGCATCCCTGTTAACCTATTTAGCAAATCGGGAAATAGAGCGCAAAAAACTGGCTAAAGAAGCACTGGATAAATATCAAGAGATTAATCTCATCTATAGTATTTCTGATAAACTAACTGCTAATTTAAAATTACAAGAAGTTACCCAGATTATCATTGAAGAAATCAAAAAGAGAATTGCTGCGACTAGTGGAGCAATTATGCTCCTCGATCGAGACAAACGGCAATTAGAAATTATTTCTGCATTCGGTCAGCAATATCACCACAAATCAACTTTAATACCAATCACTGGAATTATCGGTCATGTACTTCTTGAAGGTAGAGGCGAAATTGTCAATGATGTCCTTTCCGATCCGAGATTTGTTCAGATAAGTGACCCCCTTAACTCGCTAATTTGTGTGCCACTACTGAGTAAAGATAAAGCGATTGGTGTTATTAGTATTAGCAGTGAAAAATCTACTTTTTACAAAGCAGCAGACCTCAAAATAATCAAGGCTTTAGCTACTCAAGTAACATCAGCGATCGCTAATGCTATTCTCCATGAAAAGATGCTGCAAGAACAACAAGTTATTAGCAAAATGGAACGATATTTTTAAATTAAGGTGTATTTTAAGATGAATATTTTTCTTGATCTCCCATTACGCACAAAAAAGAATAGACAAGCTGGACTAACAATTTTAATTGATAATGGTGTTCCCACTGGATATTTTGCTGATGTGATTAATAGCCATAGAGAGTTCATTGATATTGTCAAATTTGGCTGGTGTAGTTCTTTAATCACAAAAGATATTTATCAAAAAATTGAATTTCTGCAATTAAATGGAGTGCAATTTTATTTTGGCGGAACTTTCTTTGAAAAATGTCTGACTCAAGACAAGCTGAATAATTTTTATGAGTATCATAAGTATTTTGGCTGCACTCATATGGAGATCTCTAATGGCACTATCGACCTCAGCAACCGTGAAAAAGCTAAATATATTGCGGAGTTATCCCTAGAGTTTACTATCTTTAGTGAAGTGGGTTACAAAGATGCAGAAAAATCTCAAGAATTATCTGCAAATAATTGGGTGGAATATATCTGGCAAGATTTAGAAGCGGGTGCAACCAAAGTAATTACCGAAGCCAGAGAAAGTGGCCGATCTGGTATATGCCAAAAAAACGGGGAATTGCGGTATGGAATTATATCTGAGATTCTTAATTCTGGGATTAACGCAGAAAATCTTATTTTTGAAGCTCCAACTAAAGATTTACAAACATACTTTATTACTAAAGTAGGAGCAAATGTAAATTTAGCTAATATTAGCTTCGATCAGGTTCTGAGTTTAGAAAGTCTTAGATTAGGATTGAGGTCGGATACATTACTTTTATTTGAAGGCGCTTTAGTATGAAAAGTCCAGAGAATGTCTTTCATTTAGCAATTCCTTGTAAAGAACTTGAAGAGACAGTAGATTTTTATGTAAATAAACTCGATTGTCAGTTGGCTCGTAGGTATTCAGATCGCGCCACGTTCAATTTTTTTGGCGAGCAATTAGTTTGTCACCTTTCTCCAGAAAAAATCGACCAAAATCCCCAAATTTATCCTCGACATTTTGGCATTACTTTTAAAAACAAAAGTGATTTTGAATATTTGCTTAATTTGGTTGAGCAACGACAGATTGTACTCTTCCAGAAACTCATGGTAAGGTTTGCAAACAAACCAGAAGAACATATAACATTCTTCTTAAAAGACCCGTCTAATAATTTATTAGAATTTAAATATTATTTAAATTCAGAGATGATGTATTGACAGAACAATAGCTCAGATGCCATAGTATTAGCCTAATTTTATTTAAAATAAAAATGTCATCCATATTTTCAGATATCTGAGCAATCTTGGCATATTCATCTGTTTTGTATGTCGTCTATAGCTGATAAAAAAATAGAAAGTTATATATTATATAACCAAAAATAGGGGTAATTATGAGTAAAAAAATTTTAATTGTGGATGATGAAGTACATATCCGGTTGTTGCTAGAGCAAACCCTGGAAGAATTGGAAGATGCAGGAGTAGAGTTACTAGTTGCCGAGAACGGAGAGGTAGGCTTGGAAAAAATTAAATCTGAACAACCTAATCTCGTATTTTTAGATGTAATGATGCCAAAGCTCAGTGGATTTGATGTTTGTAATGAAGTGAAAAATGTTCTGGGTATGAAAGATATTTACATCATTATGCTGACGGCTAAAGGGCAGGAGTTTGACCAACAAAAAGGTAAAGAAGTAGGCGCAAATCTATACTTAACTAAGCCTTTTGACCCCGATGAAGTATTGGAAAAATCGCAAGAAGTTCTAGGTCTTGTATACGAACTATAGCTAAAGTAAAATACCTGCGATCGCCACGATTTTTAGGTGTAAAGAACCTAACACACAGTGCAAATTGGACGCACATTAGCTTAACCAACAGGTGATAGGATTTAGATTGTATTACTTGTTAGCAGTATGACACTGGCACTTGGCATGATTGAAGTTTATGGCATTCCCGCAGCAGTGGAAGCCGGAGATGCTATGTGTAAAGCTGCCCGTATCACTCTTGTTGGTTATGAAAATACTGATTTGGGGCGGATTTCAGTGTTAATTCGAGGACAAGTGGGTGAGGTAAATGTTGCCGTGTCCGCAGGTTTAGAGGCGGTGAGGCGAGTTAATGGTGGCGAGGTGCTTTCGCATCATATAATTCCGCGTCCCCATGAAAATTTAGAATATGTGTTACCGATTCATCGCAGTACCAATGTTGAGCAGTTCAGTGCCGATATCCGGTTTCCACCGCCTCTATCAGCTTAAAAAATTCCTATGGAACCCCTAACATCTCGTATGCAGGCGGTACAATCGCCAATCATTCCTGTTGTTGGGGAACTGATTAACAACTCCCCCGGAACCATTTCTTTAGGACAAGGTGTGGTTTCTTACAGTCCTCCACAGTCAGCAATAGAGTTTTTAGCCAAATTCCTCGCGGAACCTACTAACAATTTATATAAAGCAGTTGAGGGAATTCCGCCGTTAGTAGCAACATTAGCCACAAAGTTACAAGCTTTTAATAGCATTGAAATTAACGAAGAAAACTGCATAGTTGTCACGGCTGGGAGCAACATGGGGTTTATGAACGCCATTCTGGCAATCACCAGCCCAGGCGACGAAATTATTTTGAATAAGCCCTACTATTTCAATCATGAAATGGCCATTACAATGGCGGGTTGTCGTCCGGTGTTAGTAGAAACGGATGAAAATTATCAACTGCGTGTTGAAGCGATCGCCCAAGCAATTACTCCCAAAACACGGGCTATAGTCACAATTTCCCCCAATAATCCCACAGGCGTGGTGTATTCGGAAACAGCATTGCGGGAAGTTAATCAAATTTGTGGCACTCGCGGCATTTATCACATTAGCGATGAAGCCTATGAATACTTTACCTATAACGGAGTTAAGCACGTTTCTCCTGGTAGTTTTGCTGGCAGCAGCGACTACACCATTTCTCTTTACAGCCTTTCTAAAGCTTATGGTTTTGCTAGTTGGCGTATAGGTTATATGGTGATTCCCCAACACCTGCTAGTTGCTGTCAAAAAAGTCCAAGATACGATTTTGATTTGTGCGCCAGTCATTTCTCAGTATGCAGCTTTGGGGGCATTGCAAGCAAAAGACGAGTATTTAAAAGAAAATATTGGTGCGATCGCTCAAGTGCGACAATTGGTGCTGGAATCTCTCAATCGCTTACAAGGCTTGTGTACTATTACCCCTGCTGATGGCGCTTTCTATTTTTTCCTAAGAGTTCATACCCAAATCAATGCCTTTGAGTTAGTTAAAAGATTAATTCAGGAACATCAAGTAGCAGTTATTCCCGGTACTACCTTTGGCATGGAAGATGGATGTTATCTGCGGGTTGCTTACGGTGCGCTGCAACAAAAGACAGCAACAGAAGGTATCGCACGATTAGTTCAAGGCTTGCAAACGATATTGGGGAATTAGTCAATATTTAGTGAATATAAAAATTAAATTGAAGATATGGCAATTATCAATAAGCTAATTGAAATCGCAACTGATGAAGGAATAAATATTCATAACATCACCCCAAAAATTCAGGATTTGATTGCTTCCACATCGATTCAAAATGGACAAGCTCTAGTCTTTTCTCGTCATACGACAACAGCTTTAGCTATCAATGAAAATGAAGAACGCTTATTAGAAGATATCAAAGTCTTTTTACGGAAATTAGCACCGGAATCTGAGCGATACTTACATAATGATTTGCATTTAAGGGATGTACCGGAAGATGAACCAATAAATGCTCACTCTCACTTAATGGCTATGATGTTAACCACTAGCGAAGTTATTCCAATTGTCGATGGCAAATTAGCCTTGGGAACTTGGCAATCAGTATTATTTTTTGAGTTAGATGGCCCGCGTAAACGTACGGTATTCGTGCAAATTTTTGGCGAGTAGCTCAGATATAAGGTGGGTATGATGCCTCTTAATCTACCAATAACTCTTATCTACGTTGGCGTCTTCTCAAAATAACGCCTGAAACACCAACAGCTAATAAAGCCAAAGTAGGAGTTGGTTCCGGAACTGTAACAATGCTCACCCTATTGATGCCCAAAGCGCGATTTGGCACAGAACTGCTAAAAACAAGACGTGAGATATTGGCGGTGTCACTGCGAATCCCTAGGAATGATGCAGAATTATCAAGTGATAGTGAGGAAGTTCCTGGTATTGAGAAGCTACCCAGGAGGTTATCCGCTTGATCGAAAGCTGAGATCAATGCTGTAAAATCTGGAGTATCATCTACAGTTATCTGAGTACCAGCACCGAAAACAGGTTGTGCAAAGCTAATGGTTATAGGACCAGGGTTGCCAACAGCAGGAAATGTACCTGGTTGCAAACCAGTGAATAAGACAAAATCTCCATCGTCAAAGTTAGTCGGAATACCCTTAGGAAAAGAAGTGGTTTGAAAGACAAATGGTGGAGTAACGCCAGTAAGATTAGGTATATCCACAGTTAGACCTAATCCATGTTGAGATGTTGTTAGAAAAGAGTTAGGCAGAAAAGCCGATGGGTTAGGATTAAGAGGGTTGAAGACTTTACCCAAACTCGACCAATCAATTTGGTCATTACTTTCTAAAGCAGCGCGTGAAGTTACTAATGTAGCTGCTTTAACTTGTAATGGCAGAATTGCTATGAAAGCTGTGATTGCTAAATTCATAGCAATGGCAGGTAAATGTTTGCTTGACACTTTTACGAATTTATTTGTAGCTAATGTCACTAAACTTACCTCGTACTATTGCATCATCTAATAGCGAGAATTATCCTTAATCCTCCAACAAAGTGAGTGGCATGATGATGAATTTATCTTAAAGTTGTAGTGAAATTACTGAGTATTTGTAGAATAACAGCAGAAAACTCCAGCTAGAACGAAAGTCAGCGATCGCTCCTGTTATATCGTGTTGATTAGTATGATTTCACGAGAAATGCGATCGCCAGAGTAATTGGTTCAGATAGGATCGCATCAGGAACTAATCTAATCTGAATTCTACAAATTCTGGTTGTCCAAATAACTGATTTTTATCTATTGCTGATAAGACTTTATTATTAGTACTGTCAGAATTTAAAGCACGGACAACTAACTGCGCTACATCTGCACGATGAATACTACCAACAACCCGCGGATCTTCAGTTAGAACTCCATTGCCAGTTGGAGGTTCCGACTTTAGCCCACCGGGACGGATGATGGTATAAGTGAGTCCACTGGCAATCAGATATTGTTCAGCCTTATCTTTTTCTACCAGAATTTCTCTCAAGGCTGCCAAAGCTTGAGGAGATAAAGCACCAACACTATTCCCCGCTCCAATGGAAGAAACAAGAATAAACTTTTGTACCCCAGCTTTGAGCGCTGCATCAATCAGATTTTTATTACCAGGGTAATCAGGCCTGTCAGTGTCATCAGGTAAACCACCCAAAGTACTGATAATAGTATGGATAGGTTCATCTGTAAGGATTGCACGTTCTACATCACCTACATTCAAGGCATCTCCAAAAACCACCTGAATACCTAATGCTTTTAGTTCAGCCGCCGCAGTCTCCTTTCTCAGCAAGGCTTTGGCTTTTAGCTGTTGTGCTGTTACAGATTTCGCAATTTCTCGACCAACACCACGACTTGCCCCTGCCAGAAAAATGTAAGATGTCATTGTCATAGCTTACTGTTATTTTTCTTTAACGACTGAATTGCTGATGTTTCAAGGATTTTATCAAAGGATGGACAGCATTTAGCAACTACTTAAGTAGCTAAGATACCTCTAAAATGCGTAGTATTTTTGCTAAAACATATCTTGATTACAGATTGCTATAGCGGATATTTATTTACTAGTTTAATTTAATACTTAAGATAGATGCTCTTTTATATATCTGTAATTGGGTAGAGAATTATGCCTCACATTTATTCAGGAAAAACCAACCCTCTCCTATTATTTCCTGGAGTAATGCCTCATCACAAAAGTATTTTGCTTTAAGCATAAATACTGCATCCGTCCTCAGCTTTATCAGATCCTTAAGGTTTGCCTTGTATAAGTACTGGTAAGCACAACTCACACTTTATCTACGCGATACATTGATTATGTCAAGAAAATTTGACATTTCAGTATTTATATTTAATTAAAGATGTAAATTCAGTAACTTAAATAGATTAATCTAATTTATAATAAAATCTAAAAATTATAAGTAAAAGTTGAGCTTTTTGTAATTGAATAAACATAATATTAAGTACAAACAAAGTACATTTTTTAACATAAATTTAATTAGATGTATATATGTAAAGCTTTTCAGTCCAAGAGTTACAAGATATCAATCTTAATGCAAATATTGTGATTTTTATTACAACGTATTTGATAACTTTATTTATTATTAGTAATTACAGAGAATTACGGATACTTTTTTTAATTAAAAATTAAACAATAATTGCATAGATTAATTTTTGGAATTTTAAATTATGCACATTACACACTCCCAGCAGTAGAAGTAAATATTATTTACAAACTGTTGGAAGGGTAGTATGGAATTTAATTTTCGCCCCAAAATATCGCTTAATGGTTATTAAGAGATTAAAATGTTCTGTGTGACTGAAATTAGTATTGTCATTGTGCATTTGTATCTCCAAGTGATTAAGTAGTAACTAGTTTTCTTTGCTAAATAATTAGCTTTTTTCTGTTAAGGCTATATGTTCATGTTCTAGAACAATATGCTTACTTATGGGTGCCTCACTTTAATTTCTAGAACAAAAGTAAACATATAAGGCTACTATTCGAGTTGGGTGCAACTCTTTTTAGAGGACAATTTTTGCTTTGGTATAAAGTCTTAATTGCATACTTAACAAGAGTTTGAGTTCGTAAATCTTCTAGGAATAGTTTCGCTCAAATTTTAAAAACGATCTTTATTTTTAGGCTTTAGTAACCCATTACATAAGAATGGGAGTAAAAGTGTTTATTTCTTGTGTTAGCGTAGCCACTCCTCCGGAGTATCGCTTAAATAAGTCCAAAATAAGCCGATAAGCAAAAGGTCTATATGGAAGGAGATTGAAGATTGTATTACAAATTTAGTATTACGGCTTCCTAAAAGAGCCGCACCCTTGTGATTAACCATATACGACTTAAATAAGCATTTTTCAAGATGCCTATTTGAGATAAATCATGCTTAAAAATACTAGAGAGCCTACTTTGATTTAACACTACTTTGAGTCGTGAGTATAGCTTATGAATACACACACAAAAGCATTAATTTCACCGCTATTTGTGTTAACACGCATTTGTCGGAATTTGCTGTACGAACTATTTCTAATGTGGCAATTCATATGGCGTGATTACTCAAGCGCCTTGCTACCTGGATTACTATTTTTAATAGCTGCTTGGAAAGTTAATTTATTATCTTTAAATGAATTACCCTTGCAAATAGGCCGCGGCATTATTTATTTTTGGTTGTACATTTTGTCATTTTGTATTGCAAACCAAATTGTTGGCATAGAAGAAGATAAGCTTAATAAACCTAATCGCCCACTTGTTACAGGGCTTGTCTCTGTTCATGCAGCTTTTATAAGGTGGGTTGTCAGCATGATTTTGTTTTCGTTGGTAGGTTGGTGGTTTGGGGTTTTAGAGTGGGCACTACTTTGGCAAATCTGCATTATTCTGAATAACTTTGGTAGCTGGGACAAGCACTGGATTACCAAAAATATTATGATGGGAGTTGGTACCGTTGCTCTACTTGCAGCGGCTTATCAACTAGTAGCACCTTTGTCTCCTATTGCATGGCGTTGGATTTTAATGTTGGCTGGTGTGTGGCTAACCATATCTGCTGTTCAGGATCTGCGAGATATTGAAGGCGATCGCGCTATTGGTAGAAATACATTGCCAATTGCTTTTGGAGAAACTGCAAGTCGAGTAATACTGAGTTTGGGCTTTGCATTGTTGCCATTCGCGACTCATTTATTATTAATGATGCCTGTAGGAATAACGGTAAAAGTATTACTTTGTGATATAGGTCTTGCAGTTTTGAGTTTGACAGTTGCAGTACGTATTATCTTATATCGTTCTCCACAGTCAGATCATCGCACTTATATGCTATTTACCTACTGGTTTTGTCTAACACTAGCTAGTGCAATCTTCATCCTTTAAACTTACTTGTTTAAGGAGGTCAAATTTGAAAAATGTAAGATAGATTATTTGCGATTACTTTGCTCCGCTGCGTTACGCTCGTAATGGCATTTCACCTTTAATTATTTTGAGCTACTTAGCACTAGTAATACTCAAAATAAAAGAAAAACATTGAGCAAAATTTTTGGAGAACAAATTAAATGCAACTACCTAATCGCCTCAAAACTCCCTCTTTTCTACAAAAGCTTCAATGGATTGCTGATCCTGTAAAGTATATAGAAAACGCTGTTCAAGAATATCCTGATATTTTCACTGGTGAAGTAATTGGTTTTGGGGACACCTTAGTATTTGTGAACCATCCCCAAGCAATAAAAGAAATTTTAACTAACGATAGAAGCACATTTGTAGCCTCCAGTGAAGTGAATAGAATTTTGCAACCCATAGTGGGAGACTATTCACTCATGATGTTGGATGGCGAGTCCCATAAACAACGACGACAATTGTTGATGCCCTCCTTTCATGGAGAACGGATGCGAGCTTACGGTCACCTAATTATCAATCTGACAGAAAATATATTTAGTCAGTTACCATTAAACAAGCCTTTTTCTGCGCTTTCTACAATGCAGGAGATTTCTTTACAAGTTATATTACAGGCTGTTTTTGGCTTTTATGAAGGAGAACGTTGCCAACAACTCAAGCATTTAATACCAACCTTAGTTATGGAGTTGTTTCGCTCTCCATTAATTTCTAGCTTTCTATTTTTTCCTTTTCTACAAAGAGATTTAGGTTCTTTGACACCTTGGGGGAAATTTCTGCGCTTAAGAGAGCAAGTTGATGAATTGCTTGATGCAGAAATTGCTGAACGCCGGAAGCATCTTGCTGCTGATCGTATTGATATTCTTTCTTTGCTGATGTTAGCAAGGGATGAAGCTGGTAAGCAGATGACAGATCGGGAGTTGCATGATGAATTGATTAATTTAATGATTTCTGGGCATGAAACTACGGCAACAGTAATGGCTTGGGGATTATATTGGCTTTTGAAAAAACCAGAAATTAGTGAAAAACTTCTCCAAGAACTGCATAGCTTGGGTGATTCTCCAGATCCCATGAAAATTTTTCAGTTGCCTTATCTGACCGCTGTCTGTAATGAAGCAATGCGGATTTATCCAGTGTCGGTTATGACCCTCCCTCGAGTAGTGCAAGAACCAGTTGAACTACTGGGGCATCAGTTAGAGCCTGATACAATAGTCGTAGGATGTATTTATCTAGCACATCGGCGTACGGATTTATATCCGCAGCCTGAGGAATTTAGACCAGAGCGTTTTCTGGAACGGCAATTTTCTCCCTATGAATTTCTGCCTTTTGGTGGTGGTGCCCGTGGTTGTATTGGTCAGGCTTTAGCTACATTTGAAATGAAGCTAGTATTGGCAACTATTCTCTCTAAGTATCAACTGGGATTGGCAGACCAACGCTCTGAGAGACCTCAACGTAGAGGTGTTGTGATTAGGCCGGGTAATGGAGTCAAGATAGTAATTACAGGGCAGCGTATGCATCAACAGTCTCCAACTGCTATGGTAACTACACCAACCCTATAGTTGAATGTCACTTAACTTAAGCAAAAATTGCTGTCTAGATCCCTGACTTCTTCAAGAAGTCAGGGATCTAAATCCTGCTTATTTCAATGATATTCAACCCCATAGTCTAGTACTTCCTCACTGTCTGATTGGAATTTCAATCACAAACTCAGTTCCCTTTCCTGGTGTAGACTCACAGAACAACTTTCCCTTATGTTTATCTACAACAATTTGATAGCTAATCGATAATCCTAGCCCTGTACCACTCCCAACTGGCTTGGTGGTAAAAAATGGGTCAAAGATTTTTTGTTGCACCTCAGCATTCATACCAAGACCATTATCGGCAATGCGAATCCTGATAGTATTTTTGTCTACTAACTCAGTTAAAATGCGAATTTTAGGAACTTGAATTTGATGGTTGTTCTCATTTTCCGTACTCCATTCTTTATTGTTATCATCTAACGCATCAATCGCATTACTCAAGATGTTCATAAACATCTGGTTTAACTGGCCAGCATAACAAGCCACCTCTGGCAGATCTCCATATTCTTTGATGACTTTTATCTCAGGACGCTCATTATTTAGTTTAAGTTTGTGTTGCAAGATCATTAAAGTATTGTCGATGCCCTCATGAATATCTACAGGCTTCATGTCAGCTTCATCTAAGCGTGAAAAGTTGCGTAATCCTAAAACAATATGCCGGATACGCGATGTTCCTAGCTTCATAGAATCCAATACTTTTGGCAAGTCTTGCACTAAAAAATCTAAGTCTATTTTTTCAGATTTTTCAGCAACTTGATTAGAGGGATTGGGATATTCTTGCTGATAAGTAGCAATCAAATCTAATAGATCTTGCACGTACTCTTGTGTATGAGTAATATTGCCATGAATAAAATTGATGGGGTTATTGATTTCATGGGCAATTCCCGCTATCATTTGCCCCAAACTAGACATTTTTTCACTTTGAATTAGTTTCGTTTGGGCGTTTTGCAAATCCACTATTGCCTGTTTTAAGCGCTGATTATTCTCATTAAGTTCATGAGTTCTGCGTTCAACTTTCTCTTCTAAAGTATGGCTATATTCCTCCAAGCCTTCTTTTGCTTGTGCTAAATCTTTATAGAGGATAGCATTCTCTAGAGAGATTGCTGCTTGGGTAGTAATTACTTGTAAAAGTTCTAGGCGATCGCGTGTAAACGCTCCTGTCGTAAGATTATTTTCAAGATACAATATACCAAGAAATTTTCCCTGATTGATAATCGGTATACATAACAGACTCTTGGGACGATCACGAAGAATGTAGCGATCATTTGCTAAAAATCCTTCCACTTTAGCATTATCAACAACAAATCTTTCCTTTGTGCGTTTGACATAATTAATCAAAGTAATCGGAAGGTCATAGCTACAAGAAAGGTTAATTGCAGGGAATTCTGTGTAAGTGGATGCTAATGCAGAATTAGAACTAATAGCAGTAACGGTTAAGTCCAAATCATCCCCTGGATTTAGCATTAAAGCACATTTAGAAGCTCCTGCATTTTCCCTCACTAATTTCATTAAAGTAGATAACAATTGCTCCAGTTCAATTTCTCCAGAGAGTGCTTGTGAGGCTCTAATTACAGCAGTCAAATCTAAAGAATCAGAAATACTTGTGCAAGAGCTAATTAAAGTCTGGTGACTGCTTTGGGTAGATAAAGTGGTGTGATGAGAAGAAGTACTTTTTTCGCTGGTATATAAACTTAATTGGTCTTCCTTGAGAATCGGAGCCAGTAATTGGGGATACCGTTTTTCCAAATCGTCAACTTTGGCTTTTGCTCCCCACCGCAAATAACAGTAATATGCATCAGTAAAGTAAGTTTGGGCTATCTTGTGTTTGCTCCATTCTAGATAAAAGCGAGTAGCCAGTTCGTTAGCAAGAGCTTCTTCATTAAGATACTCATTTTCTCTAGCAAGAGTGATGGCGCGCTCATAACAGTCCATTGCTTCGAGATATTTACCAAAAACCCGATTTATTTCTGCCTCTACTAAATAATATTTGTGTAAATAATTCATTGGAGCATTATTTGCCCAATGATGCATCTTTTCCTGATTAGCTTGTACTCTATCAATAATGTACTTTTGTTGAGTCTCGCCAGCATCAGAATACACCGCGAGTTGTGCGAGAGAGTCGTAAAAATGGAACAGAGGAAAAACGAGATTTCCTACACCAGCATATAAATACTTTTCTGCCAATGCGGCATTTTTAACTGCTTGTGTAAAGTCTTGAAACAAGTAACTTAGCTGAAGCTTGCAGAAATATAGATATAACAGCCCACTTCCATCCTTAGCCTCAAGATGAATCGGTAGTATTTTCTCTTCGTTGTATGCATTACCGATTAAACAATTAGGATTTTCCCCTGATTCGAGCAAGTTCAACACTGTCTGGTGATAAATAGTATTCCAGTAAAAAGCTCTTTCTTGCTTGATTTGACTAATGGCATTGCCATAGCTTGCTATTTGCAATTCCAGCCCCGTCAGTTCACTGCCAATAAAATAGGAATACGAAGAATAATTGTAAAGGGCAAAAGCTGCGTATTCTAAATCACCAGTTTCTAGTCCTGTAGAGTAAGCATCTAGTAAGTATTGTAATGTCTCCTTTGTATGCTTTTTAAAATGTTTGATAGCACCATAAAATACCATCATTATCTTAGCTTTTACTTCTTTGAAGTTATAACGATCTACCAAGCATAAAGCCAGTTTGCCGAATTTATAGCCAGATTCAATGTCTCCGACTACGCCACAAAGTATTAATCCGTAGGTAACATAAGCATAAGCAGACAAAGGGGCATTACCATATTGAAGCGATAATTCAATTTGTTTCAAGATAACCAGCGGAAATAGCTCTGGAGCAACTGCATAAGAAAAAGTACCTATAGTAGTTAGAATACGCATGGCTGCTAATTGTTGAGCTTCTACCATTTCTGGCAGATCAATTAAGTCTTCAATATACTTATCAGTTAAATGTACTGTTATTTCTAGCATTGCCAGTTGTACATCAGATTGACTGGGATTTTCAGGGAAGTAAACTCCCAACTGCTGAAGAACAACTAGAGCAATATTGACAGCTTCAAGAGTTCGATTTTGTGCTCCATAAGCTTGAATTTTGGCTTCATAGACTTTCACTTTTTCTACTAGCGTTTTAGCCTGTGCCAATACTACTTCTGCTAATTTCTCTACCTCCTCAAATTCACCAGCCAAGTAAGCGGCTTCTGTTGCTGTTTCATACAAAGCTATGGTTAGCTCATATTTGTGATCCCAACTATCATCAGCAAGTAATTCAATTCCAATCTTTAAATACTTGAGCGCAGATGAATAAGCTGTTGATGCCAAAGCTTTACGTCCAGCAGTCAGATTCATCTCAGCCAAATGATCGCGTTTAGACTGGTGAGTAATGTACTCTAATGCGCTATTGAACTGGTTAACAAGCTCAAAAATCTTTTCTTCTCGTTCTGCAATTGGGGTATTACTTAACAACAATAGTCCAATTTTTAAATGTATTGGCTTCTTTTGATCTAGGGGAATTAAAGAATAAGCGGCTTGCTGAACACGGTCATGGACAAATTTATATTTGGGAAATTGGAAATTTGATATTTGTGAATGTTGCTCTTCTTGATGCTGAGCAGCCATTACTGAAGCTGGCTCATGTTGAAATAACTTATAAGCATCATTTTGAGCTAAGACTAACCCCTCACGTAATGCTGGCAATAAGTCTAATGATGTATCTAGGGCTGATTTCTCATGTACGATCGCCAGAGTTTTTAAATCAAACTCATTACCAATACATGCTGCTAGCATTAAAATCTTTTGAGTATGTATCGGCAACTTTTCTATTTGGATTGCCATGAATTTGACAACATCATCCGTTAGAGATAATGCCTCTATTTCTACAAGGTCATACTGCCAAAAGCCCCCATTTAAGTTAAATGTAATTAAATTCTCATCATGTAAAGTATTGAGAAATTGATTGCTAAAAAACGGATTACCTTTGGTTTTGGCAAATACCATTTGGGTAAGAGGAGCAGCAGCTTCTTCTTGACAATGAAGAGTATCAGCGATCAAACTGTTTAAATCACCTTGAGTTAAGGGCGCGAGATTAATAGAATTAATTGTCACTCCCAATTTCTCAATCTCTTGTAGTTTCAAATAAAGTGGGTGTGCATTTGAAATTTCGTTATCTCGATAAGCACCAATCAGTAGCATCCCTCCGCCAGTTTCTACTTTATTTACAGACTCACCTACAACATGGGAAGATGTATTTTCACTCATTAATAGTTGAATGAATTTCAAAGAAGTCACATCAGTCCATTGCAAGTCATCTAAAAAAATTACTAAAGGATGCTCTTGTGTAGCAAATATTTGGATGAATCTCTGAAATAAGAGATTGAAACGATTTTGGGCGGTGCTACCAGAAAGTTCTGTCACTTCAGGTTGCTTACCAATTATTAGTTCTAGTTCGGGTATCACATCAATAATTACCTGAGCTTGTTCACCCAAGGCTGATAGTATCTTTGCTTTCCATTGTTGAATTTGAGCATCAGTTTCACTAAGTAATTGCCCAATTAAGTCTCGAAAAGCCTGCACCAATCCTGACAAAGGTATGTCACGTTGAAACTGATCAAATTTACCTTGGATGAAGTAACTACGCTGCCGCACAATCGGTTTGTGAACTTCGTTAACCACAGCAGTTTTGCCAATCCCAGATGAACCTGTGACTAACATCATTTCAGTTGTACCACCTGCCACTCTTTCAAAAGCAGCCAGTAGAGTTTCTACTTCCTGTTGGCGACCATAGAGTTTTTCAGGGATGAGGAAATGGTCAGAAAAGTCGCGTACTCCCAACTTGAAGGCGGCAATATTTCCCGTATCTTGCCATAGATAGCGACACTTTTCTAAGTCATGCTTAAGTCCGTGTGTACTCTGATAGCGGTCTTCCGCATTTTTTGCTATCAGCTTACTGATAATCTCAGACAGCATCAGGGGGATATTGGAGTTAATCCGGCTGGCTTTTGGCGCTTCTTTGGCTATGTGGCAATAAACTAACTCCATCGGGTCAGTGGTAGTGAAGGGTAACTGTCCAGTGAGGAGTTCAAAGAAAGTGACACCCAAGGAATAAAAGTCGGTACGGTAGTCGATACCTCTATTCATCCTTCCTGTTTGTTCGGGAGAAATGTAAGCTAAGGTGCCTTCTAAAACGTTGGGATTGGTAAGAAATTGAATTTCTCTTGGTAGGAGGGTAGCGAGGCTGAAGTCAATGACTCTCACCTCGCCTGTAGTTGGATTAATCAGGATGTTGGCAGGTTTGATATCTTTATGTATGATGCGATCGCGATGCAGTCCCTCTAAAATAGATGTAATTTCGATGGCCATAGAAAAAAACTCACCAACAGAAACAGGATTTTTTTCCGTTCTCTTGTTAGTCAATTGCCACTCTTGCAGGGAAATACCGCCAAAGTCTTCCATAACTAAGGCATAGCCGTTGCGATAGTTTTCTAAGCTTAAAGGTTTGACAATGCCAGGAATTTCGAGGTTTTTGGTGATGTTGTATTGATTGCGGAATTGGGCAATTTCAGTGAAGCTAGGATATTCATTCCGCATCAGTTTGATGATGACTGATTTTTGGTCTTGTTCTCTAATACCCCGATAAACAAGGGTTTTGCTACCTGAGTAAATTTTTTCTGTAATCCGATAGCCCGAAATATTATTTACTGAATTTATTAAAGCTGGCATTGTACTTTAGGTTCATAATCATGGCTCTATTTAGTATTCCCATTTGACAATTTCGACTATCATTTAAATGTTAAAATTGTGTATATAAATACACACATTTATTTAATTAAGTAAATACCACAGGCTTTATATAGCAATCAAAAAATAGTCATCCCAGAATTTTAATTTAGTAATTTACAAGACATTTTCTATAATTCTCTAATAGTTGTAGATGTTAGATTACAGAATGGCGACGCTTGATTGCCTATTACTTTTAAGATGCTGCTAGCAAATCCAATGTTGCAGTTTTTACTCAATATGTTTACTAGCTTGAAGAAATTATTCAGGACGCGATCGCCTATAGAGTAAATATACTTAACCCAAATGTAGGAAGTATTTTTAGAGGCGATTATGCAAATCTATAGATAAATCATCTAGGATAAATTTATGGCGAAAGAATCACACAACAGCCTAGAGTCATCCCACGATGTCAGAGTAGCTGCTACCTCAAAAATCTGGGGAACTACAGTGGGAATCCTAGCATTATGCATTCCGCTCTCAGCTGTTACAAGAAGTGGTGCTATTCTGCCCTTAGCTGCTATTGGTGGTGCAGCAGTTGGTACGGTAGTTGTATGGCGTTCTGATGATAAAAAATCAAAAAATAACTATCTGCAACAACAGCAAATAGAACTTTTAGAAACAAGAATAGCGAATTTAGAAACTATTATTAGCAGCAATGACTTTGATTTGCAGATGAAATTTAAACATTTAGAGGCAAGCGATGTCCAGGGACAAGCCGCTACGCATCTACACACTCAACAGACACTTCCTGAACATCAAGCTTAAAATGAGCTTATATCGTAATTTATACTCATCTGGTATCGTAATCCTTAGAGTCATCGAAATCAGATGAGTTTGACATAGATATTAACAGAATACCACTGCCGCTCCCCTTTTTGTCAGCTTTTAATCACACTATTCTTTGCTGCTGGAACTGTTTCCAGCGAAACAATATATTATTCTCCATATTAGTTAGAATGATTTGACATCAATTAACTCTCTATACCTTAGCCATATCAGTTAATGATATGTTTGGGCGCTATCTAGGTGTATCTTTACCGTGAATGCAGGCTTACGCTTGTGTTCTATTAGACTGCTAGGATTACTGAATTTTAATCAATAAAGATTATAAACTTGAGTAATTGTATTGGTATAGCTTACCTTAGGTATGCAATAGTGTGTCGCTCTAATGCAGATGGATTGGATTAGCTTACTAAAAGCTCAACAAGCTGACTTTCTACAAAGGGTCAAAAAACTGAAAACAAATGACTTATCTTTACTGAAAAGCCAAATTAAAGGTTGTCACAGTGAAATTATGACCTTTTGGGGTGAGTCGTTGGACAAACTCATGGAATTGTCTCGTCAACAAGCAGAAATTGTGGCAAAAAATCCACCCCCAACACCACCTGAATATCCTGAACCACCTGATTGGACGATATCCTTTCCCCAACACTTTCGACAGCAAGCGCAAGATTATATTTTGCGTGAGCAAATTGTCGATCGGGTCATGGCAGAACGCTTTGGTAAGTTCGTGAAAAAAGTGTCGCCAGACACTATAAAAAATATGGTTTTAGATGATGAGGGAAATTTACGTGGCGAGAGTAAATTTTCTTATGTACTCACAGCTAACCAAAAATTGAGTATTCAAGTTTACGCTACTGATGGCGAAAGTTTTAATGCGATTAAGAAAAATAAAATTAGGTGGTCAGTTACTCAAGAGGACTTGACAAAACACCAAATATTAATTTTTCTCACTTTATTTTATCCTAGTAAAAGTAAATTAGGATACGAAAAACAAGTAGTAATTACTGGATTTTTACCTAGCACTGAACTGGAATCTAGTGAACAGAAAATTTCTATTACTCCCAGTAACTTGTTGTATGCAGGTGGATTAAGTTGGTATTTAGAATCACTAGTAAACAAAAAAGATACAGCGCTAGTAGTTAATGAAAAAGCGATCGCAGAAACGGTTGTAACTGTGCCGGCAGAACATCCTCTTAAGAAGATAATTGGTGACTGGGAATACTGGCAAACTTTGAAAGGGCATACTAGAGGAATTAATTGCCTTGCCTATTCTTCGGGAACGCATACGGCAAATATTAATAGGTGTAGTCTGAGCAAAACGCCGCCAATATTAGCTAGTGGGAGTCTTGGCGAAACGAAGTTATGGGATTTAACCAGGGGTGAATTGATAGATACATTGTCAGAGTCTCCTTGGATTTTATCTGGGCTAGTTGATGAAGTCAATTCCTTAGCTTTTAGTTCCGATGGGCAGACTTTAGCTAGTGTGGGCGCAGACTCCACAATTAAAATTTGGCATGTAGGGGCATTAGATTTGATAGATATCTTGCACAAGCATAATGGGGTAGTTAGATGCGTTGCTTTTACCCCAGATGGCAGGATGTTAGCGACTGGTGGAGATGACCGGAAAATTCTGTTTTGGGATTTGATGAAGCGTCAGGTAGCGATCGCTCTTTCTTTAGATGATACAGCGGCGCATTCTCTGGTATTGAGCCAAGATGGTCAAACGCTAGTTACGGGTAGCTACCGCAAAATCAAAGTTTGGTGCACCTCTCATTTAGGAGGTGTGACGGATTTAAAGGATGTGCAACCCCTATATACCTTCACTGGCCATTCTCACATCGTTCGTTCCCTAGCTATCAGTGCCGATGCTAAACTGCTCATCAGTGGGAGTCGCGATCAGACAATTAAAATTTGGCAGTTGGAAACTGGGGAATTAATTCGTACCCTGAAGGGACATAGCGATGAAGTCTGCACAATCACCCTCAGTCCTGATGAACAAATTATCGCTAGCGGTAGTGCTGATAAAACTATCAAATTGTGGCATTTAGAAACTGGGGAATTACTAAGTACTTTTACCGGACATACAGACACGGTAACAGCAGTCACGTTTACTGCTTCTGGCGAAATGCTGGTAAGTGGAAGTTTGGATAAGACAATTAAAATTTGGCAGCGGAGTTAAAGTATCCAGAGATAGTCGGAAAACTAACTCGCAAGTGTTTACACTATTTTGCCAGACAGGGCGATGTCCGAGGACAAGCCAATTCGTGTCTACGCAGCTCGTTAAACTAGCCTCTTCCACATCTGGCATAGTACCAACGCCTTGTGGGTTATCAAACAGGGAAAATTTGCCTTTGCTGAACCCGTCCTGTTTGCATAACATGACTTGTATTAAAAATCACTCACTTTACTAAAACTTTATACATCTGTTTAGCTTGTCTAGTTGCATCCCAAGACGGGAAAATCTATCTTTTGACATATTTACATAATAACTATGTAGTTTACTTAATATATGTTTTGCGTAAAGGTACGGTATAAAGTTGTTTTTTTGACTAAATTTCTGTAAATTAGGTATGTTCTCCGGGTTTAGATAATTTATACCTAAATTATCTACGCACATAAAAATAAATTTAAAGGCTGGATTTGTCTTTAAACATAAATTTCAGTGCCAGGTGTGCAGCTACTAATACAGAAGTATTAGTGTAGCTTTTAGCATCTATCTTCCAGTAATTCACTTGTTCCAATAATTTGTATTGGGTATACACCACGCGTTGGCTTGCATACTGCACGCAATCACACGCAACTTTTGTATACCTAATTTCTGCAACATCTAAGTTTTTGAGGCATAAATTCCATGAGACTTTTTCCAATACTTGGCTTTACAGCCGTAATTATTAGTGCGTCTACTTCCGTTACGCAAGCAGCGGTCGTTAATGGAGGATTTGAGACAGGAGATTTTACAGGATGGACTCAGTCTGGTAATACTGGTGCTACTGGTGTTGTACTTAGTAGTGCTGAAGCCAATAGTGGTAATTTCTCTGCTTTTCTAGGTCCAGTAGGCTCACTTGGTTTCCTGTCACAGTTCATTTCTACAACAGTTGGTCAGGCATATCAACTTAGTTACTTTCTCAAAAGCGATGGGTATACACCTAACCAATTTCAAACTATTGTCAATGGTAATACATTCTTCAACCAAGAGAATATTAAAGCTCAGGATTACACTAAATACGTATACAACTTTGTAGCAACAGCAGCATCTACAGAGTTGAAGTTCGGTTTCCGAAACGATCCTGGTTATTTGCGTTTGGACGATGTTAGTGTCAGTGCTCAGTCAGTTCCTGAACCCCTAACCATAGGTGGTACAGTACTAGCTGGTGGTATTGGCTTGCTAATGAAGAAGATAAAAGCAGCTTCTCAACAGGCTAAAGCTTAACCATACTCATCAGATTTCGACGACCAGCACCTTATCACTTATCTGACAATGGGTGAGACAGAGATGTTGTAAATTAGTTAGTTAAACATCTTTAACCAAGAAGCCAAGACGCAAAAAGTTTCTTTGTGTCTTGGTTTTTTAGCGCAACAATCCATATTTATGTTACGGAATTAAAAATTACTCGGAGAAACAGAACATTGCGCCTTAATCAAAACAAGTTAATTGTAAACTAATATTACAAAGCTTGGAAAAATATTGAGAAATTGGCTGCTAGCCAAACCTGGCTCTAAGGTAGAACCTAGTAGGAGAGACTTGAGGCACATGTGATGAACATGAATAATATTCAAAACTATCGGTTTGTCTGTACGTTGACCTTTGGTGATATCTATGGTCAAATAATTGTTTGGTTAATTACAATTACCATTAGTTTGGCATCAGCCTTGGCACTGATGGGTGCTAGACGGCCAGTTTATGCTTTAGCCACTGTTGGCCTCGTAGTTCTGCTATCGCTGCCTTTCTTGTTATTTGCGTTTGTAACTACATTGTTAAATCATATTGAACTAACTGCTGTAGAGCCAGGAACTAAGACTGAGCCTATACCAGGTAACGTTTCTCAGCAAAAACCTGTACAAGCAACTAGCTGAACAGATTTTCAAATTGGAGATTTGCGTTTTGGGATTGAGTCGTCTGGCTGAAGCATCATCAGTATCTACCGACGAGTTACCTAATTAGGCAAAATCTCAATTCAGAATCCAAAATCGCAATCATCTCCCTGTCCTGTGGCAGGGAATTTTTTGTGACTAGTAATGGTAGAAGACGAAGGTAGCCCTAATGAAAAAATTTCATCGCCATGCCTGAAACAGGGACAGGGAGGACAAGCCAGACGAGGGAAGGCGGAGAATTAATAACCCTTGCTAATTGACTCAGTACTCAGCGCTCTTTCAAGGCTGGTAGGAAAAGTTTTATTAACTAATTTAAAATTCAACAGAACAAGCTAATTGTGCCAAATATCCTGGTGGCTGAATATTTGCACATAGGAAAGATGTGACAAATTTAAACAGGTACAACACTGCCAGAGGAATCGCATCTCTACAATAGAACAGCAGCTTTTTGCAGTCGGGGGCTAGTGAAAACTAATTATGCTTGAACATGATGTGATTATTGTCGGGGGTGGTTTGGCTGGATGCCGCGCGGCTGTGGAAATTGCCCGCATTAACCCCAGTTTAAATATTGCTGTGGTTGCCAAAACTCACCCTATTCGTTCCCACTCGGTGGCGGCTCAAGGTGGTATGGCAGCATCGCTGAAGAATGTTGATTCAGAAGATAGTTGGGAAGCACACGCATTTGATACTGTCAAGGGTTCTGACTACTTAGCCGACCAAGACGCTGTAGCAATTCTTGCTCAGGAAGCGCCAGATGTGGTGATTGACTTGGAACATATGGGCGTTTTGTTCTCGCGCTTGGCGGATGGTCGCATTGCCCAACGCGCTTTTGGCGGACATTCCCACAATCGTACTTGCTACGCTGCTGATAAGACTGGTCACGCAATTTTGCACGAATTGGTGAACAACTTACGGCGTTATGGTGTGCAAGTTTACGAAGAATGGTACGTGATGCGCCTGATTTTGGAAGAAGGGCAGGCAAAGGGTGTGGTGATGTACCATCTTTTGGATGGGCATATCGAGGTGCTACGGGCTAAGGCAGTAATGTTTGCCACTGGTGGTTATGGTCGCGTTTATAACACCACCTCAAATGATTACGCTTCTACTGGTGACGGTTTGGCAATGACTGCGATCGCAGGTTTGCCCCTAGAAGATATGGAATTTGTGCAATTCCATCCGACTGGCTTATATCCGGTAGGGGTGCTGATTTCAGAAGCAGTTCGGGGAGAAGGAGCGTATCTCATCAACTCCGAAGGCGATCGCTTTATGGCAAACTACGCACCTAGTCGCATGGAACTGGCTCCACGCGATATTACCTCAAGAGCGATCGCTTACGAAATTCGTGCTGGGCGTGGTATTCATCCTGATGGTAGTGCTGGTGGCCCCTTTGTTTATCTGGATCTGCGCCACATGGGCAGAGAAAAAATTATGAGTCGTGTTCCCTTTTGTTGGGAAGAAGCCCATCGCTTAGTGGGTGTTGATGCTGTGACTCAGCCCATGCCTGTACGTCCTACCATTCATTATTGTATGGGTGGTATCCCTGTTAACACTGATGGTCGAGTCCGCAGTAGTGGCGACGATTTTGTCGAGGGCTTCTTTGCGGCTGGGGAAACATCTTGTGTTTCCGTGCATGGTGCCAATCGCCTTGGTAGTAATTCCCTATTGGAATGTGTAGTTTATGGCAAGCGAACCGGGGCGGCGATCGCGCAATTTGTGCAAAATCGCAAATTACCGATGGTGGACGAACAACGTTATATTAACGAAGCCCAGCAACAAATCCAAGCTTTGCTAGAACAGCCAGGGAAATATCGGATTAACCAAGTTCGTGAAGCTTTCCAAGATTGCATGACTCAATACTGCGGCGTTTTCCGCACCGCAGATTTAATGCAAGAAGGATTACATAAACTTGAAGAATTACAACAGCAATATCCACAAATATATTTAGATGATAAAGGCAATTCTTGGAATACAGAAATTGTAGAAGCCTTAGAATTGCGGAGTTTAATGGTAGTGGGACAGACAATTCTCGCATCAGCGCTGAATCGTCAGGAAAGTCGCGGTGCACATTTCCGTGAAGATTATCCCCAAAGAGATGATGACAAATTCCTTCAGCATACAATGGCTTACTATTCACCAGCCGGCATTGATATCCAGTATCGCCCAGTAGCGATTACGATGTTTCAGCCCAAGGAGCGGAAATATTAGTCAAGGATGAAGTATATTTGTCAGCGATCGCACTATGTTCCGAGTAATTTTGGAGATGGGTGCGATCGCACCACGTTTTATTTTAGATAATGATCGAGCGATGCCTGCGGCGGGCTACGCCAACGCCTTTTTTACTTGAAGCTTCGGCTCTAGAACATGACAGTTGAGGCTTAAAGGCTGAAAGTTCGTGTTCCGAAGGTGAAGTTTCGTGTTCTGAAGGGGAAAGTTCGTGTTCTGAAGGCAAAGTTTCGTGTTCTGAAGGCAAATGTTCGTGTTCCGAAGGCGAACGTTCGTGTTCAGAGGGCGAAGTTTTGTGTTCCGAACGAGAATCTTCCTGTTCTAAACGAGAACGATGCAGTTCAGAAGTTGAAATTTGCTGTTTATCACTCGAAATGACACTATCACAACACCTCTGTTGTTCTTCTCTGCGTCTCTGCGCCTCTGCGTGAGACAAAAATATCTATGTAAAATCGAACCGCCAAGGGCGCTAAGGACACGAAGGAAGAGGGAAGAGGAAGCTTTAGCTGCAATATGGCTTTACAAAAGCTCAATTTTGTCATCTGTCGTTAGGATAGGTTACAGGTGTAAAAATTATCTCTAGTCTTAGTGAAAATGAGTATTGATATTGTAGTTAATGCACTTAAGAGTATTGCTAAACCTGCGGCTTCTCTAGTTATTAATCAAGCTCAACGCAATGAAACTGTAGTCAGAACCTTAAAACAATTCAATTTTGACCCAGCACAACCACCTAAAGATGTTGAGGGTGTTTATATCTACTCTTTAATTGAGTATGGTGTCGGTAAGCCGGAAGCAATGCTGAATCTTTTTCGAGAAACAGAGATAAAAAAAGCTTTTTGGAGTGCTTATACTTCCAATAATCCCTTAGGTTTTGTCAAGGAAGTAGAAAAGTTTTTACAGGGAAATGATTTAGAATTTGATATCCGATTGAAGAGAATTGAGTTGCGATCGGAGTTGGAGGAGTTTGGGGAAATATTTATTAAAGTTGCTAAAAGAAGTAAGTCAAAGGATTTTGAACCTTTCCCGGAATGGAATTTAGATGAGTACCCACGGGAATTTAAGTCATTAATTAAAGAAAAAATTCGCTCGTTTTGCGGTCGTCAGTTTGTGTTTGACGCATTTAAGCAATTTTGCGACAAAAATCGCAGTGGTTATTTTACTGTGGTGGGTGATGCAGGGATGGGGAAAAGTGCCATTGCTGCTAAATACGTCTGGGACAATAAATCACCATGCTATTTTAATATTCGCTCTGATGGTCGTAACCGACCGGAGCTATTTCTTGAAAGTATTCGCAAACAATTAATTAAGCGTTACCAGTTGCAGAATGCTGAGAAGGCTAATTTAGCTGATTTACTAGAACAGGTTAGTAAGAAAATTCCTGTGAGTGAACATTTGGTAATTGTAGTTGATGCTTTGGATGAGGTGGAGCAAGAAGCTGGGGAGAATCTTTTAGATTTACCAACGGCGCTACCGGAACGTGTCTATTTTCTGCTGACTAGACGACCATATACTATAGATAAAAAACGCTTGTCTGCACCAGATGTTCCGGTAGAAGAACTAGATTTAAGGGGAAGTCAGTATGTTAACTTGAGTCGTGAAGATATCAAAGAGTATATTCGGTTCTTCTTAAATGAGGATCAAGATTATAAGAATGCAATTAGACAATGGATTCAAAACCGCAATATTTCTGATAACGATTTTGTAGAGCAGGTAGCAACTAAGAGTGAAAATAACTTTATGTACCTGCGCTATGTTTTACCAGGAATTGCTAAAGGTGACTATAATGACCTGAGTTTAAAGCAATTACCCGCTGGTCTGCAAGATTATTATCAAGTCCATTGGCAGCGCATGGGGATGGATGAAAAACCCCAAGAAGTAAAGGTATTTATTCTGTTTATTTTAGTGGAGATTAGCACACCGATTCCCTGTGAGATGATAGCGGATATTGCCCAACAGGATGAATATGAGGTGCAATCAATTTTAGATGAGTGGGTTGAGTATTTGAAGCCGCAGATTTTGGCGGAAGAAAACTGCTATAGCATTTATCACGCTAGTTTTTTAGATTTCTTGAAAGCAAAACGGGTTTTGGATGCTAAACGCAAGCTATTTCAACAGGTTAATCAAGGCATTGCAGACTACCTTGTAAGGAAGATGGCGTGATATGGGAGAATTTGCTAACAAGTTAGCGGCACAAAGCCCCGCTTTTCAACGTGCTTACTTGGGTAGTTTAGCCTCAAGCTTAGTGAAGTCGGGAAACTTGGAGAAGTATTCGCAAACCCTGGCTGATTTTGATTTCATCAATGCCAAGCTTAATCATCCTGAGTTTGGAGTACAGCTGCTAATTGAAGATTATGATTTGATTCATATGTCAGAGGTTTTAAAAAACCCAGCGATTGACCAGGAGCAAATCAGGGCACTCAAATTAATACAAGGAACTTTACGGTTATCTGCTCACATTTTGACTCAAGATAAAACACAGCTAGCAGTGCAATTATGGGGTAGAATGCAGTGTTTTGAATTACCAGAGATTCAGAAGATTTTGGAGGTAGCAAAACAAAGTCAAACAAGTTGGTTGCATCCTTTAACAGCTAGTTTAACTCGTCCAGGAGGACGATTGCTACGCACTATTGATCATAGTGGTGAAGTAACAGCAGTCACCGTCACTCCCAATAGCGAGAAAGTGATATCTGCTTCTATAGAAAAGACTCTCAAAGTCGACAAGCTTAGAGGGTGACAAGGCAACTCTAAGCTATGCAGGACAAAAATTTGAGAAGATA
>NZ_MTAW01000067.1 GCF_002154725.1 Nostoc sp. 106C | reverse complement strand
TGCTTTCTATTACTCACACTTGTCCTCAGCGTAAAATACCTACACCTGTCAGGGGAACCTCCCTCCGGGTTCACTAGTCCCCTACGGCGGGAAACCCTCCTTCAGGGCTGGATTCACCGCAACGCACTGGCTCTCCAACGCACTGGCTCAACTTTTCGCAAAATCTAAAATCCAAAATGGTATGAGTATTACTTCCTTCACAAAACGACATATTTAGGTAAAATTAGGTAAAGCAATTTTTGCACCTGTTAAACCAAGGCTCAGCAAACCCATGCAGCTGAAATTCAGTGCATCTCCTCTTTCCATCGCTCCCCTACTACTAATTGCCCCTTTTTTCTTGTGGGGTACAGCAATGGTCGCAATGAAAGGAGTGATACCTCACACTACGCCGCTATTTATGGCAGGCCTACGGTTGCTACCAGCTGGAGTATTAATTCTAATCGCAGCAGCATTTATGGGTCGACCTCAACCCAAAGGATGGAGCGCATGGCTATGGATTGCCTTATTTGCCTTGGTGGATGGTACTCTTTTTCAAGGCTTTTTGGCAGAAGGATTAGTGAGAACTAGCGCTGGGTTAGGATCTGTGATGATTGATTCTCAACCATTGGCTGTGGCCTTGTTGTCGTTATGGCTATTTCAAGAACGTATCGGTGTTTGGGGATGGCTAGGGCTAGGATTGGGGGTTTCTGGTATCAGTTTAATTGGCTTACCTGATGAGTGGATTTTTCAGGCTCTCGGTTCAGGTGTCAATATCGCTATTGGCAACTGGCAAGAGTTATTTGCCAGTGGTGAGTGGTTAATGCTGTTAGCAGCGCTGTCAATGGCGGTGGGAACAGTGTTGATTCGGTTTGTTTGTCGTTATGCCGATCCGGTAGCTGCTACGGGATGGCACATGATTATCGGTGGATTGCCATTATGGGGAATGTCATCAGTTGTAGAATCCCAGCAATGGCAGAATCTTGTACCATCTGATTGGGTGGCTTTAGGTTATGCCACAATATTTGGCAGTGCGATCGCCTATGGATTATTTTTCTACTTTGCTTCTAGTGGCAATCTTACCAGTCTCAGTTCTCTCACCTTTCTGACGCCAGTTTTTGCTCTGCTATTCGGTAACCTCTTCCTCTCAGAAGTTCTCAGTCCGTTGCAATGGATTGGTGTTTGTCTAACTTTAATTAGTATCTATCTAATCAATCAGCGCGATAACTTGGCAGCAAACAAAACGGTTACTGTGAGTGATACAACTACAAATCAGCAACCTATTTCAGAACCATCTAGTGCGAAGAAAGTTAATCCTGTAACTTTATCTGTGAGAGAATCTGAACCAGAAATTTTACCCTAAAGTTAATAAACCTTGTGGAAAATCAACTACTAATCTTCTGGTAAACAGCCAAGGTAGACCCAGGAGTAATTCTGCAATTTCATCTCCTACAATTACAGGAATATTAAATTCTTGAGTATCTAAACTAACTGTACCAGTGTAAATCTTAAACTGGGCTTCTCCCAGTGCGGTCAGACGAGTTTCTTCACTATCCACTAGTTCCCATCCCAAGGCAAGAGCATCTTGGGTATTGATTGCTAACCAGTCAGTAAAACCTGTATCGAGCAGTGCATCAACTGTAATAATTAGCCCGTCGGATGCTACGAGGTCAATTTCAAAAATCAACTCGCCTTGATTGCTAAATTTTCCTGGAATCAAGTTGTTTTACGATGCTCCTGTGGCAATTAATTTGAAGGTACAAATTAGTCTAAAAGGATGTTGTTGTCTCGCTTGCTGTTGGGCTAAAGCTTTAGTGGCATTGAGAAAATAATCACCGCTATCGGGTTCAATGGCAACATACCAACCGGAATAATTATTGATTAATTCACCTCTCAAACGATCGTATATTTGACGCGCACTTTTGATATATCCTGGGTTAGCTAATTTTGGCGATAATTGATTTGTATATTGCCTAATTCCTGTCCAAGGGCGAGCTGATAGGGAATTTTCCTTGGGCTGCTGTTCATTTTTTACAGCAGAATATTCCTCTTGACCTGATAGTCTTTTGTTCTCTATTGGTAGATCTTCACTTTGAACATCACTCATTTTTGTTTCTGAGGAAAAATTGGGATTGTTGATATTTTAGTGCCTTGCACCTGTGACATAGGCAGCCGTGAGAGGATGTTGGGGTGATTCAAAAATTTGGGCTACTGTCCCTGATTCAATTAGTTGTCCTATACCATCTTGTATCCAAAATAAAGCTACACGATCGGCAATCCGCTTGGCTTATTCATTGTAGTTAACCTGAGTTCGGGTTAAGCCAGAAGCTAAAAAGCTTATTGTGTATAGATTGAGCAAAATTCTAAGTGGTAAAAGAAGTGATTAAAGTGGAATCGTTTCGTCAATAAGGTTCACAAATGAGATTAATATCAACAACATGCCTTATTGAAAATATATGAAAACAAAGTTTCAGACCAGACAACGAAAAATCAAGGGGTTTGAGGATTTCTTATCCCGAACTCAGGTTAGTTACATAATTAACGGCTCGACTGAGTGATAGCCGAACATCCTTCTACGTTGCCTCAACGATAAATATTCACGCCGACCTACTTATTACCTTAATAGCACTTATATTCCTACTGCCTCCATTACTTCAGCTTTCTCAGTTTCCGACTCATCCCGAATTTTGAAGTAGTAATAGAGGTTTGCAACTGTTAAGTCAGAAGCTTGCTGTAAATTCTTGGAAACTAATGTTTTATAACCAGCAACACCAGCTTGTTGATGTACATAGGCTTCATGGTCTTGACGTAGTGCTGGTTTGAACATAAATATTAGCTGGTCACGCAGGGAGTAAAAGTGAGATTTTTCGCTTAAATTTTCGTATGCAACTTGTTCTGGTGGTTCTGCTAAAGCGGTTGTAGCTTGCTTGCTGTCTGGGGTGTCGTTAAATTCTGAAGTGCTGAAATCACTGCTATTTAAGAGTTTAAGTTCTGATGGAGGGAGTGATCGCATCCAATCTACTTGATTTTGCCATGTCTCTACAACTGCTAAATCATGGTTACGAATACGACTTATTTCAGGGAACAGGAAATCGAGTTCATCGTGTGAATCGCATGACTCAATTATCCTGTAAGCATTTTCGCTAATAGTATTTTGAAGGGAGTAAAGTCTGTCACTAACGGCTGACATTTCGTTTTGGGCTTGATATGTTGCCACAATCGCCTGTTCTATTGCCCAAGCACATTCTAATCTGCGTAGCTGTCCAGGCGCACAAGTTTCTTCTAATAGGTGAGGATTAGTGTAATCTGCTAAGGCTGTAAATAACATTTCTCTTGAGCCGTCTATTTCTGCATTTCTGCGACTAGCATTTTGCAATTGCATCGCTGAACGAAAACGGTTTAGTGCTTGGAGAAATAATCCATAAGCCCGTATTAAAACTAGACGATGTTGTTCAAATTTAATGTCTTGGGCTACTTGCTCAATTATTTGCCGAATTTCTGCTCCTTGATCTTTGAGTGCTTGTTTTAAGTCAATAAAGCCGTTTTTGACTTCCCAGCGCATTTGCTCGACTTCTTTACGGAGTTTGAGAGTTTGGTGTAAATTGACTGCGCCAAGCACCACACCAGCTACAGTTCCTACACCAATCAATGCGGTAGTCGCTTGCAGAACACCCAGGCTATTTTGCAGCGATTGTAAACCAGTTTGCACTACACCAATTTGTCGATAGCTTTCTTGGAAACCCATGTGGGTTTGCACCATACCTGCTCCTTGCATCACAAACTGCACAGGTGAAACTAGGGGTGCTAAAGGATTGTTCTGTACTGTTGCACCTATAGCATTAGCAACAAATTGTCCATTTACCGCATCCCGTGCTAAACCGATAGGTACTCCATTACTAAATACTTGTAAGTATTTACCAGCTTCAATCCCAGCTTGAATTGCAGGGGCGAATTCAAACAACATATTTTTATTTACTAATAGCTTATCTATTCAACCCTAGCTGTTATTTCAGTATAGAAGTAACCGTATTTACACAGTACTTAGATAAATTCTGACTAATGAGTGGGCATACTAAACACGTAAAACTCTAGCGGTTGATAGTCTTTATGAATACATCACTGGATAGCACAGAAGCAGTTGATTTATTATCCCATCTTACTGGACAAAAGCTCAGTCAAAGATATTTGACACCACCAGTGATATTTTTGGCAAGTTTGGTAACAGTGTTGCTAGGTGTGATGTTTGTTGATGGCACAGTAGCAGATTCAGAGAAACAAAGGCTACTGGCAACGCTGTATCGCTTCAGTACGCCAGACAGTGATGTACGTCGATTAACGCATTTAATGATTAAGGGTGTTAAAGAAAATCAGCTTTATAAAAAAAGTGATAATTTGTTAACACTAACTGCTCCACTGACGGAATCTCAACGAATTTTGTTAATTGGATTTGGTTATGAAATGTCTGCTGCTGATGGGGAAATGGACTCCCGTGAAAAAAATATTTGGATATTTTAGCTAAACATTTAGGTATTAATTCACAACATTTAGCAATTTTAGAATCTGCATTTACCCATCAAGAAAATGTGGATTCAGTAGCTTTAGAAGAAGTCCGTTTTTTACTCGATACTGCACGCTTTCAAGAGATGGATACTATATTTGTGAAGGCGGCGCGGGATATGTTAGCAACTTTACCAGTTTTAGCTGAAACTCAAGCAAATCCACAGCGCATAGTTATCTCTTACGATGAGTTAAAGAAGTTTCAAGAGTATCGCCAGCAATTAGATAATTTAAGTGAACAGATTCTTCAGATCATTCAAGAGTGTCAAGAGAGTGCTTTTTTACCTCACTCTTTGATAGAAGAAGCAAAAGAAGTATGGGAGAAAAATCAATCGCAGCGATTTCGGTTAGCAGTTGTTGGAGAGTTTAGTCAAGGAAAATCCACTTTACTTAATGCTTTGCTTGGTGAAACAATTCAACCAGCAAGAGAGATTCCTTGTAGTGGCACTGTAACTGTTTTGAAATATGGAAAACGAAAACGGGTAGTCTGTCTTTATAAGGATGGTAGAGAAGAAGAAATTCCATTTGATGAATACCAACAAAAAGCGAGTATTTCTGAAGATGCAGCAATTGATTGTTTGAGTGATGAGCTAGCTCAATCAGAAATTGAAGAACTTATTTTTGAACATCCTGATTTAGAATTATGCAGTAGTGGGGTAGAAATTGTTGATTCGCCAGGGTTAAATGAACACCCCGAACGAACTGCTATTACCCAAAAATTGTTGGCAAATACTGATGCTGTGATTTTTCTCACTAACGCTTCGCGTCCCTTGACAGAGGGAGAACGCAATTTGCTGCATGATTTAAAAGTCCATCTTAATGGCGGTAAAGAAACAGAGCCAGCGAATAATTTATTTGTCATCTGCAATTTTATGGATTTAATCCGTACTGAAAAAGGTAGGGAGCAGATTAAACAGCGAATTACAAAGTTTGTCCAAGGTGAGAATCCAATAATATCAGGTGTAAATCGTGTTCATTTTATTTCTGCTCAAGCTGCACTTGATGCAATTTTGGCAGGTAAGGAGGATGAGCATCTTCAAGATTTTCGTAAGTTTACCTCATCAATAGAGAATTTTTTAATTTTTGAACGTGGTTTATTAAAAAATCAGCGTTCAACCAATGACATTAATAATTTAATTCAAAAAACTTTAGCTTCTCTTAATCAAGCTCAGAATACATTAGAAGGTAAAATTAAAATTTCGGAAGTTGAAACACAAAAAATTCTAGAACAAATTGGAGAAGCCAGTGGGCGCGATGTAAAAATTAGACTAATAGCAGAAAATATCAAAGAAGAAGTATTCACACAAGCAATTGAATCTTGGAAGGATTGGTATGAAGGTTTATATCAACGCATGGTTGACAAAAGTCAATTTTGGTATTCAGAACACAGCCCTGTTTGGAGTCAAGATAAACTTATAAGAGATTACACCAATCAATTTATAAGAAATTTATCGGAAGAAATAGATAAGTGGGGCAACGAAAAACTGAAGCAGGTTATTTTGCGAGAATATGTTGAAGTTTTAGATGCTCATATTGAGTATGAATTAGATGCTATTCAAGCAGATTTTAAAAATTTAGACATAGAAACAAAATCGAATTTTAGCGAACAACTGAAACTATCAATTAACGGGATCAGCGATGATTTTATGGGTTTCGCAGGAATAGGTGGCGGTATTGGTATAGGTGGTGCATTGGCCGCTGCATTAGTTGTATTTACAGGAGTTGGTTTCATCGCAATAATTGTTACCAGTGTTATAGCTGCAATTGCTGGTTCATTTGGTTTAGGGATGTTAGATATTGATGGAATACATATCCAAATTAAGAGTAAAGTTTTAGAGTTAGGATTCCAAAAATTTGAGGAGTCTCTAGATAAAGTAGCTGATAAACTAAGCGAAATTATTGATACAGTTTTTGATGGCAAAGTCGAATCGGCAAGTCGAGTTATTGGTGAAGCTATCTCACTTTACGAAAACCTCCTAGAACAACAGGAAAAAGTTCACCAAGAGACTTTAGAAGAACGTGAAGCTGATAAGGCGTGGATTTCCCAAAAGTATCAAGAACTTTATCTGGTGCAGAATAATCTAGAATCGATTATCAAAGTATAAATTTTAACTAAAGCTTTAACTAGAACCCGATTAAGGAAAACAAGCCACTTATTCCAGTGCCAGCTCGTTATCCGAAATTCGTGGTTATTCTTGTTCTTGCAGTTCAGGTGATTGTGTAGAGTTATAAACCAGAAATCAATGCGATCGCTGCTATTTCTGGTTTATTTATTAACCTTTAGCTCTTGGCGCTCAACCCCTTGCACCTGTGACATAAGCAGCCGTTAGAGGATGTTGGGGTGATTCAAAGATTTGGGCTACTGTTCCCGATTCAATTAGTTGACCTATTCCATCCTGTACCCAAAACAGGGCTACTTGATCGGCAATTCGCTTGGCTTGTGCGAGGTTATGAGTGACAATTAGCAAGGTATAACGCCCCCGCAGGCTGGTAATTAAATCTTCAACCACACCACTAGAAATCGGATCAAGGGCGCTACAAGGTTCATCCAATAGTAAAACTTCTGGTTGCAAACCTAAAGCTCTAGCTATGCATAAGCGCTGCTGTTGTCCGCCGGAAAGTGCTAAAGCCGAAGTATGCAATCGGTCTTTGACTTCATCCCACAATCCTACATCGGTGAGGGTTGTCTCCACGATCGCATCAATTTTTTCGCGGTTTTTGATCCCATGTTCTCGCAAAGGTAATTCTAGATTCTTCCAGATAGATAAAGGAAAAGGATTTGGTTTTTGGAAGATCATGCCAACTTTACGCCGCAGCGCGATCGCATCTATCTTGGTATTGAGCACATCTAAAGTACCAATCTGAATTCGTCCTTTGACTCGACAATGGGGAATCAAATCAGTCAAGCGATTGAGACAACTGAGAAAACTGGTTTTCCCACAACCTGAAGGACCAACTAAAGCAGCGATTTCACCTGCATTGATGGCAAAATTAACATTAGCAAAGGCTGTTTTTTGCCCATATTGCAAGGTCAAGTTTTCTGTTTGAATTAATGGTTGAACAGTTCTGCTAGGGTTGTGGTTGGAATCTGACAGTTTCATCAGTTAATAATTCTCCTGTGCAACCAATTTTCAGCAATCCAAGCTGCTGTGCCATTAATTAACAGCAGCAATAAAAGTAAAACCAATGCTGAGGCGTAAGCATTACCATCGCCACCAGAGACATTCATCGATAAATCAAAAATATGAATCGAAAGCGCACGTCCAGAATCTAGCAATGATTCTGGCATTCTATCTACATAGCCACTAGTAAAAATTAAAGCAGCAGTTTCTGCGATCGCTCTGCCAATCCCCAGCACTAATCCCACCACTAAACCAGGTACAGCGGCGGGTAACAATAATTTAAATAGCGTAGTTGTACGGGAAAAACCAAGAGATGCGGCTCCTAATCTATACTCCTGGGGAACAGCCCGAAATCCTTCTTCTGTCGAGCGAATCAAGATTGGCAACACCATACACGCCAAGGTTAGCCCTCCCGACAGGATGGAAAATCCCAATCCAAGAATTTTGCAAAAGAAGACGTTACCAAACAACCCAAAGACTATTGAAGGGACACCAGCCAAAACATCTAAACTGCGCCGCACTAATCCGCCAAAGATACTATCAATTGGGGTAAATTCTGCCAGCAATACGGCTGTACCCACACCAATAGGAATGGAGACTGCCATACACACCACCATAATCATCAAGGTGGAAACTAAAATCGGTGCAATTCCCCCTTCTCTACCAGCGTTCACAGGTTCAGTGGTGATAAACTGCCAAGACAAGTGGCCGATACCATGCCAGAAAATATCGTTGAGTATCCACAAGAATATGGCAGTTACCAGCACAGCAGTCATCCAAACAATCATTGTTGGTAGTAAATCTTGAAAAACTCTCAGTTTTGGAATTTTAGCTTTGAGATTTTGCATTGAAAAAGTGATGAGTTAATCAATTTTGGATTTGAAATTTTAAAATTTCAAATCCAAAATTTAAGATTAAAAATCTAAAAATTGAGGTATAAGCTTAACTCAATTATAAAATTAAGAAGTCGATAAGTTACGCAATCGAAAAAGCGAGGTGCTAATGAGTTACCCAGAACTGCGGCAAAAAATTGAACAACAATTAGCTCAATTGCCACCCGATCAACTTTCCTTGGTCAGCGATTTTCTGGATTCCCTCCAACACAAAAGTACTATTAGTCAACGCCCACTTCGTCGGCTTGCTCCAATAAAACGAGGAACCAAGGCAGATGATTTGCTAAAATTTGCTGGAACATGGCAAGGTGATGATTTGGAAGATTGCCTGCACTCAGTAAAAGAAACCCGTTCTCAAACCCAGTTTTGATTTCTGTATCATGTATCTATTAGATACCAACCATTGCAGTTACATAATTGATAACATTCCTAACGTCATTACTGCTCTGCAATCTCGTTCTGGTAGTGAAATCGGTATCAGCATCATCACTTACGGCGAACTGCTCTACATGACTGAGAAATCAAAACGACAAGCCCAAAATCTTGCAGCAGTTCAAGCATTTTTGATGGGAGTTGACTTGTATTTTATTGACGAAGAAACTGCCGTTTTTTACAGTCAACTCAAAGCAAAAGTTTTTAATCAGTTTGCCCCTAAAGATAAAAGCAAACGTCGGAGTACAAGTGTTGGAAATTTGGGATTTGATGATCATGATCTTTGGATTGCAGCAACAGCGATTCAGCATAATCTTATCCTGGTTTCTGCTGACAGCGATTTTGTCCGCATTCAGCAAGCACAAACTTTTTCTCTTGAATCTTGGTTATAAGTCGCGGTACTCTAAGTCCTAAATTTTTCCCTGACTGATAATTTCAGCAACAGCAACTAACAGTACAATCAGCCCCATCAACACCAAACCGCTAACAAAGAGTGCAGAACGGTGATCTCCGGTGGCGTATGCCATTTCTAAAGCAATATTAGCTGTGAGGGTACGAATCGGATCAAACAGAGATTTAGGAGTTTGTACGACATTGCCGCACACCATTAAAATTGCCATTGTTTCGCCAATTGCACGACCTGTTTCTAAAATCATGCCTGTGAATAATCCCGATTTGGCAGCCGGAAAGACCACTTTAGAGATAGTTGCCCACCGCGATAATCCTAAGGCGGCAGCTCCTTGGTGATAAGATAACGGGACTTTCGCTAGACTGGCATCGGCTACCAGTGCGATTGTCGGCAAAATCATGATGGTGAGAATGGCAATCCCAGCTAATAAGCTTGGCCCGGGTGGATGTATTCTGCCAATTAGGGGAACTAACACCACTAATCCCCAAAAGCCATAGACTACAGAAGGGATTCCCGCTAGTAATTCAATTAGGCTGCGGTAGATTTTAGCTAATGTGGGTGGGGCGTAAAATTGACAAAAGACTGCGGAGAGAATGCCAATGGGAGTAGCAATTAGCACCGAGCCGAACATTGCTAGCAGTGTTCCCCACAACATCGGCAGGAGGTTATAAAATCTGGCAGTTGGATTCCAGGAGGAGTCGCTAAAAAAGCGAGTGATTCCCACGCGCTGAAGAACTGGTAGAGATTCGAGAATCAAAAAGAAAATAATTAAAAGTGCGATCGCACCTGCCATTGCTGCCAATCCCCGCAGTATCCAAAGTAACCACAGGTCACTATTTAGATACGAGGACAAAGTTTTGCTTTTTAACAATGTCACTTACCTGTTGTGATTGTGCGTAATCAATAAATTCTTTTGCTATTCCCTGGGGTTGGGTTTTCGTTACCAAGTTCAATGGGCGAGCAATGGGAAAGGTTTTATTCTGCACATTAGCCGTTGTCGCTGCTATACCATCTACAGGCAGCAGCTTGATGGGTACTTGATTGGCGGCACTATTTTCTGCTGAACCGATAGAAACATAGCCAATAGCGTTGGGGTTTCCGGCTACAGTCTTGATTCCTTGCTCGTTATCACCAATTACCACTTGTGCTTTAATATCTGTATTCTTCAGCTTGAAGTAATGGGTAAACAATTCCAGAGTGGAACGTCCTTCGGCTTTATTCACAACGGTAATCGTTCCTGCTTTACCCCCCACCTGCTGCCAGTTGGTTACTTTGCCAGTATAGATATCTACAACCTGCTTGTCAGTTAGAGATTTCACGGGATTATCTTTGTGCAAAATCACTGTTACTCCATCACGAGCAATAGTAAATGCTGTTAAATCTTTTTCGTCTGGCTTCAAGGCACGAGAAACCATGCCAACATCTGCCACACCTTGACGAGCATCAGTAATGCCACGGGAAGACCCTCCTGATTGCACATCAATTCGCACACCGCGATGACTAGATTCAAAGCGTTTACCAATTTCTGCTGCTAATGGCGCAACGGTACTAGAGCCAGTTAGTACTAGTTTGCCTTGTGACTTACCTGGATTATTATTTACATTCTGCTGAGGTGAAGAGCAACCTTGCAACCACAAGCAAGTTACCAATCCCACTGCAACAGAAATCATCATTTGCGGACGTTTCGTCATCTATTTATATCTCAATCCAAAATTTTTAATTAAACGAGAGAACACAACAGCCAAGGTTCAGGGCGCTACCTGTAGTTACTTCCATCTCTGGAGATAGACGGTAGAGAAAGGCTTTACCATCGCGTTCCCGAACCACAAATTTTGCTCGACGCAGAACTTGCAAATGATGGGAAAGCAGACTTTGTTCTAAACCCAGAATCTTGTTCATTTCCCCCACTTGCATAGGACTATGCATCAGAATTTTTAATACCGACAGACGGGTTTCATCTGCCAGTACTTTCAGTCTCTCTACGCATTCAAACTCCTGTATTGTGCTCATGATTCCTCGCAATGCTGTGTATCCAATCACGTTGAAGATTTATGTGTGCGATTAGCAAGAAATACTCATTCATATGAAATTTCATTCATAGTTACATCCAATAATTATACTTAAACTATTTGTAACTAAAGCTTAATGTTTATATGTATACAGCCAAACTAATTACCCTGAATTTGACATAGGGGAAATTTCGCTATGTCGCTCCGGAACACCGTCTCCGCTTCCTCTTAAATGCTGCTCAAGATGCGATCCTGCGGGGAACGTAATTTTTTGTCAGAATAAAAGTTAACTTTTAGACTGGTTGAAGTTATCGTGGTATCGAATAATTCAAAAGTACCCGTTGCTCAAAACTAGTAATATGAGGCTATGCCACTCCTCAGTCCCTATCTTGACCTGTTTTATATCCCTGGGTTTGTACCAGAGTCCTGCGAAACCAGCGATACCTGATTCCAAGCCGAGTATCTTCATACTGGCACAAGCCAGTACAACTAAAGTTGTCCAGCCGACTACTCTCAGACCAGGTAGTACAGGAGCGGATGTAGAAACGCTGCAAACCCAATTAAAACAGTTGGGATATTACAATGGTGTAGTTGATGGGCAGTACAAAGAAACTACACAAGTTGCTGTAGCTCAATTTCAAAAAGCCCAGGGTTTGCTAGCAGATGGTATTGTTGGCAGCACAACCCAAGAAAGTCTGCAAGCAGCGATTGCTGCGAAAAAATCATTTACTTCTTCTGTTGCACCTACTGCTAAACCCAGTACAAAAACTAAGTCAACCAAACAGAGTATCCTTTGGTGGTCACTACTAGGACTGGGGATTTTAGGAAGTATTGGCGCAGTCATTTACTGTATGAGATGGTTCGCTCAGGTCAAGCGATCGCAACATTCAGAAAATTTGGATAGTGACATCAAGACTGAAGCTGACAAAGACGCAATGGCACCACCATTACCAGAGTCTAACGCTAATCCAGATGCAACCAATTCCTCAGCAGCCACAGCATCTGTTACCCCAAAATTGTTGCCTCCAGCGCAAACTTCCCGTCTGGCCAAAGTCAATATAGTTGACGAATTGATTAAAGACTTATACACTTCCGATCCCGCAAAACGACACAAGGCTATTTGGGATTTAGGGCAACAAGGAGACTCAAGGGCAATTCAGCCCTTAGTAGACCTAATGATAAATGCAGATTCTCAAGAACACAGCTTAATTTTGGCAGCTTTAGGCGAAATCAGCATCCGCACACTAAAACCAATGAACCGTGCTTTAGCAATCTCCATCCAAAATGAAAATCCACAAGTGCGGCAAAATGCCATTCGTGACCTAACTCGCGTTTACGATATGATGTCCCAAATTAGCCAGATGTTACGACATGCACTGGAAGACCCAGATCCAGAAGTGCAGTCAACAGCAAGATATGCTCTGAATCAGATTCATCGCATCCGTGTGGTATCAGAGCAACAGAGTCTGCCAGAACGCCAGCCCAAAGAGGAGCAGGGGGAGACAAAGAGACGCGGGGACGCGGGGACGCGGGGACGCGGGGACGCGGAGAGTGACAAATGACCAATAACAAATGACTATTGACTCAAAAATATTTCAAATGTATTTGGATGCTGGTATTTGGGCCTGCCAACACAATTGCTGCATCGCTAAATTTGGGAGCACTATTTTGAACTTCAGGATTTTTGGAAAATCCAAAGCCTTCGGTAGGCATCCCTAAGCTATTGCGATTGAGTTTGAAGTCTTCATTGCTATCATGCATGGCAGCAACGGCATAACTACCTGCTGGCAAATTCTCAAAGGTAAGCTTTACAGGAATGTCGGTAATCTTGGTACACTGCCTTTGGATTACGCGATCGCGATTGTTGGGAAACCCTTGACTCTTGGCAAAGATGCTGGCACAGACTTGCCCTTGTTTATTTTTAAATCCATCAATTTCTACGGTGAGGTTGCCGTTAAAATTTGCCTTGGCGCCAGAGCACCATGCCAAATTTCCTACAAATGCTAGTAGCAGCAGACTAACTTTCATTCCTTGACGCATAAAATTTCCATTGAATAAAAAAAATAAACAAAAGATCAATCCTTACATTACATTGTTAGCACCATAAAGGTAGTAATTTTTAGTACTAGTAGATAATTTATGCAATCTAAAATCTTACCTCCACCTCTCAAACCAGGCGATTTACTGCGAGTAATTGCTCCTAGTGGTGCTTTGCGAGAATTTGAAACCTTCTACCAAAGTATAGAAATTTGGCGATCGCGTGGTTATAAAGTAGAAGTTCCCGCCTCGATTGCGGATAAATGGGGATATTTAGCAGGAAACGATCAAAATCGTCGCGCTCAACTAGCAGCCGCATGGGAAGATCCAGATTGTCGAGGTATTCTCTGCGCTAGAGGTGGTTTCGGTAGCACCCGCATTCTAGAAGATTGGCATTGGCAAACCGAATTATCTCCAATTCACAATCCCAAGTGGCTGATAGGTTTTTCTGATATTACGGCTCTGTTGTGGAGCCTATACAATGTAGGGATTTCTAGCGTTCACGGCCCTGTATTAACAACTCTCGCCAATGAACCAGATTGGTCACGTGAGCGATTATTTAATTGGGTCGAAGGCCATTACCTTGAGCCTCTTAAAGGTAATGGTTGGGGTGGTGGTGTAGCTACTGGAATTTTACTCCCAGGTAATCTCACAGTGGCAACTCATCTTTTAGGTACACCTTTCAAACCAGATTTTGCAGGTGTAATTTTGGCATTTGAGGATGTGTCAGAAGCACCGTACCGGATCGATAGAATGCTAACTCAATGGCGTTTAAGCGGTGCTTTGTCGAAAGTTAAAGGGATTGCTTTAGGGGATTTTACTGGATGTGAAGCACCACCAAACGTGCCTAGCTTCAGTGTCGAAGAAGTTTTGCGCGATCGCTTGGGTGATTTGGGTATTCCTGTAGTTGCTGGGTTACCTTTTGGCCACGATAGTTGTAACGCGGTTTTACCAGTGGGTGTAGAGGTAACTTTAGATGCAGCGCAGGGAATATTACAGATTGCAAAATAAATCAGATTTAATCTAGAGCAGATGCTTACTGAATGCAGACATCGATTGACAAAATTTGGCAGGCTTCTTGAATAATAAGTAGGTCGGCGTGAATATTTATCGTTGGGATGAGGCAGGAGGCAGGAGGGAAGAGGGTTTAAGCCTATTTGATTTTTCAAAACATAGTTTTGTTTTTCCACACCGTTCTACTTATCAATGGATTGTTAATCAACAAATTTCTTTGATTAGCAGCATTATCTCTAGGATACAAGTATCTCAGTAACTCACACGCCTGATTCGCAGTCGCTAAGTAAGTAGGCGAGAATAGAGCCAACTATGATTACAAAACGTCAAGACACCTGAAACCCTTACAAATGAATATCTCCGCCTATTAACTTTATTTGCGTCGCCCTAATGAGAAAATTTTTAGTTAAGGGAAACTGCCTATCCTACAACCAGAAGGAGTAGTATTTCTTTCTATCATTTGTAATTTTTAATGCTAATATATTAGAAATTATCAGTGCTTCTACCCTCTAATGTTTCGGTTATTTGATACGAGCCAGTGGTGCCTTGATCATTGGCTTTACCTAAAGATTAGCAGTAACCACTTCAATTACTCCCTAATCCCCTTTCAGCATCGTGCTGGCTAGGGGCTTTTTTCGTCGAGAAAACTGCGCTTGTATGGCAAGTAATACCATTTCACAAAAAATATGATGTAGATGTAGGTTGAGTTGAGGAACGAAACCCAACATTCCAAAGTCTTGTAATTGTTGGATTTGACTCAGTTCAAACGCCACTTCACTCAAGCCGGGAAACCCGCCCACGTGAGTGGCTCCCCAACCTACGCATCTGTCTCATTTTTTCCTGGAATTGGTATAAGCAGAAAGTTAGAACTTTTACCAAAAATCAGATGACACCTCTGAATTATTTAAGTACAATTGTACTATCAGAATGCCTTTGGTTCACCTTCCCCACTTCCAATGTGGGGATTTTGTTTTAAATAGTATTTTTAAAACTTTCCAAGATTTTGGGATGAGAGGTTTACTTACATCATCCTGTATTACACTAATTTGGGATTTAGCCCAAGCACGTACAGCCTAATCTCGCTGGATATACTTCAAAATTTAACATAGCTTGCGCAACATCAACTTACGCGAAGCTGTCCTTGGAGCGTCTAAAAAAAATCTAATTCTATGACGTTAGAGATATATTTGATCGTAGTTTATTTTCCCTATGCTGTAATAGCATCAGAAAGCAAAATCAGTCTATGAAACTGTTTTCTGGCACGAACCATTGAATTTTAACTACTACTTACGATAGATAAGGTTATTAAAACTTACTTTCTTTTGGTAGAGCAAAGAATACTAGTATTGGGTACATAATAATTACTTGTGTAATACATCATCTTAGGGCTTGAGGTCACTCCAAAAACTCCTTGGAGTGACATTTTCATTGGGAAATATGTTGCTAAATTTACTTTATGGTTTATTTAGCTCTCCTAGATTTAGCAATAAGATTCTGTATGATACTAAACATTATTAAGAGATAACTACCAAAAATAGCTATACTCAAAGTTGTAAATGTAGGTACTTTCAATGATTTGACTAAAGCTTCGAGCATAATTGCTGCTGCAATACTAAAAATTAGGCTAGCTATAAAAGCTATGAAGTTCTTAATCAAAACATTTTCCTAAGAGCTTGATGAGATGCAGACTTAATGTATTAATAAGAGATAAAGTTATGTTAGGACTGTAATAGGCGTTACCTATTGAATTTGAAATAATTTTATTTATATTGGTTTTATATTTTTATATAAAATTTGCCACAGGTTTAACTATTAAAGTTGCTAAAAATTAGTAGATGAAAGATAAACCTAAAGTTAATCGCAAAATCATATCCTGTAGAAAGTAGCTATTAGGTACAGAATCAAACGTGATTTTTCAGTGGCGTTTACGCCACTGGATATTTAACTAAACGGCTGCACGAATTATTTCACTAATGGTTTTACCAACTAATGGATTATCCCAGTAACTGCCATGTGCTTCCCCACCCCACAATAATGGAACTAATTTTTGGCTAAATGGACGGTTAAAGATGTTACCTTGTTCAGAAATCACATCTTGGATATCTACGTAGGCCGTGCTGCTATCTAAAAGCATTCGCTTCAGCCCTTCTATTGGGTAGGCAATGGGATCGCCAGGATGAGCGAAATTACGCCAAGGAAGAGGTTTTTGCCGCAATGTATATAAATTTGCCAAAAGTCTGCTGAGATCAGGAGTGAGATCGTGGGTACTGACTCCGTTGACATTGCCACTGATATTCAGCAGACTGAACAGTGCCAATGGTGAACCCATAGTGTGGATACTAGCTAATGGAATTCCCGATTGAGGATTGGGATCTAAGCCAAAGAGGACATTACGAAGTTCTTTGACGCTGTTACGAACTTCAACATCCAAGATTGGGTCTTCCCAGCGACGAGCGAAGAGAATGTCAAATAAGATGACAGTACCCCAACTATGAGTAATTATATGTAGGCGATCGCTTGTGTTACCACCTTTTAGCACACCCAAACCCTTCTCCCGAAATCGTTGTACCACTTGTGTGCCAACGTGCCGACTCAAGTAAAGCGCTGCATCACCTACAAATTCAAGAATCTGCTCTGTCCGAAAATCTCTAAACCAAAAATCGCTCCACTTTGGTGATGCTGTTAATCCTGCTACTAATTCCTTTTGTGCTGCCAAATTCAGATCCCCCCAGAAGAAGAAAATTGGCGTTACAACTCTAGATTTATCGCTAATAGAGTCCCGAATGCGATTCAGCAAGATGGTGGATAATCTCTCAAATTCCTTTGAGTCATGAACTTTGACTCCGTGAACAAAGAGAACATAATCGGTAGGCATCTTAGTAGATCTCTAAATGACATCACATCTAGAATCCAACTTGTCAGCTAAATAATTCGGAAGCGATCGCAAATTATCACAAAACTTGGTACATTACTCATCCACAAGCCTGAAGTCTTATGCCTCACACAAGAAATGTATAATTTGTCAATAAGTTAAGAGGTACTAAGCAAGTTTCAATGCTTCCGAATTTGAAGCCCTACCCTGGAGAGGATGTTGTAAAAGTTTTGGGCGAATTATATTCACCTGGTTTTATATTAATTTAGACTTTATAAACATCTTCTTAGGTCTTATATGGGGTTTTATCCCCTTACTCTCTTCTTTCACCAGGGTAGACGCGCCCAGTCTGTAGCCTGCCAAATCCAAACAAAGGCAAATGAACAAACTAAAGCACCCAAATTCCATTTGACAGAATTTTTGATAAGTTCTTTGCGAGTATTACTGTGTGTTACTTGCGCTTGATTATTTATGTTTTTTTCTAATTGCCCAATTTGTGATAGTAGTTGAGTTTTTACTTCTTGCGGATTCTTTAACTCAGGTGTATTCCTTTGAGGATTTAAAGATTTGAAAATTCGATTTAAATCTTCATTACTTTTCGCTTTATTTAATAATGCTTTAGCTTGGAGTATTTGGGTCATCTGTTGTGCTGTTTGATTCGTAATTTGCACATAGTTTTGATTATTTATCCGCCAGGTATCATTAATTCCTAAAGGCAATAATAAGAAGAATAAACAACCTCCTAATAGTGCAGCCCAAGAGAGAAAATTTAATATACAAACTTCTATTTTATTTCGGTAATCTTTTTCTCCAAAAAATACAAATGTCGAGCCGATTAAAGGCAAAGGCGCATGTTCTACTAATGCCCCTATTATTTGAAATTCCCAAACAGGATTAGTAAATCTAAATGGAATTAAAATATTAATCACATCAATAGCAGCTAAAATTAATAAAATATAACCTAAAAAACGTAATGTAAAAATAGAAGGCCAATAATCTTTTTCTAATTGATTCATAAATATTTATATAAGTTGTAAAATCTAACGTTTAAGAAAGTGATAACGTCACCAAGCATAACAATAAGTAGAACGGTGTGGAAAAACAAAACTATGTTTTGAAAAATCAAATAGGCTTAAACCCTCCTGCCTTTTGCCTTCTGCCTCATCCCAACGATAAATATTCACGCCGACCTACTTATAACCAAGCTTTTTCTAAAAATTTATAGGCAGTATAATCGTCAAATTTATTGATAGAGGTGAATAAACTTGCCCATATACAGCGCCTAGCTAAAAGAATTTGCTGTCCAAGTAACCAAGGTAGCAATCGGTGCGAATATTGTAAATATGTTGGTTGCAGATTTTCTCTGTTTTTATTTCTGCATCTTTTGTCATACTGGTTTCTTTTCTTTTAATATCCAATGGCAGATAAAACCGAAAGCCAAAATTGAGATAGTTGAAAATATTTGGTTACCAGGTTCTCCATGCCAATATTTAAATCCTTGATCATTAGAGGCTGCTACTAACAGAGTCATCAATACTAAGCGAAAAATGTTAATGAAAAATGCCAGAAATACAGCCGTAATAGGTAACAGAAATTTCTGAAATATATTAATAGGGAATACAAGTATAAATATTAGCGATAACTGCAACAAAATTAACATAGCATTTAAGCCAGAACAACCAGGATAGATTTCAATAGCTCCTGTAGGAAGAATGACATTAATACCTTGACGATAAACGGGAAATCCTAAATACCAAAGTACAAAATTTGCGGCTTTTGCAGATAATATACTAATATCAAATTTGGCTGGAAGTAATGATAACAGGATTCCATCAAATGATAAAACCATAATTATAAATTCTTGCCAATATTGCTTTAATCCTTTAATCCCTGATGCTATTAAAGCTAACCCTAAGAATGAAAGCAAAGCAGAGAATTTGATGAATGAAGATTCAAACCAAAATAAAGATAAGCTTTTAATTAGGGTTAAAGCAATTAATAATAAGCCAATTAAGGTAGAGAATAAATCACTTTCTAGGTTAAGAGTATGCTGTTTTTTAGCAATCAGATATACTATACTTGCCCAAAATAGAGATTTGATAAATAGAGCATCGACACTGGAGCTAAACTTCCAATGTAAACTCAGTTGAATGATTGTTAAATCAACAGCGATCGCAGTTAGCCAAAAGTTAGATTTTTTTAGCTGTTCTACAATATTAAAGTCAGATATTTTCATGACTTTTTCTTTTTCAGCAAATGATTTACAGCACCTCCAGCAACTAATGCCAAAATACCAGCAGTTGGTGAAAATTCGTAGGGTACAGTTGTCAAATTGATAGATTGGATGTCAACACTAGCTCTTGCAGAAGTAGTATTGTCTCCGAGAAAAATATAGTTAGGAGTGTTGTAAACGAGACTCGCAAGACCATTAATACCAGTAGCTGCTGTGTAGTCGCGTAGCAAACCGTTCAAAAGCGTTGTAGTACCGTTAGTTAGTGTGTAGGAGTTGCCAGAAACATTCAAGTCATAGGTATTCAAGCTTGATAGCAAACTGGAAACGCCAGTTACTTGTTCGCCAATAGTATCAAAAGCTGCATTAGCCTGGGAAAAAATCTCACTACTTCTAAAACCTATTTCTATACCTTGCTTGTCACTACTGAGAACTAAGACACTGAAGCCAGCACGGGGATGAGTTGCATCTGAAGTATCGGCTTCGGTATTAATTTTCATGGTAAAACTGAGTGTGTAACCAGCATTTCGATCCAGTGTAGGAAATGCTGGGTTAACTTTGCTTATACCTACAGGGGAGAAAGATGACACCTTATAGTTGCTGTAGCCAGCATATATACTGTCATTGTTACTGGTAGTGCTATCTAATGTGGTCACACCACCAGTTGCGCTCTGTGTACCCACAGGCGCAAATGGAGTAAAAGTAGATCCGTTATACCTAAAAGTGGTAAAACTTAGCCAAGGCGATGGTGAGTTGTATTGATCGGGTGTGACATTAGATGATCCATCATAAAGTGTGATGACACCAGCTATGCTGCGGTTAGCTGTTAGCAGCATGGTCAATCCCACTGTAAAAGCTATTATTTTGTTTCTCATAATGATTTATTTGTCCATATAAGTAATTACGGCCATTTGCAAACGTATTAAATAGAAGGTGATAGTAAGAGCGCAAAGCTGCTATACACTTACGCCTGTAACCTACGTAAATGAAAACTCTTGTGTAAAAAGTCTAAAATATCACTTTTTGTTTAAGGTTTATCGCTTTCAGGTAGGGAATGCTCCAGTTAAGATTGTGTAATTTATAACGCAACATTATATGCGATTAACCGAAAAACTGGCTAATTTAGACTATAAAAGTAAAATTTGCTATAATTTTATATCCGTAATAACCGAGCTAAACAAACCCTCAAGAGTAGGTCTTAAGTAGTCGAGCAAAATTAAATATACATTTGTCATTGCGAATTGAGCGAAGCGAAATGTAGACACGAAGTGGCTTCCCGCAGGGTAGCAATCGCAGGGTTTTGGAGATTGCTTCGCTACATTTCATTTCGCTCGCAATGACATAAATAAATTTGCGTAACCACTTATAGATTTTACATATTGACCAACGCATAAATACAGAGACAAGACATTTTACCTGAAGCGTATTGCATTATGTCCTGTATGTTGAAAACTGAAAATAAAATGCGATCGCTTCTTAGATAATTGCGATCGCAGCGTTTTCCATGACCTCAATATCTAAGGCGAAACCCGCCACACCTTAATCGACTTGTCGCCACTACCACTGATGAGAGTTTTACCATCTTTGCTCATGGCTAAAGCATAAATCCCACCAGCATGACCACTCAACTGATTCACTAATTTTGCTGTTTTTAAATCCCATAACTCGACTTTATGGGAATAACCACCAGTAGCAAAAGTTTTGCCATCAGGACTAATTACAACGCTATTAATACTACCAATACCAACAGAGAAGTTGTGAATTAGTTTCCCGGTTTTCAGGTTCCACACCTTAACATTTGTTCCGTCAGTTTCTTGAAGTGACTGATGAGCATCATTGTAACCACCATTTATCAGGGTTTGTCCATCAGGACTGATGGCAAGAGACACAACACCAGATGCTCTTTGATTGGGAAATGTCGGATTTACGGGACGAGGCGGAATCAAGGTTCGCAGCAGTTTTCCTGTACTGAGGTTCCATAACTGAATTCTGCCATCTTCAAGACCGCTAAACAGAGTTTTGCTATCAGGACTAATCACAATAGCTGTGGAAATTTTCCCAGGTTTTAAGCTACGAATTAATTGCCCAGTCTTCGGGTTCCATAGCTTTATTGTCTTGTCATAACTCGCAGATACCAAAGTTTTGCCATCGGGACTAAAGACAACTTTGGTTACCTGATTTGTATGTCCAGTCAGGGTGCGGATTAACTTTCCAGTTTTTGGGTTCCACAACTTAATTGTCTTGTCATAACTCGCGCTGGCTAATGCTTGTCCATCTGGAGTAATCGCAACAGAATTTACTCCATCGGAGTTTCCCTTGAAAGTAGCGAGTAAAACTCCATTTGTTGGGTTCCACACTTTGATTGTTTGATCGTCACCGCTACTGGCTAAAATTTGCCCGTCAGCGCTGAGGGCTATGGTGCGAATTGGCGCTGTATGGCCAGATAGGGTGAAAATTAGCTGATTAAGTTGCTGAGTTTTGGGTGTAGGGTTAGCGGTGACGGGAGTTAAATTAATGGGGCTGACAACAGTAGATAATGTCAAAGTTGCTGCTGTGAAGGCTTTCCAAATTAAGAGATGCGATTTCATTTGTGCTAAGTAGATCAATCTGTCTGGTATATTTAGTCAACACAAGACCACTGGCAAAAATCGGAAAACTAGTCTGGAAAGTACAGAAGCAAAAGTCAACCCGTCAGCATAATCGGCGAGGTAAACTGTTGAAACTGGCTGTTTTACAAAATATTGTCCTATGCCTGCATTTTTATTAGAAGTTGGTACAGAAGAACTACCTGCAAGCTTTCTCCGTGATGCTATAGTACAGTGGCGATCGCTCATTCCCCAAAGTCTTTTAACAAACAGCCTGACTAGCGACACTGTCGAAGTTTATGGTACTCCCCGGCGTTTGGCAGTACTCATCCAAGGTCTACCATCCCAACAACCAGACCGGGAAGAGGAAGTTAAAGGACCCCCTGCACAAGCAGCTTTTAAAGATGGTAAACCTACACCCGCGGCTGTCGGTTTTGCGAAAAAGCAAGGTGTAGAAATCGAGGCGCTACAAATTCGACCCACTGACAAGGGCGATTTTGTGTTTGTGAACAAAAGCATTCCCGGTCGTCCAGTGGCAGATATTTTAACCGAACTAATTCCCCAGTGGATTTTTGGTTTAGAAGGTAAGCGATTGATGCGCTGGGGTGATGGGGATGTAAGATTTTCCCGCCCAATTCGCTGGCTGGTAGCTTTGTTAGATGCAGAGGTACTGCCAATTGAATTAGTGAATGCTTCCAAGATAGTGAAAAGCGATCGCATTTCTCGCGGTCATCGTGTCCTACATCCAGAAACGGTAACAATTCCCCAAGCTAAAGATTATGTTACCACTCTTCACTCTGACTATGTTGTAGTTGATCCCCAGGAACGCGCAACTACTATTCAAGAGCAAGTCAAGTCATCAGCCCAAAAGTTAAATGGCTATACGGAAATCTACCCCGATTTATTAGAGGAAGTTACTAACTTAGTAGAGTATCCTTCCACGGTTGTGGGTAGATTTGAAGCCGAATTTTTAAACTTGCCGACTGAGGTGATTACCACTGTGATGGTGAGCCACCAGCGTTATTTTCCAGTATTCAAAGCTGAAAATAGCAAAGAATTATTGCCTAATTTCATCACTATATCTAACGGCGATCCCAGCAAAGCCGATATTATTGCTGTGGGTAATGAAAGAGTCATCAGAGCCAGATTAGCTGATGGGCAGTTTTTCTATAAAACTGATTTAGCCAAGCCTTTAGAAAGCTTTTTACCACAATTAGAAAAAGTCACTTTTCAAGAAGACTTGGGTTCTTTACGGCTAAAGGTAGATCGCATCATCAAGATTGCTGAGCAAATAACTAACCAACTGCAATTGCCAGAAAATCAGCGCCAAAATATCCAAAGAGCCGCATTGCTATGTAAAGCTGACCTTGTAACCCAAATGGTCTATGAATTTCCCGAATTACAAGGTGTAATGGGAGAAAAGTATGCTTTAGCCAGTGGTGAGACAGCAGAAGTTGCTAGAGGCATTTTTGAGCATTATTTGCCCAGAGGAGCCGATGATATTTTACCCGAAACTCTTACAGGTCAAGTTGTTGGTTTAGCGGACAGATTAGACACATTAGTAAGTATTTTTGGACTCGGTTTAATACCTAGCGGTTCTTCCGATCCTTTTGCCTTACGTCGAGCGGCGAATGCGGTAATTAACATTACATGGTCAGCTAATCTACCCATCAATTTAGCTGATTTATTAGAGCAAATTACCGCAGATTTTGTGGCAACATATCACAAAGATAAATCGCAATTAATTACAAACTTGCGAGAATTTTTCCTCCAACGTATCCGTACCTTGCTGCAAGAAGAAAAACAGATTGATTATGACCTAGTAAATGCAGTTTTAGGAGAGAATGATCCCGAATATACCGAACGGGCATTAAAAGATTTATTAGATGTCCGCGATCGCGCCTTATACTTACAACAAATTCGCCGCGATGGTACTTTAGATACCATCTATGAAACCGTTAACCGTTCGACGCGTTTAGCAACTCAAGGAGATTTGGATACACAACAGTTGGAACCAACTACCTTAGTTCGTCAAGAACTATTCCAAAAGCCTTCGGAAGCAGCTTTTTACAATGCTTTAGTGGAATTAGTACCCCAAACACAGGCAGCACAGCAATCTAGAAATTATCAGCTGTTAGTAACAGCATTAAGTAAAATTGCTCCTACTGTTAGTAGCTTTTTTGATGGTGCTGATAGTGTTTTAGTGATGGATCCCGATCCAGAAATTAAGTGCAATCGGTTAAATTTATTGGGATTACTACGTAATCATGCCCGTGTTTTAGCTGACTTTGGTGCGATCGTCAAAAATTTGTAGTCTAAATAAACAAAAATCAGGTGTAATTTTTGCCAATAGACGCTACGATCAGTAGTGCTTAACCAGGGTCCTCTGCTACATATCAATCTATGCCAAGAGCTGCTGTCATTGGATTAGGAAAATCCGGTATTGCTGCGGCGAGATTGTTGCAAAGGGAAGGCTGGGAGGTGGAGCTAAGTGATAGCAACACCTCCGAAACCCTCCTGAAACAACAACAAGAACTCGCTACAGAAAACATAACTGTGAAACTAGGGAATACCCTAGAATTCAATGATGCCGATTTACCGCAATTAATAGTTGTCAGTCCTGGTGTGCCTTGGGATATTCCTGTATTAGTCAAAGCACGAGAATTAGGGATTGAAACTATTGGGGAAATGGAGCTTGCATGGCAATATTTGCAATCTCTACCCTGGGTAGGAATTACTGGCACTAATGGTAAAACTACCACCACTGCTTTGATTGCGGCGATTTTTCAAGCTGCTGGCTTAGACGCCCCTGCCTGCGGTAACATTGGCTACGCAGCCTGCGAAGTTGCCTTAGCCGAAAAACTTCCTGATTGGGTGATTGGAGAAATCAGTAGTTATCAAATCGAATCATCTGTAACTCTGTCCCCTCGGATTGGTGTTTGGACAACTTTCACACCAGATCACCTCAGCCGCCACAAGACTTTAGATAATTACTACAACATCAAAGCCAAACTGTTGCAAAAATCTCAATTGCAAGTGTTCAATGGCAATGATGCCTACTTGGGTAAAGTGGGTTTGAGTGATTGGCCTGATGCCTATTGGACAAGTGTAAAAGGTAAAGATTACCTGATTGGCGACAAGGGTTTTTATATCGAAGATGGTTGGGTTATAGAAAAATTGTCTGCAACCTCCACACCAGAACCTATTGTGGAAGTGTCTGCTTTGCGGATGGTAGGAGAACATAACCAACAAAATCTATTAATGGCAGTTGCAGCGGCGCGGTTAGCAGAAATTAATCGCGATGCCATTTCCCGTGCAATTCGAGAATTTCCAGGCGTAGCCCATCGTTTAGAACATATCTGCACTTGGGAAGGAATTGATTTTATCAACGACAGTAAAGCTACCAACTACGATGCTGCGGAAGTCGGATTAGCATCTGTGAAAAGTCCAGCTATTTTGATTGCTGGAGGAGAAGCCAAAGCTGGTGATGACACAGGCTGGTTAGCAAAAATTCAAGCGCAAGCCGCCGCCGTATTATTGATTGGTAACGCTGCACCTGCGTTTGCCCAACGTCTGCAAGAGGTAGGGTATTCTAATTATGAAATCGTGGAAACGATGGAAAAAGCAATCCCTAAATCAGCAGAATTAGCCAAAAAGTACCAAGCTTCTGTAGTGTTGCTATCTCCTGCTTGCGCCAGTTTTGACCAGTATTCCAATTTTGAAGTGCGCGGCGATCATTTCCGTCAGCTTTGTCTAGATTGGGTAGGAAATTAGTAGCGCTGAGGAGCCAGTGCGTTGGGCAGGCTCTGCCGACTTGAAACAACTGGCGTTGCTGAGTCTTGAGTAGAGGTTTAGTGGCTTATACCAATTTAATGTGAAGTTGCACATATTTAGATCCCCCTAAATCCCCCTTAAAAAGGGGGACTTTGATAGTTTTTCTGGCTCCCCCCTTTATAAGGGGGGCTAGGGGGGATCGAATTCTATGCAGCTTCATAAAAAATTGGTATTAGCACTTGCCATGTGCTTCTGTAAGTCAATTCAGTTGGCGAGTTTTTCTGGCTTGGACGCTTTGCTCGCTCATCTAATCCACAGCTTTGCAAAAGACAACTACAAAAGACTAGAAAGCACCTCTAATATCAGTTTTTACCATATATGCATACATCCTAAAGGTAGATGTACTCAGAATAATAAGGATGATTTAATTGAATTGAGTCTTTCACTTCTATATTACAAGGTTTGGTTAGTTACCAAACCTTTTCCCTGAATGTTACCAATACTAAGTAACAAACGCAAACGTTTTCAAAAGTTTTAAGAGACAATTTTATTAAGCGATCGCATTTGTGAAATTGTTGTTTTGCCGTTAAATGATGGGTAAGGCACCTTATTAACCAGCACTATCCTACAAGAACTTGGGAATCTTATTTTTCATCAAAAAATTGCGCGATCGCATCCGCAAATCCTGCAAATGAGCTATAGTCTTGTGACAATATAGAGACATTTACACCTAACTTTTGGGCATTAGCAGTTGTATAAGGGCCAAAACAAGCAACAATACAACGCTGATAATCATTGTTCGAGTTGATCATTGTCAAAAAGCTTTCTACTTCTGCTGTGCTACTAAAAGCAATTACATCTATCATTCCTTGACGAAGTAAGTCTAATTCAACTGCATAAATTTCTTTATCTAAACAGCGAGTAATATAGGTAGGAACGCGAGTTACCTGTATACCCAATGTTTGCAAATCTGCAATAAAATCTGGGACAACATTAGGCTCTGAGATACCCACAACTTCTGGAGATGGTACTAGTACTTTTTGCTCATGAATATGAGGAATTTGAGAGAATTCAGCCACAATTCCGGCTGGGCTAGATTCTTTCGGTATCAAATCAACTCTTCCACAAACAGATAATAATAATTCTGCGTCTTTGCCAATGGCACATAGTTGACAGTTTTCTAGCGCAGATGTCGGGATACCCAAAACATTTAAGCGATGAAAAAATGCAGTAATACCGTTTCTACTGGTGAATGCAATCCAGTTAAATTGATTTATATTTTTTAAAACAGCATCTAACTCAGCGTTATCTGTTAACAGAGTGGTTTCGATAGTTGGCATAAGTAATGGTAAACCACCCTTTTTGACGATTTCTTCAGACAACCTAGAAGCGTAATTTCTTGGTGCTGTCACTAGTATTCTTTTGCCATATAAAGGCATTTGGGTAGATGGAGTTAGCAATTTGCGTTTGTTAAAGTTGATAGAAAACAAACCCAAATCTTAGCATAGAAGACTTTTTTTTCTTAGTTTCTTCGTAGTTGAACTATAATTTTTTCACCACTAACGCAGCAATAAAAATCTATTTTTCGCATCAGCCAGAGATTTTAAAAGATGTAGGTAAATGACAAGGCTTCTGGTTCCTGTTTGCGTAGCGTGCGCTTGGCGCAGGGCGTTAATATGCAACCTCACATTGAATTACAGAAGTTTTCATGCATTTGAACCACACATCCAAAGTAGGGGCACGGCATCCACAATCTTCTGGTACATACAATAATCTTACTGGTGCCGTGCCCCTACAGTGTGGTCTATTTCAGAGTACGCGAAACACGGAAACGTCAACCCTGAAGTTGATTCTGGGAACCCTGAAGTTAATTCAGACTACAATGGCAGCTTTATTTACGCCGCCAGGTACTAGTCAAAATTGTGATAATAGGTAAGAAGCAAGAACCCATTACTCATTTCTATTTGCTAAATATTGATACATCTGCCAACGCGCATCTACTTCCGCTTGCGCTTGTTCTAGCAATTGTTTCGCAACTTCTGGCTTACTCTTAGTCAGCATTTTGAAGCGATTTTCTTGATACATTGATTGCTCTACAGGCTGCTTAGGCGCTTTCATATCCAATTGCAAGGGATTTTTACCATCTTTGTGCAACTCAGGATTATACCGATACAGCAACCACCGCCCTGATTCTATCAAAGATTTCTGGTGATTCATCCCTGTGGTCATGTTGATGCCGTGGGCGATGCAATGGCTGTAAGCAATAATCAACGATGGGCCATCAAAAGCTTCTGCTTCCAAAAACGCTCTTAGAGTATGTTCATCTCTGGCACCAAGAGCTACACTTGCTACGTAGATATTTCCGTAGGTCATGGCGATTAAACCTAAATCTTTCTTGGGCGCAGGCTTACCACTGGCGGCAAATTTCGCTACTGCTGCTTTTGGGGTGGCTTTTGATGATTGTCCGCCTGTGTTGGAATATACCTCTGTATCCATGACCAAGATATTCACATTGCGACCGCTGGCTAAAACATGATCGATACCGCCAAAGTCAATATCATACGCCCAGCCGTCACCGCCAACAATCCAGACGCTTTTCTTGACGAGGTAATCTGCAAGGGATTTGAGATTTTGGATACTTCGACTTCGCTCAGTACAAGTTTTAGATTTTAGATTGAAATCTGATGAGGAATTGATGATTTCATCTAGCCGTTTTTTCAACAACGCCACCCGTTCTCGTTGTTCCCAAATGTCAGCTTCGGTGTTTTGCGTAGCGTTGAGGATAGACTGAATCAGATTATCATCAATTTCACCGCTAAATTGTTGCAGCAATTCCGCTGCAAACTCCGCTTGCTTATCTAAAGAGAGGCGGAAGCCATAACCAAATTCGGCGTTATCTTCAAATAAACTATTAGACCAGGCTGGGCCTCTTCCTTCAGCGTTAGTTGTCCAGGGGGTTGTGGGTAAATTTCCGCCGTAGATGGAAGAACAACCAGTAGCATTGGCAATGACTGCGCGATCGCCAAACAGTTGTGTCAATAATTTTAAATAGGGTGTCTCACCACAACCAGCACAAGCACCGGAAAATTCAAATAATGGTTCTTGCAGTTGTTGTTGGCGAATTTGGTTGAGTTTTAGTTGTCTGCGGTCGGGATTGGGCAAACTTAAAAAGAAATCCCAGTTTTTGCGTTCTTGTTCCCGCAAAGGTAGCTGCTTTCCCATGTTAATGGCTTTTTTCAATGGTTCAGATTTATTTTTGGCTGGGCAGACATTCACACAGATGACGCAGCCTGTACAATCTTCTGGGGCTACCTGAATGGTAAATTTTTGATTGGCAAAGTCCCGATCTTTGGCATCAACTGATTTAAAGCTTGTCGGTGCATTAACTAATTCACTAGATTCATACGCCTTAGCGCGGATGGCGCTGTGAGGACATACCATCACACATTTTCCGCATTGAACGCAGACATCCGCATCCCATACAGGAATCTCTTCGGCTACGTTGCGTTTTTCCCACTTGGTTGTACCTGTGGGGAATGTACCATCCGGGGGTAGTGTACTTACAGGTAAATCATCACCTTCCCATGCCATGATTTTACCAAGAACGTCGCGCACAAACTCCGGGGCAGCGATGGGGAAAGGATTTTGGATGTATGCTTCCTCATCTATCCATTTTCCTTGCTCCTCATATTTGACTTTCACCTCATGAAGATTTTCTAGTGTTTGGTCTACGGCTTGCAAGTTCATGCGGACAACTTCCGCGCCTTTCTTACCGTAGGTTTTCTCAATCGCTTGTTTGATTTTGGCTATGGCTTCTTGTTGTGGTAAAACATTAGCTAAGGCAAAGAAGCACACCTGCATAATCGTGTTAATTCTGCCGCCCATGCCACTTTGACGAGCAACTTGGCTAGCATTAATCGTGTATAATTTTAGCTGCTTTTCAATAATTTGCTGCCGCACTCTCCCAGGTAAATGTTCCCAAACCGCATCCGCTTCATAGGGACTGTTGACTAAAATAGTCGCCCCTGGAATCGCAGCTTTGAGAACATCAATTCGTTCCAAAAATCCCCAATGATGACAACCAATAAAGTTGGCTTTGTCAATTAAATAAGTTGAACGAATTGGCTGGGGGCCAAAGCGCAGGTGAGAAACGGTCATTGAGCCAGATTTCTTGGAGTCGTAGACAAAGTAACCTTGGGCGTAGTTGTCGGTTTCTTCCCCAATAATCTTGATGGAATTTTTGTTAGCCCCCACTGTACCATCGGAACCTAATCCATAAAACATTGCCCGGACAACATTATCTGGTTCAGTGGAAAAGTTAGGGTCAAAATTCAAAGATGTATGGCTAACATCGTCATTAATACCGATAGTAAAGTGATTTTTCGGTGTAGATAAGGCGAGGTTGTCGAATATTCCCTTCACCATCGCTGGGGTAAATTCTTTCGAGGAAAGACCGTAGCGACCACCGATGATTTTGGGAGGAGATGAGGGGGACAAGGAAGATAATCTCTCCTCTCCTCCCCTGCTCCCCTGCTCCCCTGCTCCCCATCCCTCATGAATTGCAGCTACCACATCTAAATAAAGTGGTTCGCCAGCGCTACCTGGTTCTTTGGTGCGGTCGAGGACGGCGATCGCTCTTACACTATTAGGTAAGACTGCCACAAATTTTTTTACATCAAAAGGGCGATAAAGTCGAACTTTCACGACACCGACTTTTTCGCCCTGGTTGTTGAGATAATCTACAGTTTCATGGACAGTTTCGCAACCGGAACCCATGATCACAATTACGCGCTCGGCATCCGGTGCGCCGTGGTATTCATAGATTTGATAATACCTGCCAGTGCGATCGCCAAATTGATCCATGAGGCGTTGGACAATTGCGGGAGTGGCGCTGTAGTAGGGGTTAGCGCCTTCACGGGCTTGGAAGTAAATATCAGGATTTTGGGCTGTACCCCGCAATACTGGGCGGTCTGGGGTGAGGGCGCGACTGCGGTGGGCTAATATGAGATTGTCGTTGATGAGCGATCGCAAATCATCATCAGCAAGTAGTTTTACTTTCTGTACTTCATGAGAGGTGCGGAAGCCATCAAAAAAGTGCATAAACGGCACTCGCGTCTCTAAAGTTGCAGCATAGGCGATGAGGGCAAAATCAAGATTCTCTTGCACCGAAGCCGAACACAGCAGCGCAAAGCCTGTAGCCCGAGCTGCCATCACATCACTATGATCGCCGAAAATAGATAAAGCGTGGGTAGCTAAAGAACGTGCAGCGACGTGAATTGTCGCACTGGTTAATTCCCCAGCGATTTTGTAGAGATTGGGTATCATCAACAATAATCCCTGGGATGCGGTGAAAGTAGTACTCAGGGAGCCTGTTTGCAACGCCCCATGTACTGCACCAGCCGCGCCACCTTCACTTTGCATCTGTACCACGCTGGGAACCGTACCCCAAAGGTTAGGACGACCTTCAGCCGACCAAGCATCTGCCCATTCACCCATTGTTGAGGAGGGGGTGATGGGATAAATGGCAATTACTTCATTTAATTTGTAAGCAATACGGGAGACAGCCTCATTCCCGTCAATAGTAGCAAAGGTTTTGTTCATCATTTACTCCTGCCTTGTCAGCCAGATGCGAAAATATGCACATTGCTCAGTAGAGGGGCATAAATAAACGTCAAGAGTCCATAATTTGGACTCTTCTTTTCTGCCATTTCCAACTAGGTTTTATTTATAACTGCCTGCTACTCAAAATTAGGGGAATACATGGATAGATGAATTAGAGTTGGCCAATTCTAAGTAATAGTTTTTGTAAATATTCTTTTTTAAAGAACTGGCTTCTGCACAAATTTAAATCACAAATTATTGGCAGATTTTAGTTCTATATTTATCTCTAATTCCCGTATCATTATCTCATAAGCTATTCTATATAAATTTATATATATTAATTTTGTACTCAAGCGAACCTAAACCCTTGGGCTATGCATTTTAGGGAAATTATTGGTGATTTGGGGGTAGAGGTTCGAGAATTAATTCTTCGGGTTTTCCTGGCATCTAATACCATTTCACAAAAAATCTGATGTAGATGTAGGTTAGGTTGAGGAACGAAACCCAACACTCTAAAGTCTTATAATTTTTGGGTTTCACTGAGTTCAAACGCCACTTCACTCAAGTCGGGAAACCCGCCCACGTGAGTGGCTCTCCAACCTACGCATCTGTCTCATTTTTTTCTGAAATTGGTATAACTCAAGGTAGTAGCAAATTCTTGTAAATCCTATAGTGCTCCTAACTTATTTGCGATCGGCAAATGAGAGACTTTGCTTAGTGAGTACTTCAGTTCTCAAATGAACTTATTGAGAATAAATCCGGAATCGCTTGGTTGCAGTTTGTAGTTGTAATACTAACCGTATTGCTGAGTTTCTTGTTTTGACTATTTATCTATCAGCAATCTTAGAAAAATCTCGAACAAAATTGAAGCTTCAATAGTCAAGATAATTAAGTTGATAAATAAATTCATCTACAAAATAATTGTAGTGACTAATAATGTTGAACTTAAATAACCGCCCTATCATCTACACTTTATTCTTAGGAACCCTACTTAGCCTTAGTAGCTGTGCTAGCAAGAATTTCACAGCAGCTAAAGCTGAAATTACTGCTCAAAAATCTCCTAGCGTCCAACGCAAAGTAATCGATTTAACTCCCAAAATTAAGCTTGCTGAAGAACCGCAGTGGTCGCCAGATGGCAAGCAAATTGCTTTTATGAGCTTGGACAATCCTGGTAATGAAGAAATCTATGTGATGAATACTGATGGTTCAAACTTAAAGAATCTTACCAAGAATAAAATCAAGGATCGCTCTCCTGTTTGGTCGCCAGATAGCAAGAAAATAGCTTTTCTTTCGGGACGGGATGGCAATCCTGAAGTTTATGTGATGAATGCTGATGGTTCTAGACAAACCAATTTAACTAAAAATCCTGCTGGTGATTATCCTTATATTTGGTCTCCAGATGGCAAAAAAATTGCCTTTGGTTCTCGCCGGGAAAATAATGATTACGAAATCTACGTGATGAATTATGATGGTTCTAATATTACGAGAATCACCAATAATCCAGGATATGATTCAGTTCTTTCTTGGTCGCCAGATGGTAAAAAAATTGCCTTTATTTCTGGACGTGATGGTAACGAAGAACTCTATGTGATGAATACTGATGGTTCTAACCAAACTCGATTAACTAAAGATCCAAATAATAATGCAGGCGCAGTTTGGTCTCCAGATAGCAAGAAGATTGCTTATCATTCTAGCGCTGAACCTTTTAAGAACAATGGTTACATTTATGTAATTAATGCTGATGGTTCTGGTAACACCCAGCTAACAAATAAAGGGATATTTCAAAACCCAGCTTGGTCTCCTGACGGTAAACGAATTGTCTTTGAATCTAACCGGGATGGGAATTCAGATATTTATCTAATGAACGCTGATGGTTCTGGTGAAACTCGACTAACTAGCAATAAAGGTAGAGATTCACGTCCAGTTTGGTCGCTTGATGGTAAACAAATAGCTTATGAGTGCTTGCAAAATGGACAATCGCATATTTGTCGGCTGAAAATCTAAGTTTTTTACGCAAGAAGTTCAGATTCCCGACTTTTTAGAAAAGTCGGGAATCTTACAGCCAATAGAGCACACTTTTGACTGTGGACTTTCTACCTTCAAACTAGATTTCATCTGAGGGACGCAGTAACCTGTAGTCTTTAGTCAATTTTGTCAGGCGCTCGATTTTTTTATTTGCATCCCTAGACAGGGGAATATACAATCCAGTCGAAATTAATCCTGTGACAGCTGTCACATTCGCCTGAGTTGCATTATCAAAAAGCATCAGGAACGCTGCTAATAAACTCATCCCAATAGAAGCTGCGATCGCAATACAAGATAAAATGTAGCTCAAACGAGCTTGGTAGCAATGTTCGTGATAGGTTTTCCATTCCATCTCGTCATAGGAACTAGATTTGAAAGCGTTGGAGCGAGAATTATTTTTGCGAGAACCAGTTTTTGGGTTAATGTTTGTCATAAACTGAAAGTAGAGTTGTATACGACTTGCCAAGAGTTGTGTAACTGCGATCGCTACCTGGTTGGGAGGTGAGATAACCAAGCGGGTAGCTTTAAAAATATTGATACCTGCTTTCTGTAGGTTTTAGAAATAATGCTTCCCTCCTTAGCGTTAAAACTTTTTTAGGAGGAAAGCATATTTATTTCCTAACAATAAATAGCAGTACAATTTAGAGATCCGTTAGCTTATTTTTGAACTACGGACTCTACAATCATCGCTGCGGCAAACAAGCATAGGAGGATGAGTGCTAATCGTCCTAACCATTGTCCAATCAAAGGTAGCAGCATCATCATGAAATGAGATGCTCCAAAACTTGTGGACATCACAAAGGCGATCGCCAAGCCGACTGTAAAAAGTAGCAGGTACTTCAAAAATCTTGATGCTAACCGAAATAAGAAATTATTATTCTGTTGAGTTTTCATAGTTTTTGCTCCAATCAATTACTAGTTTTGCCTAGAAGTTAGCCCTAAAAAATAAGACAGAAAAAGTTAATTAGCTAACTTTTCCTGCCTTGTAAAAATCACAATTTATCAGGGCTAGGGATTGAAAATCTCTGAATTTTTTTCATCTTTCCACTGGCTAGTCATCACAACTATGCCTGATTCTTTTAGGAAAGACAGATAATTATTCAATTGTGTTAATACTTCGTATTCAGTTGTCCCGTGACTCGATTCTTCCTCCTCTCTCCACCAATGTTGTAAATCCTCTTTACTGATGACATATCGATAATGGGTAGAACCCATGATCGTAACTGCTATTCGATCGCGTTTAATTCGTTCGCTTTTGATTTCTACGTGACCATAGCCAGTTTCATGCCAACAACTAAGGAGAATTACCAGCAGTCGAGTCACAACTTTGTCAACTTCGTTCGCTTGGCTAGTTTCTCCGGGCATAGTTATGGAACCTTATGGTAAGCCAGTGCTAGACCCTCAATCAGAAATTAAAAATGTGTTAAGCGTTCAAAAGAAGGCTGTCACTTTTGTGAGTGAGAATCTGCCGGGGTATTTGCATTACGTAACTGGACAGGAAAAATTTAATTATATTTTCCCTACGACTAGGTGTCGTATTGTGTGACAATCATCTCATGTGTATTTCAATGCTGTCAAGTAGGCTCACCATTGAAATTTTACTTGAAATCTGGCAATTTATAGGCAAGAAATTTAGTGTCAAAAAAGAAAAATCAGAATTTCCGTATAAGTGACAGGTGTCACAAAAGATTTTAAGCTGTAAGCTATTCTCAGTCACTAATTCCTATGTTAGGTGGAAAGCCACCAAACCAGATGAATCAACAACAGTTGAACGAAACCTTCGATAAACTAACGCCACGACGCCAAGAGGTATTGCGTCTAGTCTTGGCTGGGGAGTTAGACGACGATGCGATCGCCCAAGTTCTAGACATTAAGCCAGTAACAGTCAGAAAATACTTAGAAAGGCTCTACCGTGCGTTTGATGTCAGCAAAAAATCTGAGTTAGTAACTTTGTTTGCTAAATACAAACCAGAATTCATCAGTGACTACTCTAGCAATACATTACCAGTAGCCCAGACAACAAACGCCGAGAGTAAACAGGATTTAGGAGAAGCACCCGATACTGTCACATTTTACGGACGCACTCAGGAATTAGAAGCTCTCAGACAATGGATAATCAACGAGCATTGTCGGATGATTGCGTTGCTGGGAATGGGTGGACTGGGAAAAACCGCTTTGTCTGTAAGATTAGCCCAGTCATTAAAATCAGAGTTTGATTACATCATCTGGCGCAGTCTAAGAGAGACACCCAAGCTAGGTACACTACTTGATGGCATAATTAAATTTTTATCTAATCAAGAAGAAATTAATACCACAGGTGATATTAATGAAAAAATTACCTTTCTGCTTGAATATTTGCGGGCTTACCGTTGTTTATTAATATTAGATAATTTTGAATCAATTCTTGCTGATGGAACGCATCAAGAACAGTACCGTGATGAATACCAAGAATATAGTATTTTAATTCAGCGGATTGGTGAGTTACATCATCAAAGTTGTTTAGTGTTAACCAGTCGGATAAAACCTCAAGAAATTGCTGTTCAAGAAGGCGAAAATTTACCAATTCGTTCTTTATTACTACAAGGTTTAAAAGACTTAGAAGCCATGAAAGTCTTAGAAGACAAAAGACTTTTTGGTACAGATGAAGAAATGCAAAAGTTAATCGGATTATACAGCGGTAATCCTTTAGCCTTAAAAATAGTCTCTACTTTTATTCAAGATTTATTTAGCGGTAACGTTTTTGAATTTTTATCACAAGAAATTGCTCTTACACCTTTCGTTGGTATAGAAACCTTATTAGATAAGCAATTCGCTCGATTGGCAGAATTAGAAAAACAAATTATGTACTGGTTGGCAATTAATCGCGAACCAGTCTCAGTCAATGAATTATTTGAGGATATAGCCGAGAAACCGATATATCTTGATGTCATTAATGCCTTAGAAAACCTGAAACGCTGCTCGCTTATCGAAGCTATGGATGGCAGATTCACTCTGCAAAATGTTGTGATGGAATACATGACTGGGATTCTAGTACGACAGGTTACTGAAGAGTTAAACTCAACAAAATTTCACATTTTTAATCAATACGCTTTAATTAAGGCTACTGCTAAAGATTATGTCAGGAGTTGCCAAACACAATTAATTCTCAAGCCCATTGCAAAAAATATTAGCAATATAGAGAAACAATTAGTTAAATTCCTAGAAAAAAACGATAAGACAATTAGGAGTTTAACTAAAGGTTATGCGGTAGGCAATATCTTAAATTTATTACGTTATTACAACTACAATTTATCTGGTCTCGATCTGTCATATTTAACTGTATGGCAAGCATATCTGCGAGGTGCGGATTTACACAATGTGAAATTTATTGGTGCAGATTTAAACAAATCACGATTTACAGAAGCTTTTGGGATTGTGTTGGCGGTGGCCTATAACCCTAAAAAATCGATAATTGCTTTGGGCGATACTAAAAGTAAAATTCGGCTTCGAGATGCCAATGGCCATCAACTTCTAACTTTAGAAGGGCATACAAATTGGATTAGATCGGTAGCTTTTAGCCCTGATGGAGAAATTTTAGTTAGTGGTAGCGATGACAAAACCCTCATGTTATGGAACACCAAAACTGGTCAATGTTTAAAAACATTAGAGGGACATACCGAAAGAGTTTGGTCAGTAGCATTTAGCCCAGATGGTAAAACTGTAGCTAGTAGTAGCGAAGATAAAACAGTTAGATTATGGGATATCCATACTGGTGAATGTTGGAATATTCTGCAAAAACATACTCATTGGGTAAGAGGAGTAGCATTTAGTCCTGATGGCAAAATTTTAGCCAGTGGTAGTAGTGACAGAACAGTTATTTTGTGGGATGCGAAAACTGGTAAATATTTGAGAACTCTGGAAGGACAACATACAGCACGGGTACGTACAGTTGCCTTTAGTTCTGATGGTAAAATTTTAGCTAGTGGTAGTGATGACCATACGATTAGAATCTGGGATATTCATAGCGGCAAATATCTTAAAACTTTGCAAGGTCATACCCAAAGAGTGCGATCGCTAGCTTTTAGCCCCGAACCCAATTCTCGCATTTTAGCTAGTGCCAGTGAAGACCATAAGGTAATTTTGTGGGATATTTACAACAACAGACGCCACCGAACTTTATCAGAACACACAGAAAAAGTTTGGTCTGTGACCTTTACCGATCCTGAAGGTAAAACTTTAATCACTAGTAGCGATGACAAAACTGTGAAACTTTGGGATGCTCACACAGGTGAATGTCTCAAAACTCTTCAAGGTTACACAGACTGGGCTTGGTCTTTAGTTTTTCATCCCAGTAGCAATATCTTAATTAGTGGTAATGACGATAAAACCATTAAACTCTGGAACTTAGATACTGGGGAACCTAAATCTTTAACAGGACATACCAATAGAATCCGCGCCGTAGCATTAAGTCCTGACAGTAGTCTAATTGCCAGTGGTAGCGACGACCAAACCATCAGATTATGGGATGCTCAAACTGGTCAACACCGCAAAACTTTAATAGATCATTGCGATCGCATTTTGACTGTGGCTTTTAGTCCAGACGGTCGTTATTTAGCCAGTGGTGGCGATGACAAAATTTTAAGAATCTGGAATATTCATACAGGTGAATACCGCCAAACTCAAGAGAATCATAAAAACTGGCTTTGGTCTGTAACTTTTAGCCCAGATAGCAGCATCTTAGCTAGTGGTAGCGAAGATTGCACAATCAAATTGTGGGATGTAGATACAGGTAAATGCCTGAATACCCTTTCTGGCCATAATGGATGGGTGCGGTCTGTGCGTTTTAGCCCTGACGGTAATACCCTAGTTAGCGGTAGTGAAGACCACACCGTAAAACTCTGGGATATAACTACAGGTAAATGTATCCATACCTTGGAAGGAAACACTGGATGGGTGCGGACTGTGGCTTTTAGTCCTCAAGGCCGTTTTATAGCGAGTGCAGGGGGAAACCCAATCGTGGAAATTTGGGATATAAAAACCGCCAAACTCTACCATACTTTAACTGGACATCAAGAAAGAATCTGGTCTGTTATCTTTAGTGCTGATGGTCAAACTCTTGCTAGTAGTAGCGAAGATGGCACGATTATGCTATGGCACACTGAAACAGGAGAGTTGAAGAAAGCACTGAAATCTCCCCGACTTTATGAAGGTATGGATATAACAGATGTGGTGAATCTTACAGAAGCCCAAATCAAAACTTTAAAAACCTTAGGAGCAAAGAAAAACAATGAGTAGAAAATCGCGAAATGCTTTGATTGGGATTACAACTTATGGACGCAAAGACGCAATACCATTTTCTTTACCAAGTGCTTACATTGATGCTGTTCGTGCCGCTGGCGGCACTCCCATATTATTACCGCCAGGAGAAACCGAGCCTGGGAGGCTTTTAGAACCGCTAGATGGATTGATCATCTCCGGTGGTGGAGATATTAACCCTGTTTGGTACAAAGGCTCTGACCACCCTAGCATTTATTCTGTAGATGGCGATCGCGATGCTTTTGAACTACAGTTAGCTAAGTTTGCCCTTGAGCATCATTTACCTGTATTTGGTATTTGTCGGGGTTTACAAATTCTCATCGTCGCTTCTGGCGGAACTCTCATTCCCCATGTCCCAGAGGTATACGGTAATTCAGTATTACACCGTCTAGATCCCGAACCAGGAAGGCGCTTACCAACAGAACACATGGTGAAGATCAATGCAGCCAGTCGTTTAGCTGACTGTGTACAAAATACTCAAATTTCTGTAGTTTCTTGGCACCACCAAGCAGTACACCAAGTACCATCTGGATGGCGCGTTGTTGCCCATGCTTTAGAAGATGAAGTCATTGAAGCTGTAGAACACGAGCATCATCCTTGGGCTATTGGCGTACAATGGCATCCGGAGCTTTCAGCTGCTAACGATCCCAATCATCAAAGAATTTTTCAGGCTTTTGTTCAAGCAACATATACTAAACAAAGTTTACTAACAGCTTGAATTAACTTTAAATGCTTGCTTTATTAATATTCTGCATTTGTAATCATTTTAATCTTTGTGTCTTTGTGGTTTAAATTTTCTACCACAAAGGGGCGTTGTTGCGTGAATAGGCAAAATGGTAAATTTTACCTATCGCCGATGTTCGC
>NZ_MTAW01000180.1 GCF_002154725.1 Nostoc sp. 106C | reverse complement strand
ATCTGGTCAATATCTTGTTACATAGCGGAAAATTTTGATGCCTACCTACTTACTACTTCTCCAGCTAGTTTGTTGAACTGGTTAAACGAACGTTGGCAAGATTTAAAAGATTTAGCATTAACTGAAGTTTCCTTACAAAGCTTAAGTATAGAAGGGCAAATTGCCCTTATGAGTGGAGGTCATGTGCGAAATTTATTATTATTAATGAAGGAGGCGATTAAATACACTAACACCCTACCCATTCCTACCAGAGCCTTACAGCGCTCAATGAGCGAGTTACGAAATACTTATCGAAATACTGTTTTTGCTAATGAATGGGAAGCACTGGCAACTGTGTATCATTCTAAAGAAATAGAAAATGATCCATTGTATAGAGGCTTATTATTTAATCGCTGTATTTTAGAATATCGTTATTTAAATGGAGAAGGAGAAAGTCAAGTTTGGTATGATATTCATCCTCTAATTAAGGGAATTAAAGAATTTCAAGATACATTTAATCGACTGTATCCGGCATAGAAATAAATACAGATGGTATTAACAATAATTTCACCAAAATGCAACAACCTAGAACTCGCTGCAAGATCCCCGACTTCTTGAAGAAGTCGGGGATCTGACCCCTCGTAATCATATAAGGCATGACAAAGCTAAGATTATGGTATTAGAACTGACGGATTGGGATCAGGATTTACCATCGCAAGCAGATGAAGAATATCAAGCCTTAGTCCGCACTCTGAATTTTACAGAAGGCTTTGGCTTATTATTTGTCCGTTGCTCTCCGGCTGAGGGTGAGCAGTTAATTACCAAAATTAAAGAAGATATTCCCAAGAAAAATATCGCAGTTCTGCGGCTTGAGCAAGCTGTTAATAATTTATATGAAATAATTGATAATTTAGATAATAAAGCAGAGATAAATATTTTATTTATCACAGGATTAGAGCATTCATTTTATCAATATGAAGAATGCAAAAGCCTAATGGGTTGGAATAGTAAAGATATATATTCATACAGTTGGAAGGGCGTACCACCTGTTTTAATTAACCTTAACCAACAGCGAGAACGGTTAAAGGATAACTTTAATATCTGTTTTGTGTTCTTGCTACCAATATTTGCAATTAAATATTTTATTCAACGTGCGCCAGACTTTTTTGATTGGCGTTCAGGTTTGTTTGAATTTCCTATAGATTCGGAAACTTTAGAACAAGAGTCATCACGCATTATGCAGGATGGAGATGATGAAAAATATCTCAAGCTAACACCAGAAGAAAGAACTCATAAAATAACAGAATTTCAGGAAGTGATAGCACAAGACCATCAATCACCCGATCTTCAATATGATTTACTGATTAAGCTGGGAAAATTGCAGTCTGCTGGACAGGATTATAAAGAAGCGATCGCATCTTTTGAGCAAGCAATTAACATTCAACCTAATAAACACGAAGCTTGGTATAGCAAAGGTAATGCTCTAAAGAATTTAGGACGCAATGAAGAAGCGATATCCTCCTATGACAAAGCACTCTCCATTCAACCTGATTATCACTATGCTTGGAACAATCGGGGGAATGCGCTACAGAATTTAGGACGTAATGAAGAAGCGATATCCTCCTATGACAAAGCAATAGAATTGAAACTTGATTACCACAATGCTTGGAACAATCGGGGGAATGCGCTACAGAATTTAGGACGTAATGAAGAAGCAATATCCTCCTATGACAAAGCAATAGAATTGAAACTTGATTACCACAATGCTTGGGGCAAGGGGGAATGCGCTACAGAATTTAGGACGTAATGAAGAAGCAATATCCTCCTATGACAAAGCAATAGAATTGAAACTTGATTACCACAATGCTTGGAGCAAGGGGGAATGCGCTACAGAATTTAGGACGTAATGAAGAAGCGATATCCTCCTATGACAAAGCACTCTCAATTAAAACTGATTACCACTATGCTTGGAACGGTCGGGGGAATGCGCTACGGAATTTAGAACGCAAAGAAGAAGCGATCGCATCCTACGACAAAGTACTCGAATTAAAACCTGATTACCACTATGCTTGGGGAAACCGAGGGAATGCGCTAGGGGAATTAGGACGCAAAGAAGAAGCGATCGCCAACTATGACAAAGCGATAGAAATTCAACCTGATTACTACCAAGCTTGGTACTATCGAGGTATTGCGTTAGGAAAGTTGGGCCGTCGCAAGGAAGCATTTGTTAGTGCTAATAAAGCTGCTGAAATTAACCCTGACTTTGCTATGGCTCAGTTCCAAGGACAGATGAAGCAACTTCTTGCTAATATGCTGCAAAAATTGGGATGGAATAAACTAAGTCAGGTCTGGACAGGCTTATTGAAGCTGATTGGTTATAGAAAATGAAATTAAAAGCGATATTATATTTGCTCTCTCACCCACTTCCTAAATGCTCTCAATGCTGGACTTCTCCCTAAAGTTCGGCTTTGTTCAACAAAACGAAGAATTGTTTCCACAATAGGCAAGTTAGGAAAAGTAGGGCTAATTTCTGATTGAATATATTTGCCATCCCGAAGAAGATTAATTTGTAACTTGCTATCTTCATATAGCCAAAGTTCAGGGACTTTTAACGCTTCGTAAGCATCCAGTTGAGTTTTGGAAGTAACATCAACTTCAATTACTAAATCAGGTGGTGGATCAACTGTTAAATCAATGCGTTCTTTACCAATCATCTGAGCATGATTTTGAATGTAAAAAGAGTCATCCGGCTCTACACCAAAAGCCATGTCTTCACGTTTAAAGGTAGTTGAGCCAAAACTCTCACAGTCAATTTCTAATTCCTCTAGCAAAATTTTAACTAAATCTCCAATAATAACTTTAGCTACCTCATGCTTTGGTAATGGCATTCTCATCTCCAAAGTTCCCTGGCTGTAAGCTAATCGCGCTGCTCGATGGTCGCCAAGTTCTTCTAGAATTGCTTCAAATTCTTGCCAACTAACATTGTGGAGCATCACTCTGTGTCCCGGCGGAACACTTAATTGTTGTAATTGAAGTGTTACCATTACTAACCACTAAATGGAAGGTTGAAGCTCGCAAAAGCCAGTATGGTCTATTTTAGACAAATCGCCCTGCACCTTTAAGTACAGGGCGTTGATTTTAGATTAATTCAAAATCCCAACAAAGTTACTTGCCGTTACTGTTGCCGTTAGTATGGCCATTACCAGCAAGCACACGTTCAGCGAGTTTTTCTGGTACTTCTTGCAGATGGTCATATTCCCAGTGGAAGGAACCAACGCCGAGAGTGAGCGATCGCAGCTCTACAATAAAGTCTTGCATCTCGGCTTGAGGCAAGTAAGCTGAGATATTATCCCAACCTTGCCAATCATTTCTGCCTTCATAGCCCAAAATCTGCCCTCTTCTACCACTGAGAAGTTGCAGCGCTTTGGAGGTAAATTCGCTAGGTGTGGTTACTTGTACTTTGAGAATCGGTTCTAGGAGGGTGGGTTGGGCTTGGGGTATCCCCGTTTGCATTGCCAACCTAGCGGCTTGTTTAAAGGCTTGTTCGGAACTATCAACTGTGTGATACGAACCATTTGTTAGAGTTACGGCCACATCCACAATTGGGAAGCCCAAAGGCCCATGTGATAGAAACTCGCGCACACCCATTTCTACGCCAGGGATATACTGTCTGGGAACTACGCCACCAACAATGGTTTCCCGGAAGTTAAAGCCTTCGCCACGTGGTAAAGGCTGGATATCGAGGAAAACATCGCCAAATTGCCCGTGTCCACCGCTTTGGTGCTTATAGCGTCCATGAACTGCTGCTACAGGTTTACGGATGGTTTCTTTGTAAGGAACTTGTGGGAGGTGGGTTGTCATCGGCAGGTTATATTTCCGCCGCAGTCTATCTAAAGCGACTTGCAAGTGAATTTCGCCTTGTCCCCAAAGAATAACTTCATGGGTGTCGCCATGTTGTTCCCAAGCCAGAGAGGGATCTTCTTCCAATAGTTTAGCGATCGCACTGCTGAGTTTTACTTCATCGTTGCGTTTTTCGGGTGTGATGGCGAGGGCGTAAACGGGTTCTAAGTGTTCGGCTTTGGGTAATTCCACTTTTATTTGGGAATCTGTGGAGAGGATATCTCCGGTTTTCACACCTTCTAAACGGCTGATAGCGACAATTTCACCAGCTAAAACTTCATTAACTGACTGCTGTTGTTGTCCCATGAGGCGATAAATACCACCTGCACGAATACCGTTGAGGACAATACCATCGGTTAATTTGCCTTGCCAAACCCGCACTAGGGAAAGTTTGCCGCCTTGAGGAGTATAGTAAGTCTTTAATACTTGAGCGATCGCAGTATTGCCTGCTTTACTTAAACGACGTGCTGCTGTAGTTTCTGGTTCTGGTGCTTCCCGTACCAAAGCTTCTAATAAAGGTCTCACACCATAATCTTGTTCAGCCACACCAAAGAAAACGGGCACTACCAAATCTGCCCCTAATTCCATTTTTAAATCTTTGAGGATTTCTTCTTGGGGTGGTTCGATATCTTCTAAAAGTTCTTCCAATAAGTGATCGTCAAAATTTGCTAAAGCTTCGAGCATTTCTGCCCGTGCAATATGTTCTTCTTCTTTTAAATTTTCGGGGAAGGGAATCAGGTCAGCTGGTGCGCCTGCATGATATTGATATGCTTGTTCACTCACCATATCAATAAAGCCTGTTAGCTGTTCCCCCTGCATGATGGGATATTGATGCGCTACTAGGGGACGACTGGAAACGGCTTTGAGGGCGTGCAATGTTTCGAGAACATGAATATTTGCTCGATCCATTTTATTAACAAAGACGATGTGGGGAATTTCCCAATCGTCTAAGAATTTAAATAGAGGAGCAAGGGTGAGGACGCGATCGCGAATGGGTTCGCAAACTACAATTGCCGCATCGACTCCCATGAGGGCGTTATAGGTTTCTTGGACAAATTCTACACTGCCAGGACAGTCAATAAAGTTAAAGCACAGGTCGTTATACTCAGCGCTAGCCGCGCTTACTTCTACACTCATATGGCGATCGCGCGACTCATTCGCACTATCTCCTACTGTGTTACCATCCTTGACACTGCCTTTACGAGAAATCGCCCCTGTAACAAACAACAAACTTTCTAGTAAAGTCGTTTTTCCACTCAAATAAGGACCAACAATTGCAACATTCCGCGAACCCGATTTTACTTTTTCGTTCATAAAACCTCCCTTGCGGTAAGACACCACTAACCGCATTATCCTGTGTATGCAAGGATAGAAAATGGTTCTCTGAAGGAGAATCATCTCCTCTTTAACCTGTTATTATCCTCCCTTTAATCAGTGCAATTAAAAATCGTAGTTTGTTGTAAGATTTAGCTAAAGAAAAGTTAATAAACTCAAACTTTAATACAGAATTTTGAATTTTTGTTAAAAGAGTCTATTTCCCAAATCAGTTTGTGAAGAAAAATGAACTGAAAGCGTTGCTACTCAAAAAAGTAATGGGATTATTCAATCAATATCATATAGCTAGGAAGGTACAACAAGGCAGAAGGCAGGAGGCAGGAGGCAGAAGGAAATTCAGCTTGATTCAGAAGATTTTGCACCTTAATAATTATTTCCGTTATGCTGTACTGATCAGTTTGATTCTGCTTAGTGAAAGCTTAATCTACCCATCTCCCAGTCTTTCAGTCTCTCCACCAGACTTACTGGCACAATCTGGTAGTCAACCTGCCATAGACGTTTTAAATCAAGGCTTACAAGCAATACAAACAGGTAGATTTCAAGATGCGATCGCTTTATTTAGAAAAGCCACTCAGCTAGATGCGAGATTGGCAGCAGCCCACTACAATTTGGGGCTAGCATTGCGGCAAGCTGGACAATTACAACCTGCGGCAGATGCATTTTATCAAGCAACGCAGGCCGATCCTAAGTTTGCGCCCGCTTTTGCAAATTTAGGCGGCTCATTATTAGAAGGGAATAATTTACAGTTAGCAAATGATTACTTACAACGGGCAATAGAACTAGATTCTAAACTGGGTTTTGCTCACTATAACTTGGGATTGCTCAGAGAACAGCAACGAGATTGGGATAGAGCGATCGCATCTTTTAAAAAAGCAATGCAATATAGCCAAAATGCACCAGAGCCTGCTTACCATTTAGGTATATCTTATCTGCAACAAGGTAAAATCGATCAAGCAAAAGATGCCTTTCGGAAAGCGCTACAAATTAATCCCAAATATCCAGAAGCTCACTACAACCTTGGTTCAATTTGGTTTCAACAAGGTAAATTAACAGAAGCCTTAGAATCCTTCAGAAAATCAGCTGCATCTAACTCTAATTATGCCAACGCTTATTACGGCGCAGGGTTAGTTTTTATGCAATTAAAAAAGTATCCAGAGGCGGCACAAGTATTTCAATATGCCAGAGAGTTATATAAAACTCAGGGTAATCCCCAATGGGGTAGGAATGCCGAGCAATTGTTGCAACAAGCACAAAATTTAAATTACCAACCTCGCTGAGGCGCGAATCCTTAACAGTGCGCAACAATAGGGTTATTGGGTGGACTAGCTGGTGTGGTCGAAACCTATCCCGATCGTAATGGTAAGGTACATGCAAAAGCGCGTTAAAAGTCGGTTTTTATTTTGCGATCGCTGGTTTGATCGTCATGCGATCGTTCGCAACATGGAGGCATTCCAAGACTTAATTGTCATAGTCTTGTGTTTAGGTTTATTTGCTGTCATGCTGCTCCAATTGTGGGGCATAGTTATTGCCTTGACAAAGCCCTTAGACTACAAAGTAGTAACAGCAAAAATACTATTTGTCTTGATTTTGGTAGAGTTATTTCGGTTACTCATGGTTTACCTGCAAGAGCATAGTATTTCTGTTGGGGTAGCAGTCGAAGTCACAATTGTATCCGTGTTGAGAGAAGTAGTTGTTCACGGTGCATTAGAAATTTCTTCACTGCAAACAGCAGCAATTTGTGGCTTATTGTTTATTCTAGGTGGGCTACTGATAGTATGTGCCAAAACGCCACATATGGATTGTATGAGTGCTAATACAAAGTTTTGCCCAATTGCGTATTCAGGAAGAGAACGGCAAAACCAACTGGAATTTCAATATTCACGTCGCTGTGATGAAAATCAACCTCTGTCATAGGATCAGCTGTTACACACCTAATACCAATTCGCCAAAATAGGGCAACAGATGATGACACGGGGACGCGGGGACACTCAGACGCGGAGATTTATCTGTTGCGAGATTATAGAGAATTGGTATAATTGGCACCTTGTTCTATTATCCACAGCCTACAAGCCTTGAGCTATCGGTACAAAGCCTATCAAAGCAAGCTTTGTACCAATAGCTGAACCATTCTATGCTGAATCCAGCAGGTGATGTCGATAGAAATTTATTTACTTACTACAAGTTCTTCGGTTCTTATTACCTTAAATACACTGTAGTTCTTAATTAATTCATAGTACACACTTAGGGTTTCTTCATTAACCCGCGTGGCGCTGAACCGTTCTAGGTTTTGTTTTGCTTGATATTTCAAATTTTGTAGCTGGTGCGAATCGTTGAGCAAATGTCCTAAAGCATTCGCCAAAGTCTGACTATCTTTTGGTGGTACTAATAAACCAGCTTGTCCCCAATCTAATGTTTCCGGAATCCCATCAATATTACTGGCAATAATTGCACAACCTGCTTCTCTCGCCTCTGTCAGCACTAATCCGAACGATTCACAGTGGGAAGCAAGAACGAAGATATCCGATGCCAGCATATAGCGTTGTGGTTCTGCTTGAAAGCCTTCAAAATGAATGCGATCTGCAAAAGGTGTATCTTGCACCATTGTTTCAAACATTGCGCGATCGGGGCCGTTTCCGACTAAATATAAATGTGCTTGCGGAAACTCTACAGCAATTTTGAAGAATGCTTCTATTAACTCAACAATTCCTTTGCGGGTATACATCCCGGCTACTGTAGTAATTGCTGGGTGGCATAAAGGTAATGGTTGATAATCTTTAATACTACGATTCCGAGGGCTATTTAATGTACCATTAGATACCACCCGTAACTTACTCTTAGGTATACCACGCCGGACCATTGAATCGGCTACAGCATTACTCACTGCAATTACTCGATCTGCTAATCCCATCAGTACAGCACTACGCTGAAACTCATTGTGTACAGTAGAAACTAAACTATATTCACAACCGTTTCTCATCAGTCCTGCTAGTACAACCCCAGTCATCATATGTGCATGAACAATATCTGGCTGAAATTCTTGGATTATCTCTCGATAACGCCAAGCAGCCTTGATCATATTTACTGGTGTTCTCGACTGATCGAGGTGAAAGTGTTGAACGCCATGACGTGCAAGTAATGCTTCGTATTCTCCCCCATCTGAGGCTACGGCAACATAATGACCATTATCTGCTTGCAGACAAGCTAGATCTACTGCCACATTCACAATTCCATTGCCAATTTGTTGTACATGATTGGTGAGATGTAGTATTCGCATTTAAATATTCTCCACAGAAAGCACGGTCTTAGAAATGAATTGTTTTGAACCACAGAGACACTAAGGCGAGGGCAGTTGCGTGGTGAGGCAGTGCGGTCTTGGGGGTTTCCCCCATGAGCAACTGCCGAAAGGGTTTCCCGACTTGAGGAGCCAGTGCGTTGCGGTGAATCCAGCCCTAAAGGCGGGTTTCCCGCCGTAGGGGACTGGTGAACCCGGAGGGAGGTTCCCTCCGTTGTAGCAACTGGCGTCAAACTGCCCGTCACAAAGAAGAAAATAGTCTTCTGTGCTCAGATTTGGGTTCGTTTTCTACCCAGATGAATAGGGGTAGTTTTTAGTCAAAAACTATACTGATTCCCAAATATTAGGATTCAGATTTAAAAAATATTTCATGCGATCCAGAAAATCGCTGTATAAAGCCACTAGGTAGGCTATGTATTTGAGAACAATATGCAGAAATTGCTCTATTTTTTTTATCTTGAACTGATGCGATAGAAAGATAGGAAGCTGCGGCTATATCCGGCAATTTCAGCAGAATAAATAACGGTGCTCTCCAGAACAACCAAATAGGATATTGCAATAGTTCGACTGTGATTCCTGCTTGAGCGATCGCAGCTTTCACTAATTCATATGTTGCTTCATGATCTCGATGGCAGTCTTTACGATGAGGTACATAAACTTCTTCTGGCTGATACTGCATTAGCAGTTCAGCTAGCTGTTTAATTGTTTGTTGCCTTTCCTCATTCTTTAAATCAGGCAAAGTGCCATCTGGTTTTTCCAGAAAATGAATATCTGAGGGTTTAACTCCTAAAATTTCTAATGCGTTGACTGCTTCTTGTTTGCGAATTTGGATTATTTTATTTTGGGAATTTTGCTCAGGATTACCTGAACCTTGACCATCAGTAAGAAAAGTTACTATTACTGGGATGTCATACTCTCGTTTTAGAGCAATCATCCCGCCACAACCAAATGTTTCATCATCTTGGTGAGGAGAAAACACCATTACTGATTTGTGGCTTAATGCGATTGGTTTACTTCCATTCTGTACAATCCATCGAAACAGTAAGCTAGAGTGCAAATGTTGTATCCGCTCAAGCCAGGTATGGGGAATTAATTTTTGTAATTGCTGTAAATGACTTTTGATACTCATAATTACTCGCTTTATTTAGGCTTTGATACTTCATAATTACAGTTCAAAATATTTGGTTACTATTAGCTCGATACACTAGTAATCTGCTAGGTATTCTCTTTTAACCTTGCTTTGGTTGTTATAAAATCATAATTTAATTACTAAAACTTGTCATTAACTATTTTTATTATTTGTGTAAAAGCATCGATGCTTTTACAAGTTAGTTATAAAGTTTTAGCGAAATCTATAACGAAAATAAATAGCAATTGTTAAATTTTTATTTACGTAATTAAAAAGCAATAGCTACATTTTAATTGTAGACAAAATAATCTTATAATATATCTTTATATTTGGATATATAAGAAAATAATTATATTAATTAAATACTTTTTTAAAAGTAGATAAAAGCTAAATAAAAATTTTATTAATGAAAAAAATCCGTACATTATAAGCTTGTAAAGTAGGCAACGCCCACCTTAGATTCCCGACTTCCCAAAGAAGTCGGGAATCAAACAAAACACTTTGAAGCCGAAAATTGTTATTACCCCATCAATCGATAGATAATTACTTTTCCTTTCCAATCTTCTTCAACAAACACTAAGTACTCACCATTTGAACGGCGAAAAGCGCGGATACCGTGGGGTATATCAATCCAACCACTTTCATGTGCAACTTCTGAGCCAGGTTTGAACTGTTGTACTTGCACTCCTGTTGCGGCGTTATAAATATGTACTTCTGCTGTTTTGAATGTGACGATAAATACATAGTCTCCTGCTACACTCATGGCTGCGGTAGAGACTTCGCGCTTACCTGTGGTGTCATGAGGAACTACGATGCGCCACCGGGGAGTAGGGTTTTCTTGGCTCCAATTATCAAACCGGACAATCTCAGATCCGACAACGCCAGTATCGTCACCTTTCGCCGGGTGATCTACAGTGAAGCCTGACAAATACATGGTATCTGTTTCAGGGAAATACTCAATCCGCCGCAAATCGGTAAACATACTCGGCGTCTTTTGCTTTTGCATGGAGCTATAAGCATAGATGGGGTTACCATTAGCATCTAGTCCCTGTAAGGGATAGTGGCGGATACCAATACTATCTTGAGTTCGTAAAGTTTTCCACACATCTCCTTTACTGTCTACCCACCACCCCCCCAAGTAGGGATAATCTTCGCTTTTGTCGTACTCACCCTCATCGAACGCACCATTACCGTTGCGATCGCGCCAAATCCATTCGCCTTTTGCAGGTTGATGCGGTGGCCAGTTACCAGCGATTGATTTTTTACCTTCACCGTTAGTACCGACAAACATCCCCGATGGAATAGCAACTTTATTATTTTTGCTTGTATCAAAACGATAAATTTGCAGAAAGCTGCTGTACATATTTGTGATAAATAAAAATGGCTTACCTTGGATGCGGCGGACAAAGGTAGCATCTGGGGATGTATGCAGACGTGGATCTTGAGGATATTTGAAAGGATTGAGTGTGTAGTTCTTAAAAGTCCATTGCTTTCCAGGCGGTTGACTGTAGTCCATGACAAAGTGTTCTTCTTTGGTGAAGACATCAACTCCATCAGTTTGAGGATCTGCATCCGCATTATCGACAAACAGCAATCCCAACAATCGCCACAGTTGTTTTCCTGATGGCGAAAACTTTCTTAAGTCTGTTCCCGATCTATTGAAACCATTACTATTTATATAAATGTTGCCTGTGGCATCTGTACCTAAGCCTGTAATCCCATACAGTTTCAAATCTTGGACTTCTCCAGGATTACCCGCAAAAACACCGCCTTTAGTGCCGAAAGTCCCAACTTGTACTGGCTTATCTGTAACGTTGTAAATCAATACTTGTTGAAGCGGCCCGTTTTCTGCAACTAAAAGCCTACCTTGAGGATCGATGGCGATCGCAGTTGGTTCGATAACTTTAGTAATCTCTTGAGGTAATTGCTTGCCAGTATGAGAATAATGCAGAATCTTGGCAGGATTACTACCTTTTTTATTTTGAATAATCCACAGATTAGCTTTTTGATCAACAGTTATTGCTCCCGGTCTAGTAACGCTAAAACTGCGTAGTTCCTGCATAGTTTCGGTACTATAAATGCGAATGCGGTTAGCAGCAGAGTCACTGACATATAATTCTTTTTTTGCAGTTGCTAATCCAGTAATTTCTCCTTTGGTACTAGCAATTAACATACTTTTATCCCAACCACGACCGCTAGTAAACGGCGCAGGTTTTCCAGATAAGTCATATCGCCTTACGCAGTACCAAGTTGTTCCATCTGGCGGATAATCTTTCTCTGTTTTGCCAATCGATCCCTGAGTTATGGCTAAGTAAATATATTTACTATCTACTGTTACTGCTTTACCACCAGTACGGCTCCATCCGTGAGTATCATTAGCCATACCAATAATCTTGCCATCTTGATAAATTCCGGCTTCTCTGCCTGCTTCATCCCAAACACTGTTGGTATACACTGTGCCATTAGCAGCAACATACATTGCTTCTATGTTGTTTTGTACCCAATCTTTTCCGCCGCCAAAACTATTACCTATCCAAGATGTTTTGTACGTATGTGTGGGTGAGCCACTAACAGTCCAGCGTGTTGTTATAGCTGTAGAACTAACAATTATTCCGATAGTAAGACAAAGTAAAAATGTTAAAAACTTTCTCTGATTAAAACTTCGCTTTCGAGACATTTTCTTGATCGATTGGTCAAATTTAGGGCAGATTATGCCGAGTTTTTTGATTAATCTAAATTTCATCTAATCTCCAAATTTATATACTTAAGGCTCAAAAATATTGTTTTTATCGATTCGGAGAATATTAATTGATACCACTTATTCTTCAAAAGCTAAAATCATTAATTAATTACAATGTATTACTTGATACTTTGCAATTCCTAATAAATATTAGCTAATGATTCTAACCCAATTTAATTGCCAAAACCCTGATATTTTGACTTGTAGCTAAAGAATATTGGTTAGTGTAGATGTATAGGTTTATTTTGCGCTCGACTACCTAAGATCGTCTAGCCCTAAATAATAAATTTTTGAATCCTTATGACTAATCTTGCTTTCAACAAGATATATACATAAATAACAAAGACCCAATATTAAAAAGTTTAATTTTACTAAAACTTTATAAAAATCACATGTATTTTTAAATTTACTTTCCTAGGCGATCGCCATTTTTTTATTAAAGTATTAATCTTTACTTTATTATTGTTGAATATCGTAAAACTGAATACAGAATATTTCTGTAATAATCTGAGATTGTACGCCTAATGTTGAGAGCTAATATGAAAAATATCAGTGCTTATTTAGCATGAGAGTATCATATTTATCGTAAATGGATTTTCTAGCCCAGATAAGTAGGTCGGCGTGAATATTTATCGTTGGGATGAGGCAGGAGGCAGGAGGCAGAAGGCAGGAGGGAAGAGAATTTAAGCCTATTTGATTTTTCAAAACATAGTTTTGTTTTTCCACACCGTTCTACTTAAATACCAGTTTAAATTTACTAGTTGACAGTCAAACATAAATGCATTAAAACAGAATGTTCTGCCTTATTTAAGCCTGAATCGATGATTTGTGACTATATTATATTTTTGTAATAAATATTTTAAATAAAGTTGTGGCTTTGCTGGCACATATTTATCCATTCATGAATAGAAATGTACTGATAATGTAATGGATAGCGGAATAGAAGTACTAGCAAAGCTAATTTATTGCTTCAAAAAAAGTGGTTGGGCTTGGTGTAAAAACTACGGAAGCGGGTTTAACAAATCACAGGAGTAAAATAGGTGGAAGATAACAAAGACAATTTCGCTTCAGCATCTATCCTCACCTTGGGAATGGGCTGGTTTCCTGAAACACCAGGAGGATTAGAGCGCTATATTTATGAACTAACTCATCAATTAGCAGCAAATCAAGACTATGTAGAATTATGTGGAGTAGGCTTACCAAAAACAATAATAAATACGTCAATTAAGCTAACTAATTTGGCAGAGCCAGATACTGTAATTTGGCGCAGGCTGTGGTCTATTCGCACTAATTTTAAGAAGACCAGAGTAGGTAAACCAGATGCTATTAACCTGCATTTTGCATTATACAGCTTCCCAATTTTGGATATTTTGCCCAAAGAAGTGCCCATTACTTTTAACTTTCATGGGCCTTGGGCATCTGAAAGCCAAGAGGAAGTAGATAATCAGATACTGAGTGTATTACTTAAACGCTGGCTAATAGAAAAAAGTACATATAAACGTTGCGATCGCTTTATTGTTCTCAGCAAAGCATTTGGTAAAATTCTACATCAACAATATCAAGTTCCTTGGAAGAAAATTCACATAATTCCTGGTGGAGTTGACGTTAATAAATTTCAAGCCAATCTATCACCGCAAGAAGCTCGAAACAAATTAGGCTGGCCTGATAGTCGCCAAATATTATTTACATCCCGGCGTTTAGTGTATCGAGTTGGGTTGGATAAATTGTTGGAAGCACTAGCAATAATTAAACCAAAAATTCCTGATGTTTGGCTAGCGATCGCAGGTCGTGGTCATATACAAGCTGCACTACAACAACAGGCTAAAGAATTAGGACTAGAAGACAACGTTAAATTTCTAGGTTTTCTTCCTGATGAGCAGCTACCTTTAGCTTACCAAGCTGCTGACTTAACAATTATGCCCAGTCAATCTTTTGAAGGATTTGGATTAGCAATAGTAGAATCTCTTGCCTGTGGTACTCCTGTTTTATGTACCCCTGTTGGCGGAATGCCAGAAATTTTAGAACCCTTATCACCAGATTTAATTACTGATTCTACAGAAGTTTCAGCTATTGCAGAAAAATTAGAACAAGTCTTACTAGGAAGCATACTCATCCCTTCACGCGAAGCTTGTCACCAGTACGCCGCCACAAACTTTAACTGGCATAAAATAGCCCAGCAAGTACGGCAAGTTTTACTTGCTTAGTGCTTGGAAAGTAGGAATTAGAGAAAAGAGAAACTATTGACTATTGACAAATATTATGAAAATTCTTTTTTTAGATCAAAGTGGTAAGCCAGGAGGTGCAGAACTATGTTTGATAGATATTGCTAAACCCTATCGCGATCGTGCTCTTGTAGGCTTATTTGCAGATGGACCATTTAAAACTTTACTACAGCAAAATCAGATTTCGGTAGAAGTTTTAACAACTCAATCAATTCAAGTTAAAAAATCTAGTAGTTTTCTTCAAGGATTAAAAAGTCTCAGACAAATAATCCCGTTAATAATTAAAGTAGTAAAAAGAGCTAAGGGCTACGATTTAATTTATGCAAATACTCAAAAAGCATTAGTCATAGGCGCGATCGCTAGCTTTTTTGCCCGTCGTCCTTTGGTCTATCATTTGCATGATATTCTGTCAAAAGAACATTTTAGCCAAACTAACCGACGCATTGCTATTAACTTAGCTAATTATTTTGCATCGTTAGTAATTGCTAACTCCCAAGCAAGTCAAACAGCCTTTGTGCAAGCGGGAGGACGTGCAAATATCACTACAGTTGTCTATAACGGCTTTGAACCCAAAATTTATCAAACTTGCGAATCTGATGTTAGGCAATTACAGCAAGAATTAGGTCTGATAGGAAAATTTGTAATCGGTCACTTCAGTCGGCTTGCACCTTGGAAAGGACAGCATATTTTAATTGATGCACTTGCCAAATGTCCGCAACAAGTAACAGTAATTTTAGTTGGAGATGCTTTATTTGGCGAACAAGATTATGTGCAACAATTGCATCGCCAAGTTACTGCATTGGGGCTAAAAAATCGCGTAAATTTTTTAGGATTTCGTGCTGATGTTCCTCAGTTAATGGCAGCTTGTGACTTAGTTGCTCATACCTCCACTTTTGCAGAACCCTTTGGTAGAGTAATTGTTGAAGCTATGCTGTGTGGTACACCTGTAGTTGCAACTAAAGCTGGGGGTGCAATGGAATTAATCGAACCTGGAATTAATGGTTTTTTAGTTCAACCCGGAGATTTTCAAGAACTAGCACAAGTAATTACTACTTGCCTTCATGAGAGACATAAAACTGCAACTATGGCTCATAATGCCAGAAAAATAGCTAGTCAGCACTTTGATGTAAAAATTATTAATCAGCAAATTTCTCAATTGTTATCATCCAAATTTAACTAATTACTAACTCATAATTTTTTGTCACATCTACACAAATAAGGAAAAGGAAGACGTATAACGGCTAAATCCATAACAGGATAGTTAACTTGGGAGTACTGTCCCCTCCCAGGAGTAAGGCAAGATAATACTCTTATTTAATTTTGCTCCAAAGTTTCTTAAAACGTTCTTCTTGGCTAGATCCAGCATCAATATTATTTGCTGGAATAATGCCTGCTTCATGGCAAGCTTGAACATACCCAGTAACCGCATTACACAGCCAACGAGTAATCAGATGAGTTCCAAAGCCAATAGTAACTCTACCGCTACCATCAAGTGACCAATAGTACATACTTCGTTCCTCTCTTCCTACAAAACCATTCGTTCGATTTGAGTTAGTAGCAGTATGAACTAAAGGACAGCGATAAAGAGAGTAGAGAATTGCCCCATACTCATACTCTTCAACTAAGGCCAAAAGGTCAGGGTTGGCTGCAAGTTCTGGGCATTCTTTAGCAAGTTCATCACGAGGAACATCAAGGTAAGCTTTAGGTACTTCATTCCCGTAGAATATATTATTAGGATCTTTGTTAACTCGTTTATTAATAATCTGGTCAGCTAGGTGAGCATCCTGTGGACGGTAATGCTTCCAATCCTCAGCGAAACAGAGAACAGCAACTTTATTGACATCTGGATCATTCGGAATAAATTGCTTTAAAAACCTGGCAAGTCTAATAGATGCTGGAGGTTTACCAGAATTGTCTTTTTCTAACTTTTTCTTAGCATCAGGAAAATCACGCAGCCAAATCTCTGCAAGTGCATCCAGATAAGATGTGGCTAATGTATTCGCAGCAGTGACAGACCATGCTTCTTCTAGCCATTGAGCGTGTTCATAGAAATAATGCTCAAAAGGGTCTGTTGTTAATGCTTTATATTTCATTTTAAGCTGATGTAAATATTGTATTTCAATGTAGCATATACTAACTCCTAAACCGCGAAGCCCTTTGTGCATCAATTATTATTGAGAATAAGTAATGCTAGCAGTACAGGGAATTCTCATAAGTAAGTTCGGGGTTTGCCCAGTTGGTTTGTTCAAGAAATTCACTGAATGTAGTTAACAGCCCCGGAAATTCTGTGCGCAACTGCTGAACATCGGCTTGATAACCTTTGTGACGATACCACTGAATCAAATCGAAGAGTTCCTTTTGCCAAAGCAGTAGGAAAATCCAAGCAGGTGTTTCTTTGTGGGTAACTTTTATCCCTTGCGCTTGAGAAAATGCCTCTGCCATTTGCGTAGGCGTCAGCACATCGCCAGCTAACTCAATTTCTCGCCCGATGTATTGAGAGGGATGTTGAATTACATAGGCAGCTACACGTCCCATATCTTTAGTTGTAATCAGATGTAGGGGCTTATTTGGCTGAATGGAAAATGGAAAAACACCCTTGAGAATAGAGGGCCGTGTGTACTTTTTCCAAAACTCTTCCATAAACAAGCAAGCCCGCAACATGGTTGTTGGTAAGCCAGCTGCTTTGAAAATTTGCTCGACTCCATACTTTTGCTCAATATGGGGAATGCCAGAATTTCTATCTGCCCCACCTGCGGAATTGTAGACTAAGTGCTGAATATTAGCTTGCTTTGCAGCTTGTGCCACTTGCTTTGCCCTCTCAACTTCTAAGGGGTCAGCCTTACTAGAGTCTCCAGAGGTGGCGTGACAGTAAACAGATGTAACTCCTGTAAAAGCCGGGGTGAGGGAGTTTGTATCGTCTAGGTCAGCTTCAACTAGTTCAACTCCAGCATCATTCAACTTTGAAAGAGATGGACGATTTAGGTCTATCTTTCTGGTGATGGCACGCAGATTAGTGACGCCCTGCTCGAGAAATCCCTTGACGACATTCCCACCAGTACCACCAGTAATGCCAATAAGTAGAACTTTACTCATTTTTAACCTTTGACAGGGATAAGAGTATTACAGCAGAATAAAGCTGTCAGAATCCAGAATTTAGAAGTTAAACAGGCTTTCTACCTGAGTTTGAGGCTGATTATCTGTGCTTAATCAACTTAAAATCCGCTGTAAAATTTGCAATCGAATCACAAGCTTGTTGATTTATAGCTATAAAGCCAATCCTCAAACTCTGACTGACTCATCTGTGCTTGTTCTGCAACTCCACGCAGAAATGTCTCGCTGTCAGCATCATAAGAGCGTGCGCCCTGGAATGCACTACGAGCTTGAATGACTTGGGTGCGGTGGATGCGACTTTTTTCGTAGCTAGCAAGGGCTGTTTCAATACTGCCTGCATGGGAAAGGCACTCTTGCAACTCCCATGCATCCTCAAAAGCCATATTCGCTCCTTGTCCTAAAACTGGTACTACTGGATGAGCTGCATCGCCCAAAAGTGTTACTCTGCCTTGACTCCAACTTTGCAAGGGTGGTCTGTCGTATATTGGACGTTCGACAATTTCGTTGGCATCTGTCGCCTCGACGATTTCCTGCACGGGTTCTGCCCATCCAGCAAATACCTCGAAAACACGAGATTTTATCTCTGAGGCGCTTTGCAGACAATTAGCATCTGCCCATATTGCTCCAGCGCTCCAAAATATGTATCCGTCTCCAACATCGATGAGAGTGAAAGCTTTGCCATCAGTTCCAAGCATAAAAATTGATTCGTCAGCACCAAGTAGCTCGTGGTTATATTTAACGACAGCACGCCAAGACAAGCGTCCCGAATAGCGAGGGGAACCGTCACCAATGAGTGTCTGTCTCACAACGGAGTTTATGCCATCAGCCCCTATCAGTAAATCTGCCTGAACTTTCTTGCCATCTTCAAACTCAACTTCTACACCTTGGTCATTTTCTTGAAAGCCTATACACCGAGAATTGAGGTGAATGACTTCCTTTGGCAGTCCAGCAGCGAGTATCTCTTGCAAGCGCGACCACCGGATGTTTAACATCGGCTGCCCATATTTCGCTAATAGAGTAATAGGGCTTTGCATGATGATTTCTCCCGTGCTTTTTTTTAGGTTCAGCATTCGGGTTTGGCTACCTGCGGATTTCAAAGACTCAACTATACCTGCATCAATGGCATAAAGACTATTCAAGCCGTTAGGAAAAAGCGTCAGACCAGCACCTACTGCTCGCAATTCCCTTGCTTTTTCGTAGACTTGCGCTTCAATACCTTGTTTTCGTAATGCTAAAGCAACTGTTAAACCTCCAAGACCAGCACCAATGATGGCAACTTTCGATGCTAACGCTACAGGAGATTGTGTTGGGTTGTTTTCCGACATGAATCACACTTAGGAGTGATGTTTTGGTCGTGTTCGCCAGTAAGAGAAAAATTAAAGTTAGCTTTGATTAGTACGACTACCTAACCATTTCATTTTAGAGTATTGAGGCAAGCGAGAGGCCGACACAAACAATGACTGAGCAGCAACCAGATTTGGATAATAAGTAAGATGAAGCTGAAACTGTACCAGAATCGGAACGTTCCGCTTTGGCTAAACGTGACTTGATTATGCGCCGTGCGATCGCTCTAGGGTGGCGATCGTATTCTTAAGAGTGGCAGTTAAAATTTTCACCCAGCAATTATGACAGCCTACACCGATAATCTAGATTCATATCGAGCCTTGGCACTTCAAGTTACCTGTCATGCCGTTAATCAGGCACGCGATCGCACTGAAGCTCGTTCTTTAATTCTAAATACTATCAACCGCTTGGCACAACAAATCGCTGCCAGTATTGCTTTTATCGGCTTTGACTGTCGTTTAATTGTTTTACCAGAATATTTCCTCACAGGTTTTCCTCTTGGTGAATCCCTAGCGGTGTGGGCAGAAAAAGCCTGTTTGGAAATGGATGGTGCTGAGTATGAAGCTCTTGGTCAAATCGCTCAAAAACATCGTATCTTTTTAGCTGGGAACGCCTACGAAGTTGATCCTAATTTTCCTGGGTTGTACTTCCAAACTTGCTTTGCTATCGACCCATCAGGAAACATTGTCTTGCGGTATCGGCGGCTAAATTCCATGTTCGCCCCCACACCCCATGATGTTTGGGATAAATATCTTGACTGCTACGGATTAGAAGGAGTTTTTCCTGTTGCGAAAACTGCGATCGGCAATTTAGCCGCCTTAGCATCAGAAGAAATTTTGTATCCGGAAGTTGCACGGTGTTTAGCAATGCGCGGAGCTGAAATTTTTCTCCACTCCACTTCTGAAGTTTATAGCAAAGCTTTAACACCCAAAGACGCAGCCAAAATCACCCGTGCGGTGGAAAATTCAGCCTACGTAGTTTCCGCCAATACAGCAGGTATTGCTAATATTCCCATCCCTGCCGCGTCTGTTGATGGTGGTTCTAAAATTATTGACCATCGCGGAATAGTTTTAGCAGAGACAGCTACAGGCGAAAGTATGGCAGCTTTTGCAGAGATAGACCTAGCTGCTTTACGACGCGATCGCCGCCGACCGGGGTTAAATAATTTACTCTCTCGCCAAAGATTTGAGCTATATGCCCAAAGTTACCTTCAATCGCAATTTTACCCACCAAACACTATGCTGGAAACAGAAGTAGACCGCAAACACTTCCTACAAACACAGCAAGCGACCATTGAACGCCTAGCCAACTTAGGGGTGATTTGATAGGGGCTGGAAGGGAGCAAGGAGACAAGGAAGACAAGCAAGAAATAACTATAACTCTTGACCAATGACAAATGACCAATGACAAAATCAATAGATGTTCGTAATCCTCGGACGGGAAAATTTGACTATGTGATTATACCGCCGCCGCCAAAGCTACTGGCGCAGCTATGCAATCGGCTGCGGAGGTCGCAAGTTCGTTGGCAGCAGCTGAGTGTAGAAGAGAGAATTGAAGCATTACAGGAATGGAAACAAGCGATATTATCAGGACGCGATCGCTTAACTGAGGCTTTGGTCAATGATACGGGAAGATTGTCAATCTCGGAAATGGAAATTGACTCGTTTATCTCTAGCATTGATCGCTGGTGTCGATTAGCGCCAGAATTGCTGCAAGAATCGGCAAAAAATACAGCAATTCCATTTATCGCCTTGCAACAAACAGCCGTTCCTTATTCCTTAGTTGGGGTGATTAGTCCGTGGAATTTTCCGTTATTGCTATCTACGATTGATGCGATTCCAGCATTGCTAGCGGGTTGTGCGGTTGTTGTCAAACCTAGTGAGATTGCTCCCCGTTTTGTAGCACCACTGATGACAGCACTTAATGCTGTGCCCAAATTACGCGATGTATTTACCTTTATTGAAGGAGCAGGTGAAACAGGAGCTGCTCTGATTGAATATGTAGATTTAGTCTGCTTTACAGGTAGTGTGGCAACAGGGCGAAAAGTTGCCGAAGTAGCAGCGAAAAAGTTTATTCCGGTATTTTTAGAATTAGGTGGCAAAGACCCGGCGATCGTTTTAGAATCCACTAATTTAGATTTAGCAACTTCAGCAATTTTATGGGGTGCAGTTGTCAACACCGGACAGTCATGTCTTTCAATTGAGCGAATTTACGTTGCCGAATCTATATTTGATAAATTTGTTGACCAGCTAGTAACTAAAGCTCAAAAACTCAAATTAGCTCACCCTACATTAGAAACTGGGGAACTTGGCCCAATCATTGCCGAAAAACAAGCAGCAATTATTAGCGACCATCTTCTAGATGCATTAGACAAAGGTGCTGTAATCCACTGCGGCGGTAAGGTTGAAGAATTAGGTGGGGGTTGGTGGTGTCGTCCCACAGTTCTGACTCAGGTCAACCACTCAATGAAAGTGATGACCGACGAAACTTTTGGTCCGATTATGCCAATCATGCCATTTGCTAATGTTGAGGAAGCAATTCATTTAGCTAATGACTCAATTTATGGACTGAGTGCTGCTGTGTTTGCAGGCTCAGAAGAATTAGCTTTAGAAGTCGCCCAGCAAATAGATGCAGGAGGCATCAGTATCAACGATGCTGCTCTTACCGCTATCATGCATGAAGGTGAGAAAAATTCATTCAAATTCTCTGGTCTGGGTGGGTCACGTATGGGTCCAGCAGCATTAAAACGGTTCATGCGGAAAAAAGCTTTTTTGATCAAAACCAATTCTGCAAATGACCCTTGGTGGTTTGATAATTAACTCAGAAAAATTTAAAATCTACAACTATAGCAGATTGTAATTTGCTTAAATACACAACGTACTCCTTAAAACTAGGTATAATATCATGTTTGCTAAATCACTTATCAAACGTTATTGCGATCGCAAAAAAGTGTAGCGTAGACAGGTAGACGCGTACTCCTTCAAAGAAGCAAGCTACGCGGAGCGTTCCGCAGGCTAGCGGCTTCCCGTAGGGTAGCAATCACAAGTGTTTATCCGAACTTGATATAAAAGCCTGTTTTACCTCTGAATTCTGACTTCTAAATTCTGAATGCTACTGTAACAATTCAAACCTGACAATTGACGCAGAGCAGCCAATCTAAAGGAGTTTTCTATGTCTACAATCCGAGAAGGAATGCCCGTACTTGCCCGTCATGAAGGAGAATGGGTAGGTACGTATACACTAATCGATACAGCAGGAAAAATCCTTGATGCGCATGAATCTCACTTAAGCTGCCAGTTTCCCGAAAATAGTCCTTATCCTTATTACCAAATTAATCGCTACAAGTGGTCTAACGGTAAACAAGAAGAACATCAATTTCCCGGAACCTATCGGGATAAAACTCTATTTTTTGATACTGAACGTATTCAAGGAAAAGCCTGGGAAGTTGACGATTCTACAGTTATTTTGTGGTTTTCCTATAAAGAAGTACCAGCAATGTACTTGTATGAAATGATTCAAATTAGTCCAGATAATAACTATCGTGCCCGTACTTGGCAATGGTTTAAAAATCATCAAGTTTACCAACGTACTCTCATCCAAGAAGAACGGCTACGGTAGGACTAGTCAACTACCCATTCATTGGCTATGCGTTAGGCGAAACTCCATAACGTACTCTACCATTTAGATATTTTTTTAATTGGAAATCCCTAACGCTCGTTAGTTAATTCTTCCTTGTCTCCCCTACTCTGTGCTCTTTTCCTATTCCTAATTCCCAGATTACAGTTCAAGGAACCTTTTTTAGGTGAGTTGTTCAGATATTAACTAAGTGCAATTATTATGTAGCAATAGAAATTTTTCATACCATGAGTATACTATTCAGTAAAAAAATTAGTTTTACGGTAAGTTTTGCTACCTTATTACTTTTCGGTTTAGCCAATAACCATTTATCTAGTCAGTCAAAAACTAAACAGCTAACTCAACAACATCAGACTGTACAGAATGTCTCTTTTACTCAACAGGAAAAACCTCTAACTCAAACAGGTATTTCACTACCCTTTATTCAGTCTGCTCAGATACTCGCCACAAGTTTGCTAAATCTCTTAAGTGCTCAACAAGGGTTTGAGCGCGATTTTAGCCAGCAAAAAATTTATCCATCTGGGCAGAATTTGATATCAGCATCTACAAGCTATGCAGTCATTGATGAGTTAAAAAAATATAAATTTAGTGTTAATGGTAGTCAGGTTTTTAATGTAGGAAAACTACCAGCAGCAAAGATTAATTTTAATCAAAAAGATTTACTAAGTGTTCTTTCTAATACTAGAAAATATTACCAAGACTACTCTACTCAAGACCCTGATATTTTACGTACAGGGCTGCTTGAAACTAAGGGAGTTACTGTGGAGGATGTTCTCAAAACCTTAGATTTCATGATTGCTGTTTTAAAAGAAGATATTGCGAATCGTCGAACTACTCGTTTACAAGACCCTAATTTTATTAATGCGAATTTTAAAGTTATAAAATGGTCTGCGTATAACCCGAAAAGCAGAAATCAACAGCAACTAAGAATCACAAAATATGCTGTATTTACTCATGTCGGTTCTCAGAAAAAAACCTCCACTTTCAACATACCCATTTATAGTTTAAAAGATAATCTTGCTATTGATAAATTCTATACGAGATATACAAAGCAAGATGTTTTATCGGGAATTTATGAACCAGGTGGTAAAGAGTTTGGCAAAGTTGAACCCCTGGCATATTTAACTCGTAATGGTTTTGAAGAAGCTCTTATGGAGGGCACAATTTTAATTAAATTCCCAGATGGAACACAAGGATATTTCAATGTAGATAGAAGTAATGAAATGCCTTATGTGAGAGGTTTAAAAGCAACAGCGCAAAAGCGTTACTGGTATTTTAGAAAAGTTGATGCTATCAAAGGTTACGGATACAAGATAGATGCAAAAATATCCATCAAACCAGGAGTAACTTTTGCTGGCGATGTTCTAAATATTGGTTTGGGTAAAGTGATTGTGCTTGAGCATAATGTAAGTGGACGCAAACAGCTACAGATGGGCGTCATTGCTGATACAGGCGGAGCGTTTTTACCTAATCTTCACCAACTCGATTTTTTAGCAGGTATTTTTCAGAATCAAAAAGATTTTGGTCAGCATATCGGTAACTTACCTGACTATGCTACAGCGTACATTTTACTGAAGAAATAAAAATATATAGTATACCAATTTGAAAAAAGAATGCGACAGATTGTAGGGGCACGGCACTGCCGTGACCTCTAGAATATTATTGATGTGTCGCAAACATTATTTGATTTGGTATTAGATATTTAGTTCTCACCTTTCAGCGGAAAAAAGTAGGATTTAGGAAATTACTTTAGCCTGTCAATTACACACAGCTTGACTGCTAACTATTGACCAAGGACTTAACGGGCGATATAGTTCATTTTGCTGGAATTTTTATACTAACAACTAGCCAAGTTTCCGACTATGAACTTATCTGCTCGTCCTCACTTAATGCGTCTAAGCATTATAGTTATTGGTAGTGTGGTGGGTAGCTGTATTTGCAGTGCAGTTTCCCGAGTAACCGCTTTACCAGTGCCAAAATTTGGACTAACTCAACAAGTAACTCCAGTATTAGAGTGCGCAGTCACCAAGTGGTCTAACATTGAACTTTTACAAATCAACACTCCAGTCCAGGACAATCAACAACAAACTTCCTTTGTATTGGACTTTATACAGTCGGAAAAGTTCAGCCGTTGGGAACATGAATCCACCTCCCGCATACTACAGATTGGAACTGGGCCGGGCACAGTGGTAAATAATTCGCTGATACAGCTATCCGAATCATTCACAGCTGAACCTAACGAATATGCTCCCTTGACAGGCAACTCAGCTTCAAGGCGACAAAGCAGAAAACGCCACACCCCGGACTTAACCACGGTGTGAATGGAGGAGATTATCTCGTGCAAATTAGCGGTCAAGGTACGATTCTCTCGAAAGTTAAGGATAACCTGGGGCGTGTGTTTGCGCAGGCGGGTCATCCCTCTGCGCAAAATCCCTTGAGCTTTTATTGCGATCGCGTTGCTTCTGACAGCCAAAATTAGACTAGCAAAGATCTAAAAATTTACTTCAGTGATTGATATGCCTTGATTTGAGCACGTAACTGAGCAATTTCCTGCGCCATATCTAGCACCATTGCTGCTCCTACTAAATTTAATCCTAAATCTCGACGCAGGCGTTGAATTTTAGCAATGCGAGTAATATCGCGCTGGTGCAGCATTACCCCTATCGGTTCAATCAATCCTAACTCAGCAAAGCGTTCAACTAACACTGTGGATGTCTCTGTCATCCTTGCTGCATATTCATAGGAATAAAGCTGTTCTCCATCTTGAGAAACAACTGTTTGAGAAAGGCTGAACTCGGTCATAATTTTACCTCCTGCAACTGAGCGCGGGGATTAAAGTTGCTGTGTGCCTGAATTGTTTCGTAAGCTTCACGTTCAATGGGGCTGATATCTTTTGGAGGCACAATCTGGAGTTTAATTATGAGGTCACTTCGTTTACCTTGAGGTAACTTCCAGCCTTTACCACGGATTCGGAGGGATTGACCAGAACGCACTCCTGATGGCACCTTGACATTAATATTACCATCGGGAGTTGGGACATCAATTTCAGCGCCCAAAACTGCTTCATCTGGGCGAATTGGCACTTCACAGGTAATGTTATCGCCTTCAAATTGGAAAAAGGGATGGGGCAAAACTTCAATTGTCAGATACAAGTCTCCCCGTTGTTGGGAAAAGGGACTAGGATGACTTTTGCCTTTAATCCGAACTCGGCTTCCTGGTGTAGCTCCTGGTGGAATCCGCACGTTAATTGTCTCATCATCCAGTTGGAGACGCTTTTGCGTACCATGAAAAGCTTCTGAGAAAGTAAGAGCGATCGCAGCTTCCGTATCAGTGCCAGGAGTTGTATCAGTATCACTAGTTCGCCCTGTAGTATTACGGTAGGTATAGGTTCTGCCCCTGGTTTCGCCTGGGGTACTATAGCGCCCCAGCAAATCATTGATGAATGAGTCAAAGTCACCGTATTGGTCAAAATCAAAGCCCTGAGTAGCTGTACCCACACCTGTGCTTCTCGGTGGAGGTGTTCCGGCCTGATTTACCTGATTCCAGTACTGCCCAAACTGGTCGTACTTCTGCCGCTTTTCAGGGTCAGATAGTACTTCATTCGCTTCATTAATTTCTTTAAAACGTTCCTCGGCTTTTTGATCTCCAGGATTCAAGTCAGGATGATATTTACGGGCAAGTTTGCGGTAAGCCCGTTTGATTTCGTCTGGTGTAGCTTTTTTATCTACCCCCAGAATAGTGTAATAGTCTTTAAAGTCTGTTACCTTTGCCATATTACAATTTGGCGATCGCCTATTCCTAACTCCTCACTACATCGGTCGATCGGTTCCCATATCAGGATTTGGCGCGTCTTGTTCGGCGGTGATTGGAGGTGGGGTATAGTCTTTTTGTAGTTCGTTGGCGTCTACGGGATAGTCTCCTGTAGTTGTAAACAATTTGGTATCTGTGGGGTCATTTGTATCCCCTGCAATATTGGTGGCGCTGGGATGTTCGCCAACTGGCTCGCCAAGCATTTCACCTGCTTGTCTTTGGGCATCGAGCATGGCATTACCACCACTGGCGCTTTTTTGTTCGTAGTTAGTTTGTTGAGCTTCGGCGGCTGCTTGATTGGGAACTGCTGCTTGCGCCGCCCTTGTTTTATCATCCATCACTCATTCTCCATCAGCTCTGAGAATGCTTAAGCTTAATGTAAATTAGCAGACAGCTCATCTGTCATTAGTGATGCCTCTACTGAAAGACTCAAACAGCAAAAGGAAAGGTTTCTGGAGGATCGCCTATATTTTCTTGGATATTGCGGTCTAAGGGTTGTACTCCCTTTGTGTCATCTATGTGGATAATGGCATCAAACTGCTCGGGAAGACAGGCATAAAAGTAGTGACTGATCCGCTCGGTTTCTGGTTGGTAAATAACTCCGATCGCTCTTTCTAATCGCCGTTTTTCTAATCCCGCAATTGTCGGATTATCCCGAAGTTGTAAGCAAAACTGAGGTAGTTGTGTCTCATGGAAGAGAGCTTCGTAACTATTTGGTAAAGCAGGGCGAACTAGCTTTAGTTCGGCTGTACCTCCCCAATTAGAAGCAGCGGTAACTGTACCTGTATAAGTGCTCAAGCCGATCAGTACTGAGTCACGTCCATACTTTTCGCGCACCAATTGACCAAGATTGATCTCACCACCTCTACCCATAGCAGTTGCTCGTGCATCTCCCAAGTGCGAGTTGTGTTCCCAAACGACAACCTTGCTTGGTTGTCCTTGTTGATCGAGATGAGCTGTTAGGTGATCTAGAGTTTCTGCCATGTGGCGATCGCGAATATTCCATGAGGACACCCGTTCTTGAAACATAGAGCGATAGTAGGCCTCAGCATTCTTCACCAATCGCGCGTTTTGCTCGATGTAGAACAACTCGTCTGCTGCTACAGGATTGTGATGTTTGGACTCGTTAGCACGGCGTTGTAGTTCCCGCAGCTGATTGACTACTTCTTGTTCGCAGGATTCGCTGAGTCCAAAACTGGCAGCATACCCATAGTGCTGGCTATCTTCGCCAAAATGCTCAAAGCATGAGTAGCGATAACGAGCGCGTTGGGCGGCTTCTAGGTCAACTCGATCGAGATAGTTGAGAACCTCTGCCATTGAAGCATACATACTATAAAGGTCTAACCCATAAAAGCCAACTTTAATAGCATTTTCTGGTAAAGCATCATTATATTCCCTGAGCCAACTGACAAATTTTAATACATCTATATTTCGCCACATCCAGGCAGGAAAGCGTTGAAAGTTAGAAAGTGCTTCCCCAGGTGTTGGATCTTCACTAACACCACGAACGTAGCGATTAATACGGTAAGCATCGGGCCAGTCTGCCTCTACAGCAACGGCTGTAAAGCCTTTCTCTTGAATCAGCCGTTTGGTAATCTCAGCCCGTTGCTCGTAGAACTCATGGGTTCCGTGAGAAGCTTCGCCAATCAGGACAAAGCGGGCATTGCCGATTAAGTTCATCAATGGATCGTAGTCTGCACTCGCTCCTGTCAGTTGGTATGCAGATCTACGCACCGCATCGACTAAGTTGCCTATCGTTGCTCCTGGCATATTTCTAGCTCTTTGTTCATTCCAAGTTAACCACTGACCAAAAAATTCCAAAATTTATCCTCTAGGGACGTGAATCTCACTCCTGCACAGAAGAGATGGAATTTTGAGACAAAAACAATACCTTCTCTAAATTCAGCATAAAAATCTCTGACATCACTTCCATCTGGCTAATTGTGCATCAAGCTTGGTGTACTGCTCTACCTAGGGAATGATTTCTCAGGAATACCAAAATCAGCCAATTCCTTTCATGGTTTGAACTGTAAGCAATTGCCAGATACAGGTGAAGTAGTTCATTTAGGAAATTATCTTGCCATTTTCACATTTGCTATGACATACTCATGAAAAATAAATACAGTATTCCGACCGATTTACCGGAGTTAAATTATTTAAATCCAAAATTTAGTGGATTACAAGCCTCGCAATTCCAGGAAAAAACTATGTTAGAAGACGCTCAAGGACTTGAAGTTACAACAGACTCAAAAGCAGCGATCGCAGCGGTCAATAACTTCATCGATCAAGCCCTCAGCTATGGTAAAAATGCAGAAGCAGTCATTCGCCAAGGAATTGCAGCCGATCCCGACTGTGCAATAATTCATGCCTATGCAGCGGCTTATTATCTTTCTCAGGAAAATGCTCAAGCCTGGCAGCAAGCCAAGCCTCATCTAGAAGCTGCGCAACAGCAATTACCCCGAATTACCAAAAGAGAGCAGTTATATGTGCAGGCGATCGCCGCTTGGGCGAAGGGAGCAATTGATCGAGCGATCGCCTTACACGAAACCATTACCCAAAAATTTCCTCGTGACCTGATTTCTGTACAACAGGGACAGTATCACTACTTCTACTTGGGTGACCAAGAAAGATTGCTTTCCATAGCCAAAAAGGTGTTACCTGAGAATCTAGAAAATCATTATCTATATGGCATGGTGGCATTTGGTTTAGAACAGTGCCATCGATTACAGGAAGCCGAAGCTATGGGACGCATAGCAACATCGATGAATCGTGATGACCCTTGGGCCCATCATGCTGTTGCCCATGTGATGGAAACTCAAGGACGAGTGGATGAGGGTATTGCTTGGATGGAAAGCCTTGCCGATACCTGGGAAAACTGCAACTCTATGCTTTACACGCACAATTGGTGGCATATAGCTCTCTATTATTTAGAGCAAAGTAATTCGGAGAAAGTATTGGCACTGTATGATAGCCACGTCTGGGGACGTGCGCAGAAATATTCTCCCAAAGATCAGGTGGGAGCGATCGCTTTATTGTTAAGGCTGGAGTTGCGAGGGTTTGATGTCGGAGAACGCTGGCAGAAGTTGAGTGCTTATCTGCTGCCTCGGCTTCACGAACATGCTCTACCCTTTCAAGACTTGCACTATATCTATGCATTAGCCAAGGCCGGACGTACTGATTGGTTAGAACAGATGTGGTTGAGTATCCAGCAACATGCTTTGACTGTTAACCCCTTTGTGCGCCGACACTGGACTGAGATTACAATTCCCTGTGCTAGAGGTATGGTTGCCCATGCCAATGGTGATTGGTTAGAGGCAGTTGCTAAATTACAACCTGTATTACCAAGATTGTCTCAAATAGGCGGTAGCCATGCTCAAAGAGTATTATTTGAGCATGTTTATCGAGATGCTTTATTGCGAATTCAAAAGCAGAGTCAAATTTATTTCCTGGGTACGGTAAAAACAGGAAAGCTGGCTGCTATTTAAGAAAAATTTGTTAATCCTACCAATTTATTGATTAAATCGCATAATTATCAGAGTTTTAAGGTGATAACAAAGGTTAGAGTGAATTTATCTAACCTTTTACCGCAGAAGGCGATGAGCTACCTATCACCGTGGGCGATATGAGATTTTATAGGTGATATGATGTCCGGCAAATTACCCTGAATATGTCCGCAGCGAGTGGAACGTAGACACCTGAAAGGCGGCTTCCCGTTAGGCGTTCCCGTAGGGTAGTGAAAGGAAACTTGTGAAAGCTAATATCGCGCAGCTTTATTTCGCGTTAATGGCTTAAATATTGGTATGGGGAATGCCCTGATTTTGGGGTCATCGATCAAATATTTTAGACAGAATTTTTTGGTCTAAAAATATAGGTAGACTGCATTGAGGCGTTTGTTAGACAAGATGATGTGCTGGGAATTCTAACTTTAGTTGTTTTCCTAAAAATTTATGCGCGCAAAAGTTGATGGAACTGTAAAGCTCGCTGGGTATCAAATCATAGAGCAACTATATTCAGGTTCGCGTACCCAAGTTTATCGGGCAGTACGAGAATCTAATAATCAACCAGTTGTCATCAAGCTTTTAAAACGAGAATACCCTACCTTCAGCGAGCTAGTACAGTTTCGCAACCAATATGCGATCGCCAAAAATCTAGATATTCCTGGCATTATCAAACCTTACAGCCTAGAGACCTATCACAATGGCTATGCCTTGGTAATGGAAGACTTTGGTGGCATTTCCTTACGGCAATTTACTCAAGGAAAAACACTGACACTAGAGCAATTCCTACCGATAGCTCTGCAACTGCTAGACACCTTACACCAGTTGCATCAACAGCACGTCATTCACAAAGATATTAAACCAGCCAATATCCTGATTCACCCTGAGACGAAACAAATCAAGCTGATTGACTTCAGTATTGCCTCACTACTACCACGAGAAACTAAAGAGATCCAAAGTGCCAATGGGCTGGAGGGAACGCTAGCATATTTGTCGCCAGAGCAAACCGGACGAATGAACAGAGGCATTGACTACCGTAGCGACTTCTATTCATTAGGTGTGACTTTCTTTGAGCTACTGAGTGGACAACTGCCTTTTGAGTCCCATGAACCGATGGAGTTGGTACATTGCCACATTGCAAAGCTTCCACCTTTTGTCTGCGATTTTAACCCCGATTTACCTTTGGTACTAGGTGAAATTGTCCGCAAACTGATGGCGAAGAACGCTGAAGACCGCTATCAGACTGTGCTGGGACTTAAACATGACCTAGTAACCTGCTTAGAGCAGTGGCAACAAATAGGCAAGCACACCTGGTTTGGGTTGGGACAGCGAGATATTAGCGATCGCTTTTTGATCAGAGAAAAGCTTTATGGACGGGAGCAAGAAGTACAAACCTTACTGTCAGCCTTTGGACGAGTTGCCAAAGGTGCTTGTGAGCTAATGCTAGTGGCGGGCTTTTCGGGTATGGGCAAAACTGCTGTCGTGAACGAAGTGCATAAGCCAATTGTCCGGTGCAAAGGCTACTTCATCAAGGGCAAGTTTGACCAGTTCAACCGCAATATTATTCCCTTGGATGCCTTTGTGCAAGCCTTCCGCGACTTGATGGAGCAACTGCTGAGTGAAAGTGATGCTCAACTCCAGCATTGGAAAACCCGACTTTTGGATACCTTGGGCGAGAATGCTCAGGTTATTATCGACGTGATTCCCGAGCTGGAAAAGATTCTAGGTAAACAGCCTGCGGTGCCAGAACTGTCTGGAAACGCGGCACAAAATCGCTTCAATCTGTCGTTTGAGAAGTTTATTCAGGTGTTTACCACTCAAGCTCATCCGCTAGTGATTTTCATTGACGATTTGCAGTGGGCTGATTCCGCCTCGCTGAAACTGCTGCAACTGTTGATGAATGACACACAGTATTTGCTGCTCTTAGGAGCTTACCGTGACAACGAAGTTTCGCCAATCCATCCGTTGATCCAGACTCTGGACGACATAGAGAAAGCGCACAGGATCGTCAACACTATGACACTGGCTCCGTTAGACCAGTCGTCGGTCAATCAATTGATTACTGATACATTGAGTTGTGATGGCAAATTGGCATTGCCATTAACAGAGTTGGTAATAACCAAGACCAATGGCAATCCATTCTTCACAACGCAGTTTCTCAGGGCACTGTATGAAGATGGACTGATTACCTTCAATGCCAGTGGTAACTATTGGGAATGTAATATTGCTCAAGTGCGACAACTCACACTCAGCGATGATGTGGTTGAATTCATGGCGCTGCAACTCCAAAAGCTGCCTGTTACAACCCAGGCTAGCTTGAAGTTGGCAGCCTGCATTGGCAACTCTTTTGATTTGACGACACTAGCGATCGCCTCTGAGCAATCCGAAATGGAAACAGCAGCCAATCTTTGGAAAGCATTACAAGAAGGATTGATTCTGCCGACAAGTGAAGTTTATAAGTTTTACCAAGATGACGGCAATGAGAAAACCATTGACTCATTACCCTTTACCCATCAACCACTATCCCATTACAAATTTCTTCATGATCGCGTCCAGCAGGCAGCCTACTCTCTTATCGCCCAGGAGCAGAAACCATCAATCCATCTGAAAATCGGTCAACTGCTGCTCAATCACAGGTTGGACATAGCGCAAAGTCGAGTCAGTCGCTTGGGCGGCTCTGCCGACTTGGGCGAACTGGCGTTGAGCGACGGCAGATCGGAAGCCAGTTGCTTTCAGCCGGGAGAACAGGACAACAAACTATTTGATATAGTTAATCACCTGAACAGGGGATCGAGATTGGTCGTTGAGCCAACAAAGCAAGAGCAAATCGCCCAGTTAAATGAACTTGCCGCCAAAAAAGCCAGGTCTGCAACCGCCTATGAGTCTGCTATGACCTACGCAACCACGGGAATAGCACTGTTAAGTCCTGATTGTTGGCAGAGTCAGTATGAACTAGCATTAGTGCTGCATGAATTAGCCGCTGAAAATGCCTTTCTTGCCAGAGATCTTGAGCAAATGGAACATTGGGCACATATCTTGTTGCAGCAAGCGAAAACACCACTCGACCAGGTAAAAATCTACGAAATCAAGATTCTAAATTACATATCGCAACATCAACCATTGGAAGCGATCGCTTTGGGGAAAAAGGTACTGAGCCAATTTGGAATTCAATTGCCCGATCAACCGACTCAAGAAGATATCCGGCAGGAATTTCAGCATACAGTGAACCAGTTCGCTGGTAGACCAATCGAAGAATTATTGAACCTGCCCCTGATGACGGCATCTGAACCCCTAGCAGCAATGAGAATTGCCGCCAGCACTGCACCAGCCATTTACTTTGCGGCTCCTATGCTGTATCCATTCTTGATTCTGTCGCAGGTGAATGCTTCTATTCAACACGGCAACGCACCATTATCTGCTTTCTTTTATGCCAGCTATGGTCTGCTCTTGAATGGCATTTTGGAAGACATGGAAGCAGCCGATCGCGCTGGTAAGTTAGCATTAGGGGTGCTGGAAAAACTCAATGCCAAGGAATTTCAATGTAAAACCCAGTTTATTTTGGGCGCGCTGGTTGTGCATGGAACAGCTCATCTGCAAACGTCGCTGCAATGTTTACGAGAGAGCTATCAAATTGGATTAGAAACTGGAGACATCGAGTTTGCGGGTCACGCTGTATCTCATAGCTGCCAATATGCCTACTTCAACAGTCAGGAACTGGGAACGCTAGAGCGAGACATACAAGCTTACAGCCATATGCTGACGAGCCTCAAACAGGTCATGATGTTTAACTACTGTCAACTGTTCAGGCAAGTGGTTTTAAATTTGTTGGGCATCGCTAAGAATCCCCGACTTCTAGTAAGTGATATCTACGACGAGGCAAAGGTTTTACCGCAGTTGCTGGCAGCGAATGACCTCATGGGGCTGCATTTCTTCTATCTGCATAAACTGATTCTGGGTTATTTGTTTGGCGACAGGGCCGAATCTTTGTCAGGCCTTGCGATTCACGGCCGCCAGTATTTAGCCGCGGGTGTAGGTTTTATCACAGTGCCAATATTTTACTTCTACGATTCTCTTGCTGCTTTAAGCGGATATTTAAGTGCGGATTCTGAATTGGGCGATCGCTTGGAACGAGTAGCAGAGAATCAGGCAAAGTTGCACAAGTGGGCACACCATGCACCAATGAACCACTTGCACAAATGGCATTTGGTGGAGGCAGAAAAGCATAGAGTCTTGGGAAATAAGATCGAGGCTAGCGATCGCTACGATCGCGCGATCGCAGAAGCCAAAGAAAACGGCTATATTCAAGAAGAAGCACTTGCCAATGAACTGGCAGCTAAATTTTACCTTGATTGGGGCAAAGAGCGGATAGCAGGGGAATACATAATCCAAGCCTATTACGGCTATGCTCGTTGGGGAGCTAAAGCTAAAGTTGCTGATTTGGAACGACGCTATCCCCAACTCCTCGTCCCCATCCTCCAGCAAACCCCTTCTCCCATCTCAACAAACGAAACAATCTTTCCATTAGGAACTGTCACCTCTACCAGTTCCCCAACTTCCAGTAGTAGCAGCGTTTCTGTGACTTTAGATTTAGCTACCATTCTTAAAGCTTCTCAAACCCTTTCTGGGGAAATCGAACTTGAAAAACTGCTCTCGGTGTTGCTTTCTATCGTTATTGAAAATGCCGGAGCAGATAAGTGTGTGTTCATGCTTTTGGAGTCAGGTCGTTTGCTAATTCAGGCCTTAGCATGGCTTTCCCAGGGTGCTGTTAATTTTTCCTCAATGTTGCTCAACCCAGAGCCGATTGAAGACTCTGTTGATGTGCCGATAGGCGTAATTAATAACGTCAAACGCAGCTTGCAACCAGCGGTAATTATTGATGCCACGGTGCATCCGCAATTAATCAACGATTCTTATATCCAGCAACAGCAGCCCAAGAGTATCTTGTGTTGCCCGATTTTGCATCAAGGTAAGTTGCTAGGCATTTTGTATCTGGAAAATAACTTAGCAACTGGAGCCTTTACTAGCGATCGCGTCGAACTGCTCAACTTAATTTGTGCTCAAGCTGCAATTTCGCTAGAAAATGCCCGACTTTATCAAAATTATCAAAAATCTGCACAACAGTTAGCACAATCTCTAGCAAAATTGCAGGCTAGTGAAATTCGCTTCCAAAATTTGGCGAATAATATTCCTGGGATGGTGTATCAATTCCGTTTGGCGGCTGACGGTTCAACTTCCACACCTTATGTTAGCTCTGGCTGTTTCGACTTGTATGAGTTAGAGCCAGAGTTGGTGATGGCAGGGACACATAGCCTTGACACCATGCATCATCCTGACGATTGCCTAGCTATGGTACAAGCAATGACCGAATCTGCCCAAAATCTTAGACCATTTGAGCAAGAATGGCGCATTGTCCTGCCTTCAGGAACCGTGAAATGGGTTCAATCGGCTGCTCGACCAGAGCGTCAAGCCGATGGCGCAATCATCTGGGATGGGGTGGTGATTGATATTAGCGATCGCAAACAGGCGGAAATCGCACTTCAAGAGAAAGAGCAGTTTCTGAGCAGTATCTACGACGGAGCCGAAATAGTCATCTTTGTGGTGGATGTGTTAGAAGATGGCAGTTTCCGCTATGCTGGATGGAATGCCGCTTCCGAGAGAGCCTCCGGGATTAGTGTGGCTGATACTGTTGGCAAAACACCCATTGAAGTGTTTGGAGCAGTAGAGGGGAAAAATATACAACAAAACTTTGCCGAGTGCGCCAGCACGGCAAAGTCTATTTATTCTGAGGATTGTCTCAGTTTTCATGGGCAGGAAACTTGGTGGTTTTCCACCATCAACCCCATCAAGAATGCAGAGGGACGAGTTTATCGAATTATTGGCACAACGTTTGAAATTAGCGATCGCAAAAAAGCCGAACTTGCCTTACAGCAAAAATCACTTGATTTGCAACAAGCATTGAACGATTTGCAAAACGCTCAATTACAAATTGTCCAAAGTGAAAAAATGTCAGCATTGGGTAACTTAGTTGCTGGTGTGGCTCACGAAATGAATAATCCCCTCGGTTTTATAGCTGCTAGTCTCAAACAAGCTAAACCAACTGTTGCTGATATTGTTGAACACTTAAAACTCTATCAAGAAAGTTTACCAAATCCAAGTGATGAAATTCTTAATCATGCCGAAGAAATTGACTTGGATTATACCTTAGAAGACTTACCCAAGACGATTGATGCAATGGTAATGGCATCTGAGAGATTGAAAAATATTAGCACTAGTCTTCGTACTTTCTCACGAGCAGATAAAGATTACAAAGTACCTTTTAATATTCATCAAGGTATCGATAGCACAATTTTAATTCTGAAACATCGCCTCAAAGCTAACGAACAGCGTCCAGCTATTGAGGTGATCACAGATTATGGTAATGTACCCCAGGTTGAATGCTTTCCTGGTCAAATAAATCAGGTATTCATGAATATCCTCGCCAATGCGATTGACGCATTAGAAGAGGCGAATAATGAACGCAAATTTGAAGAAATTAAAGCTAATCCTAATCGAATTATAATTACAACTTCAGTCCAAGATAAGCAAGTTAAAATTACCATTGCTGATAATGGCAACGGGATAAATGAACAAATCAAAGAAAAAGTATTTGACCACTTATTTACTACTAAAGCTGTTGGTAAAGGTACAGGATTAGGATTAGCGATCGCTCATCAAATAGTCGTAGAAAAACACAACGGTTCGCTGTTTGTGAATTCTACACTAGGTGAGAAAACTGAATTTGTTATTACCTTACCGATTTTGGCTCAGACTCTAGGTTAACACAGGGCGACTAAGCCAGTAGAGTCAAACAATTTAGTCAAAGTAATTAAGTAGGTCGGTGTTAAAAATTGTCGTTATGACAAGGCAGGAGGCAGAGGGCAGAAGGCAGAAGGGAAGAGGTTTTAGGCAACTTTACTTTTCGTTACATACTTTGGTTTATTTGCACCGTTCTACTTATTAACTTGATTAGTGTGGATATAGATTAGCGTCTCATTTTTGAAATTGCTACAGATGAATGGAGATTTCTTTAATTTCATTTTGCTGGTGAATTGGTAAGGTGCGATTTTTTAAAAAGCCGCCACAACGGTTTGTTAATACTGCTTGAATTTCAGCAATGATAGATAAGGCTATTGCTTCTGGTGTATCTGCCCCAATGTCGAGACCAATAGGACTATGTAATTTTTCAAGTTGTTCTGAAGTGTATTCTACTCCTGCTGTAAGTAAATCTTGAAGTAATTTTTCAGTGCGCCGTTTTGGCCCTAAAATACCAAGATACTTTGCAGAAGATGGCAGTACCATTTTCAGGATTTCTAAATCATCGAGGTAATTATGAGTCATTACTACTGCAATAGTTTGCTCATTTACAGATATTTGTTTATGTAAAATTTCTCGACGGCTGAGGATTATCTGATCAGCTATAGTAAAACGCTCTTTAGTTGCCTCATTTGCTCGACAATCAACAATAGTCACTTGCCAACCTAAAGCTTTGGCAAACTGTACTGTAGGTAAAGCATCTTGACCTGCACCAAAAATTATTAAGTTTGTGGGTGGCTGGATAACTTCTATAAATACGTCAACCCTACCTAACGATAATTGATATTTATTAATAGCTGACTTCTGATTTTGAAGGGCGATTTGAGCATCTTTAATTAGAGCAGATTTTAAAGAATATTCTGAAATATTACTAGTTATATTATTGTCTGGATGAATGATTAAGCGTTCGCCTACTTTTATATTAATTGCACCTTCTACAGCAAAAACAGTTGCGATCGCACCTTGTTGATGTTTATCAAAACACTCCTGAATAAAAACCAAGGGATTCAGTAGATCATCTCGATCTAACCGTTCAATCAGAACTTGCACCAATCCGTTACAGCCAAGCCCAAACCCCCAAACAATATCCTCATCCGCAGTTGAGTCGTAGGTAATAGCAATTGGTTGCCCATCTGGCATTGAAACACGAGTATGTTCAAACACATCATTTTCTAAGCAACCGCCGCTAATCATGCCTATGATGGAGCCAGTCTGTGTCATCAACATCCGCGCACCTGGCCGACGATAGGTAGAGCCTTTAACATTAACTACAGTTGCTAGAAAACTTGGTTCAGCATCATGCTGAATTTCTGCAAATGCTTGCAAAATAGTAGTAATTTCTTTCATTACTAATGATTTTCAATTAAACTTATAATCGCTTGCACAAGCATCTCTGGCTCGATTGGTTTAGAAAGATGCTTTTGAAATCCGGCCTTTTGAGCCTGCTGCCGATCGGTTTCACCAGCATAGGCAGTCAGGGCAACTGCTGGAATTGGCTTATCTTGTATTATTGCCCGAATGTTTTGCATGAGCATATAACCATCCATCTCTGGCATTCCTATGTCACTAACTAGCACATCAGGTTGAAATTGGGCTAGGGCCTGCAATGCTGCTAGAGCCGACGGTACAGCGGTGATAATCGCTCCAGCCTGTTCGAGAATAAAGATGATTAATTCACGAGTGTCTGTATCATCTTCAATTACAAGCACCTGAACATTTGCCAGAGGTAAAGCCTGAAGTGTCGGTAATACAGGAATCTGCTCATCTGTTGCACCATGATTTTCATTTCTGGGCAACGGCAACTTGACAATAAATGTTGCCCCCTGTTCCCCGCCTAGACTATCAGCTTGAATCGTGCCTCCATGCAATTCGACAATTTGCCGTGCGATCGCCAGTCCTAACCCCAATCCGCCAAATTTGCGGGTCGTTGTTCCATCTTCTTGGCGGAAATATTCAAAAATATAAGGGAGAAAGTCAGGATTAATGCCTTTTCCAGTGTCGCTCACTTGAATTTGAGCATAATTTTCAACTATTGTTAATACAACTGTAATCTGACCTCCATTCGGTGTAAATTTGACTGCATTCGATAACAGATTCCATACCACCTGCTGCAATCGCCCTGGATCTCCGGTAATTGTGACAACCTTTGGTGAAAGTTTCGTCTGAATTTGCAGTGACTTCGCTTCTGCTGCTAATCGAACAGTTTCTAAGGCAGCTTTGATCGCTAGATTCAGATCGACAGGCATAACATTCAAACTCAGTTTGCCGCGTAAAATGCGAGAAACATCAAGCAAATCCTCAATTAATTGCACCTGTAGCTTGGCGTTGCGCTCAATGGTTTCCAGTGCGTAAGCAGTTTTTACCCCATCCAATCTGCCGTTGCGAAGTAAGCTTGTCCAACCCAAAATGGGGTTAAGGGGCGATCGCAATTCATGAGACAGTACTGCCAAAAACTCGTCTTTAATTTGGTTGGCGCGTTCGGCTTCTTGGCGTGCGGCTTGTTCTTGTTGCAAGATGTGTTCGCGTTCGGCTTCAGCAAGCTTTTGCTTGGTAATGTCCCGTGAGATGGCAACCAGTTGGACAACTTGTCCTGACCCATCTCTAATCGGCGAAATCACGCTATCCCACCATTTTGGCTTACCCTTCATAGTCGGGAGATAGCCTTGAAATTGTCCGATACTGCCCGCTTGAGCAACGGCTATAGCGGCTAATACATTCTCATAGTCTTCACCTTGCCAGAAACTCGTCCAATCGACGTTTAGAAAAGACGTTGGCTCGTCAATTTCCAAAAGGCATCGTCCACCTTGACTCATGTAAAGGATTTCGCCGTTCAACGTTAAAACTTTGATGCAGTCTTGACTGCTTTCTAGGATGCGTTGCTTGAGTTCTTCGCTTTCCCGCAGAGCCAAGTTAGAGCGATCGCGCTCAAATACGATACTGGCAATATGAGTGCCGAACTCAGCTAGTTCGTATTCCCAATCGGTCGGCATCCGTGCTTCGTCAAAGCAAAGCATCAAAGATCCAAGAGGCTGACCGTCCAAACCCAGCACAGGTGCAGAATGGCAGGCTAGAATTCCATGTGCTACGCATAAATCTCGCCATCCTTGCGACCAGCGATCATCATTGGCAATGTCCGCGCAGGTGACAGGCTGACCACAATACACGGCTGTGCCACAGGTGCCAATGGCCAGCTCATTAATGGGAGCGTCCTTGAGTCCTTGCCCAAACGATGGCGGAAAGTCCAGAGTAATTAAGCTCTTGAACGCCGATCGTTGAGCATTGGGCAGCAATATGCAAGCGCGAACATGAGGATTCAGTCTGGACATTGAGGCACACAGCGAAGAAAGACATTCATCGAGTGGGTGTCCCGATGCAGTCAACTCCAGCAGTCGCTTCTGCTCAACCAGCAGCAGTTCCGCTTGTTTGCGTTGGGTGATATCAATTAGCAATCCATCCCAGACATCTCCATGTGTGGTTTGTACTGCACTTGACCTGCCATGAATCCACTTCAGTTGCCCGGATGGAGTAATAATTCTGCCTTCCCAGTCCCACGGCAGAAAGTTCTCAATGGCTGCTGCAACCGATGATTGAAACAAGGAGCGATCGTCAGGGTGAATCAGGTTAAAAATGGAGCCTGCGTCCTGTAATGCTGCTTCTGGCTCGACTTCAAACAAGTCGCGACAACCTGAATTAACAAAACTAAAGCGATCTCCATCAGCACAGGGGCTATAGCGATAAACCATCCCTGGCATATTTGTCATCAAGGCGTGCATCTGAGCTTGGCTTTGATGCTGCGCCTGTTGTGCCTCAAGAGCTGCTTGACGAAGGCGACTACTTTGTAAAGCCGCAGCAGTAAAGTCTGCCAAGCTGGTCAGAATCCGCACATCTTCGCCATCAAACTGCCGCTGCTTATCGTGCGATACAATCCAGATCGTGCCTAGTGCTTGCCCCTCTAACAGCAGTGGCACCACCAGCCCTTCGACAATCGGCGGGTCTGCTGACGGTAAGCTGGGAAAATAGCGTTCTGGGTGATGATACAGTTGCGGACAGCCTCGACTCAAGCAGACTCCACAAGGACTGTGTTCCAGATCCGTAGTGCTGCCCTCATACTGTTCATAAACTCCGGCTAGGGCAACCCAACGGAATACCTCTTTCCCACTCAGCAGAGTTTCAATTAAACTGACCCCAGCTGTTCCGGCTTGGCACAAATCAACTGCTGCTGACACCAAATACTTGAGTATCGCTTGCGGAGTGCGGGTTAGCTGTTGCCCTAATGCCCGAAGCATTTGAACTTCGGCTTCCAGGTTGAGCGGTCTGCAAGGGCGCTGATACAGTTGTTCGGTAATCAAAACACCAGATTCAGAAAGACTCCCAACAGACGTATTGTCACTCATAGGAAACTGTTTCTTCAAGTAAAGGGCGTTACCTTGGTAGCAGTGACGTATTTCTAATTAGAAACAGTGTCATCTACATGGCATTGGAACAAGAGTTAGGAAAATGTCTTTTCACTGGCAGACCATAACAAAATTAAAACAGTTTCTCATCAGGAAATTTATTAGTCTTTAAGTTGCTTAACTACTTTCCGTATTTCCGTAGATATACAAGTTTTATTACTTAATAACTTTTATCTTAGCGAACTCCAAAAAATAAATTACCCAATTTCTGAGATTTTTCTCCCCCTGCCCCTCTGCTTACACAGCGATAGACATGGCATTGCTCATTGGTGTCAACTTAAGCTAAAAGCTATATACGGCGGGTGTTGTACAAATACCTCGCGCCCTCATCCCCTAACCCTTCTCCCCCTGGAGTTGGGGAATTAAATCTCTTGCTCCCCTCACCCACAGGGAGAGGGGCTGGGGGTGAGGGCGAAACCTTGCACAAGAGCAGGTTTCACGTTAAGTTGACACCACTGGGCATTGCTATGCCCCTACCCATCTGATATTTTTTTCTAATTGATAATTTTAGAACGCCAGTCTGTTTGTGTTAACCACAAAGCGGAAGTTGATTCAGACTACGCGAAACACTGAAACGTCAACCCTGATGTTGATTCCAAGAACCCGGAAGTCGATTCAGACTACGCGAAACACTGAAACGTCAACCCTAATGTTGATTCCAGGAACCCGGAAGTTGATTCAGGCTACGCGAAACACTGAAACGTCAAATCAATGCTAAGGACAGTGAACAGTTATCAGTTCACATGGAGATTGAGACCCCAAGGGAAACCTACCATCTGCGACGGTAACCTCAGACTCAGGGATTAACTGATAACTGAAAAGTCACTTAGCAATCTGCTCTCAACAAAAGCAAATTACAATAATTTATCAGGTGTTATGGATAATTCACGGATGCGTTTACCTGTGGCATGATAAACTGCGTTGGCGATCGCAGTTGACAAACCTGTAATGCCAATTTTACTTGCAACAAACAAGCAATAGCAAATCTTTAGAAAGCCAATGCTGTTAATCCTTCTAGCTTGGTCGTACTTATAATATGAGCAGCGCCATCTTGACAAAAGTGCGATTACGTTAACTTTTCACGAATATCCGCCGTGGGTTCCAGCAACAGAAATAAACCCCGTCTGTTTGAGTAGCAGCTGTAGTTCTATGTGACGAAGTTTCGTGTCCTTCTTGTTATTTTCCCACATATCAGCAAAGAAGTTTTGCATCAGCGTAATGATGCTACGGTATTTGATGATGCTGGCAACATAGAACTCATCTAACTTGATGTCTCCGTCAGTATGTATCTGCTCGATGTTGTCGAGTAATATAGACCGCAATTCATAAGGTTTTAAGTCTTCTTTGATGCCATATTTCTTCATTATCCTGCGTTTATCGTTCTCCGAACATGAATCATACGGTGAGCGAATCAGGTGACTAAGATTCCGCAAGACTTCTCCGTAATCATAAAATCTGTTCTGCTCAAAGAAAGACTCTTCATCTTTCGTCAACGCGAAACTTTTGTCTAGTACCAACCCAAAATCGGTTAAATATGTCTGCTCGCCGTCGGTGAGGACGTTACGAAAATGTGCGTCGAAGTGGATGATTTCCTTCGTCCTCAAAAAATCAATCGTTTTACGTAAGTCATTTAGGGGTTGCTGAAGTTTGTTCGGGTTGTCCCGCAACCATGTTTCCAGAATATACGGAATGTACTCTAGGAACAGAACTAACTCATAGTTGGCATTTGCTCTATCTACCAGGTAATTCCCAGCGTTTGCACTATTGCCCCAGTACTCAACATAATCTTTCAGATGCGACTCATCCACATCTGCACGTCGCCCAAAGAAGGGAATAATCCGATAATGATACATCAGTGGAAAGGAAGCGATCGCCCCCGACAATACCCAATTGGTTGTCTTGATGTGGGTCACGAGTTCTCGGAAGACCCCAAAACCAGTAGAACCGAAGCCGTAATTACAATAAGTCGGCAGGTCATAGAGGTTTCTGGTAGAGAACAGGTTGTCAAATTCGATGTTTGTAACTGGAACACGTTTCACAAAAACCTTAGATTCCCCAAGGACGATGGTGTGATTCATCCCCCAACCCGTGCTCGACTCATTCGACTCATTATTGCCAAACAGAGAACGCAATTGTGCATTATCCAACTGAGCGATTTGTGAACTGAGATGGAAATACCTCTTGCTTCTCAGTTCTATAGGATTTTTAGCCATTTTCCCCCGTCCAGCCACAGCATGAGAAACTGCATGAACAGCCCAACTCAGATAGCGATCACATCGAATAAGCAGTGACAATTAGAGATGCGATCGCATAACCAAGAAAATTACAATAATTTATCTGGTGTTATGGGTAACTCACGGATGCGTTTACCTGTGGCATGATAAATTGCGTTAGCGATCGCAGTTTTATCTTCGTCATAATTTATGAAATATGTCGGAAAGTAAAAAATATTCCTCATACTAGTCCTACTAATAAATTCTCTGAATCAGTAATTATTCTATTTCTCCCACATCTCGTAATATTGCATCAATCAAGCTAGGTCGAATATAAATGCCATTGATGCGTAACTGCTCAATATATACTTTAATCTCAACAATTAATCCCGCTTTTTTCGCCTTACGCAAAATGCCAAGAGTACCTATCCGGCGAATTCCTAAACGTTCTGCAACCCTCCGTGCTTGAGCATCATCCAAAAGTACCGTACTATCAGGGATGGACTGAGCCAAGGCAATAGCTTCAGCTTCTCCACGATCAACATAAGATTGATAATGGTTCTAATAATAGGGCTTCAGGATTTTCAATCTCTAACCAAGTTAGTTGACTAACAGCTTGTGACCCAGGTAAACCTACACCTTGGACTGTAACTTCATCCCATACTGCTGGAGGAATTAATATTCGCTGATACAGTTGGGGAAGAATTTCTAGTTGCTCGATAATTGATAAAGAGATGAGGGGACTGCTATCAGCAACAATCACAGGGTTAGTCATCGCGTAATTCGTCGCTGATTTGATCATCATCTAGGTTGATAACCGGAATTTGCAAACGTCCTAGTTCATACATGAATCGGGGTTTATTCATGTTGCAAAAGGCGGCGGCTTTACCCAGAGATAGTCGGCGTAGTTCAAATAGCTTGACTGCAAGCAAAAATGTTAGTTCCGCTTCTAATGCTTGGGGTGATTTGCCGGAGGTAATGAGTAAATCATCGGGATAATGAAGGGATAGGATATGCATGGTTCACTCTTGCTTTCTAATGCTTCTTCTTTGTTGATTATGGCTGATTCAGCTCAACTCAGATAGCGATCGCACCGAGTAAGCAGTGACAATTAGAGATGCGATCGCATAACCAAGAAAATTACAATAATTTATCTGGTGTTATGGGTAACTCACGGATGCGTTTACCTGTGGCATGATAAACTGCGTTGGCGATCGCAGCTGATACACCTGTAATACCAATTTCACCCACACCCCTTGCACCTGCTGGGTTGAAGTTGAGATCTGGTTCACCAACAAAGGCTACTTGAATGCGGGGAATGTCTGCATGGGCGGGAAAGTGGTAAGTAGCTAAATCGTAGACTACGGGGTAGCCGATGTTAGGGTCAAAGTGGCACTCTTCCATTAGAGCTTGTCCAATACCCATAATGACGCCGCCGCGTACTTGGCTAGCTGCGGTTTTGGCATTGATGACTTTGCCAATATCCATCACCGATACCCAGCGCGTTACCTGTAGGCGTCCAATTTCTTCATCGATACTGACTTCGCAGAAATGTGCGCCCCAAGACTGAAACGCCCATTTCTTAGCTTCATCACCTGGAGCGGTGGAGGCTGTGGCTTCAAAAGCGGCTCTTCCAGATTGATGCAGTTTTGTCAACGCTTCCTGTGCAGTTTTAGCGTTAGCAGTTTTCAGGACTTCCTGACAGGCTGACATTACCGCTGGCATAAGAGATGCTGTCATTTGCGAACCACCTGCCAAGCCACCATCTGGTAATAAGGAGTCGCCCATTTCCACCCGTACCTTTTCTACTGGTAAACCCAAAACCTCGGCGGCTGTGGCAGCAACAACGGTATAAGCGCCAGTACCCATATCATTGCCAGCAGTCAGGATGTGGGCTATACCGTCTGGTAGCAAGCGTGCTTTAACTGATGCTTTCCCTCTCATACCAGGGAAGGTGGCGGCTGCTACTCCCCAACCAATGAGTTTACCGTCACGGGTGAGCGTTCGCACTTGTTTTGGTCTGTCTTTCCAGCCAAATTTCTCTGCACCCACTCGCAAACAATCAGCAAAATGCTTGGCTGAAAATGGTAAACCCTTCTTTTGGTGTTCTTTGGTTTCGTTTTTTAAGCGCAGTTCTACTGGGTCAATCTTCAGCGCCCAAGCCAATTCATCAATTGCTGATTCCATTGCCCACATTCCAGGATTCTCTCCCGGAGCACGCATAAATGTGGGTGTACCTACATTCATAGTTGCGATTTCTTGCTTGAGTCGCAGATTTGGCGCAGTATACATTGCTGGCGTAATACCTGTGCAACCTTCGGGAAAGACTTCTACGGGTGAGGTAGCAGATTTTGCTTCATGCTCAATGACAGTTAGCCTACCATCAGCAGTTGCTCCCAAACGGATCAATTGCTCAGTTTCCGAGCGATGTCCGGCGTTAGCTGTCATTTGCCGACGGCTGAGGACAACTTTAAGCGGACGCTGGATTTGCCGAGCCGCGGCCGCCGCCAGAACACCATGAGGCCAGGGAAAAGCTTTGGAACCAAAACCCCCACCCAGAAAAGGAGTAACAATCCGGACTCGTTCAGTTGGCAGTCCGAAAAGTTGTGCATAGGTGCGCTGCGTACCCATTACCCATTGCGATGGCTCGTAGACTGTCAGAGAGTTGTTATCTTGCCAATGGGCAATAATGGCGTGGGGTTCCATTGGCGCGTGCAGTTCGGTAGCAGTTTTGTAAGTTGCTTCAATTTTGACTGCTGCGGCTGAGTTACCTGCTGCGATATTGCCTTTCTCGAACTTTAGTTCTTCACCAAACAAAGGCGGTGCTTCTTTGAAGTTGGCTTTTGTGGCATCTACCAAAGGCTTTTGGGTTGTGTATTCCACCTTAACTAAATGGGCTGCATCTCTTGCTCGCTCGAAGGTATCTGCTACTACCAAACCGATAATTTGACCACCGTAATGCACTTTGTCATCTGACAACGGTAAACGCGCCTCGTAGATTTTCGAGGTCATAAAGTCATTGGCAGGTTTAAATATCTTGGGTGGGTTTTTGTGGGTGAAAACAGCAATTACCCCTGGTGCTTTTTCGGCTGCACTGGTATCGATATTTTTAATTTGTCCGTTGGCAATAGTGGCGGTAACAAGATAACCATGAACCAAACCCGGAATTTGATGTTCGGCGGCGTAGGTGGCAGTACCTGTGACTTTTGCCAGTCCATCCTTGCGGTTAACACCTGTGCCAATTACTTTATTCATGCTACGCCGCCTCCTTTGGCAGAAATAGTGAGTGCGCGACGAATTGCTCGCTTTGCTAAGTCCACTTTGTAAGCGTTGTCAGATAAGGGAGTGGCTCCCTTGAGAGCAATTTCTGCTGCTTGTTGAAATGTGGTGGATTCAGCAGTCTTGCCAATTAAAAACTTTTCTGCTTCTATTGATCGCCAGGGTTTGTGGGCTACACCACCTAGTGCTAAACGGACATCTTGAATGCGTTCGCCTTTTAGGTCAATAGCCGCCGCCACAGAAACCAATGCAAAAGCATAAGAAGTGCGATCGCGTAACTTTAAGTAAACTCCCGATTTAGCCAAAGGTACTGGTGGCAAAATTACAGCAGTAATCAACTCCCCTACCTCCAGATTTGTATCTCGCTGGGGCGTATTTCCTGGAAGACGATGGAACTCTGTAAATGGTATTTGCCGCTTTCCTTGAGGACCGACAACATCAACGACGGCATCTAAAGTCGCCAAAGCAACACTCATATCGGAAGGATTCACTGCTACACATTGGTCGCTAGCTCCAAGGATAGCGTGTATGCGATTGATGCCACTTATAGCTGGGCAACCTTGCCCTGGCTGTCGTTTGTTGCAAGGGAAGGCAGTATCGTAGTAGTAAGGACAACGGGTACGTTGTAGTAAATTACCGCCTACTGTGGCAGCGTTGCGAATTTGCTGAGATGCTCCCGAAAGAATGGCGCGAGCGAGGATTGGGTAGTCACGGCGCACATCGGCATTGTCTGCTACAGCAGTATTTGTGACTAATGCTCCTAAACGCAAACCGCCATTAGCCAGCTTTTCAATTCGCTTCATCTCCAATCGAGAAATATCAATGAGTTGCGATGGCTCATCTAAGAAAACCTTCAGGCGATCAACTAGATTTGTCCCCCCGGCAATAAACAAGGCATCTCGATCGGCACTAGCTCTTTGCACTGCATCCTTCACAGAACTAGCGCGGGTGTAGGTGAAATTTTTCATGTCCTTTCCCCTGATTCACGAACCATTACATCTGCAACAGCAGAGGGTGGTGTTTGTCCCGCTGCTTGTTGCACTGCTGCTACAATGCCGTTGTAAGCGCTGCATCGACAGAGATTACCGCTTAATCGCTCTTTGATTTCCTTTTCCGAAAGTTCAGCCAGCTGTGGCGGACGAGTCAAATCTGCGGTGACAACGCTAGCACAACCTCGTTTAACTTCATCAAGTAGAGCAACAGAGGCACAAATCTGTCCTGGCGTACAATAACCGCACTGAAAGCCATCGTTATCAATAAATGCTGCTTGCACTGGATGAAGAGTATCGCCCTTTGCCAAGCCTTCAATAGTGACAATTTTTTTATCTTCCTGCATCACTGCCAGAGCTAAGCAAGAATAAACTCGTTCACCATCAATTAAAACTGTACAGGCTCCACACTGCCCATGATCGCATCCCTTCTTACTGCCCACTAGCCCTAAATGCTCACGCAGTGCATCCAGAAGGGTAACACGCGGCTCAATATTAAGAGTTTGCTGCTCACCATTTACCGTAAGTTTCACGGTTATCTCTCCTTGGGAATTTTGAGTAGCTTCCTTGGCCATGCTTGCTTGATTGAGTAAAGTCGGAGCGGCTATGGCCGTGCCCGCTGCGGTTAGTGCTTGTCCCAAAAAACCGCGTCGGGAGGTTTTCCCCCCACCTTTTTCATTGTCTGGCATGATTTTTACCTCTTGAGCAACAATGCAGTAATTTGAAAAATCTCCGCATACAAAGTATCATTTACATAATTGATTACCTAAATGATTAATTCGCCAAAAATTTTAAGTTCTTATTGAGTAAAATCTTTCACAGCAAAAATTACCTGCATTCTATATTTGCTAGACTTTCTGTACGCGATCGCTGCAAAGTTACCTCAAGCTTAAACTTTGCCATCTTCATGGAAAAATTATCAGTTTGTCTATGCTCTTAATTTTAGAGATTAAATTCTCACCTATTAATTTTTTAGGTATTATTAAAGACCAATAATTTTCAAGTAGTATTCAACGAACTCAGTGATTAGCTTAATTTAAAAGACTCATCGAGTCTAAAATATTAAAATATATTAAATCCTTATTCTTAAATAAAGATTAAGAAATTATATCCATAAGTCTGCCGCTGGAACGCAGTAATTCCAAGATTACAGGGAGCCTTAACTATTTTAAAGCTTACGCTATTTTGGTTAAGCGATCGCGGCTTTAATTTATATGTAACATTTAATATAGTAACAATGATCAGGGGAGATTTTCTTGGTTAAGAAAAGTGTCCGTTGCGCAAGGTTGCACATAAGAACGCAAGAGTTTGGTCTATAAAGATGCATAGCCTGCCTTAATAGCAGCATTATAAATATCAGCGATCGCTTGATAATCTGCCAATTCTACTGCGGCGAAACGCTGCACTCCTACTCGGTTCATTGCTGCTTGTAGTTCTGCATCTGGCTGAAGCAAAGCCAACTGTAACTGCTGAATCAGAAATTTACTAAGATGCTGGGCTGCTACCAAAGGCGGCATGGGGCAAGGGCCGAGCACCTCTACTACTCGCAACTGCTGAGATAGCTCTGGAAAATCACGCAATTCTTGCTCTAATACAACACTATCAATAGCAGCACAGTCTACTTTCCCTGCTGCCACCCACTGCAGCGAACGCTGGTGAGAGCCTGATTGCACGACTTTACCAAAAAAATGCTTAGGATGTCTCCCCTGTAACAACCGATGACGCAGCAGATTATAGCCACTGTTAGAGCCAGGATCGTTGTAGCATACAGTTTTACCAGCCAAATCATCAAAACTTGCCAGATTGCTCTCAGCATTCACTATCACATCTGAGAAGTAAATCGGACGGTTTTGATAACGCGGTGCTTGCATGACTGGAGCAATCACAGGCTGCAACTGATCTAAGACTATCTGACTATAACGAATCAGTGGTAATCCACAAATAAAGGCTAGATCTAGTTGGTCTTTCAAAAGCAAAGGGTCTAATAATGGTTCGCATTCACCTTGCTTTAATTGCGTTTCCACTTCCAACACGCGACCTAGATAAGCCAACACTGCTTGATAAAACCCAAACCAATTCGGAGCCAGGTAAGAAATAACTTGTAGCTTTTTTGATTTAGTCACTGGTTGATTCTACTGTATCTTTACCATAAGTGAACCCTAAGAGTAGCTTGCGGTAAGACCAATGAAAGCCCAGGAATATCATACTCACTAAGGTCAGCAGCATAATGCCAAAAATGCTTCCATATGCTTGACCGTGCCACCACAATCTTTGTATTGATGCCCTACTAATTGTTACAAGCCTCCACAGGCTGCTTTGATTAAATACTGGGGAATTTTGAATTGTGATTTCCAAAGATGCTGTGTTTTGCTGCGCTAAGATGCCCAAGGGCTTGTTGCTAATCATTGCCATTTTTACTACTCCTTTAAATCCCAACAGCAGGGCACGCGATTGATAAACTACGGCAAATCGATAGTATTAACGTAGTTTATAAAAATATGGCATAGCTTGGTTCAATAAGCAAGGGTAAGAGTCAATTGTCAATAGATTGTGGACAACCTGAGCGAAAAAAATGTGAGACTTGCGTAAGTCCCAAATGCTTTTTGCTTCTAATTCACAGTTAAAATGTCTAATCTAGTTTGGTTATCACAATTACAACAACACCGAGCGATCGCCGTCATCCGTGCACCCAAAATTGAATTGGCAAAGCAAATGGCTTTAACTGTTGCAGCAGAGGGAATGCAGCTAATTGAGGTTACGTGGAATAGCGATCGCGCCGCCGAATTAATTAGCCAACTCCGCACTGAATTACCAAACTGTACGATTGGTACTGGTACGCTATTTAACGTCCAACAGTTACAAGAGGCGATCGCCTGTGGGGCACAATTTCTCTTCACACCCCACGTTGATTTAGCAATGATTCAAGCAGCAGTGGAGCAAGATGTACCGATTATTCCCGGGGCGCTGTCACCCACAGAAATTGTCACCGCCTGGAGTCATGGTGCTAGCTGTGTGAAAGTATTTCCTATAGAAGCAGTGGGAGGTGCTAATTATATCAAAAGCCTCCAAGGACCATTAGGGAAAATTCCTTTGATTCCCACTGGAGGAGTAAATTTAGAGAATGCCAAGGAATTTTTACAAGCAGGAGCGATCGCTGTAGGTTTAAGTAGTCAATTATTCCCAAAGCATTTATTAACCGAGGAAAATTGGCCAGCGATTGCCGAACAGGTGAAAAAATTGATACAACAGATAGGGTACTTTAGGGTAAAAACTGAAAATTTTCCCTAAGCTTCCTATTTAAGTATATTTACGATGAAAAGCTTGATTATTCATCACTGGATGCGCTCCCTTGCAATATTGCTTGCGAGTGTAACACTCTCCTTGAGTGTGACAAATCCGGGAGCGTGCGAAGTTTCAGCAAAAGCAAAGGATGATACAACTACCCAAAGTATCGAGACACTCAAACAATCTGAGCAACGTTGGATTCAAATTGATCTTTCTAATCAACGGCTAATTGCTTGGGAAGGTAAAAAACCTGTTTATGCTATTACTATTTCTACGGGCAAAAAATCTACACCTACTCGCATTGGTACTTTTAAAATTCAAACCAAACTTAAATCTACCAGAATGCGTGGTAGAGACTATGATGTTCCCGATGTTCCTTATGCAATGTTTTACCAAGGGAGTTACGGAATTCACGGTGCCTATTGGCATAAGAGATTTGGCACTCCAGTCAGTCATGGTTGTGTGAATGTTGCCCCTAATCATGCTAAATGGTTATTTAATTGGGCATCTGTAGGAACACCAGTATTTATTCATAGGTAGCAAATCTCAATTAAAAACAAATATAAAACAATAATATTGAGAGATTCCTATATTAAAATCTCCTGGGAATCTCTGGAATAGAAATAACTAAAATTGAAGTAAAATATAGAGAAGGATCAAATAAAATCTGCCTAAAACAATAGGCGTAAATCTTAAAAAATCTGGATACTATTCCAGGTAGAAATAGTAATCTCAGAAAAATTTTGCATCTACTGCAAGCCCTTAGACACTAAAAACTCTCAGGTTTTAATTTTTGCTAATTTAGCAGTAATAAATGTGATTGTGATAGAGCGTAGACGCGGAGCGGTGTTAGCGCAGCTGTAGCGACGTAGGAGCGTCAGCAGTGCCTTGGGCGGGTTTCCCGACTTGTTCGCTGAAAGCCAGGACTTACGCAAGGACTACAATTTTACGTCATTACGAGCGAAGCGAAGTAATCGCAAAGGCTTAGTTTTTCGTCACGAGTGCGTAAGTCCTAAAAGCGTTCCCGCAGGGTAGCAACTGCTGAACCCGTTCGTCGAAGACGTTCCCAAAGGGTAGGGCTTGTCGTAGACATCGCATGAGAATAATATCAGGGAATCTTAGCAGAAAAATTTATAAATTTTTTAGTCAATAAGTATTTAGCTAACAGATTTAATGACGATTTTTCTATTGGTAGCCAAATTATCTGTGTGGATTAGCTAGATGTGAATCAATTAAAGATATCAATTGTTATGCAGTAGTTGTGGCGCTATTAGGCAGTAACTAAAAACTAATAAATATCTTAGATTTAATAACGTCTAGTTACCAAGCTTGCATATTTCCAAATTGAGTAAAAATGTCTCTAATCTTTTAGCTGCTCTACTTATCGGCTTAGAACAACTCAATACATTTCTTCCAAAAGTAGATTGTGCAATAGCTAGGCAAAGACTCAAGGTTAAAGATACAAGACAATTTTATACGTTTTACCATTCTTTGCCCTATTGCTCCAAAAAATTTAATTTTTAGCAGATGAACTAGAAGGTGAGACTTCATGCAGAGCAGAATTCACAGTCGGTGGTTACATAGTTCAAGAAATATCTGTACAAGTATGATGTTAGTGTTGGTGGCTTTATTTGCTTGGTCGCCGCCAATTACACTTGATTCTAATTTGGCAACAGCAAGAGCTGCTTCAGGAGATAGTAACAGCAAGACTGTCTCTGACCAAAAACAGACATCTGAACCTCGCTGGATTGAAATTGACCTGTCTGAGCAACGGTTATTTGCATGGGAAGGTAAAAAGCGTATCTATTCCTTCCGCATTTCCACAGGTAAACGCGCAACTCCCACACCCAAGGGCAAGTTTGAGATTAACACTAAGTATCGCACTACTCGAATGCGGGGCGAGGACTACGATATTCCTGATGTTCCTTATGCCATGTATTTTTATGAAGGCTATGCCATTCATGGTGCTTACTGGCATAACAATTTTGGCACTCCAGTGAGCCACGGTTGTGTAAATTTGCAAGTCAAGCAGGCTCGTCAATTGTATAACTGGGCAAAAGTTGGGACTTTAGTAGTAGTACATAAATAGATCGTCTTCCCAGGAGATGCGATCGCTGCATATATACGGCGTAGTCCATTCTCCTCTAAAATTCGTCTTGAAAAGGTTTGATGCCTGCGGCAACCTCTACGGGGGACGGAGGAAACCTCCGCTCAAACTTTTCGCAAAATCTCAAGTCTAAAACTGGCAGTGTAGGTTATGGCAAAAGGTGACAGAATTAATTTTTCTACTCCTAGCGGGTTTCCAGAATTCCTTCCTAGCGAAAAACGCTTGGAATTATATTTGCTAGATACCATCCGCAGAGTTTTTGAAAATTACGGATTTACACCCATCGAAACACCTGCTGTAGAACGCTTAGAAGTTCTGCAAGCGAAGGGGAATCAGGGTGATAACATTATCTATGGTATCGACCCCATCCTGCCACCAAATCGCCAAGCAGAGAAAGATAAAGCAGGCGAAACAGGTTCGGAAGCTAGAGCTTTAAAATTTGACCAAACAGTTCCTTTAGCAGCATACATTGCCCGTCACCTCAACGAACTAACCTTTCCCTTTGCGCGCTATCAAATGGATGTGGTATTTCGTGGCGAACGCGCAAAAGATGGGCGTTTCCGCCAATTTCGCCAGTGTGATATTGATGTGGTTGCTCGTACTCAATTAAGCTTGCTTTATGATGCGCAAATGCCTGCAATTATTACCGAGATATTTGAAGCCATTAACATCGGTGATTTTCTTATTCGCATCAATAATCGTAAAATTCTTACAGGATTTTTTCAATCCTTAGGAATAAGTGAAAATCAAATTAAATCTTGTATAGGTATCATTGATAACTTAGAAAAAATTGGTGAAGCTAAAGTCAAACAAGAGTTAGACAAAGAAGGAATTTCACCAGAGCAAACACAAAAAATTATTGAATTTATTAATATTAAAGGTAATGTTGATGAGGTATTAGATAAACTTAAACACCTGTCACAAAATCTCCCCGATGCCGAACAATTGAGCCTAGGCGTTACCGAAATAGAAACAGTAATTGCAGGTGTGCGTAATTTGGGTGTTCCTGAAAAGCGTTTCTGTATTGATTTAGCGATCGCACGCGGTCTGAATTACTATACTGGCACAGTTTACGAAACAACTCTCATCGGACATGAAGCTTTAGGCAGTATTTGTTCTGGTGGCAGATATGAAGAATTAGTTGGGATGTTTATCGGTGAAAAGATGCCTGGGGTAGGCATTTCCATCGGCTTAACTCGCTTAATTAGCCGCTTATTAAAAGCTGGTATTCTTAATACCTTAGCTGCTACACCTGCACAGGTGATGGTTATGAATATGCAAGAAGATTTGATGCCCACTTATTTAAAAGTGTCACAAAATCTGCGTAAGGCTGGTATTAATGTTATAACTAATTTTGATAAGCGTCCCTTAGGGAAACAATTCCAGCTAGCCGATAAACAAGGCGTTCAATTCTGCGTCATTATTGGTTCTGAAGAAGCAGCAGCGCAAAAATCATCGCTGAAAGATTTAAAAACAGGCGAACAAGTAGAAGTTAAGTTAGAAAATTTGGTAGAGGAAGTAAAAAAAAGGCTAGCATAATTAAAAATTTATTTACATTGTAAAGTGCGTTAAAAACTTGACGCACTATATTATCTTAAGTACTGACTGTGTAAGTCCTAAATCCATGAAAGACCAATACAATTCCGAAAGAGCAGACGAGGCTGATAACTTTCTGCATATAGCCCCCGTTAAGGAAGATTGGGGCGGAGATGGAAGAGGGCGTATGAATCTTTCAGGAAGACGCACAGCTATCTCCAAAGAATACGTACCTCGCCAATATCAGTACTTTGATACCAATACTGTGCCCGAAGAAAAAGTATGGCGAATAAGTGGAATACCTGAGAATGTAACATCTGCAAGCAGTCGATTGCTGTCATGGAGTGATTGCGGTGCATCGACTTCAAAAGTAGTTCTACCATCTCAGTTTGAAGCACCATCTGGTATATTTACAGCTGATTTAGAGATTTTTATTCTTTCTGGCACAATTCAAATTGGGGAATGGCAACTAAATAAACATGGTTATTCCTTTATCCCCGCAGGAGTAAAAGTGGGGCCTTGGAAAGTTTTAGGTGGAAAGGAAGTCCAAATTCTTTGGATGGAAAATGGCCCAGTTCCATTAAGTTATAGATATGCAGAAAGCAATCATCCAGACGCTAGGATGAGTGACTTTATTCCAGCATTGAATAGCAAATTACTACCGTGGGGAAAGACAGAGACAGTCCAATTTGTGCAAGCAAATAAGAAATGGTTAAGAAAAGATGCTAACGGTGGTGGCGCATGGTTGCTTGCTATATTGCCACATTATGATGGTAGATATCCAGAGATACAATGTTATAACGAAGATGCATATTGTTTGGGTGGATACTGTGATATAGGAGATTTTCGATTTGTAAAGGATTGCTATGGCTACGTTCCTAGCTTTACTACCTCTCCTTGGCACAGAACTGATGACGGTTGCTTATTCTTTATCCGAGTTGATAGAGATTTATCAAAAGTAAGTACAGTATTATCATATAAACCTGGAGATACCTAATGATTAAACCAAGTAATTTTTCGGGTATTCTTTATGGATTGGCGATTTCAGCTTTGATTTTGCCACTGGCTTCATTTGCACAGGTTGAAACCATTGCAGTTTCAGCAGAACCTATACCAAATAATCCTGCTACTACCCAATCCAAGAAAGTAGTCGCACGTATTTGGCATGGTACGGTCCTGACATCAAAAGCAGATGAATATTATGCTTATTTGGTAGAATCTGGAATTAAAAAAATTGAGTCAATTCCTGGTAATTTGGGGGCACAAGTACTTCGCCGCACTAATGGAAATAACACAGAATTTACTGTTATCTCTTACTGGGAATCACGGGATGCAATTCGTAAGTTTGCTGGTAATGACATTGAAAAAGTCCATCCTCTACCCAGAGATAACGAATATCTCATAAAACCAGAAACTAAAGTTAAACACTTTGATGTCATGCTAGACGATCGCAAATAATTTTAAATTAAAATCTAGGGTGCGTTGTCGCGCAACGCACCCTCAATAATTCTAATACTCACTATTCTTTCAGAAAATCGACTACTACTTTTAATACTTCTTCTGGCATTTAATTAACCATCCAAAGGCTTCCCCTTTCTAGTTCGACACTTTGACGACGAGGGATTACTTCCTGAAGCCAAGATTGATTCTCAGCTTTGGCTAAATCAACTTTTTCTAATGGCTGGCTCATGTTTTTATACTCCTACCTTAAAAGCGATCGCATCCTCAAACACTACACCTATGTCTTTATTGCAGGATGGAAGCGTTTTAAATAACGTCCAGTTGGTGAACCCAAAATTTGTCCATTGTGATAAATCAGATTTCCGCGCAAAAAGGTAGTCTTCACCCTTCCTGTTAACTCCACACCTTCAAACGGTGTATAACCTTGTTGCGACTCCGACTCAGCAGCACTTACCACAAAACTTTCATTGGGATTTACCAATACCAAGTCAGCATCGTAACCAATAGCAATATCACCTTTTTCTAACAAACCAAAACGCCGCGATGGATTCCAAGATAGCAATTTTGCCATGTGGTTATAAGACATTCCCCGCTTGCTACCTTCACTCAAAACACCAGAAAGTAAATATTCTGTACCACCAAAACCAGATTTTGCTAACCAAATATTATTTGGGTATTTAGCACTGCGTTTTTTTTCAGCAGAACAGCAAGCATGATCGCTAACTATCCAATCTACTTGATTGTTGAGTACTGCTTGCCATAGATATTCCACATCTGCGCGGGGGCGTATAGGAGGATTTACTTTTGCCCAAGTACCATTAGGAGTATCAACATCTAATAGTAAATGTCCCACAGTAACTTCTCGCCGAAAATTGATATGAGGAAAAGCAGTTTGCATAGTCAAAGCTGCTTCCATTGCTTTACGCGAACTTAGATGTAACAAATTGATATTTGCACAGTTTGTTTCATGTGCTAAATAAGAAGCAATGCAAATTGCTAAACCTTCGGAATGAGGCGGACGCGCTGCACTATAGGCGTGTAGTCCGCTGAGACTAGAATCATATTCCACAATTTTTGTATAAGCGTTGAGAATTTCTGCAACTTCACAGTGCAAACTCAAGCTAATGGTCTCTCGCGCTTCTGGATGTGCTTCTATTAAGCGTGTTAGACCGCGCATAATAAATTCAAAATGGGCAAAGTCGTACCTTTCCTCTTTGTTAATCATTAAAAAGAGGTTTTGATGGTCTGACAAACCATGCAACCCATAGCCGCCATAAAACATAAAGATTTTAAACGAAGATACACCGTATTGTTCAAAAAGTAGCGGTATTTCTTCGATATGCTGACTAGCTATAGGTGCAATGTGATAGCTGTAATCTACAAAAAAATTCCCCTCAGATAAAGCCAACACTTCTGGGAAAAAATCACGGTAGGAACCGCCTTTGTTGAGATAATACTGTCCAGTCCGGATGTAATTCAGGCTGGTAGTTACGCCTCCCATTGCAGCTGCTTTGGTTTCAGTTACCGCATCTTTGTCTAAGGGTTGATAGATACCGATGTGCATATGAGCATCTACGACCCCAGGAAAGCCTAGCAGGTTTTTGGCATCAAATACTTCTTTGCCTTGGTCTGGGCTAATATTAGGAGCAATCTGGGCAAATTTTCCATCCTTAATTCCTATATCAAGTAGTTTGACCGCATCATCATGGGGACGAACTACCCGCACATTTTTGATAATTTTATCCAATACAGGAGGTTCAGACACAGTAGACCTCACACTAAAATGAATACAGAAGCTAAAGTTTTAGTTTAGTCAGGAATTCCAACATCGTACCGGAACGCAAGCTAAAACCCATTACTATGTAACAGTTTTTTATTCAATCATCTTTAGGATAAAAATAATGCAAAGTTTTAATGAGTATCATCTAAACCCAAAAGAGTTTCCTTTTCTCAAAATTCTTCAAGATAATTGGCAAGTAATTAGAGATGAGTTTACCAGCTTTATTCACCAAGCATCTGATGAAGAGTTAAAATTTGCTTACGATGTTTTGGGACCTAAAAGTAAAACAATTAAAACAAAAGGTAATTCAAAATATAGTGCTTTTGGCATTTTATTCCAGGGTTTGTTTATTGAAGAATATATTAAAGCACATCAAATAAAATATCCAGATTATGATACAGATGAGGCATCGCAAAAAGCACTTACATTAAGGCATAAATACTTTGTGAATTTGACTAATGCAATAGAAAAAGTCAACTTTAGCGATGATAATATTGTCAGAAACGTGTATTTTGGGACATTCCATCCAGGCTTGGATATTAAGCTGCATGTTAACTATAACCCTCACATGAATCGTGGCTATTTAGGCTTAATTGTCCCAGAGGGAGATGTGGCTATGAAGATATGCCATGAGCAGCTTTATTGGTATAAAGGAGAATTCATGGTTTTAGACCATAGCTATCCACACTGCCCGCATAATTACACTAATTATGATAGAACCGTTTTGGTTGTAGACTTTTTTAAACCGGATATGCCTAGAGAGGAAGTAATCAGATTTGAGCAAGAGCAAGTAGCAGAACGGATGCAAGATAATCCTTACAGCTTAGGTGTTTTTGGTAAAAGCGATAAAGCTAAAGAAGAAGATTTTGTCAAGTATGGTTTAGCTCATCAGTTAGAGTGGGATAAAGCTTTAGGAACACCATAAAATATTAAACAGCAACCAGATACCCGACTTCTTAAAGAAGTCGGGTATCTATCAATCGTTGAGAATTCAGGTATATTTAAATTTTAGAAATGAACGCAACAATCTATAGAAAGTTAATAGCAAAGCAACTGAATGAAAATTTTAAATCTGCTGTTGAGATTGTCGAAGTTTCTATTCCTAAACCTGGCGTTAATCAACTTTTAATTCAAAACAAATTTGCGGGAGTTAATGGTGGCTTTGACACCTTAATTTGTCGTGGTGATGTTCCCTATGTGAATTTAATTCCTCCCTTTGATTTGGGTGTGGAAGCAGTGGGAGAGATTGTCGCTATGGGTGAAAATGTCAAAGATTTTCAAATTGGTGATGCTGTCATCACTACAGCACGTGGTGGTGGTTATCGAGAATATCAAGTTGTAGATGCAAACTTGGCGGTGAAGGTGCGCCAAGCAACACCAGAGTTACTCACACTCATGCCTACAGGTGTATCAGCTTTGGTGGCATTGGAACAAGTCGGGGAGATGAAAAGTAATGAAGTGGTTTTAGTGACAGCAGCAGCAGGGGGAACTGGTCACATTGCGGTGCAATTGGCAAAGTTAGCAGGTAATCATGTCGTTGGTACTTGTAGTTCAGAAGCGAAGGCAAACTTACTGAGAGAATTGGGATGCGATCGCATTATCAACTATCGCACAGAAAACCTCAACCAAGCCCTCAAGCAAGAATACCCCAATGGGATTAATTTAATTTTTGACTGTGTAGGTAAACAGGTTTTCGATACTTGCATTGATAATTTGGCAATACGAGGACGTTTAGTGGTGGTTGGTTTCATCTCCGAATACGCAAGGGATGTAGAACAAATTACCCAACCCCGCATTTATCACCAACTATTTTGGAAAGCTGCTTCTGTGCGCGGCTTTCTCATGCCTCATTATCAAGAACATATACCAGAAGCACGCGATCGCCTGTTAAATCTTTTCTACACTGGCAAACTCAAGGTTGCCGTTGACCCTACTCAATTTCAAGGTCTAGAATCTATTCCTAGCGCTGTTCAATATCTTTTGAGTGGTCAAAATAGCGGTAAAGTAGTCGTTCAGTTTTAATTTATTCTTTGGCTTTGTGGCTGTTTGCAATAGTCCCCAAAAAAATATAAAAAATAGGCTGTAGTAAGCACTTTAGTGACTATAGATCCCCGACTTCTTTGAAGAAGTCGGGGATCTATAACCTCTCATAACTATTGTATGTAGAGAAATAATTCAGTTAAAAAATTCATGATGAGAAGGGTTATTAGAATTTGATTTCAGCAATATGGGACTTATTCAAGTGCTAGAGGCAATCATATTTCTGACGTAATTATAACAACTTGACTTTTTTGGTAGCAAACTAAGCATTCTTGTAGATACTTGGCTATTTACATATAGGATATTAGCTAAATTTCATCCCTTTTTACGAAATCTAAAACCTGACGCTGAAACCATTGTGGGACAGTAGTTTTAATTTTTGGGCTTGAGCGGAAATCAGCCACATGGAAAAAGTATTTGCCAAAAGCCAAGGTTTTTTCTGGATAAGAAAAACCGAGTTCTTAATTTTGGATAAAGTCGAGATGAGGTGGAGATTTTTTATTTGCCATAACATTCTTTTATTTTTTTACACAACATACCGAGCTAGTAAGGCAGAACCCAATTTGTGGTGTTGTTCAGCTAGATATTGAGGATAGATAAATTGAGCATTGTCCATAAAACGATACACCCAGCGACAAAACTCTTCTAGCGATCGTTTAGGCAATTTAACAATATAATCTACGTAAGCAGGTTTGCCATCTTTTCCCGTTGGCCCTGGTTTGATTTCTTGCTTAGGATGCCGCTTCACACCCTCCTGGATAAATTCCATGACTTCAGGAAAAAATCGAACTTTTACTTTTACAAGCTCTAGTTCTCCACAAATCTCCCTTTGCTGATCTTCTCTTGAACCTAACTTCAAGCCCCAACCCGCCTTTAAGAGCCGATGAGCGATATGTAAACTTTTCCATTGGGTTATTGAGCCGCGACCTTTGCTATCTAGAACCTTGAAGTGATCGCTAAAGCGATCAATACGTGACACTGCCAGATGACCGTCTTTATAGTCCTGGTGCAACAAATACCAGGCAATGTCAGCATAAATTAACTGTAAGGGATAAACTTGCTCATATCCGATTCTTTTAGGATTGTAAGGATTACGATAGCGAAAAAGCTCAACTGCTTGCCCTTTTATGATTGCCTCTTCCAGTACATCTAGTTTTTCAAATAGCGTGCCTCGGCTTTGATATTTGCCCTCAGCCATCATTTCCACCGGATCGGTGTAGACAATAACTCGGTCTAATTGGGTTCTCACCGGATAAAACATCTCATCTTTCAGGTTTGAACCTTGTAATCGCCGCGTTAGTCTTTGATAGATCTGGTTAATTTGAGGGTCTTCCTGATACCTTGCCTGAGAGTGTAGGGCATTGAGCGCAACTTGTAATTCCTCGCGGTTCATTACTCCTGTGCCAAGATAATAACCCCATCGGTAAGCTCTTTTATCTAAAAGCCCGTAGCGGCGAAGAGTCTTCAAATCACTTTGAATGGTATGACGCGAATAAAGGGGTAGCTCTATATTCAATTCACTTGCTAGCTCATATAAATACATCTGTACTATATTTAAGGTATCATGATTATCATAGTCAGATTGCATAGGATCGTGACAACCAACTCCTGGGTTTCGAGCAAACGTAGCAATTAACAGTAAAAGTCGCTCAAAGGCAGGAAGATTGCTATAAGAATGCTTCATAAACTATATTTCACTCATAAATGTCAATAATAAGAAAGTATTAGCCTCTAATTTAGAAAAAAGTGAAAACATTTGCTAAGTATAGCTTGTAAAGATTTAACTCTAGAGTCACCAATACTGCGAAATAGTCGCGCTCTATCTGAACCTCTGTGTAATATGCAGTTCAGATAGAGTTTTGGAGACTAAATAATATGCAGACTTGTCCCTCCTGCCAACATCCCTTACCCACCATTGGGTTCTATTGCTCGAACTGTCCTCAGCAAATTCGGTGTAAAAACTGTAATGAAACACTGCTTCCTGGTGCAAAAGGATGTGTAATGTGCGGAACCCCAATAGGTCAAGGGCATAACGGATCGGCATCAAGCAATGGTGGTTTATCTGGTGTAATGAACACCTTAAAATTCATTGAAACCAACAAAGGCTACTCACGAGAGATTCAGGCTTCTCTAAGTAACGAAGTGGGTATTAGCTGGGGTGGTGCGGCGATCGCAGCGATCGTTGGTGGACAAATGACACCAGGAAAACCGCCTAGTAATCGTCCTGTGATTCGGGATCTAAGTAATGCCGAACCGCAACAACTTTCCTTATTCAACTACGAAGCTACTACCGAGAACAATGAAGCAACGGTTAATACAGTTGCCCAACTTCCTGCTGCTCATGGAGTTGATGCTAACCAGTTAAGACAGATTTTTCGATATAACGGCGAACAACTACAGCTAATGGAAACGCGGCTCAAAGCTGCAAACAAGATAGATGCTGCACGGAGGCTAACATTTTTGGTTCTCCTGTATTCATTAGATGTCGATAGGCGAGAGGAAATTCCTCGTACTGAATTAAATGACATTCTCAAAAGAGTTGGATTGTATGACAACAATACCGCTACATGGATTGGAAAAAGTGCTGACTTGATTGTTGAGAGAGATATGGTTGGGTTGCGGCTGTCAGGACAAGAGCAAGCACGAAAAGTTCTCGCTGAGGTGCTTGATCGAACGATAGAAGGCAAATGGGATTTAACATCAGGTGCAGCCTCACGCAGTTCCAAGTCAAATAACAAAGCAGATGAGGATTCAGAAAATTCCACAAAGAATGGCAAGCGTAAGAATAATGAATTGTCCAAGGAAGTTGAGTCTTGGGTCGCTAACTGGAAACCACTAACGTCGAATATTGATTTTCATGCACTTATTAAAGATTGTACGGGTATGGAGAAGGGCTTGTTTGGTCTGTGGGCAATTGGTAAAGCAACAAGCGACTCTGAGATAGTGGTTTCAAGCAACAAGCTCAAGCAGTTCTTATATTTTGGACTTGGTATCAAGGTAGATGAGAGTAACTTAGAACGGCGCTTACAAGCTGCTTCAGGACAAGGAAGTTTAATTAAAGTGCAAGGTGGTTTCCAAATACTGCCTCCTGGCTTGGCTGAAGTCGAAAGATTAATAAACTCCAAACAAAACAACGCATCTATTGATGAATCTTCTGAAAATTCTGGAGAGGTGTCACCATGAGGAGGACATCTGAGCAATTAATTCAGGAACTTTCAAAAATTGTTGACTCTCACTTTGCCCATGCAGTGGTTGAATGCTATGTCGAAATGCAGCAACGATTTCTAGCTGGCGACTGGCAACCAACAGAATTAGACGGTGGGCGGTTTTGTGAAGCGGTTTCGCGTTGTTTGCTGCAAATGGATGCTGGAAAGATCGATCATCGCAAGTTGCCTGGTGAAATTCGTAAAAATTTACTAGATCAAAGCATTCCTCATAGACTTGGCTCAAAGGATCGTTATCATCTGGCTAAAGTAATTGAGGTTGTATATGGCTTCCGTTCAGATCGCGGTGCTGTTCATATATCAACCGAGTACACCGCTAACTATATGGATTCGATGCTGGTGCTTCATGCCAGCAAATGGATATTTGCCGAGTTTCTTCGTCTAGTTTGGAATCAGGATCGAAAAGTTGTTGCAGAAACCATTGCCCAAATTGTTCAATTAGAACATTCAATAATTCATGAATTAGATGGAAAACCTCTAGTTCTAGCAAGAGATATTTCGGCAACGGATGAAGTTTTGTTGCTTCTGTATCATGCTGACAATAATCGCTTGAGTCGTGCCGAACTACGTGAACAGGCTGTCGGACAGAATCCTCAAAACGTTAGTGTTGCTATATTTAGGCTAATTAAAAATAAGGATATTCGTCCTATTGCGGAGGATGAAGTCGCCCTCACCCCCAATGGTCAAAAAAGAATTCTTGAGCAAGTATTACCTAAGTACACTCCCCAAAAATAGAATTCTCAATTAAATTGCAGGAAACCCATTGAGGGAATCCCTGTTATAGTGTGTGACAGGGAACAGGCTAAAACACTAGTTGCGATAAGGGCTGTATAATTCAACTATGTCCTAATCTATCAAACGACTGCTCTAAATCATGGCAAAGATAGCAGATAACAGGACATAGTGAAGATTTTTTAATTATTTTCAGAGTAAATACGGCTCTAAGTGGGCTTTTAGGTACTCTATCTTTTAAGAAGAAATACTTTCAGAAGCGATCGCACAATGGACGACAGCAAAGCATTGTTTGATTATTGGCATGACCGAGTCCATCTGAAAAACTATGAGTTAATTGCAGATACTCAACACGTCCCAACCCAAAAGCTACGTCATGAATGTACCAACTACGACGAACTCTGGCGCAGTCTTGAAGTTCAAAGATTGGGCGAACCAGAACGTAGCAGGGTTATTGCTATCATTAAGTACGAGTGTACAGCCAAAGTTTTACAGAATCGGGCTGGTCGTCTGCGCGATCGCGCACATGAACTGGAAGTAGCTTGTCATGAACAAGATCAACAAAAATTTAAGCTTCTTGCTCTAGTTAATGCTTTACGAGAGAAACTCTTTGGTAAGGACAAAGAAATTAAGAGGTTAGAAGCAAGAATTGCTTCCCTAGAAGCTGAAAATGAAGCCTTCCGATCTGAAGCTGAGAATAGTAAAGCAGAGGCGGAATTACGTACAGAACTAGAGAATTTACAAAAGAAATATCATGCTGTTGAGAAGCGAAGACAGGAGTTAGCTAAGAATAATCAGAGTTTAGGTGGAAGAGTGGCTCATACGAAAAGATACAAGCAGCAAAGGGACGAAGCAATCGCTTTAACTCAACAGCAGAAACAGCAAATTGCTATGTTAGTTTTAGAGAGTCAGCGTCTTCGTCAGGAGAATGAAAGGCTTTATCAAAAATTAAACCAGCTAGAGCGATAAAATGTTCTAAATTTGAGATGCTCAATCCTAAATATGAAACTTCAAGAGCTAAAGGCTAAAGTCTACGAGTTAGCTAAGGTAAATACTACCAAACAACTCAAGGCTAAGTATAAGGAAGTTCAGACGCTAGATATGCGTCTAAAAACTTCTTGGCAGGAAACTCTTGCTATTATTCAAAAATCCCAAAGCGAGTATGAGCAGTGGTTAGAAAATCCACCTGAAGAATACCAAGAACTTTTCTCTGAGATTACAGAAGCTTTGGAAATATACGAGCAAAAATCAGCACAAACTAAAAAGTTAGCCCAAGAGATTGTTTCAATAGCCGACGATATCGAAGAACTAGCAGAGGAATGTCAACAAGAAGCCGAACAAATAAAGGAAGAAGTTGAACTAAATAAACGCATTTCAAAACAAGCCAGACTTAACTAGTTTTGTCATTATTTTTAGGTAATAAATCCTGGGGTTATTTCAATGATTTTGCTATTATCAACCTATAAAATGTCTAATATTACATAGCATATTCCAAGTATATCAGGTAAAGGAATTAATAATATAACTCTTGTAATACAGCCATATTGCCCTCTACGGTTGTACCTCACAACAGATAAAATCCGCTGTCTAATATTAGGGGAGGATATTACTATCTTGATACCTCAGATTAAATTTGCAAATTTACACCAAGTATGCATAGGTGATCCTCTATGACTTCCTGACCTAAGTGCATTGGGTATGGCAAAACGATATTTCCCATAGACCAAGCAGGTGAGCATCTTAAATAGTGAGGAACGCGACATAGTGCTTTTAAAGCTTCTTCTTGTTGCAAATCTGGGCGTACAAAGAACGGTACAATTTCCACCAGCTGTTGATGTTTGAATGGAAAGTTAGCACCGAATTGATCCTCTTGATAACCGAGTTTGTAAAGTTCGGGTATTGGCATTTCATCTTGCTTCTTCTGTGTTTTTGGTAGTTTTCCCACAGAGAAGTAATGCAGTAATTCTGGCACAGACTTATCGTAAAAACCGCTCAGATGTTTGAAATCTCGTGCTGGACAATCTTTGTTCCAAGTTTCTCGATTGGTGATGTACTGTGGTGTTTCTTTACCAGTGCGAATCCGAATTACTGCTAGCAAGTTCTCTAGTTGGTTATTCTCACGGCTGTACTCGCAAATGTGACCAGAAACATGGCGAAAGTCAAGAACGTTGCGTTTCGCCAGCAGGTACTCATTTTTCAACTGAAACCAAACTGTACCATCATTATCTTCACCACGTTCGTTACGCCAACCTTCAGCTTCAATTAAAACAACGCTTGGCCTGTCTAAATGTTTAGTTACTACCCGCGCAGCAAACTGTACTAATTCTGTACCGCTCAACTTGATTTTACTTTGAATGCGTTTTGTATTTTCTAGGCGATCGCGGCGTGCTTCAGCAAAAATCTTTCCCACAGTGATCCCCGCCTGTGAGTAAGGAATCCAATCATTACCATCAGGAAGCATTACATCTACCGCACCCGTTGCACGTAAACGCACTGCAAGCACATAATGAATATCACCTTGATATTGGTTAGTTTTGCGACGGCAAAAGGCAATTACATCTAATTCTTGGGCAATTTCTTTCGGTATATTTGCTTGTTCATAGAGTTGAGCAGGTAGTCCGTATAGCGCCCCAATTTGACGTAATGTTCCATCCAGTACAGCACTCATTACCCGTCCTTTTGTGGCTTTGCTGTAAGCTGGTGATTTATCCTCATCATCTTCTGTGTTACTTGATTTTGGTTTACCTGTCGGTATCGACGGTATCGACTGTATCATTTGGGAGCTAATTCCCTCTCTGATACAAGCTTCACGAATAGCTCCTTTGATATTTTGTTGGGGAAGAACTCCCTTTGTTTTGATGCGTCTAATTTCAATAATTGCTAAACAGTGGGGATTAGTCTCAAAATTTATCAGAGGAATAGCATTTTGTTGGAGAAAAGTTCGCCATGCTTCTCGCTTTGCTTGATGCTGCTTGCGTATTTGCTCATCGAATTTGCGACGATCTTTAGGCAAAAATCCACCTGTATTCAGTGGCTGCAAAAGGGTTGCATCATCAATCAAAATTTTTGAAACTGTTATATCTTGTGGAAAATCTTCATTTTCATTCAGAAGAAATACATCGCGTAATTGCTGGTAAACTACTTCACAAGTGTCTTGTTCTCGATAAATCAGAAAAATATGCATTGCTTTACCCTGCAATGCTCGGTAAATAGCATCAGTAGCAATTTGCTGGTAAGGTTGGCGTTTTTTGCGAGATTTAGAAATAAATTCATAATCCCGCATTGCTAGTGGTGCTGTTATCCCAGATGGCGCAGGAATATCAGATTGCATTGGATTATCTGGTATTAAAACTCCGTTGAGTAGTTCTAATACCCGTGCAATAATATCGCCCCGTTCCAAAAAACTAAAGCCAGTTTTTATACTGTGTCCTCGTTTAGATTTCTCATGCTCGTACTTATATCCTTCAGCATGAACTATATAATATTCGTCCCTGTCACCCCAGTTATTTGAGTTATCTAAATTACCAAATCCTGCGGGATTATTCAGAATATTGTCTGGCTGTTCTAGAGCGCGTGCTTTGAATGCAGCAAGTAGTTCCGGTAGTTGTAACCTCCATAAATTTTCTTCTTCTTTGCCATTGTTCTCAATAACAAGACGCACTAACGTTGAATCCACCTCATAATCAGATAAACGTGCCTTATTCATACCCATCAAAACAGAGATGTCACGCCCATAATTGCCATCTGACAACGGCTCATGAGGGTATCTTTGGCAACTCAAATGTAAGAAAATCCACGGTTCTAGATTGCCATTATCATTGAATCTTGCTGCTTGGGTTTCAACATTAAAGTCTAGACGGTAAGCAAAATAACCTTCTCTTTCCTTGTCATTATCTGTGTAATTCGCCTTAAACGGCTTACTAACTAAGTACAGTCCAACCTTACCCGAACCGCCTCCTTGTACTTTGCGCCATTGAATTTCCTGTTGTCTTTTTCTAGAGTTAATAATGCACTTTTTACCATGCAACATAGTTGCTAAAAGGCTAGGAATAGCTTGAAATCCTAATCCTCTCTCTGCGTTGATATCGCGCACAAGTGTTTCTGGTTTAATCCGTTGCCAATCCCAATCAGGTGGTATGATAGCCATTCTTTCAAGAAAGCGATCGCACACGCTATTCACTTCATCCGATTTACCTTTTTCACGATATTTCTTCGTCCACTCCTGTGCCCAAATTCTTACTAATTCATGTATCTGCTGGGGTGTAGGAGTTTTCAATGGGTTCTTAGGGGTTCCTACAGCTAACGCCTGATATAAAGAAGAGTTACTTTCCTGGTCATAACCAACATACTCAAAGCCGTATGTCAGTGTAGATGCACAGGCAAGTAAAGCATTATTTAATTGTCGATATGGTGGCGGAACCTCTATTTTTTTATTACCACGAGACAGTACTCGTTCCATATCACGGCGAAAGTCTGCTACCACCTGAACAAAAGGAAATGACAACACAGCAATCTCTAGCTTGGCAAAGGCATCTGTTACCAAACTCATGCGTGCAGGTAGCAAAATATTTGTTGGTTTATTTCTGCTCGTCATAGTCTTTATCTATCTCTTGAGTCTATTTCCCAGTTGAAGCCATCGATATCAACCAAAGCATCTGCTATTGATTGGTATAAAGCTTTACTGATAACATCTTCATAAACATATTCAGAAAGCAGATCAATGATTGCGGCTAGTAGACTGGTACGTGGTGTATCAAGCTGTTGCTCTTTGGCATAGTTTGGCCCCCAAGCAGCATCAACAAAGTAAGCGTGAAAAGGAACACCTCCACGCAAAAGACGACCTACAGCTTGAACGATTACGCCAGCCGTAGTTGCGGCTAAATCTTGGCGGGGAAAGGCGCGTAATTCTTCATTTTTATACAGTGTCTTGTAGTAAGAACGATGTTCTACCGATCGCCAGTAACGTGCAGCCAATTGGCGCACAGCTTCCGCACGCCCTAAAATTCCGTCTTTTTCCCAAGCAAGGAAATTCGCATCTTCTACCCAATCCAAAGCACGACGGTTAATTTCTTGAGCGATCACTTGAGTATCATGGGGATGAGGATAGGGTCGGGTGAGAAAGTAAACAGCACCAAAAGCCGCTTTACCATTGGCATTCAAAATGTTGAATCCGCGTCCCATCGCACTTATCGGTGCAGCTAGGATTTTACCGCCAGTCAGTGCGAAAGTCTCAATATCGGCACGGTTAAGCGCACCAACTTCCATCCTTGAGAGATAGTTGATGTCATCCTCAGTCAAACTTTCTGTGCGATCGCGCTGCAAATGGTAGACTTGCTCCCGCATACCCCACCAAGATTGACGGATTTCCTCTGCTACCCATCGTGCCTGCTCGTAGGAGTTGACGAGTAACAGTAGGCGTTCCCTATCCTGCCAAGAATCTGGATCGCTCTGCCCAAGCCGTTTCAATTCCTCAAGCTCCTGCCCTAAATTACCGCTGCCGTTGTTGCCAATTAGCGCTTGTGCCATCTCTTTAAACATTCCCATTTTCTGGCGTTCAGGTGTCCCAGAAATACGAATAGATTCATCTTTGTGGTTAGATTGAGGCAGAAACTTGAAGCGACTTTGGGCGATCGCTTCTGTGGCACTCGCCTCTGGCATTAAAATACCCTGGGGATTACCCACATGAAACTTAGTGGAATCTCTTAGATAAGATGTTCCTGATAATGCCAAGACGTTGGGGCCGCGTTGACCATCCAAGTCTGTCAGCAAGCGATGAAAGTTCAAAACATAGTAACGACCAATATTGGTATAGGCAAATATAGATAAAGCATTTTCGCTACTGTTCTCAGATTGGTTGCGATCGTCATCCTTGCGGGAATAATAAGTACCAAACTGCCTTCCTGTTGGCGGTAAGGGTAAAATATTTAACATTGCTGTTGGCATCCGACGATGTGGAGGCTCGTCATCTAAAGTGGGTGGTCGATGATGCCATTCATAAAAAACAATGCGTGTGTGCCGATCTAAAAGAGTGATTGTCAGGGCAAACTGTAAACGATAAGCTAGAGTTTCTAGGGTGTCTACCGGATCTAATTCTTCCTCCTGTTTTGAGGACTTCCGCCGTTTTTTCTTGGCTGTCTGCTGTGAATTGTTTTGGCGTTTTTCTAGTTCTTCTCGCAATCTTGCTAACCTTTTTCCTGTTTTGGGGAAAAAATCAACTATCCACGCTTTGCAAGCACGATAAATACTATCATCAGTGGCACTTTCGCCAATACTATTAATCTGTTGAATCAAAAGGGCTAGTCTTTGAACTTTAGAATTTGGTCGAGGTTGCCCAAGCAATGGGTCATCATCAAGTAATGCGTCAAAATTTCGCATTATCTGCTGTACACGTCGATTATTAGCCTTAATTTCTTGCTCAGTGACATCAGGAGAATCTAACTCTTCAAGTCCAGCTAGGCGACGGGAAAATTTATACAGGAGAGAATTAGGTGTAAAATAGCCACGTTCTATCCATTTACGTAAAAACTCGTGACCTAAATGCTTATCTAATAGGGTTAAAGTTGCTGTAACGACACTTTGTACATGACGTTCTGCGGTTGTCCATCGCTGCATCAATGGTGGGGTGACACGGTTGAATCTCATGTAATCTTCAGTTTGTACCCCAATATCATCAAAAACACCACCATTTGTCAGTAAAACTTCCTCAGCATATACGTCGTCAAACCACTTAATCACTGTGTCTACTTCATCAAACACAACAATATCGGAATGTAGATAAACGAGTTCCCCTATTTTGATCGGACGCAATTCTAGATGACGCGGTAAACCAGCCATTGCCATTGCACCTGGAGTTGTAATCCAAACACGGGCATTTGGCATATCACGATAGACTTGCTGTGATGGGCAAGTAGCAAAAAACGGACACAAGTGGGGTACGCCAGGGTTATTGTTTTGTTTTTTACGCTGGCTTTCGCTTTCTGGTGCTTTTTTCAAAGAGTGACATGGCTCAGTTCCAGGTATGAGTGGCTTGCCATGCAAACGGTCGAAGATGTCGCTGGCTTGTAGCAGTCCTTGCAAAGCACAAGCCGTTCCCAAAAAGCGATCGCCCCAGTGTGGTTGTCCGCGTTGCCAGTGTTCCTGAAAGTCTTTCGAGGCATAGAAGCTTTTCAGGTGCGCGTCTCGTTTAGTGCGTCCTAATAACGGTACTGCAACTGGCTCATCGTTTTCGGGATCGTCACAGAACCACCAATTAATTTGATTTGCTAACCGAATTGCTGATTGTACATCACTGACAACCAAGGTGATACGGCGATCGGGATGATGTCGCACAACATTAACGGCCTGCAACGTTGACAGGGTAGACTTTCCAGAAGCCACCTGTCCTGCAATATGTACAAAACCATCCAAATCTAGTGGTTCTGTATTGCGATCGCTTACCGTACCGTCTTCCTGAATTTTGTGAAAGTTGATTTTGCGAAAGCGGCTTACCCAATGTCCCTTTTGTGTTTCATGCCAACCATATCGGCGTGCTAGTGACTGTTCGCGGCGATCGAGGAACTCTGCATCTGACTCTAAATCTGAAATTCGCACTGAAAAAGGATTGCGATCGCGTGGAGTGGGAAACCAAGGCTGTTGTCGTGCAGGACTTAAATGTTCTGGTGTGAACTGTACTTGCATCGTGACAGTTTCTTTTTCCGTCTTAGCCTGGAATTGGTAGGGAACTCCAGCCTGTACTGGTTCAGCCCTGCGTTGGCGAAACTCCAAATCGTCACTCAGACAGCTTTCATATAAATTTTGGTGGACTTGATGGCGCAGACCTTTCGCCGCATGAATAATCTGAGAATCTAAATCCTGGATATTAAAATCATAATTACGCCAGTTTTGCGAAATATTGCGGATATAAAAACGTAATGCGTTCAACCAGGCGAAACGTGCAGAAAATGGGATAATTTGCCGAGCGTTAGCAACTGCACGCCTCTGGCTTTCATCTAAGTTTTGTAAACGTGGATGTCGCAAAGGCATACCACTGAGTATTGCCCAAACTGCTGTGACTGGTTCATCATCAATTCCTAAACACTCCATCAAGGCAAAGCCAAGTTCCACCTCAAGTAATAATTGGGCTTGCTCTCGATTTAGCTCAGAGTTATCTTTCAATTCTTTGATACGCTCTGTAAAAATAACAGGTGGCTCAAATAATGTCATTTGACTCATAATGCTATTTCCCTTTACTCAGGTGCATTATCTTGATGCTGACTCGTTCTTCAAAAGCTGTATCGCTGAAAAGATGGGTGCTTTTTGCCAATCCTGTTGCTTCTTCACGCAGGATGTCAATGTAATCTTGGCGTTGATGTATACGATGGGTAGGAATCACATAAAAACTCTCGTCGTAGCGCAAATCGCCTTCACCAAATATCGGCTTCAATTGCAAAGCCAAATCATAGGGATTTCGGTAGTCTTTGACATCTACAGCCCACACTGAACCATCACCAAAACGTAATTGCAAGTCGTAACGGTCAATACCAGGCCAAAGTTGAACTTCACAAAGATATTCTGGCTGTTGTTGATGCAGCTTTTTTAAAGCCTCGAACAGATTTATCTCTGGAATTCCAGGCAAGCAGACACGCCAATGAATGCCAAACTTGAGACGACGCAGACCTTGCTTCCAATAAATACGCCGGACATAAGACAAGTTTTTCCGATGGTCGTTGCAGACGCTGGGCTTAATGCCACGTAAATGTCCATGTTTTCTAATTAAAGGGCCGCAGCGATCGCAACACCAATAAGATTCATTTTCCTTGCAGTCTTCGTACAGTTCGCCCACATCATTAATAGATATGTAACGTGTCTTAGAAAACGTGTTGCGTAGGCGCTCTAATGTAGTGTATGGATTCTCAATTAAGAATTGTCGCAGCAAAACATATTCCTGTTGAGCGCGTTCAGCATCCTTTTCATTGGCTTCTTGCAGTCTCTCCAGCAACCTCTGAAACAGGAAATTCTCCAGCGCAATTTGCTGTATTTTCACAGAAGCAAACTCAGGCAGTTGCCCTCGTTTTACTAGCTGTTCGTAGAAATACTGACTTGCTTCTTCACTTAGTGCTTTATCGTATATGAAGCCATATTCTGAGTCAAACTCTTTCGGTATCTCCAATGGATACCATGTTTGCAAGGGTTTTTCTAAAAGACTAAAAAGACCTTCTAAAGTACGTGGATAAGGAATACTTGTCATCTTCAATGCCAGAGTGTTGCAGGCACGCTGTAAAAAATCAGGGTACGGGTATTTAGGGATTTTGTATCGAGTATCTAGGCGGAAAAACTCTGCTAACCCAACAATCAAGAAATCAAATAAGATGATTTCGCTATTATCCAAGGAGTACCTCCTTTGTATAAAGCAAGCTTTGGATCTTTTGTGTCTTTAATGAAACAGTGTCAATTTAAAAGCACATAATGACTATAGCTTATGATGGATAAAAAAGAAACACTGTTTCATACGTGAGACAAAAATACCTATGGGATACCACTTAGACACAAATTTATTAGCTGCAAGGGTGAAGACAAAGCGAGGGAAGAAAGGGCTGCGAGACACAGCCAAAGAAATAGGTAATATTAGTTCCTCAACACTCTCACGGGTAGAAAATGGCAAAATGCCCGATATGGAAACATTTTTATTACTTTGCAACTGGCTGCAAGTCTCACCGGCTGAACTATTTAAGACAACAGAAGAATCCGAAGCACCCTCGGACTCAAATACATTAGAGACATTAGAAGTTCAATTGCGAGCCTCTAAAAAACTCGATCCGGCAATAGCCAATGCGCTGGCAGAATTAGTTAAAGCAGCGTATCGGGATAATGCTCAACAAAGCGACGATTAATAGCCAGATGACAAGAATATGGCACTAACAGAGACATTACCAACTGCGTTTAGGCAAAAGTGTGAAGGGATTGCCACAGAGCAACGTAGTTTATTAAATTTACGGGCATTTGACCCATTACCAGCAGATATACTAGCGGTTCAACTAGATGCCAAAATTTTGACACCTGAACAGATTCCCAGCTTAGATCCTTCCGTAATAGAGGTATTGCTCGATAGCGACCAATGGTCAGCAGGAATTATTAATCAAAGCCCACTCTGGATTGTAAACAACCCACGCCATACACCCGCGAGACGTGAGTCGAACCTGATGCATGAGTTTGGACACCTGTTATTAAGACATAAAATTGTCCGCTTTGATCCAAATACTGGGCTTCCTATGCGCCGACAAAGTGATGAAGATGAAGCGACTTATTTAGGTGGTTGTCTTCAGATTCCTCAGCGGGGTTTACTTTGGGCTGTTCAGCGTCAAATGACACAAACGGAAATCGCAGTATATTTTAATGCCAGTGAAGAAATGGTGCGATTCCGTAGCAACGTTACAGGAGTCAATGTAAAAACATAAAAAATTTGTGTTTGCTAAAACATATTTAAATCTGAGATATTTTTTTAGTTGCTTCAGCAATAATTTCAAATTTTATAACCACAGCATTTTCAAGCATTGTAAGTGAAGTCCACTTTAGGTATCACTTTTTTCTACTCAATATTACCCGCAGTTAAAATTTGTTCAACTGTCAGCACAATTTCTGGAAAAGTTGCAGACACTATTTGCTCACTTCCGGTAAATTCTTGTTCTTCGTACAATCCTTCTGACAACAATAAAATTGTAATTTTTGACTCTATTGGGTCTACAATCCAATACTCTGGAATCTCCAACGCTGCATATTCAGAACGTTTATAGCGATAATCGCGCTTCACTGAATCAAGACTCACCACTTCGACTACTAATATTGGTGGAGTCTGACAAACAGCCGACTCATCAAGGAATTCCTTTACTTGTTCAGCCGTGACGACATAAACATCAGGTAATCTTGATTTTCTCCATCCCGTTCTTACTCCCGCCTCTCTAAAGCATAGCCAAGGTAAACTTAGGCGATTTATTTCTGTGTCAAATGCTAGTTCAATGAATTTAGAAATCAGTAAATGTCTGAAAGTTGGTGGATTCATAAGTTCCAGTTTTCCATCCACCAGTTCATAACGGTTATCAGTACCATCTTCATAAGCCATATATTCTTCAAAAGAATACAGACGCTCTGTAGTTGCCTTTGTCATGGCATAATTTCTAATAACAAGATTTTTTTGAGGTAATTCTCAAAAGATCATGAAGAATTACAGATTGGCTGGTAGTAGAGCTTGGGCGCTACTACCTCTATTAATAGCCTATTCCACCGTTACCGATTTTGCTAGGTTTCTTGGCTGATCGACATCTAAACCACGACGGGCAGCGATATGATAAGCCAATAGTTGCAGAGGTACTACGCAAACAAGGGGAGAAAGCAGCTCATCTACAGTTGGTACTGGTAACAAATCGTTGAAGATTTCGGCTGCTTCGCCATCTTTAACAGGAGTCACGCCAATTAACCGCGAATCTCTGGCTTTGGCTTCTTGGGCGTTAGAAATTACTTTTTCGTAAACAGTACCAGGAACTGCGATCGCAACTACCGGTACTTTAGCATCCAAAAGTGCGATTGGGCCGTGTTTCATTTCTCCAGCGGGATAACCTTCGGCATGAATATAGCTAATTTCTTTTAATTTCAATGCCCCTTCTAAAGCGATGGGGAAGTTAATTCCTCTTCCCAAAAAGATAAAATCTTGGGTTTCGGCAAAGTCGTGGGCTAAATGTTCGATTAAACTTTCTTGAGTTTCTAAAGTTGCTTCAATTTCTTTAGGAACTTGTCGCAAGCCTTCAATAATCTCTGCTATCCTGTCTGGGGAAATTGCCCGACGATGAGCAGCTAAATCTAACGCTAAAGCGTAAAATGCCATTAATTGAGCAACAAAGGTTTTTGTTGCTGCTACGCCAATTTCAATTCCTGCCAAGGTATTAATAATATGGGGAACCATATGACCAAGGCTGCTTTCCGGACGATTGGTAATACCTAACAATCGCGCTTGATATTTAGTTTCTTTGCCTTGGCGACGTTCTTTTTCCATCGCTAAAGCTGCTAAAGTATCAGCTGTTTCACCGGATTGTGTCACACCTATTATTAATGTGTTGGGTATCAAAGGTGATGGCGCATAGCGATACTCAGAAGCATAGTGTACTTGTGTAGAAATCCCTGCTAGTTGCTCAAGCAAGTATTTTCCTACTAATGCGGCGTGCCAACTAGTACCACAAGCTACGATTTGAATTTGTTCTATGTCTGCGTAAAATTCTGGATCTAACCCAAGATTAATTGGTGACTGCCTGGGCTGGCAGGAGTTACCATCATTACTAAAGTAAGCTTCTAAACTAGCGCGTACTACTCCTGGTTGCTCGTAAATTTCTTTGAGCATGAAGTGTTTGAATCCCTGCTTTTCTACCATCGTGGGATTCAAGTTGAGTAATCGGGGTTGCTTTTTCAGCCTATCGCCAGCAAAGTTGTAAATTTCCACGCCTAGCGGAGTCAGGCGCGCAATTTCCCCATTTTCTAATGGTAGCACTGCACGAGTGTAAGAAACGATCGCAGGTGTATCGGAAGCGCAAAAGAACTCTCCTTGCCCAAATCCAATTACTAAGGGTGCTTGTTGGCGAACAACAATTAATTCATCTGGGTAGTCAGCAGAAATAACTGCGATCGCAAATGCGCCTTCAAGGTGGTTTACGGCTTGGCGAACTGCATCTAACAAAGAAGAAGGAGATGTTTTCAAAATGTCGGCAATCAGGTGAGGAATCACTTCTGTATCTGTTTCCGACCGAAACTGATGTCCTTTGTGTTTTAGTTCCTCTCGTAACTCACGGTAATTTTCAATAATGCCGTTTTGCACTACCGCTATGCGCATCGCCGTATCCATGTGAGGATGGGCGTTGTACTCTTCTGGTTTACCATGAGTTGCCCAGCGAGTGTGACCAATCCCAATTTGCGCTGAGTTTTCTATTTGTTCAAGTTTAGAACGTAAGTTATGCAGTTTGCCCTTAGCCCGCACGCATTGAACCTCACCTTCCCAGATGGTAGCGATTCCCGCAGAATCGTACCCACGATACTCCAGTTTTTCTAACCCAGCCAGTAGAATTTCTGTCGCCGCTTGAGTGCCGATATAGCCAACGATTCCGCACATTTTAGTTCACCACTCCCTATTGAGGATGATTCCAACCTGTTTAGTTGTTACCATAGAAGTGACATTTTAGCAAAGAAAAAAGGAGCATATTACTCCTTTTGATAGTGATTATTTTTAAAGAACGATACTGTAGGGTGGCAAGTATCCACCCTACCTTACTAAAGGTGCTTGCTAATTAAGAAACTTGATTGCGAGCTAAATGAGAAATTAAAATGAATTCCTCAATAACCTAATAGGCTAGACCCATACTGCGAGTTGTTTCAGCACCCAGATAAACCCGGATGCTCAAAAAGTCGGTGGGACAAGCGGTTTCACAACGTTTGCATCCTACGCAGTCTTCTGTGCGGGGTGAAGAGGCAATTTGAGCAGCTTTGCAGCCATCCCAAGGTACCATCTCCAATACATCAGTTGGGCAAGCGCGGACGCACTGAGTGCAGCCAATGCAGGTATCGTAGATTTTTACGGTATGAGACATTGAAAAAAGGCTCCTTTCGAGTGTTCTTCTCTGCGAAGGAATCATAATCAAGGCATAGTTTACCGCAGTGGCTGAGGCTCCGTAATCAAAAGGCTACATAACTTTAAACAATGTAATAAGCATCCCTAAAATTTGCCTTTGTAATCTCGTCCCTTTCGCCTGATTCCCCGATAAATCAATCACCTCATAGGAGAGAATTTTCCCACTTGCTCCCGAGGCTACATCAATTGTAAAGATTTATAAATCTTACTCAATCTATTCTAGACAGCAAAAGAGAGGCAAAAAAGTCGCCTATGCTACTTAGCAGCCTAAACTTGGATACAAAATTCAACTGAAGAACTGACTAAGTAATATTGTGATTGATTCGATGCTAATCATAGCATTTTGTCAATGCTAATTTTAAGTGTTATTAGCATTTTATAATAGATTTGAATAATGTGATCGCCTTTGTTAATTTGTAGCTTAAATAGCTGATTATATTGCACAGTTAGGTATTCTGAGAAGCAGATTTCTCTACAGATTCAGAGATTATTGATCTGTAGAATTTTATATAGGACTTGTATTTGATTTTTCCAAAGCTATGTACACCTCCATCGCTGCTCTTTCTTATTCCTTGCTTCCCGTTCCTACTTCTAAGAGTCAGTTTATGAATCAAATCGGGAATTGCTATACCGACTCAAAAATTTAGCGATCGCATCAGCAGTTTCATCCATTTTTTGCCTGTCTTTGAAATAATTAGTCTGGTAACTAGTCAGATGTATATCTTTGCCAGAATCTCTAAATAAGGTGATGCGATAGCCTGTAAAGCTGCGACTTTGCTTTTCTTGAACCTGAATATCAATAATATCTTGCAATTGATACTCTACGGTTTTAGTAATGATCAAAAACCACTGACGTTTTTTAATTAGAGAACCGCGACTTTTATCAAAAACGCAAGTAACAACATCACTACAAAAAGCAAACTACAACAGATTCAGCGTGATTACAGCCATAAAAATTTTAATTATTAAAATATCTCCTTTCTCTATCTTTAAAGATGACTCTTGAGGATTGTTGACAAAATGATTAATTTGATATGCAATCTTATCGAGTTCATGACTAGTAATGCTAGGGCGAAAAGTCTTGGTAGAAGAAAAAACTATTTCTTTTTCGTTAGTAATTAATACAAGTGTTTGGAATTGACCAGTTGAATCACTAATACTCTGTTTATAAATCCTCGCTCCCTGCAATTTTTTTATCGGGATATTTTTAGTGTTAAACAAGAAAATGTTTGTCTTGACTAACTGACAAGTTTCTGACTGCGGCTTTGGACGCTGACACATTAATGCAGTAGTGGTGAATTGGGATGCAAAGATGCTAAACAAGGGTGACCAGACCAAGCAGCATAATCCCGCTACGCTCCACATATACCAAGGTCGGAATGTCAGGGTAAGTTTGTTTGGACTTTCTTGTATAAATGCCATACACAATCGTTACTGAGATTGATGCTTTAATATAGCCTCAACAACGATCTACAATTGGCAGGTTTTGATTTACATAGCTCCAACAGACAGCGATTGTCTATCAATATGCACTTTCACAAGGCGATCGCTGCATATAAGCCCAAAAAATTTAGCAAACTATTAATTATAATCTAAATTCGGTAAGCTAAAAGAGGTTACTACGATACCATCCTTATAATGTAAATCAAATCACATAAGCTTATGGAGCCAAACTCTTTACCAACCGAGGTGATATTGACGCATCCGCGTCAGTCCCTCGGGAGAGCGCAACTTGATTGGACACCCCAACCAGGGAACTACCTCGATTTTGAAGGCAAAACCTATGCAGTTTTGGAACGCCGTCATAAATACCAACTTAAAGCAGGGCGCTACCGCTTGCATAATATAGCCCTTTACGTACAGTCTGCTCAAAGACCAGCTGAGAAAAGTTTGGTAGAGGGACGTTGGGTAATCGGCGATGCCACTTGTAGCTACAATGCTCATTCAGAAATCGTCCGTTGTGCAGTCAATCCCAGTGGTCCTTGTAAATCTTGCCGTTTTTACGAAAATTTAACAGTAAACAGTCGAGAGTGATGTAGCCTGCAACCAGGAGTGAGGAGTTAAAAACTCCATCTCCCCCTTTGTTAGCTTCCAGAAGCAAACACTTCTCCTATAGTTAAGCGGGTGCCATTCACAAAATCCCATCCCGACTGAGGACGTTTGCCAGCTAGCTGAACCTCTCGCAACAACAACATACCTTCGCCAGTTTGGACAATCGCTCCAATTCCCTTGGTAATGTTTACTACTTCTCCCGGACTACCGGATAACGTTGACAAATCAGGCAATTTATGAATAATTTTTTCTAATTCTGGTGGTAGATTGTAGCTGTAAGCAGAACCAAGGGGAACGGTAGCAGTAATTTTTAGCGCTTGGTTGCGAAAGCTGGCAGTGCAGTTAGGGTAAAAGCTTCTAATTTGGTTGTGTAATTGCATAGCACTCTTGGACCAATCTAACCCGTAATCATGCTTTTGAATTAACGGTGCATAAGTCGCTTTTGAATTATCCTGAGGAATTGCTGTGATTTCCTGTCGTTCCAGTTTAAATAAGGTTTCCAGCAATAAGTTGGCACCGAGTGTAGCTAGCTTTTCGGCTAAAGTTTGAGCATTATCTAGTAATTCAATAGGTGTAGTTGCTTTGAGCAGCATTGCACCTGTATCCATCCCTGCATCCATCAACATCGTGGTGATCCCCGTTTCCACTTCGCCATTATACAAACACCACTGAATCGGAGCAGCACCCCGATACTTCGGTAGAATTGAGCCATGCACGTTAATACAACCCAACTTCGGCATATCTAAAATTTGTTGCGACAAAATTTGCCCATAGGCCACTACAACAAACGCATCTGCACCTGATTGTTTGAGTTTGGTTAACGTTGCAGTATGTTTTTTCAGTCGCTGGGGTTGCCATACTGGCAAGTTAGCAGCAGTAGCAAGGGTTTTTACTGGTGAAGGTGTCAGTTTATTCCCTCTTTCTCGGCGTTTATCTGGTTGAGTGACAACTGCCAAAACCTCTATATCTGGATGATTCAGCAATTTTTCTAGAGTCGGAACAGCAAACTGGGGAGTACCAAAACATACGATTTTCATGTTAGTCAATAGTCAAGGGTTAGCAGTCAACAGTCAACATTTAGACTTTTAACTATTGCAAAATAATCAGCCAATAAATAAGTTTTTTGGTGCTAAAGTGGTTTGGTATTGGTGAAAGCAAAAGTTCCTTGATAGACTTATAATTAAGTTTAAGTTAAGCAGCAAGTAAGCTAGTAATAACTGCTTGTGCTGCTAGCGTTATCAGTTCTTTGGCGATGTCTGGCGACAATGTTCTGTGCATCTACCTGCTGACTATCGTTTCGTGTGTTTCCTAGAATTGAGCTGATGGTGGATTTACATCGAAATGTCACTATGTTCTCACAATTAATGTAGAACAGATGACAATTTATGCTCTTGGGTAGATACTAGTAGTGGTTTTTGAGAATTAAATATGTTGCGCGTCAGCTTTGCCAGCTTTTCAAGTAACGCCTCAAATTTACCCTGAGTTAAATTCTGCGCTCTTGTCGCAGGTAGGTTATGAGTAGGGAAGCGGCCTGCAGGTTAGCTATCCTCAATACAACTCCTAACAGCCCAGTTATTTTAATCTTGGCTGTGGTTATTAACAGCTTGGAATGGTAGCCTTAATTCCCCTTTAGCGATACCCCTAGGTACGATTGGGCATTAAGTCTTGAGCCAGCCTATTTTGTGATTTATATTGCTCGGTTAATCTGTATTATTACTATAATAACAGATGGCTGACGAATATCAATATAGTACTGTTTTTAGGTGTTAACTATGATACTTAAGTTTTGTAAAAGTGTGATAATTTTGAACAAATTATCTCGTTAAAGCTTTGAGTTTCTTGTTATACCTATAGTTATAGCCAACCCCATTGCTGCCCAGGTCTGCTCCTCACACAGCAACCGCCCCCTTAGAGAGTCAACCCATGCTTAAACCTCTTTTGCTGTCAGGATGGTTTCGCGTACAACCATTTATTAAATATGCTGCTGTTGTTGTACTGATTGCGCCGCTAGTAGCAGCATCAGGACACTCTACCTCAGCTAGGCAATCAGAAGTAGCAAAAAGCACATCTGAGAGTGAAAAATCTGGTTCAACGTCAATAGAAATGGCTGCTGTTAGCGAACCTGATGTAGCTGATATATTACAAGCGGCACCAAGTAATACCTTGACAAAAGAATCTGAATCTCAGCCACAAGGAATGGGTACTGTTGGAGAATCTCAATCCTTACCAACAGACAAAATTGAGCCGTCGGCAGAAGTAGCAAATCCTCTCAAAGAGGATTCTGTTTCCAGCAGCAATGTACCTAATAAAGATCCATTTGCAGCGGTGGAACTCGCACCATCTGCAAAGCTGTCTTCTAGTCAATTGAATTTATTAAAAAAATTAAGAAATTCAAAAATTCAATCTTTAACAGCAGATAATTCTCAGCCAAAAGAAATAATTGTTACCCAATCATTGGCAGCAACTCAAGTTTCTCCCATTTTGAGAGAATCACAACCAAACACCAACACGGAAATACCTGTTTCTGAACAACCTGGACCAGAACAAGCAGTAGCAGCAGATCCTATTGGTAGTCCCCATCCTATTCCTTGGAAATGGATTACGGCTACTCAGGAGGCGATTGGTTCTCAGGGACGTTCTGGAGTACGTTACTACCGCAGTGTTCCTGTAGTTTCTCCAGATGGAAAGTATGTTGTTTATAGTAGGGTGCGACTAGAAGTAAAACCCGAAATGTACAATAGCCGTGTCACTAGTGTTTTGTTTGTTGAAGATATACAAACTAAGAAGTTACGAGTAATTGCTTCAACTTCTGTCCTTAGCGATCCTCTATTACAAGCAAAAGCGCAGTCTCCAGAAGTGACAGAGGGCAATGGTAAAATTGGGGTATTAGTGCCTGTCAGCTGGTCAGAAAAAGGCGATCGCTTTTTAGCACGCAAGTTTGAAGGTATATTCAACACAGCCGATTCTACAGATCGTGCAGTAATTTGGGATCGACAAAACAATCAAGCCAGCACTGTTTCTCCTGTTAGTGATGCAGATGAGCATGAAAAAATTGCAGTGTTATTAGGTTGGAGTAAGAGTCAACCCGATCACGCACTTTTCCGTGCAGGCGAACTCGGTGATGAAGACTGGCCTTTAGTGAAAGTGGCAATTGATGGTAAGACTGTAAATACAAATACAGATACAGATCAGCCAATTACTTTTGGTCAAAAACTTACAGAAGTTTGGGCAGGCCCACAAGTCGCTTCTCGATAGTTTAGTTTATATAAAAAACTATAGAATCCCGTTGTTGCTGAGTTGACAACGGGAATTTTTTTATAGTCATTTGTCATTTTTCAGAGGTGTTTATACAGATGGTTACTTTTGAACTTATTGAGATTTTTGGAATAAGTCTATTAGTCGTATGATTAAAAAATAAGTTCTGAGTTTGATATTCTCAATTAAATATAGCAATGTAGTTGAAAAATCAAGATGATTGAAAATAGTATTCCAGTATCAACTCTATTTATTGGGCTAAATGGTCTTATTGCTTTTTCTCTGTCGTATATTGCAGCAGATGAAAGGCTAAAAACAAGGGTTTGGCATGGCGAATCTAAAGCAGATGTAGCGCAACAGCCCGATCCCCTAGCTAATCCTAATCCTTGGGCTAGTAGCGTTGAGAATATGACTCAAAAACTCTTTCCCGAACCGAGGAAAGATCCTAGTCTCTTGCAAAGAAAGGTTCGTGCCCATAGCAATTTTGCTGAGTATGTACCTCATGGATTGCTGTTTGTACTTGCGCTGGAATTGATGCAGGCACAAATATGGTTGGTGTGGCTTCTTGGTGGTACACTCACGATTGCTCGGATTGCCCATGCCTGGGGTCTAATTAACACCTATGGTCCTTCTGTTGGAAGAGCAATTGGCTTTTTCTCAACTTGGTTTGTCTATTTAGTTGGCAGTCTAGCCTGTATTTATTACGGCTTGCAGTCGATAAATTAAAAGATTTTTCACTTAATTTTATGAAAAATCAAGTAGCCTTTCATTAAAAATGAAATGTTGAATAGCAAACTCATTTAATAATGCCTAAACAATAATAAAAGTAATATTCAACATAGCTTTAAAGATTATAATAAAAGCCTTTTAAATTTTGACCTCAGCGCAAAAAAATTATAGCCATTAGCACTCAGCTAATCGCTATTAGCTAGAACGATACTTAGTACTAAACTACAGAGTTGTTTCGCTGCTTTCTAATTCCTCTGTATCTTCTTTGACTCTACGGATGGGCAAGTTGGCAATCAAAGCTGTGGTTCGTTGGTTGCTTTCTAGGGAAAACTCCAAGTGATCTGTATCAACTTCTACGTAGCGACAGACAATCTCTAGGATTTCTTGTCGCATTTTTTCCAACTTCTGGGGGTCTATGTCAGCGCGATCGTGGGCAATCACCAATTGCAGGCGACGTTTAACATGAGTGCGACTGGTATCTGGAGTACGAACAAAAAGCCTTTCTAGAAGTTCAAGAATCATTGCAAATAGGTCTGCGGAGACAGGAAAATTAGTTAACCAATCTTAGTCCACAACAACTTTCTCAGACGAGTGAAGATGTTGTCATTAGGTGAGTCGAGTTCAAGAAATTCCACAGATTCCCCTTCCAATCTGCGAGCAATGTTCTCAAAGGCTGTAGCAGCTATAGAGGGAGTGTCCGATAATACTAGAGGTTCGCCACGATTGGTAGAGACAATAACACGCTCATCGTCGGGGATCACACCAATCAAGGGGATGGCGAGAAGTTCCTGAACATCTTGAACAGACATCATATCATTGGCTCGCACCATTGCGGGTCTGATCCGGTTAATTATGAGATGAATACGCTTAATGCCTTGTGCTTCTAATAACCCAACTACCCGGTCAGCATCACGGACAGCAGAAATTTCTGGCGTAGTCACAATTAGGGCTTCTTTAGCGGGTGCGATCGCATTTTTGAAACCCATTTCAATACCTGCGGGGCTATCGATGATCACGTACTGGTACTTTTGCGCCAGTGCATTCACCAATAACTTCATCTGGTCGGGAGTAACTGATTCTTTGGTGCGATTTTGGGCTGCTGGCAAAAGTACCAAATTAGTTTGCCGCTTATCTTTCACCAAAGCTTGTTCTAAACGGCACTCTCTAGCTAGAACCTCCACCGCCGTATAAACGATGCGGTTTTCTAGCCCTAGTAGCAAATCTAAATTTCTCAGACCAAAATCCGCATCAACTAAGGCTACTTGACGCCCAATTTTGGCTATAGCCATGCCCAGATTTGCTGAAACTGTGGTTTTACCCACCCCTCCTTTGCCGGAGGTAATGACAATAATGCGAGTCATGATCGAAACACGCTCAATTAGGGTTTAGGAATTATAGTAATTATTTATGGCTCCTGATTGATCCTGCCTAATTGGTTGCGGGAAAAATCAATTGCTCTAGCGATGCGAATGCCTTGCGGTGTCATATGCGCTACTTCAGGGGAAAACTGCGTTGGCGATTTTTCTGGTGCCCTAGCTACAGCATCTGCAATCCGCAATTGGGTTGGTTCCATTTGCAAAGACATGATTAGACACTCACGATTGCCACTAGCACCAGCGTGGGCGACTCCGCGTAACCGACCCCAAACCAAAATATCTCCATCTGCAACTACAATACCACCTGGATTTAAATCTCCCAAGATGATGACACTTCCTGGATGACGGATTTCTACTCCAGAACGTACCGTCATTTCTAGATATAAAGCATCTGCTAAGGGAGTGGGGGTAGTTTTAATTTCCGAACTTAGAGAAGTTTCTGGTTGTAGTTGTTCTACAGAATAGCCAGAGGAGACAGCCGCGATCGCAGTTTGACGGCGACTAGTAGCTACAGATTTTAGCTGTAGTTGAACTTCACTTAAAACTTCAGCTAATTCTTGCAGTTGTCGGCTATCTAACAAGCGGTCTTTTGCCAACAGATATACTGGTGTATTTGGTATCCGGAGGCGATCGGTTTGTAGGCGTTGGCGCATCTGTTGCCAAATTTCGTACCAGCTAAATTCTGTGGCTGGTACTTGTGCTTCTGTTGGCAAAATTAATAAAAGTCTTCCCTCCTCAGTTTTCCATTGGACTTGAATATTATTTTTTACTTTATTTTCTGGTAATGGGGAATCAAGAGCATTTAGATCGGAAAGGGCAGAAATTGAGTCTAAACTGGGTATGGCAGCATTGGAGGCTGCATCCTTAGAATTAGAATTTATTTGTAAGTCAGGGTTCTCTGGATTTGATGACGCATCAGCAGGCGCAGAATTTGTCTGAGAGTCAGGTTTTTCTGGCTTTGATACCGCATCAGCAGGCGTAGAATTTGACTTTAAATACTGAAGAACAGAATTGAGCTCTACCTCAGGGAGAATAGAGTTTGACTCTTTATCAGAAACGTTAGATCTTGAATCTGCATCAGGAAGTGCAGAATTTGACTCTAAATCGGCAGAATCAGAAGTCATGCAGCACCAGCCAAAAAACAAGGAACAATCAGAGCAATTATCAATATTGGATTATTTGCATCATGCAACAACATCCTTACACCATAAAGCGCTGAGTATATCAGACATGAATAAAATCTTCACTCAGAACGGGAAACTGTTTTTGTCAACCTGTGATAAACGATTGCCAAAGCATCAGCATCGCCAACATTACCAGGAAATAATACTACTGGCAACTTAGAAAACTGAGGATGGTCAGAAGCTGTCAAAACCATCGAACAACCAGCTAAAATTTGACCAAGTAAACGGGCTGAAGTTAAGGCCAGTCCAGTACTGAGGACATCGTTAGAGGTAATGCCGCCTTTGCTAATTAAGAATCCTATATCAGATGGTAAACCTCGCACAATATCCATTAATAAACTGGAAACCTTGATGCCAAACTCTAAGCGTGTATTAACGTCCTTAAAAGTAAGTTCTTGACGGCTTGTATAAACGACTGGTGTTTTACCAGCGTCATGTGCCGCTTTTGTACTTTCCAGGATCTCGGTTAGCAGTGTAGCAGATTGATTCGCTGGATCGTTAAGTAGTAGGGCAACATTTACTTCAATTCCTACCGTTCCCACTTCTTGCAACAGTGCTTCTAACTGTTGAGTTGTCTTTTTAACGTGGGAACCAACAATCACAGCACCTGGTTTACCACCACGTACATACTCTGCCATGTTTTCTGGAGCAATCGGTTGGGGAGGTAAGGCTGCCAAAGCCGTTAAAATACTAGCAGCACTGCGGAATAAAAAGCGTTTCCCTTGACTTGCTGCTGTTAAAACATCTACTGCAAAGGCATTAAGATCGGCTTGAGTTTCACCATCGACAACAACGCATTGATTACCACTCAGTTGTAGTAATCGTTCTAGAGTACCAGCACGAATATCATCGAGCAAAAATCTGGCAACAGATTCAGCCGGGATTTGTCCTTGGGTTTTTTCTTCTACATACTTGGGCAAATAACTGTGATGGTAGCTGAACACTGAATCACGAGCAAATTCAGTTTCATGCACTGGGGTAGGGACACCATCAATAAATAAATAATGTACGCTGTCGCGGGTGATGCGTCCGCCTTCAAAAAACGCTGGGACGAGAAAATGAGCATCAAATGGCCCGAGTTCTTGAGCGATCGCATCGGTTTCAATCGGATAATGTCCTCTTAAAGTCGAATCCGAACGACTAACAACAAGAAAATCTGTAATACCTTCAGCATTTAGAGCAATTTTTAGGTTACGACAGACTTCTTTAGTAACAGATGCAGCTGATTCTGGTGGTAAAGCGCGTGTATTTGTCAGAATAAAGAAAATTGGTGAATTATCTCGCAGACCGACTCGTAAAGTTTCCACATCCCAGTGCATCAGCAGCAAACAGCTGTGGACTGTTTGAGAACCCGTAGGATCGTCATCCAGGACAATAATTTTCGGTTTGTTGGTCATTTAAATCAACGTGGCGACTGTAATTTGCTGATTTCCGCTTGCACATCGAGGGCAATCTGCAATGATTGATTGAGGAATTGGGCGTATTCACCTGCCTGACTACTAAGTTGCAGGGCTTGGAGATTGGCTAAATTATTGACAAATAACTCTTGATTATTAGCAAGCAGTTTTTTATTATCCCGTAAAATTCGTTCGGTTTTCAAAGCTCGAACTAAATCTTCTCTGATTAGTTGTAAAGCAGCGATAACTTTATCTCGGTCATTGATACTGCTTTGAGCATTTCCAGATGTTGCTAATTGGTCGTTAATATCTATAGCGTTGATTACAGAATGATATTTATCAACTTCATCTAAAAGAATTGTTAACCCTTGAGGACAGGTGAACCGCCGCCATAGCGATCGCCCAACTATCACAGCAATTGGCACTAGAATTAGTAAAATGATTCCTAATTTAATTGAAGAACCAATTATTGGCAGAATAATAAAAGCGTAAATACCACCAACAATTATCGGTGTTAGCGCTAAGGCTACCAATCCTTCGTTGATCAAAAATCCTAATCGCTTCTCGCGGTCTGCCATAATAGAGGGTCGAAAAACGTCCTCTGGATCGAATCCAGTTAAACGCCTTAATTCTCCTTTACTAATTTCCAAACCTAATAAGTCCGGCTGCACTGCTGGATACTCCTTAAGGAAGTGCGAGTTGCGTATTTATTGTAATCGGGTTTGGTGTGGAAGCGATGGTTGTCTATGTCTGACATTCAGAAATAGTGTATTCTTACTAATTGCTCAACTCACCCAACACAACTCGAAAACCAACATTGATGTATTTATTGTCTCGTGCGTTACAGTTGCGTACCGCTGAACGACAATTCCAGGGGTTGATATTCCATGAACCACCACGTAGCAGATGAGTATGATTATCACTGATCCAAACACTTCCATCTGCTGGCGCTCCGTTATAATTTTTGTGCCAGCTATCTTGGCACCATTCCCATGTATTACCATGCATATCAAATAAACCAAAGGGGTTGGCGGGAAATATCCCGACATCAGTTGTCTGCCCACGATATTCACCCTTTGGCCCAGAACCGTATGCGTATTTCCCGTTGTAATTAGCTAAATCAGTTGTAATTGTTTCGCCAAAATAAAACGGGGTAGTCGTTCCCGCGCGACAGGCGTATTCCCATTCTGCCTCAGTTGGCAAGCGATAGGGTTTTCCCGTCTCTTGAGCAAGTCGGGCACAAAACTCCACCGCATCATCCCAAGAAACTTGTTCAACAGGTCGATTAGCCCCTTTAAAATGAGAGGTTTCGGGATTTAATTGAATATTTACCTTCTCAAGAGCAGCAATAGCTTTCCATTGACTCTGAGTAACCAGGTATTTTCCCATGAAAAAGGGTTGAATCGTGACTGTATGTTGTGGACTTTCAGAGTTATATCGTTCTGGTTCATCCCTTGAGGAACCCATCAGAAATTCTCCGCCAGGAATTGCAACCATTTCTAAAACTATGCCATTATTACCCAGGTTTTCTGTGAAAAACTTGGTTCGTCCCCGAATGCGGTTAATTTCCCAGGTTTTTGTTGCCTCCAAAATTCCAGATTTGACAGTTAGGGTGGCGAACTCAAACTCAAAAAGCTCAGTTTGAATTTCCATTGTCCTATACTGTGGTTGTTGGGGAACTACCCGTGATTCTATCGCCGCGATATCTTCATCTCGTAATCCTAAATGGCGCTGATAGTCTTGCAAATCTTTTTGAGTCGTCTCATTAAAGGGATAATGTTGCTTAACTGCATCAATTAATACCTGTTCATACTCCTGTAATTTCTGCTGATACTCGCGATAGGGTTTGAGAACTTGTTCATGAATTTCCCTAGCTTCATCCTCAGATAACCCCAACTCAATCCGCTTAGATTCTAGTATTTTCAAAGCGAAAACCGAAAAATTACCCAGACCTTGTTGTGCGCGATTTCTAGCTTCTTGACGGTATACTTGCTCGACAGACGGATTAAGAAGAATTGTTGGCGGTACTGTTAAAGCTTGCAATGCCTCAGCTGCTTGGGAATAGCGCAAACTAAAGTGACGGCGCACCATTTGAGTTAACACCTCAGCCAGGCGATCGCTTACTTGTACTTGATTGCGCCAGATGATTTCACCTGTCAATGGGTCTTCTTGCAAATTAGAGGGTAAAACGCCTGTCAAAGCTTGAATTACCGTCATCCCTAAAGCATAGACATCACTACCCAAACAAGGTCTACCATTTTTTTGCTCCGACGCCATATAGCCGGAAGTACCGATGACGACGCTGGAATAGACTTCGCCTTGAGAATTCACAGTTAAAGAACCAAGTTCTTTCACCGCGCCAAAATCAATCAGGAATATCTGACCATCCTCATGTCGTCGCATCAGATTTTGGGGCTTAATATCGCGGTGAATCACTCCTTTACTATGTATGAAAGACAAAACTTCTAGAACATCTTGCAACAACTTGGTTGCATAATCCTCACTCAGCCGCCTACCAGGAATGATTTCTTGACTCAGGTCTTGCCCTTCGATAAATTCCTGCACTATGTAAAGAATTTCGTTTTCGCTAAAATGTGCCAGTAAATGGGGAATTTGGGGATGTTTACCCAGCTTTTCCAGAATAGCGGCTTCTTTTTCAAAAAATTCCACAACCCGAGGATGGGACTGGTTAGGACGCAGTTGCTTGACTACACATAAAGGTTTGCTAGGTTGCAAATTATCCCTAGCCAGAAATGTTACAGCAAAACCACCGCCGCCTAATTGCCGAATGATTTTGTAGCGTCCAGCCAGTGTATTCAAGATGACTGTCAACTCCCACAAACCTGATGAATTTTAGTGTAATTGTCAATGATTGAATAGGGCAAGTCAACTTAAGACATTGGTGAGCTAATCGCTAAGTAACTGGTGGATTTATTACCTGCTAATTAAGCGATCGCCAAACAAAAAGAGGCAGATAAATTATCCGCCTCTCAAATTAATTGCTATGAATAAAATTATGGATAAAGACCGCGATCGCTAAGTGCTTGGGCAACTCTACCCACCCCTAGGGTATAAGCTGCTAAACGCAGAGTAATTTGCCGAGCTTTGGAATGTTCAATCACTTGACGGTAAGCGTGCACCATCAAATGTTCCATTTCCCGATTAACGCGTTCTTCATCCCAGAACAAATACGAAAGTCCTTGTACCCATTCCAAATAACTAACTACAACACCCCCAGCATTCGCCAAAATATCTGGTAGCACTATTACACCCCGCGCTTCTAGTGCTTGGTTGGCTTCTAGAGTCACTGGCCCGTTAGCTGCTTCTGCAACAATATGCGCTTGTACCTGATTCACATTCTCTTCAGTGATTTGGTTTTCCAAAGCTGCTGGAATGAGGACATCGCAAGGTAAAGTTAGTAAATCTGCATTGCTAATTGCTACTGTGCCAGGGAAACCTAAAACACTCCGATGATTTTTAGCGACGTAGGCTTTCAAAGCGGGAATATCTAAACCAGTTTCCGAATATATTCCCCCAGAACTTGTAGAGACAGCGATAATAATTGCTCCTGCTTCATATAGCAATTCTGCTGCGGACATACCCACATTTCCGAAACCTTGAATTGCTACTCGCACACCCACCAAGGATTTCCCTTCATCGGCTAAGGCTTCACGGACAATAATCATTGTCCCACGTCCAGTTGCCATTTCTCGCCCTCTGGAACCACCAACGGAAATAGGTTTACCAGTTACAACTCCTGGTACAGCATGACCAACATTCATGGAATACGTGTCCATCATCCACGCCATCTCACGGGCGGAAGTACCTACATCTGGAGCGGGTATATCTACTGATGGGCCAATATCTTTAATTAATTCGCTGGTGTAACGCCGCGTAATTCGTTCTAGTTCACTGACACTGTAATACTTTGGATCTATAGCAATACCGCCCTTTGCACCACCGTAGGGAATACCTAACAGCGCACATTTCCAAGTCATCAGCATTGCCAGGGCGGAGACTTCCCGTAGTGTCACAGCCGGATGGTAACGAGTTCCACCTTTGTAGGGGCCTAAAATATCGGAGTGTTGCACCCGATGCCCTGCCAATACACGTATTTCTCCATTATCCATTTTTACGGGAATGGAAACTGTAACAACTTTGCGTGGGTGGCTGAGTATTTCTAAAATTCCTTGATCTAGTTTTAATTCTTTAGCCGCCGCTTCTAAGTAGCTACAGGCTTGATCGAAAGGACAAATATGCGCTGGACTAGCAGGCTCCAGCGGCATTATAGGTGTTGCAATCATAAAATTTACTCCTAATCGCGGTATCTTTGCGAACCGGATACATATATGCCTAGCTTATCCTTTCTACCAAAGAAATTTAGGATTTTTGTAGTTTTTGTTACAATTTTATTTGAGTTTTGTGCATCATATAAAAAATGAACACAGATATTCTGTGTTCATTTGTAGAGTGGCGATCGCTATATTGGTTTTTAATTGCTTAGAGTCTGCTGGTTCAGTCAAATTTAGTAGCGTATTGCCTACCCTACTCTAAGAAATTAACGGATAAATACCTCAGAAGTGAAGTTACCATGTAGACCGTAGGGTATATGATGCTTGAGATGTAGCCTTGCTACTGGACCTTTATTTAAATCAGTGGCATCCAAAATCACCAAATCTGAGCGATGATGGGCAGCATCATAGACCAAAGCCAACACCCAGCCGTCATCTTCCTTTTCTGACCCTGGGCGAGGAACAAAAATCGGCTCACCCATAAAACCATGAGGTGCAGCACTCCAAAGTTGCCGCTCTCCAGAGTCTAAATCCATTTTTAGCAGTGCTTGTAAGGGAGCATTCCCCGTTTCAGCATGAGCCGCACCTATATATAAATAACGATATGGGCGTCCCACGTTATTTGGATGAATGCTAGGAAACTCACAACAACGGCTTTCAATTAAGTTCTTTTGAACTGTGCCATTCTGAAGTTGAAGAGCAAATCGCCAGAGTTGTCCAGGTGCAATGGCCTCAAAATCAACTTGGCGAAAATCACTTTCGGCTTCGACTTCTGGTAAAGATTCGTAGCAAATCGAGTCAATCACAATTTCATCTCCCACTTCAAAAGCATTAATGTGGTGAAAGACGAAACCAGATTGAGTTTCCAGAATTTTGACATCTGCTTTCCCAGCGTTGGGGTTGCGAGGAATAACTATAATTCGAGTTGGTTGATTTGGGTTGAATTTGATACATTCCCCGGCTGCACGGATTCCCAAAGCTAAAGGTATGGGATTGAAGGTGACAGGATTTTGAAAGAAGATGCAGTAATTAGGAGTAATGACAAAATCGTGGATGAAGCAGAAACCAGGCACGCTATGAGCGTGTTTTCTGATAATTTCACCTGCTGGATTTAGCTCAAAAATCGTAATTTTGGTGGATAGTCCCGGCTGAATAGAAAAATTGACCAAGCAAGGTGCGCCATTATCTTGGTTGCAACTGGGATCAAGGCGGGGGTGGGCACTAAAAGCTTCACCTGTGGACAAAACACCATTAAAATATTCTTTGCCTAAGGTTTCTAAGGTGTAAGGGTCAAGGCGATGGGGTTCAGCAGCTTCCCACAGTGCCAACAGTTTACTACCCCAGTAGATGACGTTGGTGTTGGCAATATTTTTGATTTTGAAGTCGAAGAGATTCGCTAACCAACCACCAGGTTTTTGCGTCCCAAACACACCGCGATAGAGGATTTTTCCGGCTTTTTGTTCTTCTACATAGCCTTCAGTACGGACAAAGCGATTGCGGAAATGGGCACGACCATTAACAAAGCTGATGCGGCTAATCATGCCATCGCCATCAAAGGGGTGATGAATGCGTTGACCATTGATATCCAATAAACCAGGGCCGTTTCTAAATAATGTACCTTGTAGTTCTAAGGGAATTTGTCCTTCTATATCATCAATCCAATAATCAAACTCTTGATATAGAGATTCATATCCTCCTTGCCAGTCAGTGCGACTGTATGATTTTTCTAAAATTGCGTTTTCTCGAATTTTTGAACTTTGCATATGCTTTATACCCTTTTGTTACCTCGCGCAAAGACACAAAAGTAGCCTGCCAAACTATTAATGATGGTTGTAGACCGACCTGGAGAGTAATAAATTAAATTTCACCGCGTTCCCGTGTCAGCCTCAACCGCTCAATATTTATGTGGCGAAGACTCTTCGTCTTTGAGTCTTTGGGCAAAATAATTTCTTGTTAACGACTTTGGATTTGAGTTCTCGTAGCCTCAACTTCAGATATCAACTCAGGCAGAAAAGGCTCGTTAATATTTGCTGAAGCTGGTTGCAATGATGAAATCTGAGTTTGTTCTTCAGCTGCTGGTAACCAGCTCAGAAATGGCAGCGGTAACAGTGTGCTGAGGTTAGTAATTATCACCAGTAACCAAAGCAATTCAAAATTACTTTCAGTGATTCCTAGCCAATGCATGATGACTGCACCAAATTCATAAGAAACCATTCCTGCTAAGTTAGATACCGACATTAACAAAGCAAATAATGTCGCTTCCACTCCCGGAGGGCAGATTCTGGCTGCTAGCACCAGTACTGGCATATAGGCTATTTGCCCCATCACAGTTAGAATTAAGCTATCACCCAAACTAAACCAGTGGTCATCTATACCTAAAGACCGATTGGTGTGAGTCACCAGTAATAGCATCGTCATCCCTAAAGCTGCGGAAAGCACCGTACTCCAACCAAAGATGACGCGAAAAGGTAAGGTTTTGAGGTAACGCTGGAAAATCCAAATGCCAACTAATGAAGCCAGATTCGTTACTAGGCGCACCCGTCCCAAAAATTCTGGTGCAAAGTGCAATTCGTTAGTAGTGAAGAAGAAAAAAGCTGAGTCAGCTGTTGGGGTAGCTTGCCAAATGAAAACAAATGCTGTGGGTAGCCAGATTGCTTTTTGGGTAACGGCTTGGCGGAGTTGTCCCAGTTGATGCTTGACACTTACAAAGTTGTTTTGATGCGGATCTTGAGTATCTTGATTAACAGGAGACTCGGCAATTAACCAAGCTACAGATGAAACTAACAGGGGAAAAACCGCGGTAATCCCAAATACAGTATGTGTGGAAAAATGTTCTAGGAGCCATCCGCTCAAATAAGCTGTGATCAAACCCCCAAATGCGGAAGCAGCCCAGCAAATAGATTGTAATGAACCTGCATCTGCTTGGGATTCTACTCTTGCCCGTTCGACTACTAGGGAGTCAACGATCACATCACTGACTGCAACTGAGAGTGACCCCAGTGCGATCGCACTTGTAGCTGCCCAGGTAGTATGAACTATTGTTGCAAGACTTATCCAGGAAATAGTCCCTAATATTCCCGATAAAATTAGGTATGGACGCCTGCGATAACCAAATATGGGCAAGCCATCGGAGATAAAGCCAAATACTGGCTTAATAATCCAGGGTAAGGCGACTATACCTAATAGCGCTGATACCTGCGTCGGACTCAGCAGCAGTTCATCTTTTAGAAAAAAGCTGACAGCTAGACGCGCCAACCCTAAGATGCCTTGGACAAAGTAGACGGTAAGAATTGCAATTAACTCGGCATTAGGTTCATGACCGAAGAAAATTTTTTCTTTTACTGAGTCTTTGACCTTGGACAAGCCAGAGGAGTGAATCAGCATTTGATAAATATTTTTTAAGTTTTATCTACTTTTCTATCATATCCATTTCTGCAAGGAGGAGATAGAAAGCGGAGCGATCGCTTTTTGATGATTAAAAATTACTGAATAAAACCTTTTGAGTTTTCAGAATAGATGGCAGGTATGCTTAGTAAATTTTGCAACTTCAGAATTTAAGCGATCGCGAAAAAGCTTGACTGATATACAACATTTTTATTGCACTGCTCGATTACAGAGCGCAATTGAGAATGCAGCTGCTGCTAAAAGTGCCGCTACTGTCCGAACATGATTCCAGAGCGTCCAGTTAGCAAGGTAGCTGACCCACAGATTCGCACCGTCAGTGCTGCCCGGATCGACCTTTGCCAGCGCATCGTTCAGCGATACATTAAATACAATTGTTACACCTAATGTGCCGACGAGATACAGCAGGCTGCCGACAAGCAAGTAGGTAGCATCGCGTTGATACCACTTTAACAGTGATGAGACTAAAAGAAGGACGCAAGCCACAGCCGTTCCCAAGAATGCTGCCATGAATAATGGATTGATTACCGTGATATTGATAGATTGCATAGCGGTAATGCCCTGCTTCGGCTCAAGTCGGGCAAGGGCATTCATCACGAAGGACGAGAATGCAAAGAAGACTCCAGCTATCAGTCCGCAGCCTAAGGCCGAGAAAAGCTTCAATAAGAAAAAATGGTTAATAGTTGCCATAGAGCCTCCTGTAAATGACTGCCCAAGAACTTGTGAGCGCATTGTGTCATTGCATTTTTAACCTTAATCAGCCTTTCACCGAACAAGATATTTTTCTGAGAAATCCCGAATTCAGCAATCTAACCATTATTAATGCACTCATTTCAGCAACGGCATGATTTGATCGCACCAAGCCAACCAGCCTGTTTCGTAGTGAATTCCCCGCAACAACGTCATGTATTGAAACTTTAAGGTTGTTGTCAACGCCTGCGGATTCTGGAAGTGCTGACTCTGAATTTCTTGATAAATCGCTAATCGCTGCTGATGTTGCTGACGATGCGCTTCCAGCTTTGCCAGTATCATCCGGTCAGACACCAGATGCCCAGCATAAAGTTTCACTAGCAAATCATCCTTAATTGGTGCCATCTCCTCCGACTCAGCAATCCACTGACACAACTGCTGTTTACCTAATGCTGTCACTGCATAAATTCGTTTGTCGGGTCGATTCTCTTGCTGCACAGATTCGGCTTGCAGCCACTCCTTTTCTTCCAAGCGGTTCAGTTCTCGGTAAATCTGTTGAAAGCTGGCACTCCAGAAAAAACCAACCGACCCTTCTACCGAAGGATTGAAGCGCTTGGCAAGGTCATAGCCGCTGCTGGGGGCATCGATCAAGACTGACAGAATGGCATAGGTAAGAGACATAGGTTATAAGTTGACATATTCACTTAATTGAATATAAACTAAATATTATATTCAATTAAGTGAATAATCTAATTATTGATTATGTAGCTAGATAAAGCAATATTACCCACTAGAGAACTTGAAGAGGGCAACAGTCATGAATTATTCTGTTTACCAAATCGATCTGCCGGAACACCCAGAAGCGGTTGTCTTTGTCAATGGCTTTTTAGCACGTGATCGCCTGGGGTTTTTCTGGATGTGGAAAAATCTGCTGTGGATCAATAATGCAACTACTCAAGCTCAAGGCTGTGTGCAAGCGAAAGCTGGTATTTGTGGAATCAACGAAGTAATCATGGTGAGTTACTGGCGTTCCGAACAAGATCTTAAACAGTTCTTCCGAGGTGAACCCCATCGGCGGATGATGCAGTTTGTGATGAAAAATCCCAATAGTCTCTGTTTGTATAACGAGACGTATCATCCGTTGCACAGCGGTAAGTACAGCCATGAACCCCAGGGAATGGCAAAGCTTTACGCGAATTTAGCAAGATAAAAGATTTCTCAAGCGATCGCAGCAAAGGATGAAAGGTCAACCCAAAAAGAGCAATGGGATATTTTTGATGAAAATTATTTAGACGCAGTAGAAGGAATTCGATTCACAACGAATATATTGCGATTGCGTTCTCCCACTCTTTCATAGGTAAACCTGTCAACACCTTGAATAGTCAGGTAAACACCTAGTCCACCAATCTGGCGCTGCTCTAAGGGCAAATCCATATCATCAGGAAGGGCTTGCTTTGTAGGATCGTAGTGTTCGCCTGTGTCCTCAAGGGTAATTGTTAAAGACTCATCTGCAAGTGTAGCTTGACAAACTACTATGCCCTCGCGCCCAGCTTCCTCATAACCATGTACAATGATGTTGGTTGCAATTTCGTCTACTGCCAGCCTAAGTCTGTAAGAAGTTTTTTTGTCCAAGCCTGCTGCTGCTGCTGCTGCCATGACGTATTTTGCAATCTCGCTCAAAGAGTCGAGCGTTCCAGCGACCGTTAAAGGTTCCATAAACTATCTCATTGATGCAAGTAATAATTTTTACTAAAAAATGAATGGGAATTAGTGAATTCCTGAGTCATTAATTCGCTAATCGCTGTACAGCCAGCATAGTAATATCGTCAAACTGAGGAGCGTTATCCATATAGGCAAACAAGTTGGTCTTGATCCACTCTAGAAGTTGACTAGCCGACGCTGGTGGCGGTTGAAAAAGCGAAAGAAGTCGCTCGGTAGTGTACAACTTGTTATCTGGAGCACGGGCTTCTGTAACACCATCTGTATAGCCAATCAAGATGTCGCCTGGCTCGAGTTGTACCTGCTGAACTTTAAATTTCATATTCGGCATCATTCCCACTGCTGGTCCTGTCGGCTTGAGAGTTGCTTTCACACCTTCTGGACTGATCACAAACAATGGTTCATGTCCACCATTAACGTAGTCGATGATACCAGTAGCGGGATCTAATACTCCAAAAAACAAGGTCGCAAACATGCTCATCTGAGCGTGCTGTTGAGCAATATAGTTATTGATCAGTCCCACAGCTTTCAGGGCGTGAATCTGTTCTTCGTGATTGTTCAGATCCAGATCGTTCAAGCCTGCCAGCACTTGATCGTCGCCAACAATTGCTAAACTACACAAAAGACTCTGCCCAGAGAAAATACGAATCAGACTGCGGAATAAAGCCATAAACAGTGCTGCGCCCACACCTTTATCACAAACATCTGCAATGACTAGCCCTACATAACCACCAGGAAGCATAAAAGAGTCATAAAAATCGCCTGCAACTTGGCGAGCCGGATAAAAGGAAGCTGCGATCTCCCAATTAGGAAGTTTTGGTAAATCTTCTGGGAGAAAATCTTTCTGAATCTGTCTACCTTTTTCTAATTCATAGTCAAGTGCTTTTGAATAAGCTTCAATCTCTTGTTTGGCTTGATCTAGAAAGTGGTAAGATTCTTCTAATTTCCCATATAGCTCGGCGTTTTCTAGAACTAGCGCTATCTCATTAGCCGTTTTTTGCATTAAATTCGCTACTTCCCAGCTAAAGCGATTAGGTTCACTATGTAGCAAGGTGAGAATGCCTAGCAAAACTTCTTCCTTGAGAATCGGGACAGCTAATGCAGAGCGCACAGTGTAAGGCTGATTAGGGAACTGCAACCAGCGGTCATCGTTAATCGTATCGGCAATCAATCCAATATTTCGCTCACGATTCACCCAACCTGCTAGACCTTTGTCTAAAACGCTACCAATTAAACGAGAGCGGGCCTCTTCTGCTGTAGCCTTTTGGGTGAGAATACTATCAGTAACTACTCCTTGACTATCTAGTAAAAATAAACTGCCTGTTTCGGCTCCCGTGAGTTTGCAACAGACGTGTAATGCTTCCTCTAAGGTAATTTTTAGCACTTCCTCCTGTTCTGGAGAACGTGCCATTGCTACTACCTTTGCTAGCAGTTCTCTTTGAGCCTCAAAAGCAGCTTGTGCATTTCTGAGTGCAGCCACTTCTTGGCGCAACGACTCCAGTTCTTGATAATACGGTTGTTCCCTTAATGGTTTGTGAGTATCCATATATTTTTCGTCGCGGTAGATAATAGGAGTCGTTCTCTATTTGCCTGGAATAAGCGCTTAAATATAAGAAAAGCTAAAGGCTAAACAATTTTAGCCTTCATACTTCCTTCATACTTAATTCTTAACCTTCCATTACTAGGAATTAGGCAACTTCGTACTCATCCTGTAAAATCACGCTTTGGCTGAAACCTGTTTTCTCAAGGGTGTCTATCACTTGTTCCTGTCCACCAACTACATAAATATCAGCATCAGAACCCATCTTTTGCTTAGCGAAAATCAGCACTCGTAGCCCGGCACTGGCGATATATTCTAGGTCTTGGATGAACAATACCAGACGCTTAACTCCGGCTTTAGCTGCATTCTCCACTTCTACTCTAAAAATGGGCGCAGAACTCGCATCTAGTTCGCCAGTCAAGGTAATTTTAGCGGTATCGCCTAGAATTTCAAGAGTTGCACTAAAAGCCATAATTTTATTCTCCTTTTTTGTGAGATTTGGTTTTTGATTGCTCTTTCAGTATTGGTTACTGACGAAAAACAAAAATTTATTTGCCTACTAGAATAACTATTGAGCGATCGCCTAGTAAAATTCCTTGTTGAGTGTTTAGTAAAGGTTCTTTACCAGGTTCCCAGCTAGCTTCTGCTGGGTTCGCGCCAGTATTCGCAAACACATGCCACTTCAGACCCGCTGGTGGCTGAGGAAGTTCAAACCAGTGAGCTTCCCAGTGCATGTTCATGGCAACGTAAATGTAGTTATCGTTGACTGTGCCACCTTTAGCGTGTTTGCCACAAAGCATAAAGGCTAAAGTCCGGCTAGAGTCAGACCAGTCTGCATTCCAGGCTTTAGTACCGTGCCAGGTAATATCAGCATAGCCGCTACCAACGTAGTCTCGATTTTGGAAATGCCAATGGTTTCTTAATACAGGATGTGCATTTCGGAAAGCGATACAGTGCTTGGCAAAGTTGAATAGGTCAGAGTTTGACTCCAATAAATTCCAATCCAACCAGCTGAGATCGTTGTCGTGACAGTAGGTATTGTTATTACCTCGCTGACTTCTGCCAACTTCATCACCCATGAGAATCATTGGTACGCCTTGGCTTACCAGCAACATGGCGATCGCATTTTTCATTTGGCGTTGACGCAAGGCATTGATACCTGCATCCTCTGTCCAGCCTTCTGCTCCACAGTTCCAACTATCGTTATCGTTGGTGCCGTCGTTGTTGTTTTCCCCGTTAGCTTCGTTATGTTTGCCGTTATAGGAAACTAAGTCAGCTAAGGTAAACCCATCATGGGCCGTGATGAAATTAATCGAAGTCGCAGGTGCACGTCCCGCCCAAGCATACAAATCTGGTGAACCTTGCAGCCTTTGCGCCATATCTCCGACTCGCCCAGGTTCGCCTTTAAGGAACTTGCGAATACCATCGCGGTACTTACCATTCCACTCTGCCCAGCGACCAAAAGCCGGGAAGGAGCCTACTTGGTATAAACCGCCAGCATCCCAAGCTTCGGCAATCAGTTTACATCTAGCCAGAATTGGGTCAAAGGCCAGGGTTTCCAACAGAGGTGGATTTGCTAGTGGTGCGCCCCAAGGGTCACGTCCAAGAATTGATGCCAAGTCAAAGCGGAAGCCGTCGATGTGATACTCTGCTGCCCAATAGCGCAGACAGTCGAGCACAATATTACGCACAATCGGATTATTACAATTGAGTGTGTTACCACAACCACTAAAGTTGTAATAGTAACCCTCCGGGGTAAGCATGTAGTATGTCTTATTGTCAATACCCCGGAAGGAAATCACCGGACCATTCTCATTACCTTCCGCAGTGTGGTTGAAGACCACATCTAAGATGACTTCAATTCCATTGGCATGGAGGTCTTTGACCAATGCTTTCAACTCATCGACCTGCATACCGAACTTACCTGTGGCTGCATACCCCGCCTTGGGCGCGAAGAAACCAACAGTACTATAGCCCCAATAGTTCAGTAGCGTTTCACCTGTTTGAGGATTGGGACGAGAATTTTCAAACTCATCGAACTCGTATACAGGCATGAGTTCGATGCAGTTCACACCTAACTCTTTGAGGTAGGGAATTTTCTCCCGAATCGCCGCAAAGGTTCCTGGATGCTTCACCCCAGAAGATGGATGGCGGGTAAAGCTGCGGACATGCATTTCGTAAATAATCAAGTCTTCTGGAGGCAGTTCCAGCGGACGCTCTGATTCCCAGTCAAAGTCATCGAAGGCAATCCGGGCACGATGATGGTAGATGTCACTCCAATCTGGCGTTACTCCCCAAACATCGCGTCCGCCAATAATCTTGGCGTAGGGATCTAAGAGAATTTTGCTCTTGTCAAACCAGTGGCCGGCCTTCGGGTCGAATGGGCCATCCATGCGATAGCCGTATTCGATTTCTTCGTAATCCAGGTCAAAAACCACCATGCAAAAAACATTCCCAATCCGAAACTCTTCGGGAAAAGGAATTTCTGCCAAAGGTTCGGGCTGATGTTTCTTAAACAGCACTAAAGAACAGGATTTGGCGTGACTGGAAAATATAGAAAAATTCACCCCGCCTGGAACTAGTGTGGCTCCAAACGGGAAAGGTTTACCTCGACGTAGCTTAAAGTCGCCGTAGGTATGAGTGGGATTAACGTCGATGCGCTCCATTGTTCTTTGGTAGTGAGTGTTAAGACAACAGGAGTAGGGAGAAAGAGCGATCGCATCTAAAATTTTGTCTTTTGTCATTTGTTCTTTGTGATGACAAATAACTTTTAGACGCGTTGAACCTGGAAAGAGGGAGTTAAGTTTTCACTTTACTTCCCTCTTTTTTGCTTGATTAAGCAGGTAGAGCGTGAACCTTGACCTGGAGAGCTTCTAACCCCGATTCTATGGTTTCGCTAAGGGTGAAAAAGTTGAGAAACCCAGTAATCGACATCGTATCTTGAATTTCTGGAGCAACTCCTACTAGCACTAGTTGTCCATCTTGACCAGCAAACTGCCGATGTAGCAATAGCAATGTGCGTAATCCAGCACTAGACATATAAGGCACCTTTGTCAAATCCAGCAGTAATTTACTCTTTGGTTGAACTAAAGGTAATACTTGCGCTTGCACTTCAGGTGCAGTTTTGCCATCTACATCGCCATCGAGTTCCACCACGGTCACTTCTTCGTGTACTGCTGAAGCTGCATCGCCGTTTGCAGTGCTGATTGCAGTTACTTGCAGTGTCTTGATCATGATCTCCATAATTAATTACTTCCGGCAGACTACGCAGTAGGGACAATTTGAACTTTGACTTTGACTTGCGCTTTGGTATCTGGTAGTTTCACCGTCAAGCCATTAGCGTCAAAATCGGTGTATGGTTGGTCGTCAATCCAGACTTTACCAATCTTGATGCTACCAGGAGGGAGAATATCTGGCTGCACCCGCAGAATGTTGTCCTTGAATGCACCTGGTTGAGGCTTGAAGTATAGGTCTAGTGGTTGCTTGGTAATTAGTAGATTAGTGTAGACTACTGACAAATAGCACAGTTCTGTTGAGTGGTAAGCACTCATGGAGTGAGAGCCTTTAAAGCGTTCGTTACCCAACAGGTAAGGTAAGCCATTTGCTAGAACGTTAAAGTAAACCGCGCCGTCATCATGATCCAAGAAGAAGGCATTATAGAAGGCTGCGGCTTCGTTAGCCTGACGTTTGTATTCTGGCTTATCCAAGATACCGTGGAGGATTAGGTAAGCCAGAATAGCTTGCTCTTGCTGCCACCAAGCTTTGCGATCGTGCCAGACAAAGCGATGCTGTTCTTCGCCTTCACCTAGAACACGTTCGACTACGTCATACCAGCCACCTCTTTGTTGATCGCTACCAACTTTGGGCATTAAGTAGCCAATTTTCTCAGCCAGTTGTACGTACTCATCTTTGGGCTTGAGGGAATTCATCCGCATCAAGTTCCAAGCAATTTTCAGGTTATGACCAACAACGGCTCGGTTTTGCTGCCAACCCCATGTTTGGTCTTTACTCCAGTCTTCAAAGAACTTCTCTTGAACAAAGGGGCTGTCGTCGTAGTCTGGGAAATATTTGGCGATCGTGTCAAAGGTGTATTCTAGGAAATCGGCGTATTTCTTATCACCTGTTGCCAGCCACAGATTAATTAAGTAAGCAGGGGCATGGTCACCAACAGAGTTCCAGTTTTTACGAGCGCGGTTCCGACCTAGAGATTCGGCACGAGGGTCAAGGGTAATTGGGTCAATGTGGGAGAAATAGCCGCCGCCTTCTTTGTCTAGGAAGAATTTATCGAAGAGATCGACGGTCATTTCCGCATCTTTAAGAATCCGGGGATCGCCTGTAATCCGGTAGGTTTGAATCGGGCCTGCTAAGGCATAAATCTGTTCGTAGGCGGGAATAGCGTCGTAGTCGTCACTAAACTCAGAGGTGAGCAGCTTTTGTTCACGGCGTCCGGTGACTTTAATACCGTGATACCAGTAGATGAGGTTTTCATCTGGATCGTAGAAGCGCATATGTTCGCGCAAGTACTCTGTTCCTCTTTCTGCGGCTTCGAGGAAACGGTCTTCACCTGTTAATAGAAAAGCTGAAGCGAAGCCATAGACGAGACGAGAAATGGTATCAGTTTCTTGCAAAAAGTCGTCACGCTTTTTACCACCAGCTAAGTGTAGATAAGTGCGGTATTCGTGGTAATCAATTTCGCGATCGGGATAGTTGAACTGCCATCTCAGGTAGCTGTCAGCAATAGAACGTATTTGCTTAACCCACCAGTCTGGTTCTTCGTGGCGATAGACACCTGGTTTATCGCTAGGGAAGACTAAGGACTTGACTTCAAATTTGTGGTCATCTCCCTGAGGATAAAAAATACCGTAAGCAAATACGTGCTGACCAGGTACTAGTAGTTTTTCAATGTCACCAGTGCAATCTCTATAAGGCTCTTCCAAGTTTTGCGCGATTCTGGCATAAACAGTTGGGGTGAGGTATGCTCTATATTCCCGCTCATCTGAGGTTTTAATGCCAAAAGACTTATCGCTGGAGTTAAAGTCAGTGACGTAACCAGTGATTGTGTCTGAGAAAGAGAAGCTGAGTTTGTTCATCTTTACTGTTACAGAAATAAAAGGGTAGATATTGTTGCTAAATCTAAAACTCGACTTATGTAGCCCTTTAGTTCAATTTCGCAGGTTTGTTACTGATTGAAACGCCGGAGTAATTGTTTGTAATAGTGCTTGAAGTAATGAAGATCTAGCACTGCTATCCTCTAATTTTGAGGACAATTTTAATTAACCAACGTAACTTTTTTAATGATGGGCTAGATATGGCTTTATGTATCCTTCTGAGAACTTTAGCTGTCTATCTACTCGGCAATATCAAGGTTAACTCTTGGAATTGCACTGGCTGAAGACAACAGACATTCTACCTGGTTTTTGTTTGCTTGTGTAGCAAAAACTAAAGATAGTCTAGTAAAAGTGCTGAAGGCATAACTTAATATCTCTACATAATATATACGCCTGAATTTGAACAAATTATGCAAACTAGCTTTGAAACTAAGCAAAATAATTGGTGGGAGGAAATTTAGATCGTTGGGATTTCTCTAAACTCGTAAAATAGTTTTCCATGAGTAGTTGATGTTACCGTTCTGATGAACAAAAAATTATGGCAGCCGCCAAGATTACGGATTGGCGAAGATCGTGGAGAAGAAAGACGTGCTACCTGGCTGGAGTTATTTTACGATCTGATATTTGTCGTCGCGATCGCGGAATTAGCTCACAATCTCAGCCAAGATGTTTCTTTTGCAGGCGTTCTGAGCTTTATTGCTCTTTTTACACCAATTTGGTCTTGTTGGTTAGGCGCAACTTTTTACGCCACTCTGTTTGATACTGATGATTTAAGCGATCGCTTATTAACCCTTCTCCAAATGATCCTGATTGCGGCTCTAGCTGTCAATGTGCATCATGGTCTCAGTACCTCTGCTGTTGGTTTTGCAATTACTTATGTAGGTGCTCGCAGCATTCTTATTGTTCAATTTCTCATTGCCAAATATCATGTTCCAATAGCTCGTCCCCTACTCAATCGTTATATATTGGGGTTTAGTCTAGGTGCTAGTTTTTGGTTAATATCACTATTTGTACCAGCGCCTTGGCGTTTTGGACTCTGGGCAATTGGGCTGCTTGTAGAATTTATTGCCCCTTTAGGTACAGGTCGTTTTGCTACTCAAATCACACCAGATATTTCTCATGTGCCAGAGCGACTAGGACTTTTTACCATGATAGTTTTAGGAGAGTCTGTTGCTGCTGTGGTGAGAGGTGTAGCTCAAAAGGAATGGATTATTTCATCTACAGGAGTTGCTCTTTTCGGTATGAGCGTTGCTTTTAGTTTCTGGTGGCTTTACTTCGATAGCATCGATGGCTCACCACTAGAGACTATGAAAGAGGGTAGAGTCAATATTTTCCTTACTTGGCTTTACTCTCATCTGCTCCTAGCTATGGGTTTGGCCGCAACAGGAGTAGCAGTTGAGCATATGATTTTCAAAAGTGCGCTTAATGTCTTACCAGACAATGAACGCTTACTGTTTTGCGGTGCAGTCACACTGTGCTTGGTAATTTTAGCAGTGATTAATTTAACAACCTGTATTCTGGAAAAACAACGGCAAGGAAAAATTTTGAGTGCTTATCGTTTAGGAGCAGGAGCTTTTGTTTTCTTCCTGGGGATTGCTGGTAAGAATCTAGCTCCTGTAGCTTTAATTGCATTGGTTGCAGCTGCTTGTGCGATCGCAGTTGCTCTAGATTTATTTGGCAAGAGTCGATCTCAAATTATCTCTTAGAAGTAGCTTTGCAAAGCGGTTGTATGACCCCACACAACCGCTTTGCTTTTTTATTCTCAGATGGTCTGAACAACTTCCTGATTCCGAGAGCTAGCTTTCTCAATTTCTTTGACAAACTCTGCCATGAATTCCTCTACCACGCCCGGATGCTTGCCTGTAATTAAATTGCCATCTACGACTAAATCAGCAGTTACATCATTGTCATAAACAACGTCTGCTCCAGCATTTTCGACGTCACAAATAATGTTATGAGCACAAGTTACTTTTCGATCTTTTAGTAAATCTGGATCGGCACAGAAAAGCCACAAACTATGGCATATAGTTCCTAATTTCACATTATCTGTTGCCATTGCTTTTCTCAAAAAAGCAACTGCTGGAGCTTGATTTTTTTGACCCTTTTTAACATTTACCTGATATCTCAGGCGATCCATTGCATAGGCTCCGATGCAAATGATACCTTTATAATCAGCAGGGTCAATATCATTAACTTCGGTAGTAACTGTGACATGAAATTCTATTTGGTCATTTTCGGGGTTAGAACCGAAGTGTAGTTCTTTATTACCCCATAAATGCGAAATGTATTCTACTTCATAACCTTGTTCGGGGAAGTACTCATTGAAGCGCCGAAATTCTGTAGCATCAAAATGTTCTTCAATAAGTACACCAATTTTACCTTTGGATTCAGTTGCCATGTTGTCTTAAACCCTTACTTATTCTTGGAAGTAATAGAATCTACCAAACTGCTCTTTTGAAGTCCAATCAACGTTGGCTGAGGCTGAAGCTAGGAAAGCTTGCCTAAGTTCACCTTATCTCTAGCCAAAATTTTGACGATTTAGTTTTTTTCATAATATACAAATACCTTGTTTCTAACTAGTTAAGGTAATTGCAAACACACGACCAATTCTCAAAGCTAACTATTACCAAAAAGATTTTTTTGTTAAGCTATGTCGAGTAAGAAAACAGGAATTTTACTGGTGAACACACTGCTTCAGCCCTCTTGTACAGTTTGCTCCACAATTTCATAGATGTGAGTATCTGGAGGGAAATTTTGGAATATCTGAGGTCTTTCTGACATAGAACTTTTGACAAAAGTTTCGTAGTCTTCACGGGATTGCCACTGTGTATAGTTAACAATTCTCTTGCCATCTATGCTCCGGTGTAAGGTAGATGAGATAAAACCAGGCTGGTACTTCACCTGTGAACCACCATACGTCATGATATGGTCAAGTAGTTCCTGCTGTTGCGATGGTTCTACTGAAAATACAACCATCACTGTAGTTACATTTTTTTTCTGATCGAGAGTGACTGTCATTGATGAGCTAACGGTTATTTGCTGGTTTTACTTTTGGGTAAAAGCAGAGGCAGGTTTTGTTAATTAATTGCTGAGTTTCAACTTACCTCTGCTGAACTATTTATCTAGAACTTTTCTAGATTTAGATAGTTTTAAAACTTGAGATTTAGTTGAGAAGGATCGGGATATACGCGCCATTCGTAGATGCGATCGCCATCAAAGCGATAGATATCTGTACAAGGAACTTGAATAAAGCGCTTGTCAACTTTGTTGACATAATTCGCATCCATTTCCAGAATTACGGTATTACCAATTTCCCATGTTCCTCTAGCATTATGGGTTGTCAGTTTCAGAACTTTGTAGATATTAATTAAAAAGTCTCGACAAGCTTCAGGCCCTACTACAGGGTCGTTAGCACCAACTTTGTAGAGTAAGTTAGGTGTGAAGAAGCTCATGAATTTATCCCAATCTTCAGCGTGCAATGCTTCATACATTTTGCCAATAATTGTTAGCAGAGAACCATTAGAAGCAGGTGCAGCAGCAGCTTGGGGTTGCACTTTTTCGGTTTGGAATACTGGACTAATGTCCATGTAAATTCTCAGTTCTTGAACTTTATCACCCTTGAAGATGATAGTGTCACAACAAGGCAGTCGGAAAACTTTACCATCATGACGGATGTAGGTAACTTCCATTTCACAGATAACTGTGTCTCCCTGTTCCCACATATTTTTGATGTGGTGGTAACACTGAGCAACTGTATTTAGAAAGTCAGTTGAACTTTCTCTAATTCCTTGCGGACCATAAGCAACTGGAAAGTTACTAAATTGATAGTGAGCATCTTCGGTGTAGAACTTGATAAAGTTTTCTACATTCATCGATTCGCCTGCTTCAAACATACGTTTGACAATTTCAGACTTGGTTCCAGGACGTGTGAGTGACTGAGTCATAGTTTTGTCCTCCTTGGTTGTTGTATTTTCTACACTTTGCTTTAGTTGCTCGACAGCCAGACGGATATTTTCTGGTTTAGCCGTCTCAATAAATCCTTGTGCATCTTTGTGCTGTAGTGCACTTTCATTGATAGGTTGCAAATCAATGGTAAAAGTTACTATTGGCAAAGCACCAGGTTCTTGAGGTGGATACAGATAATTGATAAACCGACCTGTAAATAGAGGGTGATCTACAAGATTGATCGTTAGAGATCCCACTTGGCGATCGATGGCAACTCTTTGCTTCATCTCCATGCCAGGCATTTTGACTTCGCGTAGAACTCCATCGCTATAACGTTCTAAAATGGGAAATTTATCAGTGAAAGCTTGATCTGTCCAAACTTGCCAAATTTTCTCTACTGGAGCATTGATAGTAGAACTGTATGTTCCATATATGCGGTGGTTTGTATTGACACTGCTGGCTGAAGTTGTGGGTGCAGTATTATTGTAAAACCAGTAATTTGTGCTGTTAGCTTGGTTATATTCTTTTTGAGCTTTGCTAAATATTTCTTTAGCCGTTCTTCTAACCTGGTTGAATTCTAACTGTTCCCCATTTGGGCCTTTACAATAAAATAAAGACCAACCATCAAAATCGCCAGCAAACTCTACTTTGGCATATTTAAGAGGAGCATTTTTTCTGGCAGTTTCCGAATCAATATGAATAATTCGGTTAGCAACGACATTATTAAGTCCTCGCTTTTGACATTCATCTTCTAACATCTTGGCGAAGTCATTGATATCCACATCATCTTTTACATAAAAAGAAAGATGTGGCGCATTGACATAACCGATGCCGGAAGGTATTTTGCCAATGCAGTTTGGTGCTTGAGAGTTTAACTTAGCATCTCTAAAATGGATGAGTTCAACACAGGTGTTACCAAAAGAAATGAATCTCACATCCAAGGCTTCTTGAGAGCCATCTCTAATATTAGGAACACCTACTGTTTTTGGATTAAGACCTTGTTTCCATGCTTCCAATTCTTCTTTTTGAAAAAGGAGATTGTGCAAGTCTTCACCAACAAATCCATCCCCACCTATTGCCGGTTTTCCACCTAACACGTCAACGTAAAATTCTAAGGCTTTTGACATATCGTTGACAGTTATGCCAACGTGTTGCAAACCTTGGAGATAATGACCTAAACTGCTAGACTTTCCATTGACCTGGCTAGGCATAAGAGATACTACGTCCTCTTTTTGTTGATTCGTGGCTCCTAGATTTTGGTTAAGCGACGCTACCTGTCCGTTCATCAGAGATACTATGTCCTCTTTTAATTGATTAGTGGCTCCTACACTTTGGATCAGCGACGCTACCTTGGAACTGCGTTGACCAGCTAAGGTTATCTGACTGTTGTATACAAAGGTATAAGCCGTTCTTTCGGGAAAAGGTTGAATTTGTTTAATATATTTGGCAGCATCTTGAGTTGCGGCTGCGTATTCGCTAGAGGCGAAAAACTTTTCTCTTTCCAGATGATTGGCAAAAGCAATTTCATAAGCTGCATGATATTGCTTGGCTTCTGGTTCGTAATGACTGACTCCAGCAGCATCGGGACGAGAATTGTCTACTTCTTCAAATAGATGCAAGCGCAACTTCAGTACCGCATCGCTACTGCTAACTTTGGGAGCAAAAGTCTCAGTGAGATAGCGACGGAATGCTTGTGTACTCGCGCCATTGGCTTTTTTCACTAAGACGTGAAATTTAATGGCTCCGACTTCGCCGTTGGGGTCGCCAGTGGGGATGTGGTCTACATAGGTGATGGAATTGCCAGGGTTAGTGTTGTAACCGATGGCTTTACGGAACAAATTATGTTCGTCATCCATCAAAATAGCTGAAGCTTTGAACCAGGTATTGCGATCGCTTTCACTTTCAAAGGTTAACTCTGCAATCCCATCAAAGTTATCTTCGGCATCCCATCTGTAATCTAACCCAGCGATTTCTGGCCACAACCCGCCTTCGTTGTGCGCTACATGAAACTGCCAGTATTGATATTGTCCTGGTAGTCTGGCGCAGACTGGGCCATGTACGTCTTTCCAGTAATTATCAAAAAGCTCTAAGGAAATGGACTCCCGTTTCCACAGGAGTACATAGAAAGCTACTTTTCCTTTACGATCCCTGACTGAATAATCAGCTTGGTTTGATTTTTCAAGCGCTGAAACCATTGCTGCTGTCCTTGGTATGTAATTGACATTGTCAAAAATCTGATTCAGGGCGGCGAAGCAAGGCGCGACCTTATTAAAGCCCGCATAAACGCATAAGAACAGCAGCAGTTCTTCAATTTCATCGCGGGTGGCTCCCTGTTTGAGAGCCATATTCACATGGGCGGCGAAGGGGTTACCTGGACCTCTGTGATCCTGATTGACAACATCAATAGCGATGGTAATCAGAGCCTTAGTTTTTTGGTCAATTAGTGGTAAACCCCAAGCTTCACCTGCTACCCGAATTACAAAATCACCAAATTTGGGATTGATTTGTTTTAAATTCTTTTGCAGTTCTGGGTCATCGAGGACGGCATTTTTAACTGCTAACTCGAGTTTCATCTCACGCGGTAGTGATCAATTGAATTAGTTCGTTAGGAGCATAAACATCACGGTAGAAAGTCAGCTGCTCGGTTTTCAGATAGCAAGCACCGCGATGACCGCGACGCACCCATGTCACGTTACCTTTGGCCAGAGTTTCGTTGGTTTCGTCGTCCACACACTTCCACTCGAAGTAAGTATGCTCACCATAAAACATGACAATTGGCCAGCACATGGTAACGCCTGGTTGTGCAATCAATGCCCACCAATGTTTTTCTCTTTCTTTTTGTTGTTCTAAGCCTTGGTAGGGACCGTCTTGGCACAAATAAACTAGGTCGTCGCGATATTCTCCGGTTAGGATATCACCTCGTCCTTGTCTCAATGCTTCACAATGAGTAGGCCACCAGTCTCTGTTTTCTCTTTCAATTTGTTCGAGAGTATAGTTAGGACCAATTTCTGGCAACCTTGGTTCTTTCATTGCCACAATTCTTTCTGCATCCTCGATCAGTTTCTTCGCCACGTAGGAGCTAACAAGTCCTGGACGAGAATAGTCAGCCGACAAACCTTCGTAATAATTAGTCCGCTTTTTTGCTGGTTTGGGCTTGCTTTGGGTTGCTTGAGCAGAAGCATGACCGTTGGTTTGTGGGGTGAAGAGATTGTAATTGAGCATGAGAGATTCTATATCCTCCTTAAGTTGATTTACTGCGCCAATTTCTGTAATCAGTTCTGCTACCGAGGAACTACGTTGACCGGCTAAGGTCATCTGAGAGTTGTATACAAATGTGTAAGCCGTTCTTTCGGGAAAAGGCTGAATTTGTTTAATATATTTGGCAGCATCTTGAGTTGCGGCTGCGTATTCGCTAGAGGCAAAAAACTTTTCTCTTTCCAGATGATTGGCAAAAGCAATTTCATAAGCTGCATGATATTGCTTGGCTTCTGGTTCGTAATGACTGACTCCAGCAGCATCGGGACGAGAATTGTCTACTTCTTCAAATAGATGCAAGCGCAACTTCAGTACCGCATCGCTACTGCTGACTTTGGGAGCAAAAGTCTCAGTGAGATAGCGACGGAATGCTTGTGTACTCACGCCATTGGCTTTTTTCACTAAGACGTGAAATTTAATGGCTCCGACTTCGCCGTTGGGGTCGCCAGTGGGAATGCGGTCTACATAGGTGATGGAATTGCCAGGGTTAGTGTTGTAACCGATGGCTTTACGGAACAAATTATGTTCGTCATCCATCAAAATAGCTGAAGCTTTGAACCAGGTATTGCGATCGCTTTCACTTTCAAAAGTTAACTCTGCAATCCCATCAAAGTTATCTTCGGCATCCCATCTATAATCTAACCCAGCGATTTCTGGCCACAACCCGCCTTCGTTGTGCGCTACATGAAACTGCCAGTATTGATACTGTCCTGGTAGTCTGGCGCAGACTGGGCCATGTACGTCTCTCCAATAGTTATCGAAAATCTCTAAGGAGATGCCTTGTCGTTTCCATAGGAGTACGTAGAAGGCTACTTTTCCTTTGCCGTCCCGTGCTGAATAATCAACTTTGGTCGCCTTGTTGATTGTTGAAACCATGCTTGCTGTCCTTTGTCCACACTATGGTTAAACTCTCTTGATGTCACACTCTACTTATGTCACTCTGGGTAACAAAAAAGCTCAACTTTAGGGAAAATCAAGGTCTTGAATTGTAATCTCTACGTTAGTTGAAGGTTACAAAAAATTCGTCCGCAAAAACCTCAAATTCTCTGATGAAAGTGTCTCAAACTGGCTACGACAGCTATCACCATCATCAATATCAAGAGATCTTTCTCATTTGGGAAGTGAGCAATTGGTGGCGATCGCATCAGGATCTTAAAATAAAATAATATTTTCTTCGATCCTTAATTTAATAGCCTTTAAGTGCATTTGGAGTATCCTATGAAGGCGCTATCTCGCAACTTCCTAACTCCTCACTTTCTGAAATTGCACTGCTTGCTTTTCCTTGATCAGTAGTCTTTCCCGTAATGAATGCGGGAAATAAGATGATCTATTAGGCGAGCTAAAGATGATATCTCTTTAATCTCTGCATATCTCCATTTCTCAGGCACTTTCTGGGACTACATCTTGGTATTTACTGATTTCGTAAAATCCTAAATATTTTTTTAGGACGGTGTATCCAGTATTTCGTTCAGTACGCCAAAACAGCCAGCTACCTTATTGAAGCCTGCATAAACACACACAAACAATAGCAGTTCTTCAATCTCCTCACGAGTTGCACCTTGCTTGAGCGCCATATTGACATGAGCACCAAAAGGATTACCTGGTCCAACCTGATCCTGATTGACAACATCAATAGCGATAGTAATCAGAGCCTTCGTTTTTTGGTCAATTAATGGCAAACCCCAGGCTTCACCTGCTACCCTTGTCACAAAGTCGCCAAATTTAGGATTGATTTGTTTTAAACCCTCTTGAAGTTCTATATCATCTAAAACCGCATTTTTGTATTTCATTACTTGACTTTTCCCTAATTATCTAAGTAGACATATTTTATGAACTGCGTACACTGCCGAGTATGAAAATTAGAAGTCAGTACTCAAAAGCCTAGATGGGGCAGATTTAAACCGAGATTCTGACTTAATTAATTCTGAATTCTATTTTCAATCTTTAGGTGTAATCAGTATCTAGGCAATATTCAGCATAAACCCGGAAAAGTTTATTTGCAATTTTTGATCATATATGTTCCTTAGGAAATATTGACATAACTCTATTTTCTTCTCACCGTTAATTTAATAACTTGTTACATAAGAATATCTATGGATGTGAATCTGTTGTCCTATAGACCATTTATAAATTAAAAATAAAATTTTTCTCCAGTGGGTAAGACACCTCTAAAACAAAATAAATTATTTACAATTTTGCCCGTTCCATAGCCCAAGTCTGCTGTTTTAACTAGTACATTACGCTCTATTAACCCATCTGACAAATTTAAGATTTACTTCATAAATTAGTATGTAAGCTCTTTGGGCAAATTAAACTCAAACTATAAGATATTGACTCATAAACAGAGCCATTTTACGTCTATATCTCTATAGCCAAGTCGTTCTTTGCTTTAGATAGCTTTGCCGTTTTATTGAGCTACTGCTAACCTTCAAGGGTTGGTTAGTAAATTCCAGATTATTTTAATCAACAGTTATAGTTTCAGATAGTTTAGTATCCTCTTAAATAAGTGGATAACTATATATCGATATATCTTTTAAGCTTGGAGAATATATTGTTTCTACATAATTGTTCTGAATCTCAAAGAGAATAACCCTTACATTGCTTTTGTATACTAAATTACTCAAAATTTAGATAAAAGAGGCGAGTAATTTTACTTAATTGAACGACAAAATTTTAACTTCTTAAGCAACTAAGTACAATAATAGTATTCAGATATACTTATATAAGTGATAATGCGTAAAAAATGTTTCATCGGTTATGTTGCAAAAACTATGGTACTTTTGGTAGCATTTACATAATTCTCAAAACAAACATCACAAAAACTTTCAGTATTATTAATTATACAAGTATGTTTTTACACTAAAATGATGACAAAATTTGATAGCGATCGCAACCCAAAATCGCTCAATTAACGAAGATTCCTAGTCTCAAGCTTGAGAATTTGCTTAAATCTGTCATTGCAAGTTTTAATCATAAACCATAAGATAGTCTCTACCAGAGTGCCAACCGATCAACCTAAAGCCAAGAAAATACTTAGAATTATATGTTTTTAATTTTACTCTACACAGAGTTGTCAAGTATATTTTATGTATAATTATTGACACCATTAATCTAATCATTGGATGAATAGACTCAATTTGGAATTTGTATTTAGGGTGGACTAAAAAATTTTAGTAAGTCTATAAATATAAAATTGCTTGTTAAGGAGCTTGGTTTCTATTTTCTATAAGGATAAAAACTTCATCAAAGACAAAACAGTTGTGAAAATAGCTATCAGGGCTGGAACAAAGCTCTCAAGTTAACAACCTTTTTATTGAAGAGTCCGAACAATTAAAGAAAATTAACTTTAGAAGTGTTTTTTGCAAAACTCCTTGAACTTCTATTCAGCAATAATAAGAGTAAGGTTAAGCTAGGGAATATTTCCAGAATCTTGCTTGATTTGAGCTTGCATATATCTCTTACCTTATGTAAAGAAAAAGCCTCTACACTTCTGCTATTATCAAAATTGGGTATGTTATAAAGAATTATCTTTTAAAAAAGATAGCTTACTCAAGATTTTTTTAAGTATAATTACTTAAATGACAATTTGGTTGATTTAAGATAAATTTTTGCATGAACTAGCAACCAATATGTGAATTATTTCTAAGTTTCTCCACACTAAAATTTTGCTTTGCCAGCAAGCTCTGGTTATTTATGCAAAACCGCTTATAGTCAAAGTTTCTTAATAGATAGATTGCCCAATTACCCATTGAAGTCAAGATATGAAAAAATCCTTGAGCCAAAAATTAGCATAATAAAATATGGATGTGCGATGTAATGGCAAATTAATATGTATTTTTTTAAAGATTTTTAATACCAGAAGTAATAATGACAAACTTTTGCTATTAAATCAGAAGCATCCTAGTATCGGTATGAGCATAACATTTTTCAAATAATTATTGAGAAAGTGTGCCAGTAAGCATCAAAGTCCTCGAGGAGTAATCTCCCTAACTGTTTTCTTGTAAGAAGGGGCAAAATTGAAGTCTCTCTTCTTTTATAAAACAAGTGTGTTAAATATGTTCTGAGACTTTTTAAACATCTTCATAATAGATGTTGGTTGAATTTATTACTAATGGTTGTGTAAGGAGCTAATTTCATCATGGCTAATCCCACATTAGAAAATGCATACGTTATTGGTAAAAGTAATTTTGATAGTTGGAGTCAAGCTTTTCCTAATAACACAGCAGGTTACTTAAAAGTTTTACCTCATCCTACCCAAACAGTTGCTTTTAAAGACCCTTTTATAGATTGGCAAAAAGATAACCAGAATTATAAAAATGGTCAGTTTAGTGCCACGAATGCTCAAGGGACTTACTATTCAAGTTGGGGTCCATCTAAAGAACTGAAAGTTACTCTGAAGATGTCACAGCTGACCCAGACTCAAATTGATGGGTTGGGTATTGTCCAAGCAGGAAACGGGGTAATTGAATGGTTAAATAACGAAGCAACTCCCTATGATGTTTTGCGGGCTTATAACAGTCTAATTCCTGGACCCATGCTGATTACAGAGCCAGGAGACACCCTCAAGATTACACTTGAAAATGACTTAACCGATCCAACTAACTTACATACTCATGGGCTACATGTTTCACCTTTGGGAGATGGAGATAACGTTCTTGTTAGCGTCAAGCCTGGTGAATCTCGAGAAATAGACATACCAATCCCCGACAATCACTTTATAGGACTTGACTGGTATCATCCCCACCTGCATGGAGAAACAGCAGATCAAGTTGGTTCAGGATTGGGCGCTCTTTTAGCGATTAACCCTCCTTATAACCTACCGGATCTGGATAACTTTAATCCCACAACTAGTCCGTTTTATACATTTGCTATTAATACTTTTGGAATCCAGCAAGAACTTAGATCTCCGAATGCGAACGACCCCCTGAATCAAAGTTCCGATCCAACTATAAAAGTTCCTGCGGGTTCACCTCTGCAAGTGTTAGGCCAGCAAAATGGTCAAAATGTTTATCAACTCTCAGATGCACCTTTTGAAGGTTATAACGCCAAGCCTTTATTCTATGACCCTACAAAGCCTACAGGCGATCCGCAGAATTTTAAGTTTGAATATGGTGGTGGAGGTTTAGCAACACCAGTAGAAAACGTTATTCATACTGTCAATGGACAATACAACCCAACTCTAAACCTGACGACTGGCCAATGGGACTTGTTTTCATTCGCCAACATGAGTACCAATGCTTTCCATGTGATTCAACTGGTTTATGACGATGGTACCAAGCTGACTCCTCAAAACGTTACCCTAGTTGCTATTGATGGTGACGCTGCTGGTGTTGTTGATGGTGTGAGAAGGGAAGTAACTAATCTTCCAATCTTGAATCCTGGATCTCGTTTAGCTGTTCAACACTGGTTTGATAAACCAGGTACTTATTACTTTATTTCCAATCCAACAGCAGAGCTTGAAGGCGAGCAGGCCCCAGTTTTTACTCAAAATGGGGGATTCAACGATGGTCACTTAATTTGGGGACCGCAAGTTTTAGCAACCGTTCAAGTCACAGGAAATGCAGTTCCTCAAGGTGAATTTCCTAAACCTTATGACACCCTAGTTCAACAGAGTAAAAGGATTAACGATCTTGTAAACGCAGCACAGGCAGGTGTTGATAGAGAAAGGACGTTTACTTGGGATGCAAATCCAGGCGGTGCCATACTAGCAGGGAGAGTGCCATCAGACACGGATGTTTCAACTTTCCAGGGAACTTACACCATCAATGGGAGGTATTTTTCCTCTAGTGAACCTGCGAGTATACCTCCACTCGCTATGCCTATGTTGGGTACGACGGAGATATGGGATGTCATCAACAGATCTGGATTGCCAAATCCCAATTATCCGCCACAAGCTAATATTCCTTTGTCAGAATGGCATCCATTTCACATTCACCAAAACGATTTTGTTGTTTTATCAATCAATGGAATCGATGTTAAAGATATTGATCAAAACTACCTTGCTGGGGTGTTAAGTGATACAATAGCGCTTCCGCCTGCCTATGTTGAAGGCAGCGCCACAAAAGAAAACCCCTTCGGTAGAACCGCAGATCCCACAAAACCTGAAGAGTCAGCCAAACTTAAGGCATCAGATGTCAAAATTCTGATGCAGTTTGAGGACTTCCCTGGTAGCTATGTGAATCACTGTCACATTCTGTTCCATGAAGATGCAGGGATGATGATGATTCTCAGACCTATCCTGAATACAAAAGAAACTTGGTTAGGTTTGGATTCAGATGACACCAGTGGACAAATAGACTTATCTAGAGCTAACAATCCCGCTGCGGCAGGTATTAGCCTAACACCTTACGGTACAGCCTTTAATAAAGGCGTAGATGTCGCAGTTGCAGATGTTGGTTACAAAAGTAAGGAGAGCGACAATAAAAATGTAACGGATAACGTTACTGATGTTATCACCATACAACGTTCTTTGGATAAGCCTACTGATAAATTCAAAGTTAAAGTATTTGATGGTGAGACATTAATTCAAAAGCAAGAATCCAAATCTAATATCAACAGTTTAGATTCATCACTCCTGCTCACAGAAATCAATCCTTTCCAAAATATTGCTCCCTCAACTAATCAAATTGCCTCGGTAGCCTCTGGTGATATCGACGGTGACGGCTTCGCAGATATAGTTGTGGGTTTAGGGGGAGGAGTCGCACCCATAATTGAGATTTATAGTGGTAAAGATTACCAGCTAAAAGCTCGCCTTGCTCCATTTCACCACGAAAATTTCACAGGCAAAATTAACCTGGCAGTTGGCGATGTGAATGGCGACAACTATGACGACATCATTGTTGGTGAAGGTAGTGGTGGACGTGGATTGGTGGAATTATACGATGGGAGAAAGCTGAATGAAACAGCAACCTTATCAGAGACTGCCAAAGACACAGCACATCATACAGCAATGCTATCTAAGGAATTCCAACCTTATGGTACAAACTACACAGGAGAGGTAGATGTTACATCTGGTTATATTCTTCAAAGACCAGATGTACCAAATGATGCGACTACCCAAACTAATAATGCCAATATTACAACTCTTGCCAAGGGTCCTGTACCTCAAGGTCAAGAGCAGATTCAGGTGTTTACTTATGTAGGAGCAGATCAGGGTCATACTCATGACTCTTCTATGCCCACTGATCCAATGGCGGAGGAACTTCGTAAAGAAGTATCATTAACTCCTACGGGTAACACGCAAGAAATTTCTGGAACTTTTGCAGATCTACCTGGTTTACCTAAAGGTGAACCTGTTCTCTATAGCCGTAAGCAGAACGGTGATTATGAGATAATTCATTTGGGAGATAAAAATACACCCGAATCAACAGTAATTGCGGCAGGCACAAAAACTCCCACCCTGACGAAGAACGTTGATAATGACATCTTTACCATTAAAAGTAGTGGTGGTGGCAACCCTAAACTCAAAATTACACTTACAGGACGCAGTTCCAATGTGGTGAATGAATTAGGGTTATTTGTTGTTGACGATGCTAAAGGTACGATTGACGGTATTGCTCCAGGTGCAGCAGGTTATATCCAAGCAGCTTTAAAGCGATCGCAGATTATTTTCTCAGCTATTGCTAATAACCCCAATGGTTTCGATGCTAAGGATCTAAAAAGCTCACTCAAATTTAACTCTGGTGCTAACCTGAGATTTTTCTTAGTTAGAAATAGCACTCTAGAGACTGTATTGGCTGGAGGAGCCTCTACCACAGAAGTGGTATTTGCTGATTCTTCAACACAAAAAATTACAGATTTAGGCGCAGATGGCTTCTCTCTCGGTTGGAAGGTGAATAGTAGCAGTAAAGAGTTCAACGATCTGGTAGTGAATATCCAGTCTACAAATGACTCGTTACCTCTTGGTACAAATCTGCAAGGAAAACCAGAAGGAGAACAGCTTGATTTTCGTAATGTGACACAACTAATCAAAGCTGAGTTTGTGGTCAACAGAGAAGCAGCTTTCAATAACTTTATCAGCTTTTATCAAACGGCTGATGAGAATGGTGGTATTGATACCAACGGTGATGGTAAAGCAGATATTCTCCCAGGACAGGCTGGCTATACTCAAGCAGCCATTAGTAAGAGTATTTCGGATATTAGCCTCACAGTTAGTAACCAAGGTACGGCAAAATTTACAGGAAATTTCCAGCCTGGTTCCATCGTCGTGCCATTTATTATTGTCAATGGCAGACCAGATGCCATTTTAGATGGGAATGCCAGTAACGATCCTGCCGTTTACTTCCCCTTCTTAGGAGCTAACTCAGATAAGGTAGATCATGTTCGGATGTTAGGAAATAACATCTTTGGCTTTGAAGATCTGCCTAGTGGTGGTGATAAAGATTATAACGATGTCATTGTCAAAGTAAATTTGAGTCTGGCATAGTTCTAGTGGGTCATTTGGCACGCTTGTAGCTAAAAAATTCTCAGTGTGATTCAATCTTGAGTCTGCCATAACTGGGTGATAGCTATGCTTGTGTCATCTGACCCATTAAGCTAATACGTGTCTAAATAAGACATTTTTTCGTGAAAACTGTCATTTGTCATTGGTCATTAATCATTTGTGTTGACAAAGGGCAAAGCGCAAAGTCGAGCCAGTGCGGGGGTGGCGTGTCGCCTTGCGTCGGAAAGCATCTGGCGTCAGATCACCGGGTTCCGGCGATCTGAACTTTGTAACAGGGGACTAATGACAAAGAACGACCCTGACGAGTCAATCTACAGTTTAAATGCATCACAGCTGAATATATAGTGATGTCTTTGCGTATTGGTTCTTCTGGCAATACTTTACAAAAGTACAATCTTTAACTCAATACCAACGTTTAAAAAGGTTCTAGTCTAAAAGTTCAAGTATTAAGTTGGTTTTCCAGTTATCAGCGCATTTAGTGTGATGTGTGAGAGAAAGCAAATGTTTGAATTAAAAAAATTTTTGGCTAGTCCGATAGCAAAAGTGGTGGCGATCGCTACTTCATCAATAATTATTAGTGTAGGTCCCTCTCAAGCATCAATTAAAGATGGTTCAACTGCATCTCAAACATTTCCACTTCCAGAAATACCTATTCCTAACTCATCAAATCTAATAAAGCCTAAAATTCCGCTATTAAATCCGGTAAATACTCAAAATCTCGCAACTGCTGATTCTATTGCCCAATCTGATCCCACTGCTAAAAATACGCCATCGAATCTCAAACTAGCAGACAATACCCAACTAGAACCACTACCAAATGTCTTCTCATCAACCTACGAGTTAGACGATGCTCAAAGCAATGCTGACGATAACATGGCACAAGTCAACAGCGTTGCTCAGTTTTCGGACGTGCAACCAACAGACTGGGCATTTCAAGCTTTGCAATCTTTAGTTGAGCGCTATGGTTGTATTGCAGGTTATCCTAATGGTACATTTCGCGGTAACAGAGCTATTACCCGTTATGAATTTGCCGCAGGTATCAATGCTTGTCTAGAGAGGATCAACGAACTGATCGCTACAGCTACTTCTGACCTCGTTAAAAAAGAAGATCTCACATCTATACAGCGCTTACAAGAAGAGTTTTCGGCAGAACTAGCAGCCTTGCGTGGTCGTGTGGATACTTTAACTGCACGCACTACAGAGTTGGAGGCACATCAGTTCTCTCCTACTACCAAACTTCTTGGTAATGTCATAGTACAGACTAATACGTATTTTTCAGGTGATGAAAAGGCACAAGCGAACATTCAATATCTTACCTTCCTGGGGTTGTTGACTAGTTTTACTGGTCGGGATTTGTTATTAACTGGTATAGGCACTACAAACACAACTTTTGCTGAGACAGCATCCACTAATAATGGCAGAGAAGTTGGGGGAACTAGGGAGGGCGCAAGTAATGCCTCCGGTGCAGGCGATCTTGGCAGTAACTTCCGCATCATTAGTTTAGACTATCAATTTCCTCTCAGTGATAATTTAAACGTAAATTTGATCGCTGGGAACCGATTTCGTTTTAATCCGATTCAACTTTCCAAATATGCCCCATACTATATAAGTGGTGTAGGCCCTGTGGGGACATTTTCAGAAGTACCACCAATTTTTATGATCGGAGGCGGTACAGGAATTTCAATCAACTATAAAGTTTTAGATTCGACACTAATAAATTTGAGCTACTTAGCAACCTTCGGTGATAACTCAACTTTTGGAGGTTTGTTTAAGGGAGAATACTTAGCTGCTGCCCAAATTAACTACAATCCTAATCCTGGTTTGTTCTTGCAATTTGTATATCAACACGGTTACTTTTACCCTGGTAACTTTGGGTTTAATAATGGTCAAGGTTTTAGAGGGAATGGCTTTGTCGGTACAGCTTTAGCAAACCGCTTTGATGATGCTGGTGTGTTGTTTGATCGCGCATCTGCTGTTACTACTAATGCTTATTCACTTGGTGGTTACTTCGCTCTTAGCCCTAAATTTGCTCTTGGCGGTTGGGCTAACCTGATCAAAGCCAGACTTCTAGGAGTAGGAGATGCCGATATTTGGACTTACTCGATTCAAGCTGCTTTTCCCGATCTGTTTAAAAAAGGTAATCATGGGGGATTAATTGTCGGTATGGAACCTACCCTCACGGGTGTGAGAAGCAATATCCCCTATGCCCCATTTAAAAATGATCTGTCGTTGCATATCGAAGCTTACTATGCACATCGGCTTTCAGACAAGATTTCGATTACACCCTCTCTCACCTGGATAACAGCACCAAACCAGGATGCAGATAACAAAGATATTGTAATTGGTGGATTGAGAACGACCTTTAGCTTTTAGCGATCGCTCTCAATCTCATAACTACTTCCACTCACCTTGGAGAGTGAAAGCCGCCCAGAAGTATGGTGCACTATAGTTGGAATCGCGCCACATCTGGGTTTGTGCAGCTCGTAGTGCCGCAGCAGGTTTTAAGCCATCTTGCAACATGAAGCTATAAAACTTCTTCATTAGTTCCGAGGTGGCTTGGTCATCCACACTCCACAAACTCACCAAGACTCTGGGACTTCCTGCATACATAAACCCTCTTGTCAAGCCGATTAATCCTTCGCCTTTAACCTCTTCACCCAAACCAGTCTCACAGGCACTGAGCACTACTAGTTCGGCTGGAAGTTTGAGATTAAAAATATCATGTAAACGCAAAAAGCCATTTTGTGGTTTGCCAGTTTCATCAAATAGCGACAGCACCACACCCGATAATTCTGGATGTTGACTATTGAGAATGCCATGAGTAGCAAAATGAACCATTCGATACTGGCTCAACTCCGCATTCGTAGCCACATCACGATTGGCAACAAAGTCAAAGGCTTGCTTACGTTCTTTTGCTGGCACTAGAGAAAGAATTGTTTCGGCTTCTTGGCGGGTGAATGGTAGACGTTCAAAGTTGATGTTTGCTTCTCTAGCAGACCTATCTAGTTGTTGCAAATCCAAGTTCTGACTGCTGTTGCTAATATTTTGCGGATTCGTTGTGCGACCCTTGACGCGCTCATCATTGAGGGAAAAGATGGGGTCGGCAATTACAGCTAGTGCTTTCGGTGCTGTTTTACGCCCAGCGATTTCTTGTCTAAGTACAGCGACTGTTGAGGCTGATGGTAGAGTAATGATTTCGTGGTTAATTGCTAATGGCTCATAATTGCTGTCTTTTTGATTTGGTGTATTCAAAGCAGCAAAAGGAATATATTGCAAAACCCCATCAGCCACAACAACTAAGCGTTTCTGTCCCAATTGCTGGGCGACTGGTGCGAGTACCAACTGTGATAAAGCATTGGCGGCTTGGCCTGGTTTCGTCTTTTGAATTGGTGAGACTAGGACTTTACGGAACTGTTGAACAGCGGCTTCAATTTCTGTGCGTTTGGGCAGTTCGTAGCTGCTGATGTTGTTTTTACTCACAGCCCAGAGGTAGCTGCGTTCTTCCCCGAGAGAATACTCTAACAGCAAGGTGTTGTCATCGAGTACTGAGGACTGAATTTGTTTGAGCGAAAGAGGTTGGGGCTGCGTTAGTGCTGCATAACGGGGGCTGGTGGCTCTAATTTTTGCTTGCAGTTGCCGATACTGCTCTAAAAGAGTTTCGGTCTCCTGTTCTAGTTTTTGTACTTGGGTTTGGGTATCGTTTCCACTTAATAATTTGAGTCGGCGTTTTTCTAAGGCATCGAGTTGTTGCTGCAAGCTGCGTTCTGCTGCCAGGAGTTTGGGATCTACACCTTGACGAATATCCGCATTAGCTTCGGTGAGCAGATCCAAAAGACTGCGGGCGCGGGCGCGTTCGCTGGCTTGTAGTGCTAGAGCATCGTAACCTTTGGATGGTTGCTGTTTATGCAACCGCATTAATAAGTCGATATAGAACTGGTAGTATTTTTGGACTGAGGCAAAGTAGGAAGTCCGCAGATCTTGGCTGGTAACTCTCGTGCGGATATCCTCAACGATTTTAATTGTTGATTCGATTTGATTACGAGCCGCCTCAAGATTATTGCGATCGCGTTCACTTACTGCCATGTTATACAGTGTTTCTGCTTCTCCTGTGCGATCGCCCAACTGCCGCAACAGCTTTAGTTCTTGATTATAATTCGTGATTGCTTGCTGGGGCTGCTTTAATGAATTGTAGACTTTGCCTATATTACGTAGAGTGTTGGCTTCTCCACTAGGAATGCTTAATGCACGAAATTTGGAGGCAGCTTGCGTAGAGAAATCGAGAGATTTTTGATAATCGCCTGCTGCTAGATATACCCTACCTAAAAGTCCCAGAGCAGAGGCTTCAGCCAAACCGCTTTGCTGTTTTCTCGCCAATGTTAACGCCTGGTTGGTAGTATCTAAGGCTTTGGGATAATCCTTTAATGACTCATAAACTCTGATAACGCCTGTAAGCGTAGTGAATTCTTGGAATAATCCGCCTTGTTCGCGCCACAATTTTATTGCCTGATTGTAATAGTCCAATGCTTTTTGCGGATCTTCTGCACTGCGGTAAACACCACCAATACTATCAAGGGTTTGGGCAACTCTGCTGCGATCGCCTACAGCCTGGAATTTATCTAACGCTTGGTTATAAGTGTCGATACTTAGCTGATAATTGCCCAATGCTTGATAAAGTTTAGCAATATAGGTGAGTGTAGTTGCTTCCCCAGGCAGATCGCTGATCTGACGCTGGAGAGTTAGGGCTTGGTTATAAAAGTCGAGGGCTTTTTGATAATCGCCAAATGATGAGTAAATGTCGGCAATATTGTTGAGTGTGAAGGCTTCTCTGGTGCGATCCTTTTGAGCACGCTGGAGTGCAAGTGCTTGATTTAATGCTTCGAGGGCTTTTTGCTGTTGTCCCAATTGGTCGTAGACAAAGCTGATCTGCGCTAAGGCTTCGGCTTCTGCATAGGGGTCTCCGGACTTTTGTAAAAGCGATCGCGCTTGGTTAAAATAGCCTAAAGCCTTTTGATAATCGCTCGCAGTTACATAGGTTACACCTATACCCATATAAGTTACTGCCTGTCTGCTAGGGTCAATTTGTGGTAACTGTTTTTGCAATTCCAGTACTTGGGTTAAGGCTTCCCTCGCTTTCTGGCTCTCACCTAATGAGCTATAGAGGGTAGCTACTATCGTCAGCGTATCAGTTTGCCCAGCTATATCTTTGTTTGTACGCTGAATCTCTAGTGCTTGATTTAAAGCTGCTACAGCCTTTTGTGCTTCGCCAAATTGGGCATAGACTTTGCCAATGGTCTGGAGGGTATCTACTTGTCCACCAAGATCGCCAATGACACGTTGAATCTCCAAAGCTTGATTGTAGTAGTCAAGTGCCTTCTTAGTTTCACCCGAACTGAAATAAACTCTACCAATGCTAACTAAAGTAATAGCTGCAAAATTAGATTTTTTCTCAGCTTGAAATATTGATAATGCCTGATTGTAAGATTCTATAGCTTTGGGCTTGTCTCCTAAGTTGGAGTATGCTCCTGCGATCGATTGCAGCATTAGAGCTTCCCCAAAACGGTCTTTGAATTCGCGTTTAATGACTAATGCCTGATTGTAATATTCCAGAGCTTTTGCGTTATCCCTTTGGAGATAATAAACAGTGCCAATACCTAACAGCGTTCCAGCTTCATTAACGCGATCGCCTATTTCGCGCCAAATTTTTAGTGCTTGTGAGTATTTAGCAAGAGCCTGCTGTCGAGATGCGGATGTTCCCTGCTGCAAGAGTTGGTCTGCTTGTTGTAAAAGTTGCTTTCCCTGTGCGTATACTTTTTGTTGAGCAGGGCTGAGATTTTGCGGAGCATTCGTTGTTTTTTGGGTGATTTCTACATTGATTGCCCTAGCTGTCATCCCAAAAGATGACAACAAAATCATACTGACAAAGAGAACAAAAGTACGATGGCTAAAAACTGATAGCACTTGCCTTGAGATTAAACCGCCCACCCTTCTGTGAGTTATGACTGTATTTTTGACTGAAAAATTGCGTTTACTATACATCTTGCAAAAATCCTAAGTTGTTTATTCGGAAGCACAGATACAATATTTATCAGTGTTTATCGTTATTTATCTGTACTTTTTTAAAAAATTGACTTTTGCAAGCAGCTAATCGTACATCTCATACAACAATTTTAGAACACCTCATTGCCACTCACCTTAGAAAGTGAAAGTTGCGGATGCGTTCGCTAGCTGGTCATCGTATCCTTTGGATCGTTGCTGTTTGTGCAACTGCATTAATAGGTCGATGTAGAACTGGGAATATTTTTGAACTGAGGCAAAGTAGGAAGCCCACAGATCTTGGCTGGTAACTTTAGTGCGGATATTTTCAAAAATTGCAATTGCCACTTCTATTTAAGTATGGGCAAATTTAAGGTTATTGCGATCGCTTATTTCTTACCGCAGCGCTATTTCTTTTTTAAAGGCATCAATTGCTGGTTGATATTAAGAATCCAATTTTATTTCTGAAATTACTTGCGTAGCGAGGAAACAGGGAATTAGGAAGAGAAAAGAAGGCTCTTTGAGATGTAGTGAGTTTTTCAAAAATCAAATATAAGTCTTATACTGTTTTAAATACTTACTAAGTATTACATTACAGACTGACGCAGTGTATCAAGTATGGCAATCACTTGTGGGGGAACGGCTGTAAAACGAATCAGAAAATGATGTTCCTCCGCAGTAGATTTTTTCAGCACCTTGGCATAGATATCGCCATCACCAGGAGCCACTTCTGGTGCATTTAACAATTTCATTTTGAGATTACTTAAGGGTTCTAGTGAATGCTCTGAGCGCAATTGCCCTCCATTTTCTGACAAGCAGACAAGCTGACCCTTAAATATGGTTCCCACTGCATGTTTACCTTCTAAAATCGTATATTCTAGAGGGATTTCCTGATTCAGCTTCACCATATTCTCTTCAGATTTTGGCAAGTAAAGATTATACTTACCGCCAATGCCCCCAATGTCGTAGATGGTAATGGGAGCTTTAATTCCTTTAGGTTCTACCCTTAATTGCCCATCAATTTTGAGGTCAATGTTCGCGTCTTTTATGGTTTCCTCAGAAATCAAAATCTGTCCACCTACTGTATAAGATTCAATCCGGGCGGTTAGATTCACATGGCTACCTACTACTGAATATTTAGCACGTTTTTGAGAGCCTACATTGCCAGCTACAACCTCACCTGTATGAATGCCAATTCCCATTTCTAGAAGCGGTAAATTCATATGCTGATTCTGCTCATTTACAGGCTTCATCGCCAATTGCATGGCAATAGCGCAGGCGATCGCCCTTTGTGAATCATCTTCGCGGCTTACAGGCGCACCAAACATCACGAAGATGCCATCGCCAATAAATTCATTGATCGTACCGTTGTACTCGTTAATTACATCTGCCATAGCTCCCAAATAAACATTGAGGATTGCTACGACTTGTTCTGGTGGTAGTCGTTCTGATACGGCGGAAAATCCTCTTAAATCAGACATGAGGACTGTGACTTTTTTTCGTTCTCCGCCCAGATGTAGCCCAGATGGAGTCTCTAGTAAACTGGCGACAACTTCATCTGTGACGTAGCGACCAAAGGTACGTCGCATTTCAGCAGCACTACGAGCGATATACTGAGTAACTGCGATCGCAGACCCAGTTAAAGCTAACAGCGGTGGTACCACAGGAATCCACCAAGCAAAAACAAATGCCAAGAAACTCCCACCTACCAAACAACTAGTTGCTAATACAATACCGCTAGTAGTATTTGTGAGTAAGGCCAATTTCTTGTTCTCAGCACTACTATGTCGATTTTGCCAACACAAAGTAGCACCTACTATTGACCAAACTAAAATCCATAACCACTCTAGTGGTTCAGGCAAAGTCTTGATCTCTGGACGACCCTGTAAAGCAGAACTCAAAATTTGACTAATCAAATTAGCATGAATTGCTACACCCGCCATGCGTTCGGGAGCATTGAACAAATTACTGCTATAGGGTGTCCAGAAGAGATCCTTCAAGCTCTCAGCTGTAGAACCAATTAAAACAATCTTGTCTCGCATCAAGCCTGTGGGAATGCGGTTCTCCAAAACATCATTTATAGAAACTTTTCGGAACCGATTAATTGTGCCTCGGTAGTTCAAAAGTACTTGATAGCTACCTGCATCTGCTCCAACGTAACCTCCATCATTAGCTTCAAAAATAGGGAAAATACCCTTACCTAGCTGCAAGAAGTTTGGATTTTTTGCTGCGGGTTTTTCAGTAATCCCCTCAGCTTTCAAGTACAGCAATGCCAGTTTCAGCCCAAAGCTTTCCAGAGTGTTGCCATCGTCTAAACCTACATACAGCAAACCTCGACGGATTTTACCATCTCCGTCTAAAGGTAAGTCATTTGCTCCCACTTGTTGGCGCTGCTTAAGTTCTGGAGGCGAATTAACTTGAAAACTATCAGATTTATGAGATACTTTTTGGACTCCAATTAAGTTAGGTGTAGTCTCAAATACTTTTACTAAGTTTTGATGACCAGGATTTACAGGTAAGTCTCGATAAATGTCGAAGCCGATTGCCCTAGGTTGTTGCTGCTTTAAATTATCCAAGACTTTGGCAAGTACACCATCGCTTATAGGCCACTGCTTCAACTTGCTGATATCTGGCTCATTAATCTCAACTATGACAATGCGCTCATCAACAGGCTCTTGTGGACGCAAAAGAAAAAACTGATCTAGCGTTGTCAACTCTAATAATTGCAGTAATCCTGTAACCCGCAGCGCAATCACAACAGCTGTCACATTGGGCACTGCCAACAAAACTCCCCGCCATTGCCAGATTAGCTGTTTTAGCTTTGCACGCATACTATTAATTCCAGAGTTCCAAGTGCTTAGCTCTAATTAAGAGTAAATCCCTTACTAGGGTTCCCTTCAAATTAATTTAAGCAAAATAAGGCTTTCAATCCGATTTTTTAATTGTTATAAGCTAGTCTTCAATTTATTTAATTTAGCTAACACTACTGATAAAACTTGTGAACACTATTTTGCATCAAAAAAAAGGTAGAGTCAGCAATTGTTATCTTTTCGTTCTTCTTTCTTTGCAAAGCTTATTACATCTCTCTAGTAGTAATACCCCTAAATCTCTGCATGAGGTCGTTTCATCGACATTCATACTAATTTAAAGTTGAGATTATTGCCAGACTTGTGCCAGTCGCCTAGGTTAGGTTAACCCTTCCATAGCACTGGCTCAATAGGATGCTAATTTCCTGAAGTTGCTATGTCTAGCAATACGAGTGGGCTACACCATACCTCGAACGCGTCTACGCAAAAAGCGCTGGCACCACACCTTACAAGAAGCGGCAACAGCGTCTACAAAATTTATCAATTAGCACGGCGTTAGTGATTATCGCTTGTTTGTGCAAGAGTCAAGTATTGGATCTGAAGCGAACTCACTCAAGCCTACTGATTGAAAAAATTTTCTCCAATCAAATATGAGCTTCAAATTATTTGGTTCAGCACAACGTAATTCAACCAAACTGGTCAGTGCTTCATGCCAAATTCCAGCGTCTGCATAAAGAGTTGGACGCTTGCGCAAATCTGCTTGTTGTAGTGCTTTTGATAGCGTTGGTTCTGGTTGTGTGCGTTCCACCCATCCTTCTAAATTAGGATTTCTACTGGGATTTTGTTCATCACAAACTAATGTCATGTACCAATGGTAGCGCTTACCTACTTGTAAAGGAGAGGCACTCGCTGGAAGGGTAAACTTCATAATTCCTGATTTAGTTGGCAGGGTCAAAGTTGTTTCATAAACTGTGTCATCATCCTTATTTGTGTCATCCAAGATTACAAACTGGGCTGTTTTGACAGTAGATTGAGGTACATGCCAGAAAAAGGTTGGACGTTCTGAAAAGGTCAGCCCTATATTCTCTTTTGGTACTAAAGGAGTTAATAACTGATTTTTTTGGACGCAAGAGGAGGAGCCACGGGTAGCACCACCAGCACTTGCAGGTGGCAATCCCCTCTGTGGAGGTGTAAATTGACGAGTAGCACCACCAGCGCTTTCTGGCGGTAATCCCCGCTTTGGTGGCTTAAATACCTGAGAGATTAGCCAAGGTTGTTTTAGCTGCTGACTGAGCGATGCAGGGTCAACCTGGGCTTGTGCTCGTGTTGGTAGACCAGGAATAGTAGCGAGTTCCAACAACATTGGTATGGAAAAGGCTACTAAACATAGAGACTGCTTGATCCATTTCATGCCTAAATCCCCTCTCAACTAGTTATATAACCATAAAAATGCCTTAATTGTTAATAAACCAAAATTTTGGCAACTATCAACTGAGGCAATCAATAGACTCTAGAAGTACTGAATTATTGGGAAGCTAAAATATAGTATTACCCGGAGAAAGGTATTACACTCTGATAACAGTCGAAAAGATACTCGTATTGTTCCCGACAAGTAGTACCGCTGCACGGAATTTAAAATTTACTCATTCAAAATTCAAAAACTATTTATTTTAGGGTTTTGAGATGGTAGTTGAGGTAATTTGTGACTATAGCTCCATACTAGATTCATAAATATTGCCATCAGTCACAAAAATATCATCAGCTACTAAGTAAATGGGTAGAAATGAGGCAAAGAATAATTACTGCACTTTTGCATAATTAACCTGAGTTCGGGTTAAGCCAGAAGCTAAAAAGCTTATTGTGTATAGATTGAGAAAAATTCTAAGTCGTAAAAGAAGTGATTAAAGTGGAATCGTTGCGTCAATAAGGTTTACAAATGAGATTAATATCAACAACATGCCTTATTGAGAATATATGAAAACCAAGCTTCAGACCGGACAACGCAAAATCAAAGGGTTTGAGGATTTCTTATCCCGAGCTCAGGTTAATTAGCTAATGTATCTTTAAGTTGTATAAGTTATGGAGAGCATCTTGCCCTCCCCAAAAACAATACAGTTTGTAATGACCCAATTCCTAATTGCTGTTTTCAAGAAGCTTTTTACTTAAAGCTAATACTGCATTTTGTCCACCAAAGCCAAAACTGAAACAAAGCGTGGATTGAACTTGATGTTGCTGCGCCACTCTGACTAAATTCAAATCAAACTCTGGCTGCTGTAATCCCACACATGGTGGCAAAATCTGATGTTGTAATGCTAGTAGAGAAAAAGCTACGCCTAAAGCTCCTGATGCACCTAGAGTATGACCTGTAGCCCCTTTAGTCGAACTCACTGCTACTTTTTGGGGAAACAAACGCTGAATCACCATGCTCTCTATACGGTCGTTTAGTTGAGTTGCTGTACCATGAGCATGAATATAATCAATATCGGCTGGTGTCAGGTAACTACGCTCTAGGCATTGCTTAACAGATGCGATCGCACTTCTACCCTCTGGATCGGGAGCATTTTGATGATATGCATCGTTAAGTAAGCCAAAACCGAGAACTTCACCATAAATCTTGGCTTGTCGCTGCTTTGCCAAGTCTGCTGATTCTAGGACAAACACAGCTGCACCTTCACCCAAAACTAAGCCTTCACGGCGCATATCAAAGGGATAAGCTCCAGTTTTTGCTAAAGCGCCCATCTGCTTAAACCCTGCCAAAGTCAGGGGTGTAATTGGGGCTTCAACTGCTCCGGCGATCGCCCGTTGATATTGTCCAGTTTGCACAAGACTAGTAGCTTGCGCGATCGCCCAAATTCCAGTAGCACAGGCAGCCATTGGTGCTAATACGCTCCCAGATGCACCGATTTGTCTGGCGGCGGCGATCGCATTCATATGAGGCAAAGTATCTAACCAATTCTCCATCTCCCTGATTTGTAAGGAGGATTGAAGAAGATCGCTGCCGTAAATTTGCCGCGCCAGCATTTCCCACGACGCCTGATGACCGCGACTCGAACCGATGACCACAGCACAGTCAGGTAAAGGCGGCGATAATCCAGCATCTTTTAAAGCATCAGCCACAACCCACTGAGTCAGCATTTCCAATGAGGCTGGTTGTTGCCCAATTAACCCTAAAGGAAATACTTCCAGTTCTGGAAACGTTTGCTGAAATTTAATTCCAGATTTACCTGCTATCAGTTTTTGCCAGCTAGTTTCTAAGCTTTCTCCTAATGCAGAAACTAGACCAATACCAGTAACAACTACCTTAACCAATTTGGGCTTTTGAATTTGGCATTTTAAATTGGTAATGGGTAATAGAAAAAACTATTACCCATTACTCAATCTCTAACTATTGACCAGGGGTTTTTAAGTTTTCTGCGCCTTTGGTGACTTTAGCAGAATCAATGCGATCGCCTTGCTGAATTTTATTCACAACATCAAAGCCTTCGGTGACATTGCCAAATACAGCATAGTTCCCATCTAAAAAGCCCAGATCTGCTAGAGCAAAGTAAAACTGAGAAGATGCAGAGTCTGGTTGTTGCGATCGCGCCATTGCTACTGCACCGAGTTTATGGGTCAAAACAGGTGGCTGAGTAATAGTTTTGCCATAAATCGGTTGATCTGACCCTTTGGGTTTGATTTCTAAGGGTACATAGCGCTCGTTCTTGGTTTTGGGATCAATAAAGCCACCTGTTCCCAGTCTATTTACTGGAACTTTAGGATCTTTACTTTGGGGATCGCCCCCTTGAACTACAAACGGCTGGGGATCGCGCACTACTCGATGAAACACTGTTCCATCGTATACACCCCGTTGTACTAAATCTACGAAGTTGCCAGCTGTAATTGGGGCATTAGTGCCGTCTACCTCGATAGTAATCGGCGAGCCTTTCACCGTTATCACCACAGTAGCTTTACCTTCGAGCCGTGGTAAATCTTTCATTCCAGGAATACTCTCACTAGTGGTTTCTGATACGGACGTTGCTTCAGCGCTTGTCCTGCTGCTTGTCTCGGTTGCTGTTGAAGTAGCTGTTGAGGTAGGAGCAGAAGCTTTAGAGGCATCTTGCTGTGTTGAACATCCTCCCAACGCCAACGCACCAACAATCACAAGCGCAACCAAAAATTGTGGAAATTTTAACCGCATGACCAATTACTGATTCAACCAGAGTATCTTACCGTTTTCGATGATTTTAGATTTTGGATTTACGTCTTATCCAAAAATGCCAACTTCAAAATTCTTTACAGTCCTTCTAGAGGTACTCCCAAAAAGCGAGCTAACTCTGCACCTTGAATTTCTAACTCTGTTAAGGATAAAGGTTGACCTACCCTGGTTAGAGGGAGGTCTCGCCGTCCTTTAACTCGTAGGTAGAGTGCGCGACGAGGATTTAGGCCTTCTTTGATGGCTATTTGTACAGATTGCACATCTTGGATGCGATTTTCTACCTCTATTTGACGGTTTTTACCAGGAAATCCTTTGCGAAAAAGTTTGATTGTGCCAGTTTCTTGATTAAACTCATTATATCCGCCGCCTACATCCCATAAAATCACTAACCACAGGTATAAGGCTAAAAGTAAGCCAGCCAATCCATACAACCCCATAACTAACCCTTGGGGTACGAAAACCAGTTGTGTTGGATCGGTAACTATGAGTAAATTAACTTTTAGATAACTGGAGATTGCAGCTAAGACAAAGCCTGTAGCTCCTAAGGTAACGACAGCTGCCCACCAGTAGTTGCTGAACCGACGAGAACCTAGAACCTTTTGATGTAGGATGCGTGCCGTGGAGCTATCGCCGTTAGGTGAATCGCCTTTGTTAATTGTTGATGCCGTCATTGAACTACCTTGGCCTGTGAGATATACCCTTTAAAAGTCTGCCATTTGAGCAGTATGTCTTGCAAGTTTAGGAACTATTAGTTTTGAGATTTATGAGAAAAGTTGTGTCAGATTGTAAAATTTCTGATATTCATAATATTTAATAGCTTCGTGTTAAATCACCTGATTCACTTGCGTGGATCGGTCAAAAACCCGAATGGATGTGATAAGTTAAGAATCATTAAGTTACCACAGACTAGACTACTAGCCAATGGTACGGGTAATGGCATAACCCTGAGAAATGCTGACTGACTAGGCAGTAATTTCTCAGAATATCGGTAGTTTCAAGGCTACTGAAAATTGTCAAAAAAAAACGTTAATTCCTCAGTAACGCTGAAATTTTAGTAAAAAAGAGGATTTTATTTCAATGACCATCGCAGTTGGACGCGCCCCCAGTAGAGGGTGGTTTGACGTTCTAGAC
>NZ_MTAW01000183.1 GCF_002154725.1 Nostoc sp. 106C | reverse complement strand
AAGTTGTGGAACTACCTCCTGGACCTGATTGAGTGTTTTGTCCCACGAGCAGAGTGTTGGACTGGAATCGGGTGGCATCAAACAGAACATCACCACCATTACCACCTGCAACTACATCTAATTCTTGTTCTGACAATTCGATAGCGGCTTGATTTTCAACTGACATGATTTTGACTCCTTTATTTGTGTGATTTAGAGTTAGTTAGAATAGAGGTAAAACAAGTTTTTTATTGCTTTGTTTTTTGCCCTCTGCTTTGTTTGTTCTAACTGTATTCATAGTAGGATTCCTGCCAGGAATAAACATCTGAAAAACGTCTTGAATCCCAACTCTGCAAAATAGCTAACTGCCCTAAGACCTTCGTTGATACTAGTAGGTATATATATCTAAAACTTTCGTAATAAGTAGCTAAACAAAAATATTTACAGTCATTGCGCTCACTCCGTGATGGATGAGCTTGCAATTGCTACTTTACTCTGCGGGAAACCTCTTCTCCTGCGGAGATACTAACGCGGTAAGCGCAGCTATGCTCGAAGGGTTTTACGAGGTGATACAAACACGTTGTTAGGGGTACAACGGCAATTGCCGTTGTACCCCTAAAAGAAATCTATCGATATTTGTGGACTTCTGTTAAGTAAAAGCAGAGTTTGATTCACCATGAATTTGTGTTTGAGAATCAACTCTGCTGAAGTTTTTGTAATATTTAGTGTCCACCTAATGCAATCAAGTGAATCGCACTAGTATCGAGTACTTGTCTTGCTACCGTAGAAGTTGTGGAACTACCTCCTGGACCTGATTGAGTATTTTGCCCCACGAGCAGAGTATTGGACTGGAATCGGGTGGCATCAAACAGAACATCACCACCATTACCACCTGCAACTACATCTAATTCTTGTTCTGACAA
>NZ_MTAW01000137.1 GCF_002154725.1 Nostoc sp. 106C | reverse complement strand
ATTTTACATTCGCTTATCTTAGTGCCATTCGGTTTCGTTCCTCAACCCAACCTACGCCTAAATTTATAAAAGTCCGGCATAATAAGGGTTGTAGATTTTTATCTCGCGAGAGTGATTAAAGAGCGATAATCCTGTTCAATCACGTCCGTTCAAAGAAGTTCGCCCCCTGTTTGCGCAGAGGGCATTTTTTGTTTCAACTACCATTCCGGCTAGGGGTGGGTTGAAACCGATATTTGGCTTTAATACTCAGCAACCATTGGTTGATTTGGGTTTCAACTACCATTCCGGCTAGGGGTGGGTTGAAAGTACACATAAAGGATATAGATATATGCTATCTGACTAAAGTTTCAACCACCATTCCGGCTAGGGGTGGGTTGAAAGTTCATTACTGGGTTGACCTATTCCTTCTACATCCCAAGGTTTCAACAACCATTCCAGCTAGGTCGATTAAGAGGAATATTTGAAGCATTCAAATTTTTTTGAGAGGGTTGAAAGGCGCACTTCGTTCGGGAATATCCCAACATTTGTGAGTATATTAGAGATGTAGTGGAGTCAACCTCACCTAAAATCTCGACGACATTTAAATCGTTAATGACGACAATAATCTGTTAACGACGACAATGAATTAGTTAATCGACATGTACAATCGGGATGACTGGATTCGAACCAGCGGCCCCTTCGTCCCGAACGAAGTGCGCTACCAAGCTGCGCTACATCCCGCCGAAAAACGGCACTATATATCCAAAATATCACACCAAATGATAAAGTACAAAACTATATTTCATATCTATAGATATATAGATTACTTTTATCAGGGCGTTGCTTGCTAGGATTAGATTTGTATAACTTCATTAACAAAAGCGGATTGTGACTGTTAAACCAGACTGGTTGCGGGTGAAAGCGCCTCAGTGGGAGCGCGTCGGTAACGTTAAAGAAATTTTGCGGGATTTAGCGCTCAATACGGTTTGTGAGGAAGCGTCCTGTCCGAATATTGGTGAGTGTTTCCAAGCTGGTACTGCCACGTTTTTGATTATGGGGCCAGCTTGTACCCGTGCCTGTCCCTACTGTGATATAGATTTTGAAAAAAAGCCTAAGCCTTTAGACCCAACAGAATCAGAACGATTGGCAGAGGCTGTTCGCCGCATGAAACTCAATCATGTAGTGATTACCTCTGTAAACCGAGATGATTTACCAGATGGTGGTGCATCTCAGTTTGTGCAGTGTATTGCAGCAGTTCGCGCTGTCTCGCCCAAAACTACAATTGAAGTATTAATTCCTGACTTGTGCGGCAATTGGAATGCTCTAGAGATAATTATCCAAGCTGCACCAGAAGTGCTAAACCACAATACAGAAACGATTAAGCGACTATATCGTCGTGTGCGTCCCCAAGGTAACTACGATCGCACAATGGAATTACTTATGCGATCGCGCCAAATTGCTCCTTGGATTTACACTAAATCCGGAATAATGGTTGGACTCGGTGAAACTGATGCCGAAGTTCGTCAAGTCATGCAGGACTTGCGAGCCGTAGATTGCGATATCTTGACAATTGGGCAATACCTCCAACCCAGCCAAAAACACTTGAAGGTAGATAATTTCATCACCCCAGAACAATTTTCCGCTTGGCAAGCCTTCGGCGAAGAACTAGGATTTCTGCAAGTAGTTTCTTCTCCTCTAACAAGAAGCTCATATCATGCAGAACAAGTGCGGAATCTAATGGAACGTTATCCCCGGAGTCGAGGATGAGGAAAGGAGAACAAGGGGACGCGGAGACACGGGGAAATGACCAATGACCAAATGACTAATCCACAATCCGTAGCAATTTTGGGCGCAGGTGCTTGGGGTACAGCACTGGCAAATTTGGCGGCGGCTAATGGTCATCAGGTGCGTGTCTGGTCGCGTTGGGGATCAGTAGGTTTGGAAGCAGTATTACAAGATGCCCAAATCATCCTGTCTGCGATCTCGATGAAAGGTGTCAGAGATGTGGTGATGCAAGTCAAGTCTTTCCCGCTATCCCCAGACACAATTTTTGTGACGGCGACCAAGGGTTTAGAGCCAGAAACTACCTGTACGCCGTCGCAAATTTGGCAAACAGCTTTCCCTAACCATGCGGTAGTTGTCCTCTCTGGCCCGAATTTATCGAAAGAAATTGAAATGGAATTACCAGCTGCAACAGTAGTAGCTAGCACCATTGCTACTGCTGCTGAAGCGGTGCAGCTAGTGTTTTCTTCTAATCGCTTTCGGGTATATACCAATACCGATCCCGTAGGAGTAGAATTAGGCGGAACACTCAAAAATGTAATTGCGATCGCAGCTGGTGTTTGTGATGGTTTACAGCTGGGAACCAATGCCAAAGCTGGCTTAGTTACCCGTGGACTCACAGAAATGGTTCGCATCGGTAACTTCTGGGGTGCGAAAACAGAGACATTTTACGGTTTATCAGGTTTAGGGGATTTGCTCGCAACTTGCAACAGTCCTTTAAGTCGTAATTATCAAGTTGGTTATCAGCTAGCTAATGGCAAGACACTGCAAGAGATTCTGGACAACTTACAAGGAACTGCTGAAGGTGTCAACACTTGCCAAGTCTTAGTGCAACGAGCCAGACAGCAAAATATACCAGTTCCCATTACCGAGCAAGTTGACCGCTTACTTCAAGGTGAACTCACACCTCAACAAGCACTTGATGAATTGATGCTGCGGGATATTAAGCCAGAATACAACTCTTAGACTACCGAGCGTCAATTAGCTACGGGATACTTCAAAATTCTAATATGACTATGACCAAAAAATGCTAGCGAAACCTTAAGCTTGGGGTAAGCGTCAATAGCGTCAGCAGTTATCCGAGATTAGTCCAGATGGGAACTTTCGCCTTTGGATAAAGTAGTTGAGATAATTAAAATACAAGCTGAAATTCTAAATTGTAAATTGCTATGATGCCCCCCTTTCAATTGCCGAAATCGCAAATACGTCGCTATGCCTTAGCCTTGGTGTTACCAGCTACACTCTTGGGTGCAGTGGTTTTTCCTCCCCAAGTGCAAACTGTGACCGCACAAACAGCCGCGGGAAATCGCCCTCTGACTATCCGCTCGGATGTCCAAGAATATAATGCCAAAAGCCAAGTGGTAACTGCTCGCGGCAATGTCCAAATGTTGTATCCTGCGCGCCAGATTCAAGCAACAGCTACTCAAGCACAATACTTTAGCAAAGAACGCCGGATTGATTTCAGTGGTAATGTCTATATTTTGCAACAGGGTGGCAATAGTATTCGAGCCGAGAAAGTAACTTATCTCATTGACGAAGGACGATTTGTTGCCTTACCCGAATCTAACCGTCAAGTAGAGTCTATTTACATGGTACAAGACTCAGAACTTGGTGGACAATCTGCAAGACCTGCTCCGAAAACAGCACCACTCAAACGTTCTAATTAGCAGCAGTTACAGGGAAAGGGCATCTCTAGCGTGAAAATTATCTTAGAGAATATCCACAAATCTTACGGCAAGCGGCAGATTGTCAATCGTGTCAGCCTTTCTGTTGCTCAAGGAGAAGTTGTTGGTTTACTAGGCCCTAATGGAGCAGGTAAAACAACAACCTTTTATATTGCCACAGGTTTAGAAAAACCGAATCAGGGAAAAGTCTGGCTAGATGGTCGTGATATTACGGCAATGCCAATGCATAAGAGAGCAAGATTGGGCATTGGCTACCTAGCGCAAGAAGCAAGTGTTTTTCGCCAGCTTTCGGTACGCGATAACATACTCTTAGTACTAGAACAAACTCATGTACCACAGTGGGAATGGTCAGGGCGTATCCAAAATTTACTGCGGGAGTTTCGTTTAGAAAAAGTGGCTAACAGTAAAGGAATTCAACTTTCAGGGGGTGAACGACGCCGGACGGAATTAGCCAGAGCTTTAGCGGCTGGCAGAGAAGGCCCAAAATTTTTACTTTTGGATGAACCATTTGCTGGAGTCGATCCAATAGCGGTTTCCGAGATTCAGCAAATTGTAGCGCGACTTCGCGATCGCGGCATGGGTATCTTAATAACAGATCACAATGTCCGTGAAACTCTGGCCATTACCGATCGCGCCTACATTATGCGCGAGGGACAAATTCTCGCTTTTGGTAATGCCAATGAACTTTATAATAATCCGCTCGTGCGGCAATATTATTTGGGCGATAATTTCCAAGTCTAAAAAACTAGTGATTAATTAATATTTTCCCAGGAGATTGTTGAGCCTTTCTTCTTACGTGTCAATCCAGAGTTTTCATCTAATTTGTCAGCTACTGGGAATTTGTTTTCGATATTAAATTCAATATAAATCCTTGGCTGTGTCTGGGTTCTAGATATTTACTTTTTAAGTTTGCGTATGATTACAAAGAAGCTCACATCTTATTACACTATCAATTCGCTGATGCCTTTTACGATCATGGATCGCTACCTGACCAGCGAATTGCTACCACCGTTTTTATTTGGGGTGGGAGCTTTTTCATCAATTGGGGTGACAATTGATGCCGTATTTGACTTAGTAAGAAAAATCGTAGAATCTGGGCTACCCATAGACATCGCCATTCAGGTTTTTTTATTAAAGCTGCCAACTTTCATCGTCTTAGCCTTCCCCATGTCCACCCTGTTGGCTACCTTAATGACCTACAGTCGGCTTTCGAGCGAGAGTGAACTGATTGCCCTGCGTGGCTGTGGTGTGAGTGTCTATCGAATGGTGCTAACTGCTGTGATGTTAAGCTTGGTGGTTACAGGTCTGACATTTGTGTTTAATGAGCATATAGCACCAGCAGCAAGTTATCAAGCAAATGTTACCCTAAACAACGCCTTAAAGTCTGACAAGCCAATTTTAAAACAGCAGAATATTTTTTATCCTGAATATCGTGATACTAAAGACCCAGATGGGACTACGAATAGAATATTGACACGCTTATTTTACGCCGATCAATTCGACGGTAAGCGGATGACAGGGTTAACAATTATAGATCGTTCCGAAGCAGGGCTGAATCAAATAGTGGTAGCAGAATCAGGCCAATGGAACCCATCGCAAAACGTCTGGGATTTCTATAACGGGACTATCTATTTAGTATCTGCCGATCGCTCTTACCGCAACATTTTACGATTTGAACACCAACAGCTACGGCTTCCCCGCACAGCATTAAGTTTGGCAGAAAAAAGCCGGGACTATGGGGAGATGAATATTTCCGAAGCATTAGAACAACTAGCTGTAGAACGTCTCGGTGGTGATCGCCAAAAAATTCGTAAACTCGAAGTCCGGATTCAGCAAAAAATCGCCTTGCCTTTTGTCTGTGTAGTTTTTGGCTTGGTAGGCGCAGCTATGGGCAGCATACCCCAACGCACTGGGCGCGGTACAAGTTTTGGTGTGAGCGTGATCGTAATTTTCTCGTATTACTTACTCAGCTTTATGACTGGAGCCTTAGCACAAGCAAATGTGCTATCTCCTTTTATGGGAGCTTGGCTACCTAACTTCATCGGGTTGGGAACAGGTCTATTTTTATTGATGCGAGTTGCCCAAAGGTAGGAAGCATGGGACATTTGTCAAGGGTCAAGAGGCAATGATTTTCCCCTTGTCCCCCTTTCCTCACACCTCAGTAACCCTCAAGAATTGTACTTCCGACATTCCGGCGCATCGGGATTATCTCTACAGTATTCCTCAAAAGAGAGCTTGGCTGATTCCATACCTTCAGCTTTTTGATGAGCCGCTTCTGCTTGAAGTTCTTCAACCTCATCCCAAGCCGCAGCACAGGCTTTAGAATAGGCACCTTGTTCAGTACAAAGAGCACGAGCCTCTGCGATCGCTTTTTGAATTCTCTCTTCTAGCAGCGGTGCTTTTGGCGTTTCGACAAAGTCGCTTTTTGTCAGAATATCGGTAATTGAGATGATGCCCAACAGTCTACCTTGAATTACTGGCGCTCTTCGGATACCAGTATTAGCAAATAACCGCGCCACATATTCCACGCTCAATTCAGGATTGACGACGATGCAGGGCTTGCTCATAATTTCGTAAACCCGCACTTGCTTCGGGTCTTTACCGTAGGCTGTTACTTTATAAACAATATCTGTTTCTGTGACTATGCCATAAGCATCATTATCATAGCGACGATCCACAACCAGAGCACGCAATCCTTTTTCCTTCATCAGCCCCACCGCTTCAGCAACTGTTGCTGAACCACGAATGGTAACTACGTTCTTAGTCATGATATCTTCAGCTTTCATCATTGCTGTAGTCTCCTGGTAAATAGTACTATGCGGTGCGAGAGCGCAGCTTGCAGCGCACAGTTTAGTAACTAGAAAGTAGCTACAACAATAAACTTAGACCAGCTTTCAATTCCCGATCATATCCAAAGTAACCGTCGCTTAAAAACTGCTATCTCATTAGACAGGGAAAGCCTTACTCAAGAACCCAAATCAGCAAAAAATAAATTTTTAACTAATAATTGTCCCTAACTAATGACTCATGAAGAATGAGCAGTTAGTATGAAATCAACCTTAAAGCTTATTTGAAATTTTTTCTAACTACGAAAGTTTTTAGTAGCGTCAGTACTCTAAAACTACGCAAATTATTACCACTTCACAGTAAATCCCCATACCTAAAACTATGTCAAATCGTGATTATCCCCCTGCATACTTACGCTATCTTAAAGCCAGGTTACGGAATTTAGGACAACCTAGCTTTTGGGTGACAGCAATTTTTTTATCTGTGCTTGGGCTGGGAATGTGGGAATATCTGTCAAATCCAGATATGTTTACTCAGAAGCAAAATCAAGAAGTTGCTGCACCAAAGGTTGCTGAATCCTCTCTTTCAACCGAAGATCGAGCGGCGGTTGCAGATATTGATAACTTACCAGTCTTGATTAAAGATTTTGAGCAAGCAAATTTAGCAGCAACTTTAAGTCTCCCTGAAGAAAACTCAAAAGCCAAGAACAGCCAAAGCTTATTTGATGATGTAATTAACCAACAACCTGCTGCTACCAATGTTGCCAAATCAAATCCTAGTTTAGGAATAGTTAATGGCATAGCCGCGCCAAAGCAGAACAATCCCTTTGTTGTACAAGCAGACAATTTATTGCGATCGGGTTATAGTAACAGCCCATTGTTAGGCGCTAAATCTTTAACTACATCCTCAGAAGAAACAGAAGGTGCAACATCGTTTAACCAAGAGATGGAATTAGCTAATCAAAACAATAAAAGTCAAAATTCTGTTGTTAACAGCCCTTTGCAAGGTGCTATAAATCAGTCGCAAAACCAGAATCTCTCTAGTTTAAATAGCCTAACTTCCAGCCCCACAAATATTATGGGGACTAACTCTTACAGCAAAGTAACATCAACAAGCCAAAATCTCTCTGGCTTTAATAACCCGACTTTCAGCCCTACTTCATCCACCGCAGCAACATCGACTCCACCGAGCAACGGCTTACCCAGTCAGACTCTGCCTGCTAACCCTAGCTTAAATACAGGGCCAGGTTATACTCAACCAACAACAACAAACCTCACCCAAAATCCTTATACTAACTTCAATAACAGTCAGGTATTGCCCAATGGGGTACAAGCAACATCAGTGACATCACCTGTTACTTCTGCCGCAACTACCAACATTTCACCATACTCTACGCCAACTCAAATTCAAGGTGTTGTCAACCCTTCAACCCCAACAGTGTATGGCAACTATGGTGTGCAGCAACCTACTCAACTGCCCCAGTCTCGAAACTCTCTTCCTCGCCCTACACCAGGGGCGTATGGTGGAGTTCAGATTAATGGCTACACGTATCCTTAGAAAGGATATCTATATTTGAGGCGATCGCTTGTTGTGTGGTTGAAGAAAGGGTGGTGTAGTTCAAGATTCACAAAAACAACGCGATCACGATTTTAACAACACCCATATCTTGTCTTTTAGGTCAACTACTTCTAGCGGAGCGGCTGTCTAGACTCGAGTTGCTGATTTTCTAGTTGTTGCTTGATGAATCGGCAGTTCAACCACAAATTCTGTGCCTTTGCCAAGTTCAGATTGGCAGTAGATCTTACCTTTATGTTTATCGCTCACAATTTGATAGCTGATCGAAAGTCCTAGCCCTGTGCCTTTACCAACAACCTTAGTGGTAAAAAATGGATCGAACAGTCGAGATAGTACTTTTTCATCCATACCAAGTCCATTGTCAGCAATCCGAATAGCAATCCAGTCTTTATTGAGTAAAGAGGTAGAAATTCGGATTTCGCTAGGTTTTGTGGCAATCACTTCGGCAGATGTGCAGGCGTTGCGCTCTTCTAATGCATCAATGGCATTGGACAGTAAATTCATAAATACCTGATTCAACTGACCGGGATAGCATTCTATGAGAGGTAAGGAATCATAGTCTTTACTGACATTAATGGTAGGGATATCAGATGAGGGCTTCAAGCGATGTTGCAAAATCATCAACGTACTATCAATACCTTCGTGAATATTTGCTTCTTTCAACTCGGCTTCATCTAGGCGCGAGAAGTTACGTAAAGAGGTGACAATTTCGCAAATGCGCTCACTACCAATCTGCATAGACTGGAATAATTTAGGTAAGTCGTCAAATAAAAAGTCTATTTCGGTTTTCTTTAAAAACTCGTGGATCTCCGGTACAGTATCGGGATGATAATGTCGATAAAGCTCCAGACAGCGCAGTAAATCTTTTGTGTATTGGTGAGCGTGTTGCAAGTTACCGTAGATAAAATTAATTGGGTTATTAATTTCATGGGCAACCCCCGCCACTAATTGCCCCAAACTAGCCATTTTTTCCGCGTGGATAATTTGCATTTGGGCAGTGCGTAGTTCATTAAGTGCCTGTGCCAGTTGATTTGCTTCTTCACGGGTTTGACCAAGCAAACTGGATTGTTGAAATAAGTTGGCTTGACGTAGCGCGACACTAAATTGCGTCGCCACTTGGGTGACAAATTCTAATTCAGTTTCTTCCCAATTACGGGCATGGGTGCATTGGTGAATGCACAATAATCCCCACAGTTCGTCTCCTTCCATCAGCGGTACAACAACTTGCGCTTTGACTTGAAATCGCTCAATCACATCCAGATGAGGTACTTTAGAGCCAATGCTGTTGATGTCAGAAATCACTTGTACTTGCCCTTGGCGATATTGCGGCGCAAAATGGTCGCCAAAGCAATAGTCTTGTACCTTCATCGAGAGAGCAGAGTCAAACTGGGGTAGTACATCTTCAGCGATAAATTCTCCACTGCAAAAACCGACATCAGGATCAAAACGGAAGATGCCGACTCGATCGCCTTTGAGCGATCGCCGCACTTCATTGACTGTAGTTTTAAAGATCGTGTCTAAATCCAAAGATTCGCGAATTTTGACAACCAAATCAAATAAAATTCGACGTTGTTCTGCCGATTGGTGCAGTTCATCGGCCCGAGTCTGGACTTGGGTCATCATTTGCGAGCTTTGCAGCGCTACTCCAAGTTGGCTGGCAACCTGTGCCAAAAATTCTACTTCCACACTCTCCCACTGGCGCGGTGCGGAATGTTGATAAGCAGCCAACAATCCCCACAACGTCCGCCCGACAAAAATTGGGGTCAAAACATAGGCGCGAATCTTGAATTGCTCCAAAATATCTAAGTGACAGCGTGAGTGCCCGGCTAGGTAGATGTCGCTAATCGCAAAATTTTCGTTGTTGCGATAGCGTCCGCCTTTGGTTTCTTGCAGGTGGGTATCTTCCCAAACTAAATTTTTGCCAAACGGATTGATGCTATCCCACTGTGCTTCCACCATGCCAAAATGACTGACAAATTCGCCACTCCAATCTGGATTAAAGCGGTAAACGCCAACTCGCTCAACTCGCAGCAGTTTACAAACTTCTTGGCAAGTTGTTTCTAGAATCAAATTAATATCTAAGGAGGAGCGAATTTTCCCGACCACTTCCGTCAGTGCCCGTTGCCGAGCGATCGCATCTTGGAGGGCAATGGCCTGTTGTTTTGATTGGGCCAAGTTCTCGGCTTGTTGAATTGCGACTCCCAATTGTGCCCCCACCTGTCCAAGGAACTCAACTTCGTAATTTGCCCATTGGCGCGGTTCGGAGTGTTGATAGGCTGCTATCAACCCCCACAGTTTAGGTCCGATGAAGATAGGCGCTAAAGCATAAGCCCGAATCTTGAATTGCTCTAGAACGTCAATGTGACAACGTGAGTGACCGGCTTGGTAAATGTCGTTAACGGCAAAACTTTCGTTATTGCGGTAGCGCCCACCTTTGGTTTCTTGCAGATGGGTATCTTCCCAAACCAGATTTCTGCCAAACGGATTGATTCTATCCCACTGTGCCTCAACCATGCCAAACTGGCTGACAAATTCACCGCTCCAGTCTTCATTGAAGCGATAAACCGCCGCCCGCTCTAGCTTTAGGAGTTTGCAAAGTTCTTGACAGGCAGTGTTGAGAATAAATTCGGTGTTCAGAGACGAGCGAATATTCCCCACAACTTCTGTCAAGGCACGTTGCCGCGCAATTGCATCTTGCAGCTCTGCTGTGCGCTGTTTGGTTTCTTCTAGGATTTCTGCTTGCTGCATTGCCACACCTAGAGTGCTAGCAGCTTGTCCTAAAAATTCGATTTCGTCAGCATACCATTGCCGAGGCGCAGAATGTTGATAGGCTGCAAGCAAACCCCACAGTTTTGCACCAATGAAAATCGGGGCGATCGCATATGAGCGAATCTGAAATTGTTCTAAAACCTCAATATGACAACGAGCATGTCCAGCATCGTAAATGTCAGTTACGGCAAACGTCTCATTTTTACGATACCGTCCTCCCTGAGTTTCTTGGAAATGCGAATCTTTCCACACTAAGTCCTCCCCAAAGGCCGTCAGTGCATTCCAGGGAGATTCTGCGAAGCCAAAACGATTGATGAAACTACCACTCCAGTCGGCATTAAAACGGTAAATTGCCACTCGCTCAATCTTCAATTGCCGACAAATATCTTGACAAGAAGTTGAACACAAGGATTCTAGCTTTACAGATGCTCGAATCTTAGCTGTAATTCTCGCCAAGATTTTCTGGTACTGAACGGCAAGCTGTAGCTGTTTGTGACACTCTTGCCAACCTAAGGGGTTTGACGTTTCATAATCGTTTATTGTCATAAGTGTAGAGAAAATAAAATATTTACTTTTAGTTTTCCCTGATTTATTTTTCTAATCTCAGTTTGTACAAAGAATGCACCTGCTACTCTGGCTGTGAAGATGAGAGCGATCGCAAACTTATTTCTGGGAGCACAACAAAAGCGATGGCACTGCAAAGGAATTGTGAGAACGCCGCGATCGCTCAACCTTGTCGCTTCTGTTCCAACTTCTTAACCTGTTCTTGGATTGCTGTTTCCATGATGGCGATGTTCTCAGGTGTGTCTGGAATCGGGTATAAATCAGTATCTTCAGAACTCGCTTCGAGACGATCGGCAAGTTTGTAAAATGCTTCATCATCATTTCGATGTAAAAGTAAATAAGCTCGCAGTTCAGCGATGCTCATAGTGTCAAAGTCTGGTTTCATCTAAACCTCCACTTGCCATCACGGTAAATTACAACTTGCAAATCTTCACCTGCAAAGATGTACACAATACCTATACGCTCATCAAAACGTACAAGCTCTATGGGACGATAGAAGTTCGTCAGATATTGACAACCTTTAATGCAAGATTTTACCTGTTCACCTGTTGGTAAAATTACCACATCCTCAAAACACCACTAATTTAATTTTAGAGGACTTAAGGTTATGGGGCGATCGCACCTGAAGTAGATTCAATATCACTCTAACAACCAAGCAAACAAATCCTTAATTGTAAGCTGTAGCTCACTTGCAAACGATGGTGTAGGTAAAAGTGCATCTGGCCGATCAAACACCTCAGTTTCTTGCTTAGGGCGATAAACAAACACTGTTTGTTCATCTGGATCAATCAGCCAACCCATTTGAGTTCCATGCTTGAGACAATGGAGAATATTTTTTGTTACCTTCGTCTGACTTTGATCAGGAGACAAAATTTCAATTGTCCAATCGGGAGCGATCGCAAAGGTATTAGCAACTTCCCCATTCTCATCGCGGGGAATCCTGCTCCAGACGAAAACAGCGCTATCAGGTACAATTGAACGACCGCCGAAGGTACAACGCAACTCCGGAAAAGCACGAGCCAGACGCTTAGGCTTAACTACAAAATTGATCGCAGGTACAAGTTCTCCTTGTAGCGTACTATGTTTGCCTTGTGGCATCGGTTTCTGGATAATTTGACCATCAATATATTCACTGGCGGGTTTGGTTTCTGGTAGTTGCAGAAACTCTTCCAGTGTCAGAGTTTTGGATGCTGCTTCTAGCATTGGGGAATTGTCTATATAACTGCCAGAATAACTCAATTTTATATTTTACCTATTGCCTGTTGAGTTGTTAGAGAAAGAGCGATCACTCAAAATTAGGACTATAGTTCAACATATGGGTCTAATTACTTCCACCAAGCAGGGTACTTGTCATTCAGGATTTTGCAATTGGGAACGGTAATGTCTCCACCAGCCCAAGCTCTTCTGATTGTAGCTTGAAAGTCTTTCAGAATATTTAGAGTCATCCCATGATTAGGGGTGCGATACCTTTTTGATCTTTTGAAGTAACCCCCAGCGGACATCTCATTGCCATCTGAACTATACCAATTAGATTCCTCTACCCAAATTTGGTATTCATCAAAGTGAATAGCTGCTATATTTAGATCTTGCAGCCAATAATAAACCCGACCGTAATAGGTAGTATGTAGCCATTTTTCCCATTGCTTTGGCGCATACATTTCATCTTCTAGAACATCATCAAAAACTGGCAGCCAAAGAACATAAACTCCCAATCGGTTATATTCTTCAGTCCGTTCAATTATTTTGCTCATGGTCAAGCTACTAATCTGGACTTCAATAGCAACTTTGACTGTTCCTCTTACAAAATAAATATCTGGAACTACCTTTCCTAAATCTTTCTCCAACTCACAATTGGCAACATCTTCTGCTTGACTTAGGCAATCAAAAATACTTTGCTTGCAAGCTCGATGATATTCAGATTCTCCCTGCCCATACTGGCAAAATACAGGTGGCTTGTGAGCAAAATGATGTACTTTTACTCGACCTTTGCGAAGAATGACTTCATAGTGGCATTTGGGACAGAAAAACGGGCCATCGTTCTTTTGTGAGTCTCTAGCCAAAACCTTTAGCCCGTCGCTTTGCCTGATAGAAGTTATCATGTAAAAACTATGGCATACTGAGAAGCTGCTAGCACAAGTATAACTATAAATTATTAGTCATAATTGTTGTATACAGTACCCTTAGTTCGGCATTAAGTGCAATCACTTAAATTAGGCGTTTTATGCGATCACTCATAAAATCCTAAATTTGATTATTACCAAGAAGATTTTAGTCTAAAGATCGCCTGTCCTCGCGCTTGCCATAACTGCTCACTTCATCGAAAAAATAAATAACTCAATTTTAATAAGCAAAATAGCATTTGACTTTCTCAAAATGACGTTTGACTTTCTCATTTTGGTGTTTTTTGCAAGCAAAAATCTATTGCAGTCGCTTTTCCCTCTGCTATTTCTTGTTTTGCGCGTCTAGCAGCAGCAATAAGGTTTTGTTGTGTTCTCTGGAAAGATTCATTCCACTGGATTTCATCTTGCAAGTCATCAATGTACTCTCGCAGATGCTCCGCAATCCTTTCCTGCACATCAACAGGTAAGGACTCCATCATCTTGATCACTGTGGTAATAGCTGCCGACGACATGATGTAATACGCTCACGGAACACTTTGTTTTTAAAGCTAACACCGATCTCCATCTACTTGCTCATTAGGCTATCACTACTGAATTAACGGCTATTGTCTGTACGATCGCCAATACTTCAGCATCCTTCAAACCTCCTAACTCAGCAGCAAAGGCGGTTTGAAAGTCAATAGTAGGTTCTCGTCGCAGAACTCCTGTGACGAGAACCTGATTCAAATCAGCATCAGCACCTAGCTGGCGAATTGCATATTGATTGGTAAAGCTCGTCCCAAATCCTCATAAGCCTCGATTACAGCAGTCAAAGCATCCTTAACATTTGTTAAAGCCTCCTCAACTGTATCTCCCTCAGTAACTAATTCTGGTAGCAAGGGTGATGTGACAGTAAATCCGCCTTCAGGTTGGGGTGTCAGCAGTAATGGAACTTTATATAGCATCACGCACTTGTCCTTTGTTCACTAATATTGAAATGCTTCCAACTGCTCAAACAATAGCGGCTTCCGGAATTGCCCCCTGCATTCTACTCATCGCATCAAGCAAACTTTGCAACTGTAGATCTGCCTTCATCACTGCTAAACCGCGTACAGTTACCTTACCAGGAGAGTAAACAAAACGCGTTTTGAGATGTTCTGGTAAGTTCGCTGCGAGTAAATTCCAAGCTGGTTCTTCCATTGGCGTTTCTAAAATGACGTGCTGCTTGTTTTCTGGTTTAATGCGGCTAAAACCTAACTTTTTCGCTAGCTGTTTGAGTTCCATAACGCGCAATAACTGACTAGCTGGTACTGGAATTGCACCATAGCGATCGCTCCATTCGGCTCCAATCTGCGTTAATTCTTCTTTCGATTTAGCCGCCGCTACTGCACGGTAAGCGCTCATCTTTTGATCTATATCGGGAATGTAATCGGCGGGAATAAATGCTGTGAGGTTGAGGTCAATTTGGGTATCGTCAACCTGGGGAATTTCCTGGCCGCGGATTTCGCGAATCGATTCTTCGAGCATTTCCATATACAAATCAAAACCGATCGCATCCATTTGACCGGATTGTTCTGCACCTAGCAAGTTACCTACACCTCGAATTTCCATATCTCGCATTGCTAGCTGATATCCAGAACCTAGTTGGGTAAATTCCTGAATTGCCCGCAATCTCTGCCGTGCAGCATCAGATAATGCCCGTTGTTGGGGATAAAATAACCAGGCGTGAGCTTGAATCCCTGCGCGTCCTACACGACCGCGTAATTGATACAGCTGTGACAAACCAAAGCGGTGGGCATCTTCAATTAAGATGGTGTTGACTCTGGGGATATCTAAACCAGATTCAATAATTGTCGTACAAACCAAAATATCTGCTTCACCATTGTTAAAGGTGAGCATGGTTGATTCTAACTGCCCTTCATCCATTTGACCGTGGGCGACAGCAAACCTAGCCGAGGGAATAGTTTCTCGCAATTTTGTGGTTGTCTCTTCAATTCCTTCGACTCTGGGTACTACGTAAAATACCTGGCCGCCTCTGTCTATTTCTTGACGAATAGCTGTACGGATGGTTTCTTGGTTCATCTGGGCGAGATGTGTTTTAATTGGTCGCCGGGATGGGGGTGGTGTGGTAATTAAGCTCATTTCCCGAATTCCGGACAAAGACATATATAAGGTGCGGGGAATGGGAGTAGCAGAGAGCGTCAGCACATCTACCTGAGTTTTCAAGCTTTTAATTTTTTCTTTTTGGTTAACGCCAAAGCGTTGTTCTTCATCCACCACCAACAGTCCTAAATCCCGGAAGGCTACACCTTTGCCTAAAAGTTGGTGTGTGCCAACGACTACATCTAATTCTCCAGTTGCTAACCGTTTTTGTATATCTCGGCGTTCTTCAGCCGTGCGGAAGCGGTTGAGTAAGCCGACATTTACCGGGTAAGGTGCAAAGCGTTCTTTGAGGGTGTGGTAATGTTGCTGGGTGAGGATGGTGGTAGGTGCAAGTAAGGCGACTTGTTTACCTGCGGTGACAGCTTTGAAAATAGCGCGAATTGCTACTTCCGTTTTTCCAAAACCGACATCGCCACAAACTAAGCGATCCATTGGGCGATCGCTTTCCATGTCGCGTTTGACATCTTGTACGGCTTTGAGCTGATCGGTTGTCGGTTGGTAAGGGAAAGAATCTTCCATTTCCTCTTGCCAAGGCATATCTGCTGGGTAGCTAAAGCCTTGTTGTTGCGATCGCGCTGCATACAATTTCAGCAAGTCTACTGCCAATTTCTTGATGGCTTTGCGGACTTTGTTCTTGGTATTCTCCCAAGCTTTACCCGTCATTTTGTGCAGTTCGGGTGCTTTATCGGCGGTGGTGCGGAACCGAGATAAAGAACCTACTTGATCGGCGGCAACTCTCAGTAAGCCGTCAGCATACTGCACCACAATATAATCACGGGTTTCATCGTTGATCGTCAGGCTTTCTAACTTGACAAATTTACCAATCCCGTGACTACGGTGAACTACATAATCTCCCGGTCGTAGTTTGTTGGGGTCAACTTGCTTAGATGCAGCTTGGCGACGCTTGCGGATATAACTAGGTGTAGCTAGGGAATGCTGTCCATAAAATTCCCGGTCTGTAACTACTACCAAGCGGAACGTCGGCAAAATAAAACCTTCGAGTTCCGCTAATCCAGAATACTTGAGTGCTACAGGTATATGGTTAATTTGTAGCTTTTCAATTGCTAGGTAATCGCGGGGATTAGGGATAAACTGCGCCGGACAGTCGTGTTCTTGCAACAGAGAAACCGAACGCGAAGGTTGAGCCGAAATTAGCCAAGTAGAAAAATTGCGATCGCGTTCTTGGCGCAATGTGTCAGCAAGTTTAGCAAATTGATGTGGTGTAACGGGAACAGGTCTACTCGCCAGATTAATCCCACTGTTTTCTTCTGCCAGTTCCGATAAATAGACTTGTTTAAATTTTGATGCTGTTGCCAAACAATCCTCAAAAGACCGATGGATTTTTGGCAATTGTAAAGAACCTAGTCCAATTTCTCCAGTTCCCAGCGACCATTGCTCCTCGGCATTTTCTACCCAGCGATCGCTATGAGCATGACATTGTTCTGGCTCATCGATAGCGACTAAGGTATTTTCGCTTAAATAGTCCAAAAGTGATGCTGGTTGTTCAAAGGCTAACCCTAAAAAGCGACGACTACCTTCGAGTAGTGCTGAGTCCTGAGTGCTGAGTTCTGAGTTAAATTCTGACTCAGAACTCAGCACTTGGTACTCAGCACTATTTTGAAGTGCTTCTAGAATAATTGGCCCAAAGCTAGTAGGCGTGAGAATAATTTGGTCAATTTTGTCAAGCGCAGAACGTTGAGTTGCGGGGTCGAATTCCCTGATTTGCTCGATTTCATCGCCAAACCATTCCAACCTTACTGGTAATTCAGACGCTACAGGAAAGATATCAACAATATCACCACGCCGACTCCATTGCCCTTCTGTTTCTACCAACGGTACTCGTTCATAGCCTAAAGTAGCAAGTTTGGTACTGAAGGTATTTAAGTCAAATTCCATACCCTTTTTTAAAGTTACAGAAAAAGGGATAAAAGCATCTGGTGGTGGTAAATGCGGTTGTAGCGCCCCTGTAGTCGCCACAATCGCAATTTTTGGCTGGTTCCCATTGACTTTTGACTCTTGGCTTTTAACCAAATCAGCCAACACTTGCATCTGTCCCCAAGTCATCTCAGTTTCGGGATCAAATGGTTCGTAGGGTGATGCCTCAGAAGTCGGGTAAAAATATACGTTCTTCCATCCCATCGCTTCTAACTGTGCATAAGCGCGTCCGGCTTCCTCCAAAGTGGCACACACCACAAATAAATTCTTGTCGGAATTTTGTGCCAGTGCGGAAGCGACTAAACCCTTAGGGAGGCGGGGAATACCATTTAACCGCAAATCCTGGTGGCGGTTGAGTTTGGAAACTAGCTCAGTGGTTAGTGGCGATCGCGCCAAAGCACGCACAATAGAAGAAAATGCCATAACTTTTACTATAAATGGAAGTCGATGTGAGGCAGCTTATGTCAACCATTTTAAATACTGTTAACAGCCCTCTGATTCTTTGGGGGAAGATATTTGGGAATGGGATGAGAAGGACAACAGGACAGGGGAACGCGGAGAATCACAAATTACCAATAACCAATGACTAATGGCCAATGAACTATCACAATGACTTTATGTACAATTAAAGCGTTTATGGATGCACCTTTAATACTAGATACTAAGAGTTAAGCTAAGTTCGCTCTTGATAGCGGCAATTCTAAACATGTCCTCCATGACTTTTGAAATTTTAATCATTTTGGTACTAATTATTGCCAATGGTGTGTTTTCTATGTCCGAGATGGCGATTGTCTCGGCACGGAAAGTCAGATTACAACAGATGGCTAATCAAGGAGACGTTAAAGCACGGGTAGCATTGAAACTTGCGGAGTCTCCCAATCAGTTTTTTTCTACGATTCAGATTGGCATTACCCTGATTGGTATTTTGACTGGTGCTTTTGGCGGAGCGACTATTGCCGCGAAATTAGCAGTTTATGTGAAGTTAATCCCATTTTTAGCACCTTATAGTCAACCGTTCTCTTTTGGAATAGTAGTGTTGATTATTACCTATTTATCGCTAATTGTTGGTGAATTAGTACCGAAACGCTTGGCATTAAACAACCCGGAAGGCATTGCCGCGTTTGTTGCGATACCGATGCGAGCCTTAGCTGCGATCGCTTCTCCAGCCGTTTATCTTTTAAGTGCTTCTACAGAAATGGTGTTGCGGGTGTTAGGAATTACCCCCTCTGCCGAGCCACAAGTTACTGAAGAAGAAATTAAAATTTTAATTGAGCAAGGTACGGAAGCGGGAACCTTTGAGGAAGCCGAACAGGATATGGTAGAGCGAGTATTTCGCTTAGGCGATCGCCCGGTCAGTTCCTTTATGACACCTCGTCCAGATATTGTTTGGCTGGACTTGGACGACACCGTAGAAGAAAACCGCCAGAAAATGGTTGAAAGTGCCTATTCCCGGTATCCAGTTTGTCAAGAAGGACTAGATAATGTGCTGGGTGTAATTCCCGTAACAGACTTATTAGCCAGAAGTTTTAAAGGTGAATCTCTAGATTTGACAGTAGGATTGCGACAACCTGTATTTGTCCCAGAAAGTACCCGTGGCTTAAAAGTTTTGGAGTTATTTAAGCAAACTATTACCCACATGGCGTTGGTAGTTGATGAATACGGTGTGATTCAAGGATTAGTAACTCTCAACGATATTATGAGTGAAATTGTTGGTGATGTTCCGGCTGGTCCCGGACAAGACCAACCACAAGCCGTACAACGGGAAGATGGTTCCTGGCTTTTAGATGGCATGTTACCTGTAGAAGAGTTTTTAGAAATTTTTGATATGGAAGAGTGGCAATCCGAGGAACGAGGTAGCTATCAAACCTTGGGCGGGTTTGTCATCACTCATTTAGGCCGCATCCCAGCAGCAGCAGATCATTTTGAATGGCAGGGAATGCGGATTGAAGTGATGGATATGGATGGTAACCGGGTTGATAAAGTACTGGTAATTCCACCTAAGACTGATAAATCAACAGATGCAACGGAATTTTAGTTATGGGGCATGGGGCATAGGGCAAGAAGGCAATAAAGACTCCCCCTGCTCCCCAGGGCTGTTTCATTCGTTGCTGTATGAGATTTGTCAAGAGGAGATTCTCACGCAAAGGCGCATAGACACGAAGTGGCTTCCCGTTCGACGAAGTCGTTCCCGAAGGGTAGGGTAGGCGCAAAGAAAAACAACATAATTTAACCTGAGTTCGGGTTAAGCCAGAAGCTAAAAAGCTTATTGTGTATAGATTGAGCAAAATTCTAAGTGGTAAAAGAAGTGATTAAAGTGGAATCGTTTCGTCAATAAGGTTCACAAATGAGATTAATATCAACAACATGCCTTATTGAAAATATATGAAAACAAAGTTTCAGACCAGACAACGAAAAATCAAGGGGTTTGAGGATTTCTTATCCCGAACTCAGGTTAATTTAGGTATTAAGGCATAAAAATTTTGCCCAAAATTGTCTGCTTGCTCTAAATTTTAATCTCTTTGACCCTTGCAATTTTAACCATTTTAGGTAATGAAACAGCCCTGCCCTGCTCCCTTGCTCTCCTCCCCCATCTAACTCTGAGATAAACGTTTAACCGCTTCATCCCCCAACAGCTGATGTGCTTTTGTCAGAATTTGGGGGATTTTGTTTGCTTGGGGACTATGAGCAAGACATGAGCGTAAGTCTAGTTCATTGATTCGGTCGGCTTTATTACCAGGAAACCAGTGACTAGCATTGCCTAGAAGGTTGTAGCGCATTTTGGCGTAGTCTATCATGTCGTAGGCGATCGCTAAATTCCACAACCACAAAATCACTCGCATATTCACTTCGCCAGGTGTTTGTTCATAGCTGGGTAAATTAACTTGCCAGGTTTTCACCCAGTCTTCTCCCAAAGTGGCGATCGCTTCTGATTCCAAGCGTGCCAAAATTGGCGGTAAAATTTCTGCTGCGTTATCGAGCAAGTCTAAGGTTTTCAGGTGTTCGTTAAAATCTTGGGGTTTTGCTGCTCCCAAACTCAGGGTATGTACCTGTGGCTGACTGAGGCAAAATAAATCGTTAAACACCATCGGATTCAAAGGCGCACACAGATTGACTAATTTTTGCGGTGGTTTATACAGCATCCCGCCTTTATCAGATGGGCTAATGATAAACACTCCCATATCGTGGCTTGTTGCAGCTTCAATCGCTGCCCAATTCCATTGATTAATGTAGTACCAATGCAGGTTCACATAATCAAATTGGTTAGTATTAATTGCTTGCACAATTAAATCAGCAGATCCGTGGGTGGAGAAACCGATAAATCTGACTTTGCCCTCAGCTTGTAACTGCTGTGCCGCTTCTAAACAGCCACCCGGACGGATACTGTATTCCAAAGATTCGTCATGATTAATACCATGCAATCCCAATAAATCAACGTAATCTAGTTGGAGATATTTGAGCGATCGCTCAAATGTCTTGCGAAATTCTTTGGCATCTGCAACAGGGCCAACTTTAGTCTGCACAATCAACTTTTCGCGCGGAATTTTGGGTAATATTCGCCCCAATTGCATTTCCGATGTTCCATAACCACGGGCAGTCTCAATATGATTGATGCCCAACTCAATTGCCCGTTGAATAGTTGCTTCGAGATTTTCCTGGTTATCTTTGGCAATCTCCCCTGGAGAAACATCCTGCCATTTGAACTGGTATCTCATCCCGCCGCAGGAAAACACCGGCATCTGTAATTCTGTGCGTCCAAATCTTCTGTATAGCATTAATAGATTTTAGATTAGTTGCCAATTTACAGCAATTTTCGGATAAATAAACCACACGCTAGGGCAGATAACCATCATTGGTATCCACTTAGAGCGTTTTTCAAGTATATAGACCATGCGGTAGTAGTAGGGGCACGGCATCCACCATTGGTGTCAACTTAAGCTCAAACGCTTATCCCACATACGTTTTACCCCACCCCTTAATCCCCTCCCCCGAAGTTTGCTCAACGGGGGGGAACCCCCGCACGCAACTTCTCTCCGCCTGCGGGGAGGGGAAGTTTTGGCTTTAGACAAAACTGGGGTGGGGTGACGAGGATCGTAATGGTAGGTGAGTGAATACAAAATCACGTTTTAACAAGGGTTTCACGTTAAGTTGACACGTATGGGCATCCACAATCTTCCTGTACATACAATAATCTTACTGGTGCCGTGCCTCTACTTTGGATATGTGGTTCAATAACCTGGAAACTGCTGTCAGGTGAAACCCTTGAAAAGATGTGATATTAAGTCCACTAAAAAAGATTTCCGTAAAATCAACTGAAAATCTAGCTGCTGCAATCAGAAAACTATAAGATTCCCTATGAAGTCTTTGAATAGAACATATATTTAAATCTCTAGAGGTACTCATGCCAGACAGTTATCACAATTACTTAATAAATGACTCTATTCATGTAGAACAAACTAGTAAAGATTCTGTATATATTAATACTTTTATTTGGTTTGATATCATTATTATTCATGTTGTTTTATTTGTAGCATTTAATACTTATAAAAAATATCGCGCTACTGCTCTAAAAAGAAAAGTAGCCACCTTAGAAAAATTGTGGCATCTGGAAATTAATAAGAAAAAAGCTTGATAAATGGGAATTTAGACAATGAAATACTTATTTTTACTGTGGGTACTTATATTGAGCTTAGTTTTTCCTAGCGAGGCTATAGCTCAAGCACAACAGCCATATACTTTAATTTCTGGACTGGGAACGCATCACCATCAAGTTTCTACCAAGAATCCTCAAGCGCAAATGTTTTTCGATCAAGGATTAAATTTGATTTACGCTTTTAATCACGATGAGGCGGCGCGTTCTTTTAAATATGCGGCGGAACTCGATCCGCAATTAGCGATGGCATATTGGGGTATGGCTCTGGCTCTTGGGCCTAATATTAACCTGGATGTAGACAGCGATCGCGAACTAGCAGCTTATGAAGCAATCCAGCAAGCTGTGGCATTGTCTAGCCATGCATCAAAACAGGAACAGGAATACATTAACGCCCTAGCAAAGCGCTACTCTAACGATTCCCACGCATATTTGTACAAGCTGGCGATGGATTACAAAAACGCAATGGCAGATTTAGTCAAGCATTATCCCCAAGACTTAGATGCAAAGACACTATACGCCGAAAGTTTGATGGATCTGCACCCTTGGCAACTCTGGTCTAAAGATGGCAAACCCCTGGAAGATACTGAAGAGATTGTAGGTGTTTTAGAATCGGTACTTCAACGTGAGCCGAACCATCCAGGAGCCAATCACTACTATATCCATGCGGTGGAAGCCTCGCTGAGTCCAGAACGCGCCCTCCAAAGTGCCAAGCGGCTAGAAACTTTAGTTCCAGCAGCCGGACACTTGGTACATATGCCTTCCCATATCTATTTCCGTGTGGGAGATTATGCTGGGGCGATGCGGTCAAATGCGCTAGCGATCGCTCAAGATGAAGCTTATATCCAAAAAAGTCACGTACAGGGTTTTTATCCCCTGATGTACTATAGTCACAATGTGCATTTCTTGGCTGTAGCCGCAGCTATGGCAGGTAGGTATCAGGATGCTATCCAAGCAGCAGATAAATTAGTTACCAATGCAACTCCTTTTGTCTCGGAATCACCAATGATTGAAGGCTACCTCGGCACTAAAATCCTGGTTCAGGTGCGCTTTAGTGACTGGGATAATATACTTAAATCTCCGGCTCCCGATGACAAATTAGTTACTACTAAAGCGCTGTGGTATTTTGCTCATGGTATGGCTAACGCCGCCAAAGGTAAAATTGAAGATGCAACAAGCGATCGCGCTGCACTGCTAAAAGCTCAAAATACCATTCCTGCTACTGCAACTATCGGCATGAGTCCTGCTAGTAGGATTTTAGATATTGCCAGCAATTTGTTAGACGCTAAAATTGCTAAAGCCAAGCAGGACTATGAATCTGCGATTAAATTACTAAAAACAGCAGTAGCTCAGGAAGACGCCCTGAACTATATGGAACCACCAGATTGGTACATTCCCGCACGGGAAGCATTAGGTGGTGTGCTGTTAGCGAAGGGTGATTATGCAGCAGCAGAAAAAGTATTTCGTGCAGATTTGCAAAAATATCCCCTGCATGGGCGTTCTTTATTAGGCTTGCAAGCAAGTTTGCAAGCATTAAATAAAACTGCTGAGGCTCAACAAGTTCAGACTAAGTTTACAGCAGCGTGGCAAAATGCTGATATGCAACTAGCTCTTGAAAAATTGTAAACAAAATTAGTCAATTTTGTTCAACTAAATATCCATAACGCTGAAAATACTTTCGCATAACTTCTTTACGAATAGACAAAAATCAAGCCTGCCTCCCGCCGCGTTTTAATTTCAAGCCTCAAGAAACTATAAGTAAGGATCTGTATATGACTCAATCTACTGACGCTCCCAATAGTGAAGTGCCCGCACCTATCGCCATGCTGCAAATGCTTTCTGGTTTTTGGATATCAAAGGCTATCTATGCAGTTGCTAAACTTGGTATCGCCGACTACCTTCTAGACAGTCCCAAAACTGCTGAAGAATTAGCTGCAATTACCGAAACTCATCCGCCATCACTTTACAGATTACTACGTGCCCTTGCCAGCGTTGGGATATTTGCCGAAGACGACAATCATAATTTTTCCTTGACACCTTTGGCTGCAACATTGCAGACAGATGTTCCTGGTTCATTGCGCTTTTTTGCAATTTCTGAATTAGGAACAGATCACTCTATAGGTTGGAATAATCTGCTACATAGCCTCAAAACAGGTGGAATTGCTTTTGATAACGCCGCCGGAATGAATGTTTGGGAATATTACGCCCAACATCCTGAAGAAAGCAACGCTTTTGATCGAGCAATGACGAATTTGACTGCTGTTGTGGTAGCAGCAATTCTCTCTAGCTATGATTTCTCAGAGTTTCAGAACATTGTAGATATCGGAGGTGGACAGGGCAGTTTAATTAGTCAAATTCTCAAAGCTAATCCAAAGCTGAAGGGAATTGTCTTCGATTTGCCCCAAGTCATCGAAGATACAAAACTGCGCCTGCAAACCGAAGATATTGCAGATCGCGTTACAGTTCTTTCGGGGAGCTTTTTTGAGTCAGTACCAGTGGGCGGCGATGCTTATCTTCTTAAGCACATCATCCATGACTGGGATGAAGAAAAAGCTACGACTATCCTGAAGAATTGTCATCAAGCTATGCCACAGCATAGTAAACTACTTTTATTTGAAATAGTGATTACCCCTGGTAACGAACCATCATTCGGTAAGCTGCTGGATTTGAATATGCTAGTGATGGCTGGTGGTCGAGAACGCACAGAAGAGGAATATCGGGCGCTGCTACAAGCTGCTGGTTTTCAACTAACCCGAATAATTCCCACCTCCTCGCCATTGAGTATTATTGAAGCTGTTAAGGTGTAGGATTGGGGATTGGAAAGTGTGGGAGGAAGAGGAGTGTGGGAAGTTATCTCTCCCCTCATCCCCCAATCCCTAGCCGTTGATCTAAAATTGCCTTACCACTGGTTGACCATCTTTAACTTCGCCAACTAAGACTAAATCTACACAGTTGACGAAAATACCATTTTCCAGAACACCAGGAATGTTATTCAGGGTTTTTTCTAGGTTTACTGGGTCGTCAATAGAGTCAAATCTCACATCTAAAACGAAGTTACCTTGGTCGGTGATTACTGGCCCAGCTTTTTTCACACCCATACGGAGTTCAGGTTTGCCACCAAGTTTTTTGATGGCATCAGTGACAGGAGTAATGGCCATTGGGATAACTTCCACCGGCACAGCAAAAGTAGAACCCAAACGATCTACTAACTTCCCGCTATCCACCACGATGATGAACTGATTTGCCAAGTAATCTACTACTTTTTCGCGGGTATGGGCTGCACCACCGCCTTTAATCAAATTTTTCTGGGGATCGACTTCATCAGCCCCATCAATCGCAATATCAATGTGGTCAATAGCGTCCAAGGTGGTGAGAGGAACGCCGTATTGCTTTGCTAGTACTTCGGACTGAAAGGAAGTAGGAACACCAACGATATCTTTGAGTTCACCAGACTGGAGGCGTTCTCCGAGAAACTGAATTGTGTACGCCGTGGTTGAACCCGTACCCAAACCGACAATCGAACCTGATTTGACTAATGCGGCGGCGGCTTTGCCAACTTCTTGCTTCATCAACTTCACGGGGTCTGCTGCTACGGTCATTCCCAAAAATGCTCCATAAAACTTATCTAAAATGAACATAACCCAAAGTTACATACATTTTGCGCTTTACTTGCCGCGATAACGTGGGATAACGAGGTGAAGGGGACAAGGGAAGCAGGAGAAGGAATGACCCTTGACTGTTGACAAACGACAAATGACAAATGACAAATGACGATATAATATTTACCTACGCAACATTGTTAGATGTGAATTCGTCATGGAACAATCAGTGTTAACAAAAATAGATTTAACATTGGTGACGTTATTTTTCATCACATTTGCGGCTGTAATTGGTTATAATTATGCGTCAGCTTATCGGTACTTTATCCTTAGTAGTTTTGCTACAAAACTTACCTGCAATTCATCTATTACAAGTAGCACAAGCCGCTTCTAGCGAGCAATCAGAAGCAATTCAACAAGTAGTTAATGCTAAATGGATGACAAACTCTCCGGATGGCAATTTTTATCCAGAAAGATTAATTAATCGTGCCGAATTAGCTGCGATTATGGTAAAAGTATTTCGACTGGATAAACGGCAGGCTGTTAGTAAAGAGAATGTAGCAACTCCAGATGTACCCTCTTCTCATTGGGCATTTAATGATATTCAAATAGCCTTAAAAACTGATATTATGAAAGGCTATCGAGGTAATTTGTTTTTCCCTAATCAAAAGGTAACAAAAGCAGAAGCCTTAGCAATTTTTGCTCAAGCTTATGGTGTATTTCAGTTTCCCGATGAAACTGTCAAGGAAATTCTGGCTTCCCATCCAGATGCAGCATCTATTCCATCTTGGGCTAAACAAGCGATCGCCACAGTAATTTCCGAAGGATTTGTCACTACAGATGCTCAAGGCAATATTTTCCCATTACGTCCTATGACTCGTGGCGATATGGCTGATATATTGAGTAAATATTTGCAACGACAACAGAAACAACCCGATACACCAGAAGTTCCCAAGGTTCCAGATAGCCCACAATCACCATAGAAGTAATGGTGTAGGTGCATTTATTCTGTAACAGAACAAAAATAGTGCCAAATGTGCAAAGATATTAATGCTTGAGCTGCCGCTTGATGCGGTAAGTGATTCCTACCGCACTCAAGGCTAAAACTCCTAAAATAGGACTTGCCTCAGGTACCGTTGTCACAGCAATATCTCCTGAATTCTTATCTATGATGAAATCAGGACCAGATTGAGGCACTTGATATAGTGAGAGATTAGTATTAACTGTTCCTGACAAATAAGTGTCACCTGCAACTTCTCCACCTAAATCTATTAAGCCAAAGATTTTTTGTGTAACTGTGTTGAAGTTGAACTTGAAATATTGAGCAGTTGAGTTGCCATTGACAACGTTATCATAAGCGGCAACAAGATTATTTAGAGGATTGAAAAAATTAATACTAAGCGATCGCAAAAATTTTGTTGCCCCAAAACCACTTTCGGAAAAACTTGCTGGGGCTGTATTCTCGTCATAACTAAAAGAACCTGTAGCTGAATAACCTCCATCACCATTCCAGCTAAAATTCAATGTCACAGCTTGAGCAGGAAAAGCTGCTGTCAGTGAGATATTTAAAGCTACCCCTGTTGCCACAGTTAGAGTTTTAACCAAGTCTCGCATCTTTATTTACCCGTTTTACTAAAGAATATTAAATATAAAAATTTCTTTTAACTTCCATGAATTAAAAGGAAGAAAATTAATCTAATTTTTAGCGATTCTCAGTGGGGTGGGCAGTGCTTACCCTACAATTAAACTTAAAAAGTAGGTGATTTTTGAAACAATCAAACCCGATTCCTATAGATAAAAAATAATTGATAGGAAAAGATCTGTCTATCTGGTGATTTATTTTCACTTAAATTGATACTTTTGTAAAGCGGTAAAAGCGAGTAATTTTACGGTAAGGTCACTCATAAAATTTGGCGATTTTACCAATTCTTCAAAGCAAAATTTATTACATTTTGTTAAATTAAATAGAGACAAGCCAACCCTAATTTTCCTTAAGGAAATAGTAGTAAAACATGCCCAATTAAACTTTAAGAATGCAACTTATTGCAAGTATGGTTCTGTAAGCAACATTACCGTGGGAAAATCAGAGAATATTCAGAAGTAGAGATTAGAGAGGAAAACCCTATAATATGCATCTGAGCGAAATCACCCATCCCAACCAATTGCACGGTTTATCGATTCGGCAACTGCAACAAATTGCCCGTCAAATCCGAGATAAGCACCTACAAACGGTAGCAGCAAGTGGGGGACACCTGGGGCCAGGTTTGGGTGTTGTAGAGTTAACTTTAGGGCTTTACCAGACACTGGACTTAGATCGGGATAAAGTTATTTGGGATGTAGGACACCAAGCTTATCCCCATAAACTAATTACAGGTCGCTATAGCAACTTCCACACCCTTAGGCAAAAAGATGGAATTGCTGGATATCTCAAGCGGTGTGAAAGCAAGTTCGATCACTTTGGTGCCGGACACGCTTCCACCAGTATTTCCGCAGCTTTGGGTATAGCTTTAGCCCGCGATTTGAAGGGAGAAAAATTTAAAGCCGTCGCCGTCATTGGTGATGGGGCATTAACTGGGGGTATGGCTTTAGAAGCCATCAACCATGCGGGACACTTACCCAAAACTAACCTGCTGGTTGTTCTCAACGACAACGAGATGTCCATCTCTCCAAATGTGGGTGCAATTCCTCGCTATCTCAACAAAATGCGCCTCAGTCCACCGGTGCAGTTTTTCAAAGATAATTTGGAGGAACAATTCAAGCACATTCCTTTTGTCGGTGAATCCTTGTCGCCCGAACTTGCGCGCATCAAAGAAGGGATGAAGCGTCTAGCGGTTCCCAAAGTTGGTGCAGTTTTTGAAGAACTGGGCTTTACCTATATAGGGCCAGTAGATGGGCATAATTTAGAAGAATTAATTGCTACTTTTCAACAAGCACATCAAATACCAGGGCCAGTTTTGGTGCATGTGGCAACAGTCAAAGGCAAAGGTTATGAAATTGCCGAACAAGACCAAGTAGGCTACCACGCCCAAAATCCCTTCAATCTCACAACTGGCAAAGCTATTCCTTCTAACAAACCCAAACCCCCAGCCTATGCTAAAGTCTTTGCCCACACTTTAGTCAAACTCGCTGAACAAAACCCCAAAATTGTTGGGATTACTGCGGCGATGGCAACAGGAACAGGTTTAGATAAACTCCAAGCAAAACTACCCAATCAATATATTGATGTAGGTATTGCCGAACAGCACGCTGTTACCCTAGCAGCTGGATTGGCTAGTGAAGGTATGCGTCCCGTGGCTGCTATCTACTCTACCTTCCTACAACGTGCTTACGACCAGATAATTCACGATGTCTGCATTCAAAACCTGCCAGTGTTCTTCTGCCTAGACCGGGCGGGAATTGTGGGTGCTGACGGCCCTACCCATCAAGGTATGTATGACATCGCTTATTTGCGTTGCATTCCTAACATGGTGTTGATGGCTCCTAAAGACGAAGCCGAACTACAACGCATGATCGTTACTGGTGTTAACTATACCAAAGGAGCGATCGCGATGCGCTTCCCTCGTGGTAACGGTCATGGTGTACCACTGATGGAAGAAGGCTGGGAACCTTTAGAAATCGGCAAAGGCGAAATTCTCCGCACTGGCGATGATGTGTTAATCGTTGGCTATGGCACAATGGTTTACCCAAGTATGCAAGCTGCGGAAATTCTCAGCGAACACGGTATTGAAGCCACCGTCATCAATGCCCGATTCGCTAAACCCCTAGATACAGAGTTGATTTTGCCTTTAGCTAAGAAAATTGGGCGCGTTGTCACCCTAGAAGAAGGCTGCGTCATGGGTGGCTTTGGTTCTGCGGTAGCCGAAGCTTTACTTGATGCCGATGTTGTAGTCCCAGTTAAGCGTATTGGTGTGCCAGATATCTTAGTCGATCATGGTACACCAGATGAATCTAAGGCGGAATTAGGTTTAACTAGTCGTCAAATAGCAGAAAGAGTTTTGGAAGCTTTCTTTCAAAAGCAGCTATCAGTTGTTGGCTAGTTAATTGTTCAGGAAACTTACATCTGCAAAGGATAATTAATCGAAAATACACTCTACAGCTAGGCTGTGGGGTGTATTTTTTTAGAAGAGTTAAGGTTCAAGGGTAAAATTATCCCGCTCCTAACCCCTCCCCGCAAGCCGAGAGAAGTCCCGATTGTAGTGCAATTAATTGAGAAGCTGTATAACTCATACTGACAACAGTCAAAAGTGCGATCGCGTCAAATAAGATGCCCGACTTTTTGTAAAAGTCGGGCATCTGGGCCTCGTTTAGGATCGCAATATCGCCTTTGGCATTCTCAACGGTAAATGGGCTTACGGTGGGCGATGTCCACCCTACGAGTAATAAAAGCGACTATTATTACGCCTGTACGAACATACAGTTTTCAGAGTGCGAGAAACTAATATAAATTGGAAAAGTCCCCATAAGAAGAGTCAGCGTATCTTCTAGAGTCAGCCGCAAGTCAAGTATTGCTTGTAATTTATATGACAATCAACCTGTTGAACGATCGCTATCAAGTTATCCGCACATTAGGTGCTGGTGGGTTTGGTGAAACCTTTCTGGCAGAGGATACTTATATGCCCTCAAAGCGCCGTTGTGTGGTGAAACAGCTAAGACCGATTCAAAATAATCCCCAGATTTACCAATTGGTAAAAGAACGGTTTCAACGGGAAGCGGCGATTTTAGAAACACTCGGCGGCGGAACTGACCAAATTCCGACTTTGTATGCTTACTTTGAAGCAGCAGGGCAATTTTATCTAGTTCAAGAATGGGTTGAAGGCGATACTTTAACAGCAAAAGTGCAACAGCAAGGATTATTTAGTGAAATTGCTGTGCAAGAATTATTGGTAAATTTGTTACCTGTCTTAGAATATGTTCACGGCAAGTATATAGTTCACCGCGACATTAAACCAGATAACATTATTTTGCGTCATCGTGACGGCAAACCTATACTAATTGATTTTGGTGCGGTGCGCGAATCAATGGGAACGGTAGTAAATTCTCAAGGTAATCCTACCAGCTCGATTGTGATTGGTACACCGGGATTTATGCCTAGCGAACAAGCCGCAGGTAGACCAGTTTATTCGAGTGATTTATATAGCTTAGGCATGACGGCAATTTATTTGCTGACTGGGAGACAGCCTCAGCAAATAGAAACAGACCCCCACACGGCGGAAATTATCTGGCGACAATATGCTAGCCATATTAGCCCAAGGATGGCAGAAATAATTGATAGTGCGATCGCCTATCATCCCCGCGATCGCTATCCCACAGCTAGAGCAATGCTGGATGCTTTGCAGAGCATAGCAAATCCGATTCCGCCGACGCAACCAGTCATTTATCAACTGCCTGTAGTCTCTGTACCACCACTGCCAACTATTCCTGTAACTACCCAGTCGCGTAATGAAGGTAGTAGTCGCAACGGTTTTGTCATTGGCGGTTTAATAGCAGGCGGGTTAATTGGTGCATCTGTAATTATTAGTCAGGTGTTGCCAAAACCTTCACAACCGATAGCACAAACAACACCAACACCAACACCAACACCAACACCAACATCGTCAACTGTTACATCTCAAATTACCGAGTCACCAACTATTTCACCATCTCTCATACAACAACCTACTTCAAAACCTCAAGCGATCGCAACTCCTACATTTTCATCGTCTATAAATACATACACAACCCCAATTAATAACGCCACAGCAAACGATTATTCTTGGCTTTCTCAAAGACTTGTGACAGATACAGATTTGCAAGGTAAAGACGGTTTTGAACTAGATATTATGCGAAATTGGGTATTTGCCATTCATGGTCGTCAGTTTGATACTCAAGGCTTACAAGATTACTTTAATAATCAATCTTGGTATCAACCTCAATATTCACCAAAGAAATTTCCTAATAAATTACTGTCAACATTAGAACGGCAAAATGTCGAGTATATTGCTAAATATCAAGACCGTTATAACCTGAGATATTTTAAAAAATAGAGGTTATCAATACCTGCAAGAAATGCAAATTTAAAAGTATCTTTAGGGTAGGCAATGCCACCAGATTCGAGTTTTTGTGGCTAATCCTGACTTTCTCAAACTTTCAAATCCTTGCATAGCCGTAACACAACGGCAATAAATAAAGCGAGAACTCAGAGCAGTGGAGAGGAACATCTACACCGCTTTTTGCCTCTCCTACGTAATATTTACTTTATAAATAGGCTCTAAAAAGAGGAGATTATAGAAACCTAAATTCTGCCTGGCTTACGTAATTACGAATTATAAATTAGATTAGTTGTTGCTTTGTGTCAAACTTTTTAAACTAGAAGCTGTTTCTTCTGGTTTTCCAGAGAGAGGGAAAACTAAAATACTCTTGATTGCCTGATTATCGACTAATTCTTTTAAGCGATGTAATTGTCGATCGCTAATGGCAATTCCAGCATAATTTTGAGCATAATTTGCTTCTTCTTTGAAGTTAGCTTCATTATAAGCTTGAATAAACACTCGATCCACATGCCAATTCTGCCAATCAGCTGCGAAATATCGTTTAGCCCAATAAGGATTATGATGACAAATATCAAAACTAACGTTCGAGTTAGCTTGTTTCATCGCAGCGATCATTTGCTGTAAAAAATTAGTTAAGTTAGCAGTGCGGTCAATTTTACCAGGTAATTCCGCATAATAACCTAGATAATCATCCCATTGAACTGCATTAATCTTCGGATATTTTTGGACGAACTCTACTAAGATATTTTTAAATAAATTAGCAACCTCAGGAATCTGGACATCAAGGACATAATGATCAATGCCTACGTATGTTTTGTCGACCCCAGGAACAATCCATTTCCGAGAAATTGCTAAATCATAAATCGGACTATTTTTATCTATCTTAATTCCTTTTTCAAAATAAGCGTGAACTTGCATTCCCTGTTTATGCGCCTCATCAATCAACCAATCTAACCATCGCTCTTGAAACTGGTTTGGGCAACTTCTATACCCTAGCGTTTGCTGCATCACGTCGCTATTGTACATAGTACAACCATTACCCCAAACACCATGAATAATTGTATTGATTCCTTGAGAATGATAGTAACGCACTCGCTCACGAATCGTTTTTTCATCAGTATTATTAGTCACTTGATAGCGACTTAAATAAATTCCTCTAATTACTTTTTTCTCCCAAGCACTTTGAGGTAATAAAGCTTTTTGAGGTGTTACTGTTTTAAGTGAAGCTTGCTTTTTATGATTTGGATCGCGATTTGAATTGCTTGATATAGAGGGAGTGGGAGCAGGATTTAAAAAAGGAAGATTTGTTAGCTGATTCTTATGTAAAAGGTTGCTAATTTCCAAATTTCCTTTCTGACTGAACCACCAATAAGTACCTCCTAAGATAACTATAATTATAGAGATTGGAATATTTGAGCATCCACATCCATTTGGCTTTTTGTTTGAGCGCGACATAATAATATTTATAAAGATAGGACTCGTATTTGATTTTTGCGAAGCTAAACCACATCTATTTTAAGAACCATAGTTTTAAAAGTAGTGGGAGCATCTTGCTCCCTGCTCTTCATAGCGGGCTTTCCGGCCCGCACTACTCCAGGTTTCAAAATGGACGAGTTTTAGGTCTACCTCCATCTCTGTTCTTTCTTGTTCCCTGTTGCTTGTTCCCGCTTGCAAACTGTTAATTTAGCATAACAAGTACGGTAGAGCCAGTAATTTCAGCTACAGTAACACTTAAATTATTTCATCAGTTGCTTGCGTACACCTGCTAAAGAAATCGGTTAATCTCGCGGTTTGTAAATGCTAAATCATCCTCATTTTAATTAATTTTTTATTTCACTCTGTATTTTCCCTTAGCTTTTTTCAAAAATTAAACCTGATTCCTATATTAATGAGGGTCATAATTTGTTAACTGACAGAAGCGGCTAGCATAAGTATTTATAGTTTTCATTAATCCTCTATATTGAGCTATTGTCTTGGGAATATTAAGTTAATAAGAGGTTATGAGAATTGCGATCGCATCGCTGGAGACTACCGCTAGGCGAAGTAATCCCCAACTGGGCTGAGTTATTACAGTTAAAAATGTCGGTTATTCCCTTTTAATGTGTCCGTTACGAGAGTTAAGCAAGAAAAATTATGACTACTCTTTTGGAATACAAAGTTAGAGAAACAGTTTATGAGGATTCGAGAACCGTTATTTACCGGACACTAAGAGAAAAAGATCAGAAACCAGTTATTCTCAAAACGCTCCGTGCTGACTGTCCTACCTTAGAGGAAATTAGCCAACTCCGTCACGAATACGATATCTCAAAGCGGCTAAAAATAGCCGGAATCGTGCAAACTTACGGACTAGAGAACTATCGCAACAGTCTGATTCTAGTCTTGGAAGATTTTGGCGGTCAATCTATCAAGCAATTTATCGATCGCAATCCTATCGATATTATTTCCTTTCTCAAAATTGCCATTCAATTAGCAAATACTTTGTTTGAGTTACACCAAAATCAGATTATCCATAAAGATATTAAAAGCCAAAATATTATTATCAATCCAGAATCTTTGCAAGTCAAAATTACTGACTTTAGTATTGCTTCGCGCTTATCAAAAGAGAATCCTAGCTTCAGCAATGCCAAATTTATCCAAGGGACGCTTGCTTATATGTCTCCGGAACAAACCGGGCGCATGAATCGTTCCATAGACTATCGTACAGATTTCTACTCCTTGGGCGTTACTTTTTATGAAATCCTCACAGGTAAGCTACCTTTTGCAACAACTGACCCAATGGAGTTGGTTCATTGTCACATTGCTAAACAACCCTTACCCCCTAGCGAACTTAACCCTAAAATTCCTGTAACTATTTCTAATATTATTCTGAAGTTATTGGCAAAGACGGCAGAAGATAGATACCAAAGCGCTCTCGGTTTGCAAGCTGATTTAGAAAATTGTCTTGTACAGCTGCAAGTTACAGGCCAGATTGAAAACTTCCTTTTGGGCGAACAAGACCGTTCTGGTCAACTACAAATTCCACAAAAACTTTACGGACGGGAAGCTGAAGTTGCCACACTCATCGAGGCTTTCGTTCGCGTCGCCACTGTCACGGAGGAACCAGCCAGTTCCGGCGCAACGGAAATGATGCTTGTGGCAGGTTACTCAGGAATTGGTAAGTCGGCTTTAGTCAATGAAGTTCATAAACCGATTGTCAAAGCCCGCGGTTATTTTATTGCTGGCAAGTTCGATCAATTTAAACGAAATATTCCTTATAGTGCCGTTGTTAACGCGTTTCAAGATTTAATTCGTCAGCTGCTCACAGAAAGTCAAGAAAGTATAGCTGTTTGGAACCAAAAACTTTTAGAGGCTTTAGGTGCTAACGCTCAGGCGATCGTTGAAGTTATCCCCGAAGTTGAACTCATAATTGGTCAACAACCCGATATTCCGCAATTAGGGCCAACCGAATCTCAAAACCGCTTCAATCGGGCCTTTCAAAAGTTTATTCAAGTCTTCGCCCAACCCATACACCCGCTGGTTTTGTTTTTGGATGATTTACAGTGGTCAGATTCAGCGTCTCTAAAATTAATTCAGCTGATGATGACAGACCCAGATAGCAAACATCTGTTGCTAATTGGAGCTTATCGAGATAACGAAGTCAGCCCTACCCATCCCTTAATGGTAACTTTGGAGGAAATTAAAAAAACGGGTGCAACGGTTAATGCGATCGCTCTACAAGCTTTAGACGTTGACCACGTTTGCCAAATAGTAGCCGATACCCTCAAAGAAAGCGAAAAATCGCAACCTTTTGCCGAACTACTGTTCAATAAAACCCAAGGTAATCCCTTCTTCTTAACTCAGTTACTCCAAACCTTGCACCAAGACAAGCTATTAACCTTTAACTTTAAATCTGACACTTGGCAGTGGGACATTGCTAAAATTCAAACCATTGGCATCACCGATTATAATGTTGTCGAACTTGTTGCTAGAAATATTCAAAAATTGCCGCCCGCAACGCAGGAAGTTCTAAAATTAGCGGCTTGTATTGGTAACTCTTTCAATTTAGATGTTCTGGCAATTGTCCACGAGAGATCTCAGCCAAAAACAGCTACAGAACTTTGGAGTGCGCTGCAATCAGGTTTAATTTTACCCCTCAGCAATGCTTATAAAATTCCTTTAGCTACCGATGACGAGTCACAAATCTTTGATAACTTTGAACAACTAACCGCAGACCGTGAAGCACTAATCATTTCCTATAAATTTTTACACGACCGAGTACAGCAAGCTGCCTATTCCCTGATTCCTGAGGAGCAGAAAAAAGAAACTCATCTCAAAGTTGGTCAATTGCTGCTAAAAAATACTCCGTCCGAAAAAATTGAAGAAAATATATTTGACATTGTTAACCAACTCAATATTGGAGTAGAACTGATTAGCGAACGCATCCAAAAAGACGATCTAGCTCGCCTAAATTTAATTGCAGGCCGCAAAGCTAAGGCCGCAACTGCTTATGAACCAGCGGTGAGATACTTAAGAATTGGATTGGGACTGCTAGCACCTGATAGTTGGCAAACTCACTACGATCTCACGCTCAACCTCTATGTAGAAGCAGCAGAAGCAGAGTACTTAAACACCAACTTTCAGCAGTCAGCCGCCTTAACTGAAGTCACATTGCAAAATGCGACTAACCTACTCGATAAAGTAAAGGTGTATGAATTGCAAATCCAATTTTATTTTGCTCAAAGCCAGATGAGTGCAGCAATGGATACGGGACTTTCTGCACTCGAAATGCTGGGAGTTTCTTTAACATCTGTCCCGAATGATGTGGATTGGGTTTTTGAGTTGCCTCAAATTGAGAATTTAGATAATCTTCTCATCATGAGCGATCCTCACAAACTGGCAATCTTGCGGCTCCTAATAACTGTTTCGGCCAGTTCTACCTTTGCTAGACCTGAGATCTTGCCACTTATTATATTGACTCAGATTAATTTCTGTATTGAACAAGGTTATTCAGGGCTAGCGGCTTTTGCCTATGCTTTGTATGGGATGCTTTTGTGTACGGTCAAGGGGGAGACGGAGACGGGATATCTTTCCGGTCAATTGGCATTAGAACTGTTAGATAAATTTAATGCTAGAGAACTCAAATGCAAAGTATATAACCTCGTCAATCTCTTTATCCGCCCTTGGAAAGAGCATGTTAAAACAACTCTCAAACCATTTATCGAGGGAGCACACAGCGGACTAGAAACAGGCGATATTGAATTTTCTAGCTATTGTGCAATGAACTACTGCACCAATTTATTTTGGGTAGGAGAGCAGCTGGATAAGGTTCAGCAGCAGCAAACACAATACTTCAATTTCTTGCTCAAGCTAAAGCAAGAATATTGTATTGACTACATTAAAATTGTGCGACAACTTACCTTAAACTTATTAGGAAAAGTCCAGGATAAATACCAACTAACTGGTGAAAGTTTTGATGAATCGCAAAGCTTACCTGCATTTTTAGCAGCAAACAATCCTATTTTATTGTTTACTACCTACAATGCTAAATTAATTTTACTGTATCTATTTAAAGACTTTGCTCAAGCAGTTGCCAGCGCGAAAATGGCAGCAGGCTACATTACGCCTGTTGGTGGGTGGGTGATAATTTTTGGTAACTATACCTTCTTCTATTCCTTGGCTCTTCTCGGTTTGTATTCTCAAGCGAAAACTAGCGAAAAACAACAGTACTTAGCTCTAGTGGAAGAACATCAGCAAAAGATGCAGCAATGGGCCTTGCGCGCTCCTTGCAACTTCCAGCACAAGTACGAACTTGTAGAAGCCGAAAAAGCGCGAGTCTTAGGACAAATCGTTGCAGCAATGGAGCTTTACGATCGCGCGATCGCCAAAGCTAAGGAGCACGGATACATTCAAGATGAAGCCTTAGCCAACGAACTAGCAGCAGAGTTTTACTTTTCACTTGGTCGCGAGAAAGTAGCTCAAACTTATTTAATTGAGGCTTACTATACCTATATCCGCTGGGGAGCAACAGCAAAAGTTAAAGATTTAGAATCAAGCTATCCAGAAGTTTTCTCTCAAATTCATAAACGAGAAACTTCAGATAGAGATTTAACTCAGACGACAAACTCGACTAGTGGAATTGCTTCTAGTATCCTAGATTTCACTACCTTTATCAAAGCATCACAAGCCCTAACTGGGGAAATCGTCCTGAGTCGCTTGCTAGAAAAGTTACTAAAAATTGTCATGGAAAATGCAGGCGCTCAAACGAGTTACTTGCTTTTAGAAAAAGAAGGACAGTTATTAATTGAGGCTAAGGGTTCCGTCGAGCAAGATGAATTCACTCTATGCTCGTCTATTCCTGTAGCAACTACAGCTGCTTACTTACCACTCTCTTTAATTAATTATGTGATCCGAACGAAGGAAAATATTGTCTTAAATCATGCCGTTCAAGAAGGAAAATTTACTAAAGACCCTTATATTGCTAAATATAAGCCAAAGTCGATTTTATGTATTCCTCTAGTTAATCAATGTCAATTAATTGGCATTCTTTACTTAGAAAACAATCTCACCACCGATGCCTTTACTTCCCAAAGACTCGAAGTTTTAGGACTGCTTTCTTCTCAAATGGCAATCTCTCTGAAAAATGCTCTACTATATGCCAATCTAGAATCAGCTAACGGAAAACTCAAAGAAGCAAAAGAAAGCTTAGAAGATTACAGCAGAAATCTTGAACAAAAAGTCAAGTCAAGAACGCTGGAAATTCAGGAAAAAAATCAGCATTTACAACAAGCTTTGCAACAATTACAGCAAACCCAAACTCAACTAATTCAAACAGAAAAAATGTCAAGTTTGGGACAACTTGTAGCTGGAGTAGCTCACGAAATTAACAACCCAATTAACTTTATTAATGGCAACCTTGTTCATACAAGTAGATATCTTCAAGATTTGCTACAGCTAGTGGAAGACTACGAACAAAACTATCCCGATCCTGTATCGGAAATTATTGATAGACAAGAAGCCATTGACCTAGAATTCTTGAAAGAAGATCTACCAAAAACTCTAGAATCAATGAAAATGGGGGCCAATCGCATCCGTGAGATTGTGCTGTCACTACGTAACTTCTCCCGCCTGGATGAAGCGGAAATTAAAGATGTAGATATTCATGAAGGCATTGACAGTACATTGCTAATTTTGCAGCATCGCTTGAAAGAAAAAGCAGGACGACCGAGAATTGAAATTTATAAAGACTACATTCAACTCCCAGAAGTTGAGTGCTATCCTGGGCAGCTGAATCAAGTATTTATCAATATTCTGACAAACGCTATCGATGCCATCGAACAACAGTATGGAGATAGTAATGTTCTATGCTCTTTAGAGCAAAACAATGGAAAAGCTTCCAACTCAATCATCAATTCGCCAGCTATTCATATTCGTACCCAACGGTTAGATCTTGACCGCGTTGCGATACACATCACAGACAATGGCCCTGGTATGAAAGAAGAAGTACGTTCTCGAGTGTTCGATCCTTTTTTTACAACTAAACCAATTGGTTCTGGTACGGGTCTAGGATTGTCGATTTGCTATCAAACTATTGTTGAAAAGCACCGAGGTCAACTGAAGTGCAACTCTGCACCAGGACAAGGAGCTGAATTCATCATTGAGATTCCCATCCAGCAGCAGAACTGAAAAAACAATTTTTTAGGGCTTATACCAATTCCAGGAAAAAATGAGACAGATGCGTAGGTTGGGGAGCCACTCACGTGGGTGGGTTTCCCGACTTGAGTGAAGTGGCGTTTGAACTGAGTGAAACCCAACAATTACGAGACTTTGAAGTGTTGGGTTTCGTTCCTCAACCCAACCTACATCCACTACATCCACTGAAAAAAACAATTTTTTAGGGCTTACACTATTCAACGAAAAATCAATGGTTTGGGTAAGAGGTGTAGGTGTTCAAAACCCTAACATCTTCAAACCTCTACCTCCATAAAGAATTCTTATGCATAAGTCCTGTTTTTGTTAGCGAAATAGCTGAGGGTAAATTTGTCTCCAAGCCAGATGCAGACACCTATTAACTGTTTGCGAGCCGAAACACGTAGGCTCCTTCAAAAAAGGATTGATTGAGGACTGCGATCGCAATTGCTTCGGGAGTAATAAACTCTAGATAATTTATGGTTCTTCTGCTAACTGATCGCATTAATTAATATTAAAGTAGATTATAATTGAAAATTACCACGTTTGCAGGAAAACTTAATAACCTTTGTTGTATGTCCGTAATGATACATAATTATTCTAAATTATTAATGAGAATGACAACAGGCTTTCTACTTATTTTTTGTCATTAGAATCTATAGGTTACAAAAATTAAAGCTCGTATATAAACAAATTATTTAAAACATTAATTAGATACCTGCACCTTACTTTTATAAGGCTATAGCAGCAATTTTGCGTATTTTGAAAACACCAAAAACTCGCATTAATAGATAATCTACCTGTTAGATTTATAAATTTGGTGGGAATACTATATACAAGTTCAGATAATTATTCACAATTCAAAATTTTTCACATTGTCGCATATATTATGTTGTCTTCTTAGTGTGAATTATTTAGGTTTTTATACTAAATGGACTGTGCGACAGATTAAACAAGAGGCAAGCAATAGTTAAATCGTATTCTTATTTAAAGTCTGCTATCACAATCGGTTTTGGTATTTCTATGAAAATTTTTATACCAAAAAAATCGGTAGTGGAAAATCCCTGGTGCGATAGTTCAGAGGTTGGAATGCGGGCTTTAAGTAAAACTTAACCAGAACGAGCAAATGCTTCAGTCAAGGCAAGCAACTTGATAAATTTCAGAGTGCATCATTCATCGCTTATTCAATTTTCAGGGAAGGCGCAATCCAATGCTCAGTTACTTTCAAGATGCATCTGTCCACCAGCTATTTGAAGTTCATGTGGAGCAGTCGCCTGATTCTATAGCAATAGTGTTTGAGGACCTAGAAAGTCAGCATTTTCAAAGAATCCTCACTTACCAAGAGTTAAATGTCCGTGCTAATCAACTCGCGCATTACTTAAAGACTCTAGGCGTAGGTCCAGAGGTACTAGTAGGTATTTGTGTAGAGCGTTCCATAGATATGATAGTCGGGATATTAGGTGTCCTAAAAGCAGGCGGTGCTTACCTTCCCCTCGACCCCAGCTACCCGAAAGAGCGCTTAGCGTTCATGCTAGAAGACTCCCAAGTGCCTGTGTTACTAACTCAGGAACGTTTGGTTGAATCTCTGCTTGCCCACAAAGCACGAATTATTAGCTTAGATGCAGATTGGGATGCAATTGCCCAGCAGAGGCCAGAAAACCTCAACAGCGAAGTCACTCCAGACAACCTCGCTTATATAATTTATACCTCCGGTTCTACAGGACAGCCCAAAGGTGTAATGATTACCCATCGTGGTATTTGCAATA
>NZ_MTAW01000165.1 GCF_002154725.1 Nostoc sp. 106C | reverse complement strand
CTGATCGTCGCCTAGGTGCGCTCTTACCACACCTACTAGCTAATCAGACGCGAGCTCATCACGAAGCGGGGTTAACCCCTTTCACAGTTGTGCATATTTGGTATTAGCAGTCGTTTCCAACGGTTGTCCCAAACCTCAAGCCAGATTCTCACGTGTTACTCACTCGTCTGCCACTAAATCCCGAAGGATTTCGTTCGACTTGCATGTGTTAAGCATCCCGCCAGCGTTCATCCTGAGCCAGGATCAAACTCTCAATTAATGAGTTTGTTTGGGTCCAGAATGTAGAGACGCAATTGCTCGCATCTCTACATTCCGAATCCGATAATTCTTTCGTTATAGTTTAGGGGGCTTATATTTTAATTTGCTCCCAACCATAAAGACTGTATAACGAGGTTATATTACTCTATTTAGCTTTCAAACTATTTGTTTTTCTTAGTTATGCGTGTCAGTTCGCTTTGTTCTTACCTCTCTAATATAACAAGACAATCTTTACTTCTTTGGGGTAGTAACCGTACTTTTATAATGAGTGCTTACACTACTTTTATTTGGAGGTAAACACTTCATTTTTCGGTCGCTTGTCTTATGCATTAAGTCAAAATTTTTGATCTTCTACACTTCTCTAATATAACGATATTCTCTAGAGCCTGTGGGATAGAGACCGTAATTTTATATTGCGGTTAACTTCCCTTAAAAAGTTATAAACTAGACCTAAGAATATGGCTATTTGTTTTTGTCTTGCTTATTTTTAAGGTTCAGTACGTCAATTGGAATTATTTGATATCACTAAATTATAAGTTATTAAAATCAAGTCAATTCTAATAACGACCATAAAACTACCGGAAGAACCGTTTTACTTTTAACTCAACCGATAGTTACGCCTGAATCTAACTAAAGATTGAAATATCAGTAACCTCCAGTTGATAGTATGGAAAAATCTTGGAGGTTTTTATGCAAAGTCCAGACTTCCTCAATTCACTAGCAGGGTTTGAGGAGGTTGAACATACAGCTGATTGGGCTTATCGTGTATGGGGACAAAATCTAGCAGACTTATTTATCCAGGCGGCAAATGGACTTTATGCGATCGCATCTGTCCAGCGAGGAGCCAATTTTCCAGTTAGCCGTAACATTCAACTCCACGGAGTAGACTACGAAAGTCTACTAGTTGCTTGGTTAAATGAACTTTTGTATCTGCACGAAAGCGAAGGCTTGGGGTTTAACCGATTTGAAATCCTGCATCTGGATCGGCACAATTTACAAGCAAAAGTTAGTGGTGCACCAGTTAAAAACTCGAACAAGTTAATCAAGGCAGTGACTTATAACAATCTGGCAATTCAGACTACAGAAAAAGGTCTGGAAGCGACTTTAGTGTTGGATGTTTGAGAAATCACTACGAGCTTTTTGCCCCTTAAAACATCAGACAATTAGCAATTTCTAGAGCCAGAGGGGTTTATGTTTAATAAACGAGATTTCCGGCGGATTGAGGATTATTTGTGGGAAATTCCTACTTCCTACCATCCAAATATGAAAGTTCCTGTCTGGATTTTTGCCGATCAAAAACTTCTAGAGGATGCCTCGGAAGATTTATCGATTCAACAGGCGATTAATGTTGCCATGTTACCTGGTTTAGTCGGTCATGTAGTTGTCATGCCCGATGTCCACCAAGGCTATGGAATGCCTATCGGTGGGGTGATGGCAGCGAAAGTACCTGGTGGCATTATCTCCCCAGGAGCAATTGGCTATGACATCAACTGTGGTGTACGCGTTTTAGCATCGACACTTGAGTATAAGACTGCTAAATCCCAACTGAGTAATTTAGCAACTACCCTGTACCGTAACTGTCCTAGTGGTGTGGGAGAAAAGGGCAATGTCCGATTAACTACAGCAGAACTAGACCAAGTTTGTCGTGAAGGTGCAGGTTGGGCACTGGCTGAAGGTTATGCCGAACCAGAAGATTTAGATTACACGGAAGAATTTGGTTGTTTAAAAGGCGCAGATCCAGAACGTGTGAGCAAACGAGCTAAAGAGCGGGCTAGAGGACAGCTAGGTACTTTGGGTGCCGGTAATCATTTTCTGGAAGTGGATGTAGTAGAAAAAGTCTACGATGCAGAAGCGGCTGATGTTATGGGCTTACATGAAGGTTGTCTGGCTGTGCAGATTCATAGTGGTTCGCGCGGTTTTGGGCATCAAATTTGCACAGATTATGTGCAAGATTTTCAATTTGCAGTCATCAGCTATGGAATAGATTTACCAGATCGAGAACTGGTTTGCACCCCTATTGAATCTCCTGAAGGACAAGCTTATCTGGCGGCGATGAACTCAGCTGCTAACTATGCCTTTACTAACCGTCAGGTTTTAGCATCGCATACACGCCGTAGCTTTCAGGAAGTGTTTGGTAAACAAAACTCGAATTTACGCCAAGTCTATGACATCGCTCACAATATGGGCAAAATTGAAACTCACGAAATTGAAGGCGAACAGATGACAGTATGTGTTCACCGCAAAGGAGCGACTAGAGCCTTTGGGCCTGGGTTTGCTGATTTACCGACTGACTATCGTTCTTTGGGTCAACCTGTCTTGGTTCCTGGTTCGATGGGTACGCAAAGCTGGATTTTGCTGGGAACTGAAAGAAGCGATCGCCTTTCCTTTGGTTCTAGTTGTCACGGCGCGGGGCGAGTTATGAGTCGCGCTAAGGCGAAGCGGGAAGTCAAAGGCGATCGCTTGCGTGGCGAACTTGAACAAGAAGGCATCAATATCCGTGCAGGTTCTATGTCTGGTTTAGCGGAGGAAGCACCACAGGCTTACAAAGATGTTAGCCGTGTTGTGAATGTTGTTCACAACGCTGGTATTGCCCGTAAGGTGGCTCGGCTTAGACCTGTAGCTGTGATCAAAGGATGATACTCGCCCATAAGCTGAGGGGTCTAGTTATTACCAACTAAACCCCTCAGGTCTGCGATCCAATTTGATCCAATTTTTCCTCCATGACGAATGTGAGTTTATTGGTCTCGCTGTCTTAGCCAGAACCTCTCATAGTCGTTTCTTCCTAAGATCCTGGTTTGGCATGACTCTTAACCAAACACTTGTGTTAAGGGTGTCGCCACTTCCTCCTATTTGAGAAGTTCTTTGCGATCCCACCTATATATTAGCATAATTTTTTACAACTGCATGGTAATTTTGAGATTTTCAGCTATTAGAAATAATCTTTTTTATTCAGTCTTATTAAATGTTTTTTCTGCCCTCTGCCTTCCGTTTTCTACCTTTATATAATTACTTTTATTAAGAAAAACTACAATTTTCAAACTTAATAAACAAATCTTTTTGTCTTTGATAAGCTGAAGACATCAAGTATAAATACCATACTGCAAAACTTTTCAAACGCTTGCCTGGAATACAAGGCAAGCTACAGATTGATTAGTGTATTTTTTCAAATTAGCCTTAAAAACCTGAATTTGAAAAAATATTTTACCCTTCCCATAGCTTAAGTTTAAACCAAGATTGTTTGGTTTAATTGAGTTCGTGTTATTTAAGACAAATCTTTTGTATTGATTGACGCTCGGTTGCAGATTATATAGCTATCCGAGTAGTTGAAGAGATTTTATTTGCTAACTAATGTTGACCTCGCTAATTTAGTTTTTAGCCATCTCTAATTAAGATGATTTGAAAACATAAAAGCCAGGTGAAAATATGCCGAGATTTTGATTATTTTTGCTATTTGACCACAAAAATAACAACCATACTGCCGAAATCAAGAGATATCAAGATTACCAGAGGAGTTTGTGATGGAAATCTTCGATTATGTGATTTTAGGAGCTGGATTAGGTGGACTTTCAGCCGCAGCCTGTTTAACTAAGCAAGGATACCGGGTGGTAGTTTTGGAGAAACATTACTTACCGGGAGGCTGCTGTCACACCTTTGATTATAGTGAATAAGGGACTTCCAAGAAATAAAATATACAGCTAATGAAAATGATAATCATTACAGTGG
>NZ_MTAW01000224.1 GCF_002154725.1 Nostoc sp. 106C | reverse complement strand
AATAATGTAAGCATGAAAAAATACAGGTCAAAAAACAAAGAGCAATGAGCTACGAACAGATAAAAGACCTGCCACCACCAGAATTCAAACGGTTATGTGGAGTGCATATTGCCACGTTTAAGAAGATGGTAGAAGTTCTCAAGCCAGAACTAGTTAGAAGCGGGAAAAAAGGTGGACAGCCAAAGTTAGGTGTGGAAGACCACTTACTAGTAGCACTCTCATATTGGCGCGGAGCCGGAGACGCTCCGCCTCCGGGGAATATCGTACTTACTTCCATATTTCTAAAAGTTGGGGTATACATGAGTCCACTGTATGCCGGATAGTACGGAAAGTAGAAAATATCTTGATTAAATCAGGAGCATTCCGACTACCAGGGAAAAAAGAATTGCAAGCAGCCTATGAATGGAAGGTATTGGTAGTAGATGTGACTGAAACACCAATAGAACGCCCAAAAAAAAACAGCGCCGATACTATAGCGGTAAGAAAAAACGACATACTTTAAAGGCACAATTGGTAGTTGACCAAGCTAGTGGCAAAATTCTTTGTACAGCTTATGGAGTTGGTCGCATCCATGACTTTCGTTTATGGAGAAATACCAAGGTCAGATTTCATACTTCACAGTTGTGTTTAGCTGATAAAGGTTATCAAGGTATTGCCAAACTCCATCCCAACAGCTGCATACCCAGTAGGAAACCTCGTGGGGAAGATTTATCTACTCCAGAACGCCAGCACAATCGTCACTTAGCTAGCCTACGTATTGTTGGCGAACATCTCAACCTCGATTGAAGATTTTTCGCATCCTCAAAGAACAATATCGGAATCGTAGAAAACGTTTTGGCTTGCGATGCAATTTGATTGCTGGACTGATTAACTATGAACTTGCTCTTTTTTCTTGATTCATGCAAGAGGTCT
>NZ_MTAW01000152.1 GCF_002154725.1 Nostoc sp. 106C | reverse complement strand
TTAGAGGATGTTTTAAAAGTGGGGGGTGTGGTAAGAAAGCTCACAAGGCGTATGCTGAGATTTGTAGAAACCAGCACCTTGTGAGCGAATGAGTAAAGCATACCGTAGCAATCTGTCATGGGAACAGTGGGAACTAATTGCAAACCTTTTGCCAGAAGCAAAACCCGGTGGTCGTCCCCGAAAATTAGCATTATTCGCTGTAGTAAATGCAATTCTTTATGTACTGTGTGAGGGGTGTACATGGCGAGGTCTACCTGGGGATTTTCCTGCGTGGTCAACAGTTTATGGTTATTTCTGGAGATGGAGTAAAGATGGTACATGGTTGAAGGTTCATGACCAACTTTATCAATGGGTGAGAGTGGAGGCTCTGCGTGAACCTAGCCCATCAGAAGCGGCAGTTGATAGCCAATCAGTAGAAACAGCAACAATGATATCTATTGATGTTGGTTACGACGCAGGTAAAAAAATTCATGGGCGTAAACGCCATTTGAGTGTAGATTTACTGGGTTTAGTTTTACGGGTTTTAGTGACATCTGCAAGCCTTCCAGAACGTGAAGGTGCAAAACTTGTTCTCCAACGAGTTCACGATACTGGTCATCAGGTAAAACGATTGAACAAGATTTGGATGGATGGAGGATACCGAGGCGAAGAATTTATGCGTTGGGTAATGGATATGTTTCGGTGGATTGTAGAAATTGTTCTTAGACCTTTGGAGAAAAAGGGTTTTGTCCATTTACCAAAGCGTTGGATTGTCGAGCGAACTTTTGGCTGGCTTAATTGGTGTCGGCGCTTAAGCAAAGATTATGAAAGACTACCCGAAACCTCCGAGACATTTATCTATATTGCGATGATTCGTATCATGGTCAGACGACTGGCATAATTTTTGACTGGTTTTGACTTTTAAAACATCCTCTTA
>NZ_MTAW01000120.1 GCF_002154725.1 Nostoc sp. 106C | reverse complement strand
AAATCATTTGGGCTACTTAACCTATGCTCACAGCTCTTTTTCAAGCTAGGTCTAATGACAACAGAATAAAGACCGCGATCGCAAAAAGACCCAACCACAGTGGCTTGATCAAGAACTGTAACTTCATTAGCCATGCGTGTTTGTTTGGGCGATCGCACTTCGTTTGGTCAGTAGGCTTGTAAATCAGAACCAAATCGCCTTAGGTATATACCCATCTGCGGTGAGCGATCGCCGCTGTTGTGTGCTTCTATGGACTTTCCGTAAAAAGCTTTATCTCAACTGCGGGTGACACAGTTAGCCCTAGCTTGTGTGAAACAGTACCTATTGAACTGTTGAGTGTGCTTCTTGTGAGCTTTTAAAAATTGTCAGCACTAGAATCGAACTCACAAAAACCAGTTACAATGAAAATTCTGCAAATTTCCAGACATGAGTTTTTCAAAGATTCTGGAAAATTATTTTAGGATGCTTAGGGGACTGAAACTATGATTAAGCTTGGCTCACTAGTAAAGTCCTCAAATAATGCTTTGGGGATTGGAAAGGTTATTGACATGACTCATGGCGATATCCTTGTTGAGTATTTCTGCTCACCAGGACAACGCTTGCAAAAATCTTTACCCTTAAATTTACTGTCTCAAGTTAAACTACAGCAACAAACTCGATGCTATATCAAGTTAAAAAACCAAGAAAAATGGATAGTTGGTAGAATTTTTGCTTGGGACGAAGACACTCAAAACTATCAGATTGATTTGCCAGATAAAAAAACTGTAATTGTTACAGAACAAGAAATTTACGTCCGTTGCAATCTAGCGGTCAAAGACCCTATTGAAACTCTAGCGATCAAAGGTCACGAAACGCCTTATTTGCACGATAGAAGATTGGCTTTGCTTAAATGCGTAGTGAAGCAGCAGGCTGTTAGTCGTGGAATGACGGGATTGATTTCGGCAAATATAAATCTTTATCCTCATCAAGTTGAAGTTGTCCGACATGTACTGGAAGATGTAACTCAACGCTACTTACTAGCAGATGAAGGCGGATTAGGAAAAACTATTGAAGCTGGTATAATTCTACGCCAATATCTCCTTGATGAACCAAAAAAAGGCGCTGTGGTACTTGTTCCCGGACATTTACTTCCACAATGGCGCAATGAATTAGAAAAGAAATTTTATATCTCTCATTTTCCAAAACGAGTAGTAGTGCTGGCGTTTGATGATGTACATAAAATCAACCCGAAAGCGAATATTGGCTTACTGATTTTAGATGAAGCTCAGCAAATTGCAGCAATGGCTAATTCTCACGAAACAGCAGTGCGCCAGCGTTTTGAAACTTACAAACATCTAGCCCATAGAAGCGAACGTTTACTTTTATTGTCTACCAGTCCTGTTCTTAAGCATGAACAAGATTTTCTGGTGTTGCTGCACTTACTTGAACCAACAACTTATAAACTTGATAATTTAGAGGGTTTTCATGCTCAAATCCAAAATTGCCAACTCCTTGGTCGAGTTGTCCTCTCATTAAGAAAAGATCCAAATCCTTCAGAGATTAAAAGCAACTTAGAGCAACTGCAAAATTTATTACCTGAAGATAAGTATTTACGAAATCTAACAGAGGATTGGAAACATTGTTTACAAACGAACCCTAGTGAACAAGATACAATTGTCCAGGCAATTTCTACGCACATCAGTGATACCTATCGATTACACCCTCGAGTTCTTTGTAACCGTCGTGCTTGTGTAAAAGATGTCATCTTTAATCGCCAGATTACACCTAAAGAAGAATACGATTTAGATGAGCGCTCTCCTGATATTCATGAACTGATGGAAAAATGGCGTACTGTCGCTCCTAATCAAGAGGCTTATAGACGTATTTTTCTGCTGTTATTCTTAGCTGCTGGTACTTGGTTAGGCATTTTAGAACAAGTAATTGCAGCACGTTTAAGTGGAAATTCTGAGCCTGCACTCATCAAAGAGTTTGGCAATAATGATGTCAATATCTTGACTCAAACTCCAAAGTTTACTGGAGAAGAAGAGATTTTGGGATCTTTGCGACAAATTATTGCCCAACCATCAGAAGATGGCGATCGCATTGAATTACTAAAAATTATACTCCTCTATCGTTTATCAGAAATTCTGGGACTACAATCATTTCGTAGCAATGTTAACCAACTCAGCGACAGAGTAAAACAGAGAATTGAAAGACCTATTCCTGGTGATTCTTGGCCCAAAATTATAATATTCACTGGTTTTAAACAAAGTTGCCTAGAGATCGCTCGTTGCTTATCGATGACTTTTGGTGCAACAAGTGTTGCTGTTCATCAATCTGAACAAAGCTTTGCACAAGTTGAGAAAAATTTAAATCAGTTTCAAAATAACCCTAATTGTTTTATTTTAGTTTGCGATTCTTCTGCTGAGCAAGGCCATAACTTTCAATTTATTGATTGGATGATTAATTTTGACCTTCCTTGGGTACCCAATCAACTAGAGCAAAGAATCACCAGAATTGACCGGATTGGTCGTTCTACAGATATTAATTTTACTGTTTTAGTTGGCGCTGATTTAGAAGATAGTTTTCATAGTGCTTGGTATCAATTCCTAAAAGATGGACTTTTGATCTTCAATCAATCGATTGCCAGTTCTCAATTCTATCTTAATAAGAAGTTACCAGACTTAGAAACAACTCTATTTCATTCAGGTGCCAGTGGACTATTACAAGCTACAGCAACAATTCAACAAGAAATTTCTCAAGAGGAGATAAAAATAAGTGAAGAAAATGTCTTAGATGAGATTAATGCTCAGGAACATGGTAGTACATATTTTCAAGAATTAGATAATTATGATAGTCAACATGTTGAAATCAAACGAGCTATGGAGGGTTGGATTACTCAGGCATTACACTTCAAATCAGTTTATAGTCCAGAATTACCAGATGTGAATTCTTATCAAGCGACAAAGCAAACTTTGGTTAGTGTAGATGAATATAAAACTCATTTTGCTAATAGTAATATAGACCAATTTGGTACTTATAACCGCAGAGTAGCTAACCAGAATCCTGGCATTAAGCTTTTGAGAATTGGAGAAAGATTTGTAGATGCACTTTTGAACTATGTGGAGTGGGATGACCGAGGTCAAGCGTTTGCTATTTGGCGTCAAGATGCATCTTGGGATACTAGTAAAGGAAAGGAGTGGTTTGGTTTTCAATGTAACTATTTAGTGGAAGGCAATCTCAAAGTTACCGATCAAATTTTGACAGGTTATCAACTAGATAATTTGCAATACAATATCTGGAAGCGGCGGATCGATGCTTTATTTCCTCCACTAATTAAAACTATCTTTATTGATGCTCGTTCTGAAGTTCTATGTAATGTTGAAGATGAATTACTCTTAAATATTCTCCAGCGTCCATATAGTAAAGATAAATATAACAAGGGAGCGCAAGATTATAATTTGGCAAAGGAGCGTCTAGAGATTATTGACAATTTTGTTGCCGCTAATAATTGGCAAAACATTTGCTATCAAGTGCGTGATACTTCTAAGCAATTACTTACTGAACGTCTTGATTTTATTCAATTATGCGAACATTATGCTCAAGTTGCTGAGCCAAAGTTAGCGCATAGAGTAGAACAATTACGTTTACGCATGAACCGACAAATTGGAAATTCTACTCTAGCTGAAGAACTAAAGATAGAAACTGCTTTAAGTGCAGCCATTCTTAAAGGAATTCGTCAACCGGAGATTAAACTTGATTCTGTAGGTTTCATTGTTGTATCTGGGCACCCTTTCTCTGGGTATTCCTCGACTAGTTCTTAATACTCTTGTATCAGCCTAGGAGAGCGAATTTTGCTTCAAGTCAAGAGACTTCTTGCAAAAATCCGAATAAGAATAAAAAAAACCACAGATAAACACAGATAAATATCGGTGTTTATCTGCGTTTATCTGTGGTTCGATATTCAAAAAATCGACTTATGCAAGAGACCCCATGAGCTGCGTTCACAAGGAACAATGAAAATCTTAACCCTTCCTTTTCTTCTGCCTCCTGCCCTATTTTCAAGGCAGTCAATCACGGGAAAATCCCACAACCAAGCATGAAAGTATG
>NZ_MTAW01000086.1 GCF_002154725.1 Nostoc sp. 106C | reverse complement strand
TCTATGCCCTATCCCTTATGCAGCAACCTTTATAGGTAGGTTGTCACCCTCTGAGGTCGACAAGACTCTTAAAGACGAAACTCTCAAAGTCTGGAATTTAGCAACAGGTGATGAAATTGTTACTCTTTCTGGTCATTATGGTCGAGTACAGGCACTTGCAGTGACTCACGATAGTAAGAAATTGATATCTGCTTCCTTGAACAAGACTCTCACAGTTTGGGATTTAGAAAAAGGTGATGAAATTTTCAGTCTCTCTGGTCATGATGACTGGATTAACGCAATTGCTATCACCCCTGATAATAAGCAAGTGGTATCTTGTTCCTTGGATAAGACTGTTATAGTCTGGGATTTAGCAACAGGTAATAAAATTTTTACTCTATTTAAACATCGTGATTCAGTTAATGCGATTGCAATTACTCCCGATGGGTCACACATGGTTTCCGCTTCATCTGACAACACTCTCAAAGTTTGGAATTTAAAAACAGGAGAGGAAATACGTTCCTTTAATGGTCATAGTAGCTCAGTAGTTGCAGTTGCCATAGCACTCGATGGTAAAAGTATAATTTCCGCTTCATCGAATAACCAGCTTAAAATCTGGAACATAGATACAGCAAAGGAACTGTTCAAACCACCTCATCATCATCTCGATTCAGTAATTGCAGTAGCCGTTATTCCCGAAGGATTCAGAGTTGTTTCTCGTTCTGCCAACAATTCTGTCACCATCTGGAATCCGGAGACAGGGGCAAAACTTTTTCAGCTCACTGATCATAGCGATTTGGTAAAGGCAGTTGTTTTCACTCAGGATGGGAAGCAATTGATTTCTGCTTCCGCCGACAATACTCTCAAAGTTTGGAATTTGGGAACAAAGGAGGAACTACTTACTCCTACGGCCCATAGCAATTCAGTAAATGCTGTTGCAGTCACACCCGATGGAAAGCAAGTGATTTCTGCCTCTGCTGACAAAACTCTCAAAGTTTGGAATATGGAAACAAAGGAAGAAGTAATCACCCTGACTGGTCATACAGCCTCGGTAAATGCAATTGCCATGACCCCCGATGGCAAAAGAGTCATTTCTGCTTCCGATGACACAACTCTCAAGGTTTGGAATTTGAAACAAAAGCAAACTTTTCTTTCATCTTTAATTAATTGGATAACAAGAAAGCAAGTGCGGAACCTCTCTGGTCATCTTGCTTCTGTCAAAGCAGTTACTGTCACTGCTGATGGTAGACAGGTGATTTCTGCTGGTGATGACAAAACTCTTAAAATTTGGGATTTAGCATTAGGAAAAAATCTTATGACTTTTCCTATTAGTTACGAATCAGACGACGAAAAAATTGAAATTTTTTATTCAAAAACAAATGAAAAAATAATTCTCAATTCAAAAGATGATCTTCAATCTACATCAGATGGTAAATGCTGGATTTTAGTGTCAAAAGATGGGAAAACTATTAAAGTTATGGAACAGGGAGAAGAAATGAAATTGTCTAATTTGCAAGTTAATAGTAATGTAAAAGAAGTCAAAATTGAGTGGGACGGCAAGATAAAAATTTCCGATTTTTGGCAAACCGAAGAAGATACTTACCAAGCGCTAGATGAATATTCGCATTTTTTCGAATCGGATGATATAACAGATATCTACGAATCACTAGATGACGATCAATATTTTTATTTTATCCGTGAATTGCAGGAATTTAAACAATATAAATCAGAGCCTGAAAGGAATATAGGATATTATGAACCTCTTAAAATCAAGTATTTAGTAACTGGAGAAATATTAAAGTTAAATTTCTTTGAAAATGATTTCGTCTTCACTTCTGACTATAAATGGTTAATTCTTGCAAAAGATAAACAACATAATTGGCAAGACTATTCCTTCACAATTAATATTAACAAAATTGAAAAACACTTATCTAGCTTTAGAGTTGATACTAATGTAGGAACTCTGTACCTTGACTCCAATGGTTACTTAGAGAGTAGAAAATTTGATTCTGGTCATAACGAATCAATAAATGCAGTTGCTATTATTACCAATGGTACCCAGGTGATCTCTGGTTCATCTGATACTACTCTAAAAATTTGGAATCTATTCACTACAGAAAAACAACATAACACTAAACAAGAACAATATACTCTTACAGAACATAGTCGTGCAGTGAGAGCTATTGCTGTCACTCCCAATGGCAAGCAGGCGATTTCTGCTTCCGATGACAAGACCGTTAAAGTCTGGAATATAGAATCTGGAAAAGAACCATTCACTATTACCACCTTGAATGGTCATGGAGATTCAGTAAAAGCTGTTGCTGTCACTCCCAATGGCAAGCAGGTAGTTTCTGGCTCAGATGATAATACCCTCAAAGTCTGGGATTTAGAATCGGGACAGGTCATTGCTACATTTACAGGAGACAGCCCCATTCATTGTTGTGCAGTAGCACCTGATGGCGTGACAATTGTGGCAGGGGAACAATCAGGAAAGTTGCATTTTTTGCGTCTTGAGAAGATAGGATGTAATTCGTAATTCGTAATTATTAATTCTTTGATAAACTACACAGGATACTAGTGTCCAAGAATTTCGTTGACGGTTATGTTTATGTCGGGGAAGGCTGTAATTGATAAGTCTTGATCGCAAGCAAATTTTTGCATAAGCTGATATCCTGCGGCTGTTGGTTGTTGATAAACTTCGACAATTTGCTCGTTAATATCTACTAACCAAACTTCAATAATGTTTGCTTGTGCATATAAAGGAATTTTCTCTTCTCGGTCATACTCGATAGTGGAATCAGCTACTTCAATTAATAAAAAAATATCCTGGGGTTGGGGGTGTGCAGTGGCGTAGAAATCATCACGGGGTTTAAGTAATGCTACATCAGGCTGAGGTTGTGAGTTATCGTTTAACACTACAGGGTTTTGAACAGAAAGTATGATGCTATTTCCCAAACTTTGACCTAACTTATTACTCAGTCGCCTGACACAAGCCGCGTGTTTTGTTCCAACAGGCGACATCTCTATAATCTCTCCCCGGATTAGTTCTACTCGGTCATACTTTGTAAGAATCCCCAACTCAATCATTTTCTGATATTGCTCAACTGTGAACTTGCATCTTAATAACTGCACAGTTATAACTACCTCTATTTTTGTCTTATCTATTAATTATTCTCCAAAATAGATAGTATGGTGGACAGTTACCAGCAAAATCTTTATCTGGTTGTCACTACCAACTCTAGGTGTATTTTTCTTTTCTTCTAATTCAACATAATATTAGGTAAATAAGACGCTTTTATGAAAACAGTACCAATCCAATTACCATCAACTGTATTTTCGGCTCTCCGCAAAAACCCTGAAGAGTTCGTTCAAGAGATGCGGATTGCCGCCGCAGTAAAATGGTATGAGTTAGGCGACATATCTCAAGCGAAAGCAGCAGAAATTGCCGGATTAACAAGGGCAGAGTTTATTAATGCTCTCTCTCGTTACCGAGTTGATTTTATGCAATACACTCCAGAAGAACTAGCCGAAGAAATGACAAATGTCGATTAACGGCATCATTATCAACTCTTCACCTCTGATTGTTTTATTTAAAAGTAAACAAGCAGAATTACTCCCACAACTCTTTAAAGAAATTATTGTTCCCGAAGGTGTTTTTACAGAAGTTACTTCAGCAGGGGAAGATGATGCAGCCTCAAGACAATTGCCTAGTGTTTCTTGGATACAAATAGTAAAAATTCCGGCTGTATCACCTGAAATTGCTGCTTGGGATTTGGGTTTAGGAGAGTCACAAGTATTAAGTCTAGCTTTGACAACTTCCGATTGTGCAGCCGTTGTTGATGATAGAGCAGCACGGCGCTGCGGCCAATCGTTAGGCATTACCACCATTGGTACGGGAGGCTTAATAGTGCTAGCAAAACGACGCGGAATAATTTTAAGCGTGTCTCCCGGAATTCAAGCCTTACGTGATGCTGGTTTATGGTTATCTGATACTGTGGTCAATTTGCTTAAACAACAAGCTGGAGAATAAAAACAAAAATAATTATGAATTCACCACCCAGACCACCCACTACAATCAATTCCAGAGGACATCCAACACAGTTTGAGCAAATTATTACTGAACAAAGCCATAATTTTGTCGGTCATGAATTTGTGTTTACGGCTATTCAAGAGTTTATTCAGCGTTATCACCAGGGTTACTTCACTATCACAGGCGCTCCGGGTAGCGGTAAAAGTGCTATTCTCGCCAAGTATGCGATAGATAATCCTCATGTTGTCTATTACAACGTTGAACTTGAGGGTAAAAATCGCGCTGAGGAATTCATTAGCAATATTTGCACCCAACTTGTTGAGATATTCAATGTAGAGACGTTACCTGTAGAGACATTTCATGTGACGTTTCTACATCAGTTAATTCAGCAAATCAGCGATGAGTTAGAACCTAATCAAAAACTGATAATTGCTATTGATGGATTAGACCGCATTGACCGCAATAGTCAATCCCCAGGTACAAATTTATTTTATCTTCCCCGCTATCTTGCAGATGGGGTTTATTTCCTCCTAACTCGCCGACCTTTTTTGAGAGAGAAATCGGGTTTATTAATTGAAACGCCGTCGCAGACTCTTGATTTAGCAGGCTACTCAGAAGAAACTCTACAAGATATTCAAACATATATTCAGCAATATTTAACTTACGAAAATATAAAGTCTTGGCTAAGTAATCATCAGATAAGTGAGCAAGAATTTTGCACTAGCCTTGCTGCTAAATCGGAAAATAATTTTATGTACATCAGTCAGGTTTTATCTGCTATTGCTGAGGGTTTTTACTCGCAACCTTTACACTACAATCAAATTCCATCTGGTTTAAATGCATATTATCAACAGCATTGGCAAAAAATGATGGCTGCAAATCAAGATGAGGAATTTAGCCTCGCTGTCTTGAATGTTTTAGTCAAACAACAGCAGTCTATATCTATAGAAGCAGTTGCACAACTAATTAATGCAGATGAATATGATGTTGAGGAAGTGTTAGAAAATTGGTTTGAGTTTTTACACCAAGAACAAATAGCAGAAGAAAAATATTACAGCTTTTATCATTCGAGTTTTCGTGAATGGTTGGCAGATAAAATTTAATATGGTCAAGGCGATCGCAAATTTAAGGTGCGTTAGCTTGCGGCATAACACACGCTACTTTTGACTTAAAGAAGGAAAGTGGAAATCTTCAATATTAATTAAGCACGAGTTGTTAGAAAAAAAGATACATATAATAGCTTGGTTAGCAGATAGCGATCGCCCATATCCACAACAGCCTCTTTGATACAGGAGTCAGCGCTGTGACAGATGAAATTGATCAACTTTTAGCTGACTGGAAACATAAAATCAAAGTTGTCAGCCAAAATCTTCTAGAACTACAAGAACAGCCAACATATCAGCGACTTTGTGGTAGTCCAAGCTTTCCCAGAGTGGATTTAACAGGAATCACGGCGACGCGGGTGACTCCAGCGCTGGAGGCGATGAATGATTTGTTTCAATACTTCGACTTATTAGTGCAGGTAGTGGAGAAGGCGAGTAAGTTGCGACAGCAATTACCACGCTTTTTGGCAAGTGAACAGAAAATTTATGAGGTAAAACAACTGTTAACAGGAGCCTCAATTGAGTTAGCATCTGTGCAAACACCGCTTGCAGACAGAGAACTACTGACTGCTACTCACATAGCAAATGCGATCGCACCTGCACAGTTACTCCAAGTGATGAATGATGCTTTCTCTGTTGCTAGAGATACAGTTTTAGCTGTTGATGCGGCTTGGGCTAATCTAGATCGCATACTGGCGGATGCAGAATCTCAAATCTACTCACTGCAAAACTTAGCAGAATCCCTAGATTCCAATTCTCTTAGTGAATTAGTTCAATCTCAGGCGACGATCGCATCATTGCGTCAACGTATAGAACAAGATCCTCTGGGAGTGAGTGCAGAGGTTGAACAACAGATTAAGCCAATGCTGGCAAAAGTGAAATTGGTTGTAGAACAAGCGCTGAAACAGCAACATCAAATCCGAGAGAAATTTGCGATCGCTCACGATTTATTAGAAAAATTAACTACAATCCACTCAAGTTCTGTGGCTGCTTTTGCGGAAAGCCAAGAAAAAATTGTGAATTATTTAATACAGCAAACTCCATTAACTGATGTCCAATTAGATGCGCTCAGTCAATGGCTGACAAGGTTAGAAACTAAGCTAGCGGAGGGTTTAGTCAATCCAGTTATGGTCGGCTTAGACAATTGGATGAACAAAGCTAAAGAGTACATTGCATCGGAACAACGAGCATACACAGCTAATACTACTCTCCTTGACAGCCGTCGGGAGTTACGGGGACGCTTGGATGCTCTCAAAGCCAAAGCATTCGCCAAGGGATTGATTGAAGATGCCAAACTATCCGAGCTAGCTGAACAAGCAAAGCAACTTTTGTATACACGTCCTACTGCTTTAGACAAAGCTGCTGAATTAGTCTCTCAATATGAAAAGCGTTTAAATGGCAAATCTTAGGGGAATTATAGATGAAACAAGGGAGAAGAAGGGGACAAACTGCATTGTAAATTTATGATATTTTTTGAGCCTTTAAGCCTGGAAATTGAGCCTTTGAGCCTGAACGTTGAGGCTTTGAGCCTGAATGTTGCAGCTTTGAGCCTGGAAGTTGCGCCTTTAAAACCAAAATTGCGAGTTTGACTCTTGACCAATGACAAATGACCAATGACAAATGACTAATCAGGAGATTTAAATGAACAGCGATCGCTGCACGCGAAATGGATGCACTGGCATTATTGAAGATGGCTATTGTAATGTCTGCGGGTTGGCGGCGGTAAAATCTCAAAATTTCAGCAGCCAGAAGCAAAGCGCAACTATTACAGCTAGAAGTTCACCAGTGACTACGGGTACAGGTTCATCTCCCTTAACCAACCGTTCCAAGGGTTCGCGACGTACTAGTGGTACTTCTGCCCGTAGTAGTCGCAGACAACTGGGAGCAGGGTTAATCTCTGTGCCAGAACTACCTTCAACTGAGCCAGAAAAAGCGATTATTCCTAACCCAATGGTGCCGGAGAATAAGCGCTTTTGTAGTAATTGCAATCATCCTTTGCGGCGAGAAAAGGGATTTTGTAGCAAGTGTGGACAAAAGTATTCGTTTATCCCTAGCCTCAATCCTGGTGATTTAGTTGTGGGGCAATACGAAGTCAAAGGAGCGATCGCTTATGGTGGTTTAGGCTGGATTTACTTAGGTTTTGATAAAACCCTATCTCGCTATGTAGTGTTAAAGGGACTGCTGAATACTGAAGATGCAGCTAGTGCAGCCGTTGCTGTGGCTGAAAGACAGTTCCTCGCAGCTGTAAAACACGGCAATATCGTGGGAATTTACAACTTTGTCAACCACGGTACTGAGGGTTTTATTGTCATGGAGTATGTTGGCGGTAAAACCCTCAAGGAAATTCGCAAAAGTCGGGGGCCGCTACCAGTAGCAGAAGCGATCGCTTATATTCACCGCATCCTCAGTGCATTTGCTTATTTGCATTCTTTAGGCATGGTATATTGCGACTTCAAGCCAGACAATATCATGGTCGAAGGCGGCGATGTCAAGCTCATTGACTTAGGTGGTGTCCGCCGCATAGATGACCTGGATGGCGATATTTACGGCACAGTAGGTTACAGCGCCCCAGAAGCAGGTGAAGGTCCGACAGTTGTTTCCGATTTATTTACTATTGGGAGAACTTTGGCGGTACTGCTCACTGATATTAAAGGCTTTAGTAAAGAACACCTCTACACCTTACCCAGCCCTCAAGAAGAACCGTTATTTGTCCAACAAGAATCACTTTATCGCTTCTTAATTAAAGCGACTGCGGAAAATCCCGATGACCGTTTTCAGTCAGCCGATGAAATGGCAGATCAGTTATTGGGTGTGCTGCGGGAAGTCGTGGCGATCGCAACTAATCTCCCCCGTCCATTTACCAGCAATCTGTTGAGCGGCGATATGTTGGCTCTGACTCACAGCGGTAGCTTGGAACCCATTCAACCAGAATATCAACAATTACCTATACCCATATTAGATGCCAGCGATTCTGGCTTTAATGCAGTGCTTAACGCCAGTGCGATCGCCGATCCAGTTAAGCGAGCTGTAAGTTTAGATGTGGTCGTCAAGCAATTTCCAACTTCCAGCGAAGCATGGTTACGATTAGCAAATACCCTGATTGATGTGGGTGACTTTGAGGAAGTAGAGCAATCTTTAGCAAAAGTCGAAGCGAAAGATCCTTGGGACTGGCGCATTTTCTGGTATCGGGGACGTGTTTTGATGGCGCAGAATAGAGCCACAGAAGCACAGAAAGCATTTGACCAAGTTTATTTTGACCTACCGGGCGAGTTAGCTCCCAAGCTAGCGCTGGGTTTAGCAGCAGAACAGGCGCAAAATTATCAACTAGCAATTAAGATGTACGATCTGGTATCGCGTACCGATCCTGGTTATGTAACAGCCGCATTTGGATTGGCTCGTTGTCTGTGTGCAACTGGAGACCGCAAAGGTGCAGTCGCCGCATTGGAACGTGTACCGCCAGCCTCTAGTTTATTTACGCGATCGCGAGTTGAAATTGCCCGGACTTTAATTAATCGCGATCGTTCTGCTCCCGGTTCTCAAGAACTCCAAGCAGCTTCCACAGCAATTGAAACATTAACCTTGGAAGGTATGGATCGTCATCGCTTGACTAAGCAAGTTTTAGAAACAGCCTTGAATTTACTAACCTCAAAGCAACTCCAAGCTGCTGCCGATCTGAAAATTCTAGGACAACCCCTCCAAGAAATCCATCTGAGAAAAGGCTTAGAAAAAGCCTTGCGGGACATGGCGCATCTGTCCAGCGGAAAGGAGAAAATTCACTTAGTTGATCAGGCAAATAAGATACGTCCGAGAACTTTAATTTAAAAAATGTCATTTGTCATTTGTCATTTGTCATTAGTTAAGAGGGAAGGGAATTGAGTAAGAGGTTTCAAGATTTGCAGGTTTATCAATTAGCAGAACGATTGGCAGATGAAATTTGGAAAATTGTAAATTGCTGGGAACAATTTGCTAAAGATACTGTTGGTAAACAGATTGTGCGCTCAGCTGATAGCATTGGGGCAAATTTGGCAGAAGGTTCAGGGCGAGGTACTTTCCCAGAAAATCGACGTTTTATCCGTGTAGCAAGAGGATCTTTGAATGAAACTCAACACTGGCTCAGGAGAGCCTACAGTCGTAACCTTCTAACTACTATTCAAGTAGATGCACTTAAATCAATCATCAACGAATTAGCACCAAAACTTAATGCATATCTCAAATCTATCGGTAATATTCCACAAACAAATGACTAATGACAAATGACTAATGACAAACAACAAATAACAATTATGGAATGTTTGAGCTGCGGTGCATCCGTCCTAGCAGACGATCAATTTTGTGAAGAATGCGGTACACCTTTGACTGCAAGTAAACCACCAACAACCATACAAGGCTGTGAAAAATGCGGTGCTGGAAACGAAGCAATAGACGCGGAGGGCTACTGTACCAATTGTGGATTTCGCAGAGAACCAAAGGAGCGCGATCGCCTAGAAGTTATAGTTAACTCACAGTTAGCCGGAGTGAGCGATCGCGGTTTGCGACATCACCGCAATGAAGATTTTTTGGCTCTACAACATATAAATGACTCTCAGGTAAATATCTTAGTAGTTTGCGATGGAGTTTCCAGTGCCGATCAACCTGATTTAGCAGCCCAAACTGCTGGTGAAAGTGCGTCTTTGGAACTAGCTACTGCCTGGCAAACAGAAGAAAACCCAAAGTTAGCGATTAAATCAGCCTTTGCCGCTGCTCTCACATCTGTATGTAATATTCCTTATCTATCTAGTGTAAATTCCGATCCACCATCCACTACCATTGTTGCCGCTATTGTCCATAACCATAACGCCACTATTGGTTGGCTAGGTGACAGCCGCGCTTATTGGATTTCTCCTAACGTTTCCAAACAATTAACTCAGGATGATTCCTGGTTATATGAAGTAGTAGCAGCCGGAGAAATGACTGAAGCTGAAGCTACACAATCTCCTAAAGCTCATGCGATTACTCGCTGGCTAGGAGCAGATGCAGTTGCAGATTCCATCCCCTCAATTGTGAACTTTAGGATTCCTGGTTCGGGATACCTACTCCTGTGTACCGATGGGCTATGGAACTATGCCCCTGAACCTTGGCAATTGGCTAACCTAGTGCAGCAATCATCAGCTACAGATGCGATCGGCGTTTCTCGTAGCCTGGTGGAATTTGCCCGACAAAGTGGTGGACATGACAACATCACAGTTGCAGTTCTCGCTTTATAAACTAAATTCTTTATCTTTCTCTGTGCCTCTGTGGTTGATTAAATTCATATCTTCAGAAATATTATGTCTAACCAATTTAAAGCCGAAGTCTTTCAAAACCAATATTTACCTCAAGGTGCCAAAGAAGTTCATGCCATCATGACTGTCAGCGTTGAAAAAGGTGATGGTGTACCAGCAACTCCCAACAACGGCAGACTTTTTGGCATTATCTGCGATGTCTCCGGTTCAATGGGTGGCGGTAAGATTCATGCTGCTAAGGATGCAATGGTCAAAGTTGTGAGTTTGCTACCAGAGGAGGCCTACTTCTTTATTGTGACTGGCTCAAGTAAAGCAAGTGTAGTTTTCCCGGTATCTAAAGCTACTCTAGAAAAGAAAGCGGAGGCGATCGCAGCAATTAAAAAAATCCTAGCTAATGGTGGCACTCTTATGTCTACCTGGCTAACTGAGGCGCTGGCACAGTTCAAAAAGAAACCTGATGCAGTTCGACAAGCATTACTGCTTACCGATGGCATGAACGACGACTCAGATGAGCAACAACTGAAAAAGATTTTACAACAGTGTGAAGGTGTATTTCAGTGCGATTGCCGAGGCGTTGGTACTGATTGGCGAGTCGCCCAACTCCAACAAATTGCAGATAAACTCCTCGGTACGACTGATATCATTCCCAACGCTGCGATGATTGAAGCTGATTTTCGGGCGATTTTAGAAAAAGCCATGAGCAAGGATGTCAGCGACGTAACCATGCGGTTGTGGACACCCCAAGGAGCAAAAGTACTGTTCTGCAAACAGGTGAGTCCAGACATTGTTGACCTTACCCAGCGTGCCAAACCCGTCAAACCGCAGATTTTGGATTACCCTACTGGTGCTTGGGGTAGCAACGAGTCGCGTGATTACCACTTCTGCATTGAGGTGAATCCTGGCAATGTTGGTGATGAAATGTTAGCGGGTCGGGCAAGCTTAGTGTACACCCTCAACGGTATAGAAACTAAAGTTGTCGAAGCTCGAATCTTGGCAACCTGGACAGACGATGATGCTAAATCTACCAAAATTAATAACCGGGTTGCTCACTATACAGGACAGGCAGAACTTGCCCAATCTATTCAAGAGGGATTGGAAGCCCGTGCTAGAGGTGATATTGAAGTCGCTACAGCCAAATTAGGTAAAGCAGTGAAACTAGCTCATGAATCTGGTAACGAAGCCACAGCCAAACTGCTAAAAACTGTGGTTGACATACAGGATGCGCCTACAGGTACAGTACGGCTGAAGCGAGAAGTAGCCAAGGAAGACGCTATGGCATTGGAAACTCGTTCTACTAAGACTACTCGCATTCCCAAATCTTCAAATTAGCCAAAACTCTAGAGTCAAGAGTCTAGAAGCAAAAGGCATGACCTTAACTAAATTTTTTAAATTTTAATTTTGAATAGGAGTAAAGCGACGGTTATGGTGTCACGAACAGTAGAAAGATTTGGTGGATTTTTCATTGCTTCTATCGCGGCGGCTTTGACAATCTGGAACTGGGATTTGGCGCTCCACAAAGGTTACTTTTATCTAAAGGTAAGCATAATTGGACCATCTTTCTTTGTTCTGGGCTTAGGATTGATATTATTTCCTGGGTATCAGCAGGAGCGAATTGCTCGTGGAGAAGATATTACCAACTTGAAAGGGCTGGAGTTGTTAACGCCTCGTTGGTGGGCAATATTAGTTATCAGCTTGGGATTGGGTTTAGGTAATTGGTTAATTATGTTATCTCGGTAATTTGCAAAAAGTATTGAAAATCTTTCTTACGGAAAATGTATGGAAAGGTATCAACTTTTAGTGAAGTTTATATTGCTTCTTGGCGTTGAGAAGAAGTATACAAGCAAGTATGTCTACATATAAATGTCCTAAAGGACACGAATCAACTGAATCAGATTTTTGTTCAGACTGTGGAGCCAAAATTCTTGGTATATCTGAACAAAAAATAGCTCAGAATGCAACGAATGTTGAAACCTGCCCAGATTGTAGTGCACCCCACGAACCTGATAGTGGCAACTATTGCGAAATTTGTGGTTATAACTTTGTTACTAAGGCACATGGAGAATTAGCGATCGCTAATTCCCCAAAGGAAGAAGAAAAGGAAACACAAAAACAAAGTTTTTTCTCCACATCTTCCTCTACTCCCCAATTTCCCGTTACAGGTTGGGAGGTGGTAGTTACAATCGACCCCTCTCTGCGTCATCCCGAAAGTCCAGAACCCCCAATTGACCGAGCACCTATTACATTTCCCTTAGAAAAAGCAACTAATCTCATCGGTCGTAATAGCCAAGTCCGGGCAATTCACCCAGAAATTGCGCTGGACTCTGACGATGCTGTCTCTCACCGTCATGCTTTATTAAACCGTCAAGCAGATGGTACATTCACTCTGCGCGATATTGGCTCTTCTAACGGTACGCAATTCAAAGGCGTAGAGTTAAAGCCAATGGTGGATATTCCTCTACAAGACGGAGACGAATTCACTTTAGGTCATTGGACTCGGGTTGTGATTAAAGCTATCCGACAATCATCATAGATATTAAAAATATGAGTAAAATCATCGCAGTTTCAAGTAAAACAATTCGTGGACTCACAACCCCGCAACTGCTTAAGGGAGGTTTATATTTAACCTGGGCAACGAGTGTCTTACTGCTACTGAGTATTATTAGCGGAGTTCAAGCACAGAGGCAGGGTATCAAAACCGTTGGTCAAGACTCTACCCCAAGTATCGTTACTGCTCAACGCCTCAAAGATGGGCTTGCTGGTATGGATGCTAATGTCGCTAATGAACTGCTAGTGCCCACAGGGCAAAACCAACAAGCCGTTAAGGATTACGAAGAGCGATATCTAAGAGTTACTGAAAGGTTAGTGGCTGCGGCCGAGAATATCACCTTTGGCGACAAAGAGCGTAAACCGATTGAGACTATGCAACTGGGGTTAGGTAACTACATAGCTAAAATCCAGCAAGCACGAGACTCTCACGCACGTGGTGATACTAACGCAATGCTTGCTGCTTATCGCGCAGCTGCCGAAATCATCGATAAAACACTTCTGCCAACAGCCGATGAGTTAGACAAGGTAAATCTGCAAGCTTTAGAAGATACCTACGCTGAGAAACAAGTTGCAACCAGAAAATCTATATTTTCGATTTTCCTAATTGGTTTAGCACTGATCGTTGTGCTGGTTGGGCTTCAAATGTTTCTCAGTCAACGGATGCGCCGCACCTTTAATCCGCTGCTGTTAATCGCAACTGCGATCGCTATTGCCTTTTTGAATTACACAGCTGGGGCATTGCTTGCTGCTTCTCAACATCTTCGGGTGGCGAAAGAGGATGCTTTTACTTCTATGCACGTATTGCGTCAAGCTCGTGCGCTCGCCTATATCGCCAATGCTGCTGAAAGCCGCTATCTGCTTGACCCAGCTTTTGCTACTAATCACGAACAAGCTTTTTTCAACAATGTTTCTAAAATCGCCCAATTATCCAATGGGCAGACCTTTGAGTCAGTAATAGAAGCATATAAATCCCAAGGTAAAAAAGTCGATGGGTTTACAGGTTACTTGGCTGACGAACTGAACAATATCACCTTTGCAGGTGAGAAAGAAGCGACACTGGCAAATCTCTCTAGCTTGGGAACCTATATTGCTATTGATCAGCAGATTCGTCAGTTAGAAAAAAGTGGCAAACATCAAGAAGCGATCGCTTTAGGCATAGGTAACAAACCAGGACAGTCAGATTGGGCGTTTGAGCAGTTCAAAACGACTAATCAAAAAAGCTTTGATATCAACCAAGCAGCTTTCGACAAGGCAATTCAGCAAGGCTTTCACGATGTAGACGGTTTTGAGATGACAACTTCAGTTGCAGTGAGTGCGATCGCGCTTTTAAGTTTATTTGGATTAATGCCACGGATCAAAGAGTATTCTTTTTGAAAAGCCAGATGTTTTATTCAACGCGATCGCCTACTAAACTGTTGCCTGTTAACTCTTGACAAATGACTATTTCAAGTTTGCATAAATTATGGGAATTTCAATAATAAATTTTGTCCCATATCCGAATGTAGATTCACACCACAACTTACCACTATGCTTCTCTGTAATGATTTGATAGCTGATAGATAAACCCAAGCCAGTACCTTTACCAACTGGCTTTGTCGTAAAAAAGGGATCAAATAGACGTTTGCGAACTTCTTCTTTTATTCCTGGGCCATTGTCAGCGATACAGATTCGCACCCTGTTGTTCTGGGTTACCTCTGTTTGAATTGAGATGATGCTGGGAGTTGCGGCAATTTCTGTGTCGGATCGCTGCTGATTGTACTCCTCTAGTGCATCGATCGCATTACTAATGATGTTCATAAACACCTGATTCAACTGTCCCGCATGGCATTCCACTAGAGGCAAGTTACCATATTTTTTGAAAATTTGAATCTCTGGGCGTTCCGACTGTGCTTTCAAACGATTGTGCAAGATGGTAATGGTGCTGTCGATGCCATCGTGGATATTGACATCCTTAACTTCTGCTTCGTCCAAGCGTGAGAAATTCCGCAAAGAAAGCACAATCTCTCGAATCCGTTTAGTTCCTAAGCGCATGGATTGGAGGGCTTTAGTCAAGTCTTCAATGATAAATTCCACATCGATCAACTCGATCGCATCTGCAATTTCCTGCGGTGGCTGAGGATAATACTGCTGATAAAGTTCTACTAAATTTAATAAATCCTGAGTATATTCACTAATATGGGTGAGATTGCCATGAATAAAGTTAACTGGGTTATTAATTTCATGGGCAACACCTGCGACCATTTGACCCAGACTGGACATTTTCTCGCTTTGAATCATCTGTATTTGAGTTTGTTTTAGTTCTTGCAGAGTTTGCTCCAGTTCCTTGGTTTTCTGCTGGAGTTCGATTTCAGCTTGTTTGCGATCGCTCAGATCCCTTAAAATACCCTGCAATCCAATGACTTTACCATCAGCATCTTTTATTGGTGAGGCATTCGATGTAACCCATCCCCAACTTCCATCTTTTCTAGGATGGCGAAACTCTATCCCCGCGCCACTATGACCTGTTTCAATGATTTGATTGAGAAATTCCATGACATCAAGTAAATCATCGGGGTGAACCAAAGGCACAAACGAGCGATTTAACCATTCAGAAACTTCATAGCCAAAAATATCCTGAAACTTGGGAGAAATATAGGTGAGGGTACTATCTAATTGAGAAGCCCAAATCACATCATTGGCATCTTCCACAAGCCTACGGAACTTAGCTTCACTTTCAGCTAGGGCAGTTTCAATTTCTTTGCGTAAGCGAAGCTCCTCGTAAAGCTCGCTAATGTCTCGCATAATTCCCTGAAATGCGATCGTTTTCCCCTCAGCATTCTTGACTGGGGAAGCATTAGAATTGACCCATCGCCAGCTTCCGTCTAGACATTTATGCCGAAATTCTACTCCTGCACCTTGCTCACCAGTCTCTAAAACTTTATTGAGCAAAGCTAATACTACTGCTAAATCATCTAGATGAACCAAGGGTATTAAGGATTCCCCTAGCCAATCGGATGATTTGTACCCAAACATGACTTGAAATTGAGGTGAAAGATAGGTGAGAACTCCATCCAATGTGCAAACCCATAGCATATCGTTAGCACCTTCTACGAGGTTGCGAAACTTAGCTTCGCTTTCGGCAAGCGCAACTTCGGCACGCTGGCGTTCACTAATATCTCGAATTACCGCCAACGCATGGATTTTACCGTTGTAAAGGCTGGGAGTTGCTGTCACCTCAACATCAATCAGTGTGCCATCTTTACGCACGTCTATTGCGCGATCGTGAAATTGGCTACCTGCTTGAATTTTGCTAACAAACTCTGCAAACTTTGGCAGGCTATCTGGATGAATAAATTCTGAAGGCTCAAGTGTCACAAATTCCTCCTGAGAATAGCCATGCATCTGGCAAGCAGCAAGATTGGCCGCTACAATTTTTCCTGTTTCCAGATCGATGATGTTGATACCATCGCTGACATTTTCAAAAATACTGCGGTACAGGATTTCTTGTTGCTCCAGTGCGGTTTGGGCTTGTTTGCGTTCTGTAATGTCCGTTGCCGTAACGACAATCTGATGGATGCGCAAACTACTATCTCTTAAGGGTGTGACACTTAAAGACCACCAAGTTTCTCGACCGTTGGCACAGAAATTCTCTTCAAAGAAGTTAGTCTTGCCAGACTGGACAGCCACAGCATAGCGCTGGCGGTAGAGGTTTGCCATATCTTCTGAAAAAGCTTCTGCCAAAGTTTTGCCCAAAAGGCTTGTCATTGGGACACCACTGGTACAGGCGATCGCTGAGTTGTAATCTACAAAGCGGAACTCCGTACCATCATCCAAAACATCTAAGACAAAGATGCCGTAGTCTACACCTTCCCAAACGCTTTGTAACAACTGTGTTTGTGCTAAAAGACGCTGTTCAGTGCATTTACGTAAGCGAAGCTCGTCGTAGACATGGCGAATATCACGGCTGATGGTTGCCAAACCAATGGGCTGGTTTGTGACCAGATCTTTGACAACAAAGAGAGTATAGTCAATTGGAATTGGCTCTCCAGTGATAAAATGACGAAAACGGAATTCACTCTGCCAATAACCCTCCTGAATCACAGTCGGTAAAATCTTTTGATGCAGCAGTTCCAGGTCTTCAGGTACTATAAATTCACTGATATGTTTGGTCTGAGCTTCCTCTATATCTTTGAGTCCAACCAACTTTAGTCCTGCTGGGTTGAGGTAGAAAGGTTGCCCTTCCATTGATGCGATGCCAATGAAATCAGCGCTGGCTTCGAGAATTGCGATCAAAGCTTGGCGTTCTTCCCTTGCTTGCTTCAAGAAGTTCTCAGTATCTAGATCTTGATTTGCCTGTTGCTGAGACGACTCTGACTCTCGTATTCGCAACTCTTGCTCTAACTGTGCCACCCTCTGTCGGAGAGTGACTAATTCTTTGTTGAGGCTTGCATCGCTCTCGGTTTCCAGAAGTATTTTTTCTGGGAACATTTCGTCGTGGGTGGGAGAAAGCTGAGTCATATGTTTGAGACCGTAGCGTATTAGTTTTCCTGAATGTTCTAGGTGTACTTACTCTAGAGTTCCCTGGTATGAGTTCAGGTAAACAATTGCCTTATCTCCTCCTTAGCGCTCCCTGCAAAGCAGTTGCTACAAGTTGGCAAACCCTTTCGGCAGTTTCTCCTAAAGGACTCGCTTCCCACGACGTGGTGATTAGGGGGATGCTCCTATATCGCTACCGCTACGCTAACACCAACGCGCTGCCTCGTCCTTAGCGGTTGATTTTAATCCCGAATAGATCAAATGCTTAGGGGTAGAGCATCGTAGACATCGCCCAGATATTTTGACTACCAAACCCCAAACTTGACTCCTTACATAGACTTTTAACGACAAGCTGCTACGTGTCTAGACACAACTCATTTGTTAAGAACAAATTTTTTAAAATACTGCTGAAATTTTCAAATAATTGCTTGACCTCAAAAGCTTTAGTAGAAGAAACCCCGCCTTGAAAGTTCGGTTTCGCTGACTTTGCTGCAATCATTATCCCGATAAATTTATTGATAAGTAAAGCGCGAACTGAAGTGAAAGCTATGAGTAACCTTTCCCATCGCAACCCAGAGGATTTTGAATCTGAAGCAATGAACAGCAATAATTTATGGCAATACGTACAATCTCTGGGCCCTGAAAAGGTTGCCCAACTTTCTCAACCTTCTTCACCTGAGATATTACAGTTAATTCAACGTGCTATTGTTGGGATCTTGGGTAACTTGCCCCATGACACATATCAGCCCGTTATCACCACCAGCCGCGATGAACTGGGCAAGCTTTTAGGTTCTGCGATGGTAGATGGCTATTTCCTACGCAATGTCGAACAGCGACTACAAATGGAAAAGTCATTACAACTTACAGGTGTTCAATCCCAAGACACCGAACAGTCGTAATGCTGCAACTAGTATTGGTTTAATAGAGATGAGAGAGCCGTAAGTCCCTCATCTCTCTTGATCTTTTTACCGCTTGCCAGAAGGCTGCCAACCGCGACGCTCAAGAATTTGCCGCACTTCTGGGCTAGGATTATAGTTATACCCATAGGAAGAGCGCTCTGAGTCATCCATAATTTGAGGTGTGAGCAATACAATTACCTCTCTGCGTTCATTGCTTCTGTTTGTCTTCCTAAACAACGAACCAATTAAAGGAATATCACCCAAGATAGGAATCTTAGAGACACTTGTTCGGTCTTGGTCTTGAATAATACCTGAGAGAATCAGGGTTTGACCATCTCGCAAACGAATCATTCCAGAAGTAAGAGAGCGTTCAGACACTAAAATGATTTGTCCATTGCCTGTATTTTCTGCGGCTGTAGGCGCGCTGACAGTCGGAGCAACCGATAGAGAAACAAAACCATTGTCATCAATCCGGTCAATTTTCACATTTAAGGTCAAGCCAACTTTCTGCTTATCAATTTGTCTCTCTGTTCTAGAACCACCAGCAGTATCTGTCGTCTGAATAGTTATGTTCCCTACCACTTCCTGAGTCAAGTTGACAAGAGCTTGCTGACCTTCTTGCACAATCAAGGTAGGATCGGTCAAAATCTTGGCGTTGCCATTTGTCACCTGAGCCTGCAAACTAGCGAGTAACCGTTTGGGGAATTGGTAAAGAGAGGGAAGAGATGCAACAGCTGTACCAAGAGTACCTCGTGAGACGCTTGATGTACCGTTAGGGTTCTGTGTAACAACAGTATTGGTTGCTGGAGTTATTTGAGAAAAACCTGGTTGTAGCGGATTAGTACTACTAGGAGAAACAGGTTGATAAAAGGTTCCACTTCCGGGATTTTGGGTTACAGTAGTTGTACCATCTGGGTTTACTACTACGGTACCGGGGGTAGTTCCTGGAATACTTACGCTGCTATTTGGATCGAAGAAGGGTGATCCTGTAACTGGGTTTGTAATAACTGGTGTACTATTTACACTACTTGCTGCTTCTGAAGCAGTAGCAGGTCTAGAGCCACCAAAATTCAGAGATGCTGCACCACCATCATTGGCAAAGAAGTTGTTCCCCACCCCAAAAGAAAAACTGGTATTGTAATCTTGGGTTCCTGTGAGATTAACATCAACAATTTTGACGTTGATTACCGCTTGACGACGGCGGATATCAAGCTGAGTCAGTTGAGCCATCGCAATATCAATTAGCCGAGGAGAACCAATTAAGGTAACGGAATTAGTGCGCTCATCTCCTAATGCCTGTAAACCTCTAAGTAACGGGTTAGAGTCTTTAAAATCAACCCGTTGCGTTTCTAGTTTGGTTTCTGTAGTTGTCTGAGTTTGGGTGACTGCGGCTGTTGAATTACCCACAGGTACAGCACTGACGCTAGTAACAAGTCGTTCCCGGCTAATGGCACTTTCTGCTCCCAAACCAACTAAAAAGTTGAGTGCGACTCCCACTGTTACCTGATTGAGCCTTAGGCTACGCATCACCGTATCACGGGTGGAAGTAGGCAGTTTCGATCCCACAAAAACGGTGCGACCACTACGGTTAGCTTCTAAACCACTCAAGCGCAAGACGTAATTAAACACATCTTGTACTGGTTCATTTTCTATATCTAGAGAGATGGTTTGAGAGATTGCTTGTCCATTGGCAGCAGTACCACCTGCGGCTCCCTCTCCTCCTACATAAGCTAGGTTAAGACCAGCTGCACGAGCAAGTAGTGATAAAACCTCCCGCACTGGCGCATCTCGGAGCACTAAGCGAGGGACGCGTTCCTGAGTTGCTAGGTCAATGGTACTGGGAGACGCATCAGTATTAGAGATTGCAATATCCCCCACTGGTGGGGCAACAGCTCTAGGCAAGAAAGGTGGTCCCTGGTTTGGAGGTTGACCTGGACCAGACGGCAGTGCCGGTTTCCCATCAATCGTGACTTCCGGGTTGGGGACGAGAACATCTGGTTTTGTATTTGGTTGTGATGGGGTCGGAGTAGATGGGGTTGTTGCTATTGGTATTGGTGCTGTCGGTGTTGGTGCTGTTGGTGTTGGTGTTGATGCTGTGGTACCTGCGGATGGGCTAAACCCGAGAGTAATGCCATTGTCTTTTCGCACCACAGGTTGATTGCTAGGGGCATTATTGCTTCCAGTTACCACCACCCGGATGCTATTGGCATCAAGCTGAAGAATTTCAACTGAGGCAATTCCCGAAGTCGGGTTGTCTTGGCGGAAATTATTGCCTTGTGGTAAACGTAATTGAGTATTAATAAGATCTGTAACTAAAGCTTTACCTCTTTTAGTTGTGAAAACTTGCGGGCGTGAGCCTGAAGATGTTTTCAAAACAAGATTAATTCCACCATTAACTGGATTTAGCTGTACGTCAGTAATTTGGGTAGTATCTGCCCAAACTGGTTGAGCTGCCAAAAAGATAAAAGCAGCAGTACCCAATAATAAACTATTACCGTGAAGCTGTTTCACAGTTCATTCCTCACCTGATAAAATCTTGTTGACAAATAATTTTTGAGTAGATATGTTGCCACATTCTGAATGAGCAACCTTGGATGCCTAGAACTCAATTGCTAGGGCTAGTAGCTGAAGTCTACTCAGGTAGACTGAAAACTAAATCTGGAAAGAATTTAGACCTCTTAAGAGGAGTTTCGTTATGCAGCCCTATATTGACAACCTCTGGTGGTTGTTAGAACTGGTGCAAGATATAATTGCAAATCTTCTTTTTTCTACTTAGAACTCAGCACTATTTAGTGTTACTTCTTGGGAGCAGCTTTAGCAGTAGCAGCAGCTATTTCTTCTGGACTAAGTGGCATTAATGCTTGTAACTTGAAAGTTGTATTAATTGATGCAGGCCCCCTAGTCTGCACTCCTTTTTCTGATGTGGAGTTAAGCTCTGGTGGAGCTAATGTCGATTGATAATCAGTGAATATCAACAAAGGCTGTAAACGCTCAATATTACGGATAATCGATTGTGTTTGTTCATAAGTACCCACAATTTGAATATCAATATTGCTGCGTTTTAGCTTGCCATCTACCTGTTTTCCTAAACTGCCATCAGTAATTGGTTGTGCTTGCTGTACATCTGGTACAAATTTTTTCAGTTTGGCTGTCACCAGATTGCCAGGAACAGCAACTTTAACATTACCAGTCTCAATTAAACGATTGAGATCGAGTAGCAATGTATCCAAAGTTTTTTCATTAGAAAATAAAGTTAAAACCTGGGCTTGTTGCAGTTTTGCCTGATCTAACTCGGCTTTTACCTGGTCAATCTTTTTAATACTGGCTTTCTTTTGATCAACTTGTCCTTGCAGTTCGCTAATTTTTGCTTGCTTTTGTTGATAAGTATCCCAAGCTGGCATTAACAGATTTAGAACTATATACAAGGTTCCAGCTAGACCTAAAACCCCTGCCAAAATCCCAATTATTTTGGGTGTAAAGCTAATCCCAAACACCACGGGGTAAGCTGGAGATTCTTGACCAAATTCCCCATTGTGTTCTGCAAAATTTAAATCTTCACTCAGCGTCATTTTGAAATGACTCCTGTTTGTTGCATACTACGAATTCGAGTCACCAGCCCTATGGTGCCTTTTTGCTCTAGCTCCCGAATTAATTCAGAAGCTGGAACATCGCTTAGGCTTGATTGAATAGTGTATTTGACAATTTGAACGGGTGGAATTTTTACATTATTTTTAGCAGCACCTTCTGGTAATGGAGCATTGACCAACTCTGCTGTCTTAATTTTGCTTTCTGACGACTTTAAAAATCGAGACTGTTGCAGAGTTAGCAAGAAATCATTGACGTCGTTAAAAGAGCGAGCCAATCCGGTAATTTCTATTCCTCCAGCGGGATTACCAGGTGGTTGCCCTGGGGCTGGAGCAATAGGTGGGGTTTGCTTGATGTTATCAATTTGCACTCTTGCAGGTATGCGATCGCGCAAATCTTGCAACATAGCTGACCACGGACGAATCTGGTCAAACACCGTGACTAAAGCTTGTGTTTCCCCTTTGATTTTGTTGGTCTGTTCTTTAATTTTGTTAATATTTCCTATTTCTGTATCTAACCTCTTGTTTTCCTGATCTAGTTGTGCTACTTTTTGCTCTAATTCAACATTTTTTGCTTCTAACAACCACCAAGCGCCTGTCGCAACTGTCGGGAAGCAAATACCTATTGCTACTCCCAGATACATTGGTGTTAGGTTCCCAACAGGAAGTTTAATTCCTCCCTGTTTACTAGACTTTTTCTGGAAACTCGGACGGTCCTTAAGAAAGTTAATATCCAGACTGTACATTCTGTTACACCTCCCTAATTCCTAGACCCAGTACTGTCGCTAAGCCAGAGCGTTGCACTACAGGGTATTTCTCTTCGTTAACTTCTAAGGACAAAGATGCTATGGGATCGATTTGAGCGGTTGGCAAGCTCAATCTTTGGGTAAAAAACTCATCTAGCTGTTGTAGTCCACCGCCAGGACCAGCTAGAAAAATTTGTGCTACCTCCAAATTTTCACTTTGATTGAGGTAAAAATCGATAGAACGACGCAGTTCATCAGTGAGTTCTCCCAATACCCTTAATAAGGCTGCCATACCAGGATTGATTTCGGTCATACCAGTTTTCCCACCGTCTACGGGAGTTGCCATAATTGTCATTCCCTGCAACAGTTCCATATCTCGTGATGTCGGTAAACTCATAGCTTTAGACAGGGCATGTTGCATTTGATAAGTCCCTATCGGCACAGTGCGCGAAAATTGTGGTACTCCGTTAACAATGATGGCAATTTCTGAACTGTCAAACTCTATGTCAACCAATACTGCTGCTTCTTGAGGTCCGAATTGCCGCAGTTGATCGCGAATTGTCCGAATCAGCGCAAAACTGTTAATCTCTAAAACATCGATTTGCAATCCTGCTTGCTCAAATGTACTAATATATGCGTCTGTCACCTCCTTACGTGTAGCAACTAAGAGTACTTGTACTTTTTCAATACCATCCTCATCTACAAAGTACCCAAGTTTTTGGTAATCTACATCAGCTTCTTCACGAGGATAGGGTAAATACAAAGCTGCTTCATGGTTTAGTACCATCTCCCGCAGTTCTTTATCATCTAACTCTGCTGGTACAGGTATTAAACGTACAATTGAATCTCGTCCTGGTACAGCAGTAGCAACCCGAGAAGCTTTAATTTTACTTTCGGCTAGCGCCTGCTGAATTAACTGCGCCATTGCTGGAGGGTCGGTGATTTGACCATCGGTAATTAGTCCTTCGGGAACTGCTACTGATGTTAAGGCTTCTACTTTAAAGCCTTGACGCTGTTTGCGTAGTTGAACTACATTCACCCTTTCTGGTGCTAGTTCAATACCGACTCCTTTATTAGATTTGCCAAACAGACTATTGAAGCTTTTCACCACTTTTTTGCCCGTCGCACTGCTAAATTGAAAAGTTAAATGTTACTAAAAAACGATCTTGGTACTAGGTAATAGATTTAGCCTATAATCTCGACAATTCTGCATAAGCTTTTCACTCTGAGCAAGCGTAAATATACTAGTAAAATGTTTAAAATTCACAAATTCAAACGACTGTCTGTATTTGTACTACTCGGTTTATTGACCAGCTGGATTGTCAGTTGCAGCACAGGTAACGTTGGTACAGGAACAAAACAGACTTCTTCTGGAGTAGCCAATATTGAGTTTTGGACGATGCAACTCCAACCTCAATTTATCGACTACTTCCAAAACCTAATTGCAACTTTTGAGTCGCAAAACAAAGGTATAAAGATTAACTGGGTTGACATACCCTGGGCTGCGATGGAGAACAAAATCTTAACAGCTGTCTCAGCAAAAACGCCACCTGATGTTGTAAACCTCAATCCGGATTTCGCTTCTCAACTTGCAGGACGAAATGCCTGGCTAGATGTAGATACGAAAGTTCCAAATGAAGTTCGTTCCTCCTATCTGCCAAATATTTGGAAAGCTAGCACACTCAATGGTAAGAGTTTTGGTATTCCCTGGTATCTCACCACACGGCTAACCATTTATAACACTGATTTATTAAAACAGGCAGGTATCAATAAATCACCTGCTAACTACGTAGAATTAGCACAAGCGGCACAACAAATTAAAGATAAAACTGGTAAATACGCATTTTTTGTAACTTTCGTACCGCAAGATTCCGGTGAGGTATTGGAATCATTTGTTCAAATGGGAGTCACATTAGTAAATACCGAAGGTAAAGCAGCCTTTAACTCTCCACAAGGCAAAGCAGCTTTTCAGTATTGGGTAGATTTGTACAAAAAAGGATTGCTACCTAAAGAGGTATTAACTCAAGGTCATCGTCATGCTATTGATTTGTACCAAGCGGGAGAAACAGCATTTCTCGCTTCTGGTCCAGAATTTCTCAAAACGATCGCCAATAATGCTCCAAAAATTGCTCAAGCTTCTGCGATCGCGCCTCAGATTACAGGTGAGACAGGCAAGAAAAATGTTGCTGTAATGAACGTAGTTATCCCCAAAGATAGCAAGCATCCGGATGCTGCTGTTAAATTTGCTTTATTTCTCACTAACGATCAAAACCAATTAGCTTTTGCTAAAGCTGCTAACGTTTTGCCATCTACAGTAAAAGCACTATCTGATAGCTACTTTAAAGATGTTCCTGCTACTGCTACAACAGTAGAAAAAGCGCGAGTTATTAGTGCTAAACAACTACAACAAGCAGAGATATTAACGCCCACGTTGAAAGATTTCAACAAATTGCAAAAGGCAGTTTATGAGAACTTACAAGCAGCAATGTTAGACCAAAAGACGGTCGATAAAGCTGTAGAAGATGCAGCACAACAGTGGAATAATCGAACATAGTAGAAATTTTGTTTTAGGGTGCGATCGCAAAGTAAAGCACCCTAAAATAATTGAGACTACTGTATTGGGATTTGAATGACAAATTCAGCTCCTGCTCCAAGTTCTGAATAGCAATCCAATTTTCCACCATGTAGTTCGTTAATAATTTGGTAACTAATTGATAAACCTAATCCTGTACCTTTACCCACTGCTTTGGTTGTAAAAAACGGGTCAAATAATTTGGTTAGTACTTTATCCTCCATTCCCAAGCCATTATCAGCAATCCGAATTTCTAACCAGTTATTATCAATAAGTCCAGTGCTAATTTGAATTTGTGGTTGCTTATTTGTTGGCTGTTCAGTATCAGTTGTAGCTTTGCTCAAGAATGAATCTTCTAAAGCATCAATTGCATTGTCAATAATGTTCATAAATACTTGATTCATATGACCAGCGTAACACTTGACTAATGGCAGTTTTCCATAATTTTTAATTACTTTAATCTCTTTAAAATTTCTTGCTGATAGTTTGAGGCGGTTGTTTAAAATAACTAGTGTACTGTCGATTCCTTCATGAATATCAACTGCTTTAAATTCTGCTTCATCCAAACGAGAAAAGGTACGAAGTGACTTGACAATTTCAGCAATTCTCTCTGCTCCTACAGTCATAGAGCGAAATATTTTTTCTGAGTCTTTTTGAATAAAATCGATTTCAATTATTTCCATTTCTTGTTTAATTGCTACTGCTGGTTCAGGGTAATGCTCTTGATAAAGTGCAATTAGTCTCAGTAAATCTTGAAAATATGTCTGAGCATAATTTAAATTACCGTAAATAAAGTTGACTGGGTTGTTAATTTCGTGAGCAATTCCAGCCACCAGAACTCCGAGAGCAGACATTTTCTCAGATTCCACAAGTTTCATTTGTAAACTTTTGAGATTTTTGAGTGCGTTTTCTAGCTCATTACCTCGATTTCTTAAGGCTATTTGCGACTCCTCTAATTCACAAATTACATTTTTTAAGACTATTTCTTTACGCTCACTGACTTTCTCAAGTTGTTGTCGATCTGCTTCTGAACGCTCTAGTTTCTTTGTCAGAATCCGAACTGTTTTTTCTAACTCTTTAAGTCTGCTCTCGTTATCTGTGGGTTCCATAAGCCTCTACTTTGTTCCTAAAAGTAGAGTCACAAAAGTTTCTTGGTGGTAGTAAGAAGAACCCTGCGGTTCTAAAGGTGCAAATTCACCGTATGTATAGAATCCACAAATAGGTATTTCATAAGAGAGTGCATTTTTAACTAGTTGATATTCTTCTTTTGCTCTTGTGCCTAAAAGCCAACGGCGACAGCAACAAGAAAATAACAAAACGGCTTCTGGTTCGGTTCCTGGATAATTTGCAAGAGCAGTCTGTAATGAAGTTTTAGCCGCAGCAATCACTTCATCCCTGCTAATATCTGTGACTTGAACTATGGCTTGCTCCGGAATATTACCGAGAAAATTGATGGTACCAGTTTCAATATCGTAAGTATTAGGCACCCGCATATAGTAGCGATCGCTATCTCCTTCATATACAGCTAATGGATGTTCCGCCGTTGGTGGGCGATCGCCTAAATACCGTTGATAATATTCCAATGCCGATTTGCCATCAATCTCGTAGAGGACGGTTCCCTGAGCCTTGGTGACAATGTTTTTGCGCCCAATGGGTTGCCAACCACAGGCGATTCCATAGGAAAATTGGATATCTCCAAAAAATATCAGAACTGGTAGAGAATCAGTTAGCACTTCATTGCAGAAAAATTGGTAGGTTTTTTGAAACCTAAACTGATCTCCCGCTGTACCACCTAAAATTGGGATCTGAGGATCTAAGGCCAGTTTTAGTCCTTGAAGAATTAATTCTCCATTAGTTGTTGAACCATTTTCTGTATAGCTGGCTGGAACAGTAATACATAATTTGGCGCTACTATGGCTTTTCGCCGTCGCTTGTTGCACAGCTTGGTGAGCAGCTGCAAAAGGGTTTTCTCTTGCTCCATAGCCGACACCAGCATGAATTTCTACAGTATCAGAGCTAAAAAGCATTAGCGTCAAAGAATCTTGTTGGAACCCTAAAACTGAAGAGACTTCACCATCTGTGGTGCAACCAATCAAATCAATATCGGGAAACACCTGGTTAATTTCTTTGAGGATTAACTGATGCTCAAAATCAATTCCAGCAAATAAAATACCTGCCTGGGGTATAACCTCTGCTAAATCGTGAACACACTGTTCTAAAATTTCTGCAATTGCACTTTGAGAATCTGGGTCTTCGCTGTGACCAACAACCACTTTTAGCATTTTTTTATCCTATTAACTAGAACTTGCTACAGCACGATCGCTTCAAAGATCGTCAGCAACATAATTTCTCAGTTAATTTTGCCCATTGAAGTCTTGCCAATCCCAAATGTAAATTGAATTTACATAATAAATTTAATTGCTTAGTATAAGCTTTAAAAGCAAATGCAATCTCAAGCTCTGATATCTGATATGTAAAGATATCAGCAATGCTAAAGTCCTGATTTTTACAATAACTTGTAGAGCGATCGCTCTATTAAAAGTGTTAATTAAGTAAGTGTGTTAAAACTGATTAATATATATTACGCACGCAAAATATTAATTTATAGTATAAATACACTAGCTGACGTAGAAAAAGTACACGAACTAAAAATAAACTTTTCATGAGTTATATTTTGCTAAAAAATTCCCTATTAAATATAAAGAACCGCACAAAATAACTAAATTCTCATTATAAGTAAAAGCAGCTTCTAGGGCTGAAGATAAATCTGGATAAGATTGGCAAAAATCTAAGCTTGGGCAAACATTAACAGCTAACTTCGCTAATTCATCAGGGACGGCTGAAGAAGTATCTGGTATTGGTACCAGAAATAATCTATCTCCCTGGCGTAACAAGGCTTGGAAAATATCAGCATGGTCTTTATTTGCCATCATTCCTATCACCCAAGTTACGGTGGGATTCTTCAATGTATCCACATAATCGCGTAATACTTGAGCGCCCGCAGGATTATGAGCACCATCCAGTAATAATTTATGTTTTTTCCAAGTAACCCATTGGATACGCCCAGGCCATTTAGTTTTTGCCATGCCATTAATTATGGCTGCTTGAGAAATTTGCCATTTCTGTTTTTGGAGAATTTCTATAGCAGCTAAAGCTAAGGCAGAATTGGTTAACTGAATTTGCCCCTGTAAAGGCAAAGGATATTGAATTAATTTGGAATTTTCCAAAGTTTGGTATTCAGCCCATCCTGAAGATATTGGACGTGCAGGCTGAGGCGTAAATATTGGGCATTGTAATTCTTGAATCCGCGATCGCACAACTTCTAGGGCATCTTTTGGCAATGGTCCTACAACAGCAGGACATCCACTTTTGAGAATTCCAGCTTTTTCTTTGGCAATATCGGCAACAGTAGGGCCTAGCTGTTGCCAGTGTTCGCGGCTAATGGAGGTAATTACCGTCACTAGAGGTTGAGAACAAACATTAGTAGCATCCAAACGCCCTCCCAATCCAACTTCTACTACCGCTACATCGACTTGCTGCTGGGCAAAATACAACCAAGCTGCTGCGGTAATAACTTCAAACTGAGTCGGAGACTCATCATCAGGAGCGTTTGTCGGAGACGTTGGCACAGCCATCGCTGCTTGGACTTTTTGTAATAATTGGTACAATTCCTCTGAGGAAATTGGCTGTTCATTGAGACAAATCCGTTCTGTCCAATCAACTAAATGAGGAGAAATATAACGTCCTGTACGATAACCAGCTTCAGTCAAAATCGATGAAAGATAGGCGCATACAGAACCTTTGCCATTAGTGCCAGCAACATGAACTACTGGAACTTGATGATGAGGATTCCCAAGATTTGCCAATAGTTTGACAATGCGTGAGAGTCCCAGATTGATGCCAAAAGGTTGAAAGGATTTTAGTAGAGAGTCAATATCCACAATTGGAGACGGGGATGAGTAGAGGGGAAATGGAAGAGATCTAGAGGACAAGGAGGACAAATAACTATTGACTATTGACCCTTGACAAATGCCCTAATACCAATGAACCGACTGTTTCTTTTTACAGAAACAGTCGGTTAAAGTATGTTAATTTTTATTCGAGTTTAGGCTTCTCTGTTTAAAAAGTTTTGAACTTGTTGTATCGCAGCCGCACCAATGTTAAATACAGCCCAACCAGCAGCAATAGCAATGGGTGCTAAAACGAGTGCTACGCGAAAATCAATGTCCATATTTAGAACTCCTCTGTTAAATAAATTAAAGTTTTGTCAACTGCTCTCATTTTTATTGTTAGCTGAAGTGGGCAATTTTTCCAGCCCCATGTGTAAAGAATGTTTACAATTTTGTAATAGGTCATTTGTCATTGGTCAATAGTCCAGAGTCAAAAGGCTATAGTACTTTCTTCTTTGTCCCTCTTGCTCCCTGCTCCCCTGCTTCCTTACTGCGTCCTGGTAAATCCAATATCAGTTCCCTTACCAGCATGAACCAAAGCTAGCTTTTGGTAACGTTCAGCGTGTTCGATAAGTTCTGCGGCTTCGGTGTCTGTGATTTGGCGTAGTACTTTGCCAGGAATGCCCACCACTAGAGAAAATGGTGGTATATCCTTAGTTACTACTGCACCAGCACCAATAATGCTACTAGCTCCTACTCGTACACCGTCTAAAATTATTGCTCCAATACCAATTAAACTGCCACGTTCAATATAGGCAGAATGTATCACAGCGCGATGTCCTACGGTGACATGATCTTCTAAGATGGTAGGAAAACCAGGGTCGCCGTGTAGAATAGCGCCATCTTGTATATTCGTGCATTCGCCGATATCAATGCGTTCTACATCTGCCCTTACGACTGCTCCATACCAAATGCTTACCCCTGCCCTTATGTTTACCGAACCGATAACAATCGCATTAGCTGCAACAAAGGCAGCTTGAGAAAAATCAGGAGATGGCCAGTAAGAAGCTGTAGACACGATAGAATATGAATATGGTACCCAGGAACACTGGAGAAACTCCAACATTTAAGGCTGGTTGCAAAACCAGAATATCACAGGGTCAAGCTTCTATCCTGAGGAAGACACTAGTGAATACTGTTCCTGCAACAAGTTCAGTGACCGTGTAGCAGTGAGCAGGTAACCCCAAGTGGTGGAGCCGAAGTGGAAAATCCAAACCACTGGTGCTGGTGAAGACAAAACTATGTTTCTATGCACTTCATGATGAATCCAGGCTTGCAGTACCCAATATTTGGTCCCGAAATTCAGTGTCCCCACTGTCGTCAAACAATTCCGGCGTTGACACTAACAGATACCTACTTGTGTCCGCGTCACGGGGCTTTTGAGGCTAATCCCAAAACTGGTGAATTAATCCATTTACAGTCGGGGCGTCATTGGCGAAAGTGGAATAGTGAATGGTACAGACAACATACCCATCCCGATGGTATTCGGTTTGAAATTCACGAAGCACTAGATAAGCTATATACCCAAGGTTACCGAGCAACGCGGGTAATTATTGCTCGTCGTTATCAAGAATTGATGAGTGGCTATTTAGAACGCAGCACTCCTTGGCGTTCTGGACAACAGCCAGAAAATTCATCAGCGCGACTGTACGGTTTGCCGGTAGAATTTAGCCCCGATCCTACAGATGAACCCTGCTGGGAAGTGATTAATTTTGATTTGGAAAAAGAGCCTGGTGTCCCTGTGCGCTATCCTTATTTCCGATTATTTGAGTAGTTATCAGTGTTGGGTAATGAGTGCTGAGTCTTGGTTGATAATACTTAGTGGTTGCTCTTAGTTAAAAATTTTCCAGAACCCTGTAAACAAAGAGTATTCCTGAGATAGTGAAACACAATTTTTCACTGACAACTCAGAACTCAAAACTCGTTACTCAGCACTACTTATGCACCACGCTTCTATTCGGACTGCGAATATTCATCGCGCGATCGCCTTCTATGAACAATTGGGGTTTACAGTTTGTGAACGCTTCACTACAGGCTACACCCTAGCTTGTTGGATGGAAGGATTGAGTGGCAGAATTGAACTAATCGAAATTCCTGAACCGAAACCAGCCTCAGATGCCTTTGCAGACGAACACTATGTGGGCTACTATCATCTCTCATTTGATTTATCTGAAGTAACACCAGATTTACCAAGTTGGTTAAATAATTTACAACAAAGGTTGGTAAAAGCAGACCTGCAACCGCTGAAAGTGCTTTTGGAACCGACACAGCAGCAAATAGGCGATCGCATCTTTGAGGTCGCTTTTATCGCAGATACTGATGGCTTACCCCTGGAATTCATTCGTATTTTAGCAAAACTCAACTAATTTCGCTTTTCTATTGATTATTTCTGCTGGTAGAATAGCTTATCTCGGTAGTTTTGCTTAGGTGACAAAGGGATCGCAAGGATTAGACTATAGTCATCAAGACAAATAAATGTAACTTAGTTTACAGAGTATCTGCAAAATCCATGTCTCTGTTTTCCACCTTGTATAGATATCGTTTTCCGTTATTGCTGCTAAGTCTATGGATGATTGCAGTGTTTTTATTTGGTGGTAAACCTGCTGATAGCCAACACATGGTCGTGTCCCAGCAGATACATGCTCAATCAACAGTACATGCACAAAAAATCATAGCCCAAACAGTGACAGAAAACGTCCGCAAGACATTGCTAGAGAATGGTCTCACGGTACTGACAAAAGAAGTGCATACTGCGCCAGTGGTAACTGTACAGGTTTGGTACAAGGTAGGTTCGCGCAATGAAGAACCTGGAGTCAATGGTATTGCTCACCAGTTGGAACACATGATGTTTAAAGGCACGCAAAATCGTCCAGTTCAATTTGGACGATTGTTTAGTGCTTTAGGCAGCGACTCAAACGCTTTTACTAGCTACGATCAAACGGCATATTATGTCACTGCGGAACGGAATAAGCTCAAAGCGCTCCTCATCTTGGAAGCAGATCGAATGCAAAATTCGCTAATTGATACCGAGCAACTAGCAAGTGAGAAGCGAGTAGTAATTTCTGAGTTACAAGGTTACGAAAATAGCCCGGAATATCGTCTTAACCGCGCTGTGATGCGTGCAGCTTTTCCTAATCATGCTTACGGATTGCCTGTGGGTGGCACAAAAGCTGATGTGGAAAACTTTACAGTTGAGCAAGTGCGGCATTACTACCGCAAATTTTACAGTCCCGATAATGCCATTTTAGTGATTGTGGGAGATTTTCAAACTGCCCCAACATTAGAAGCAGTGAAAGAAATATTTGGAAAATTACCAAAAAACAGTACTGAGAAACGAGTTACGAGTGGCGAGTCAAAACCACTCAGCACTCAACACTCAACACTCAACACTCCTATTGTGCTGCGAGAAGCAGGAGCAGGGGAAATGTTGCAAGCAGTGTATCCCCTACCTGATGTGAATCACCCAGATGTGCCAGCCTTGAATGTGATGGATTACATTTTGACAGAAGGACGAAGTTCTCGGCTTTATCAGGCATTAGTAGAATCAGGTTTAGCTAGTGAAATTACAGCTTCTGTGGCTAGCTTACAGGAATTTGGTTGGTACGAGCTGTTAGTGACAGGTGCTCCTAATAAAAATTTGACAAAAATTGACTCCGTGCTGAAGAAAGCGATCGCTGATGTGGTCAAAACCGGAGTGACACCAGAAGAAGTAAATCGAGCTAAGGCTCAATTAGAAGCAGTGGTAATTTTAGGTAACCGTGATATCACTGACCAAGCAATGCAATTGGGCAATGATGAGATAACTACTGGTGATTATCGCTATACAGAACGCTTCTTAGCAAATGTCCGCAAGGTGAATCCATCGGATGTTGTGGCGGTAGTAAACAAATACCTCAAACCAGAAACATGTGTAGTCGGCTTGTTTGAACCAATACAAAAAAAGTCAAAAGCAGGTACAGGTAAATCACACTCCACACAAACTACAGAAAATTTCTCTTCAGGGGCAACTGTAGCCTCAACTGAGCTGTTAAAGTACCTGCCTCCTGTGGATGAGGTAATAGATCTAGCGAAGCGAGAATTACCACAACAATTTAAGTTTGCTAATGGTTTAGAGTTATTACTACTTCCCGATCGCAGTACTCCCACAGTTACACTCAGCGGTCATATCAACGCAGGTATGGAATTTGACCCAGAGAATAAAGCTGGATTAGCATCTTTGGTAGCAGATAACTTAATGAATGGTACTAAAACCAAAGATTTTTTAGCAATTGCCAAAACATTGGAAGATCGCGGGGCCAGTCTAGAGTTTAGAGCATACCGCGAAGGCGTGCGGATTGAAGGTGATAGTTTAGCTGGGGACTTGCCTGTACTCTTAGAAACTTTAGCAGACGTAGTTAAAAATAGTACATTTCCAGCAAAAGAGTTGGAACTGGATCGCAAACAAGCTGTGACTGCTCTAAAAATAGAATTGGACGATCCAGATGAAGTAGCAATCAGAACATTTATTCAGTCGATTTATCCCAAAGAGCATCCATTGCATACATTTCCTACCGAGAAGAGTATAAAACAGATTAAGCGTAAGGATGTGATTGCTTTCAAGACAAAACATTATCGTCCAGACACTACAGTGTTAGCTCTGGTAGGAGATTTTGATCCAGCAAAAGTGCGATCGCTAATTCAAAATGAGTTTGGTAATTGGGAAGTTAGCGGTCAACCGCCGAAGTTAAAATATCCTCAAGTGTCAATGCCAGAAGGAGTAGTACGTGTTAACTCCATCCTTCCAGGTAAAGCCCAAGCTAGTACTTATATGGGTTATACAAGCATAAACCGTCAAGATCCTCGATTTTATGCAGCCTCAGTATTAAATCAGATTTTGGGAGGCGATACCCTATCTAGTAGACTTGGCGCAGAAGTCCGCGATCGCCAAGGTTTGACGTATGGAATTTATAGCTATTTTCAAGTCGGAAAAAATGCTGGGACTTTTTGGATTGAAATGCAAACTAGCCCAGAAGATACGAGTAGAGCGATCGCCAGCACTCACAAGCTATTAAAACAAATCCATCAGCAAGGCGTAATTGCATCAGAAGTTGAAGCAGCTAAACAAACTCTCATCAGCAATTACAATGTTTCTTTGGCAAACCCAGAGGAATTAACAAAAAGTATTTTGATGAATCAGGTATATGGATTGGATGAAGTCGAATTGCGCTCTTTTACAAAAAAAATTCAGCAAGTTACCTTGGCTCAAGTCAATCAAGCTGCGCGTGAGTTACTCCACCCAGATAAAATTGTGGTAGTGACTGCTGGTCCTGCTGTATTGGCAGACCAAAATATTAAGTAAAAATAGTTTGGGAATAGATAATAATAAGATAGATTGAGTAGTTTTCTAATTTCATTAGTTTTCAATTGCTACCATTAGTTTTTTAGGACTACCCAGAGAAATGATTTGGTTAGTTACAAAAATTATTATTAAAATCCTGAATTTACATACTTGTTTTCCTAAGATGCAAGCAATCAAGCGGATTTACATTATCCTGTTATTAATGTTGTGCTTTGGTGCCAGCAATATTAAACCAGCATTAGCAGCGAATGTATCTGGCGATTTACTCAAGCAAGCCGCTATCGAAATTCCAGTTAGCTTAGGAAATGCAGCTAACGAACTCAAATTTGAGCCGAATAACTTGGAATTTGTAACTGGTAAACGCTACAATCTGCGACTCACTAATCCTAGTCAACTGAAGCACTATTTTACCGCCAAGGACTTTGCCGATAGCATCTGGACGCAAAAAGTTGAAGCAGGCAAAGTAGAAGTTAAAGGCGCGATCCACGAAGTAGAACTAAAGCCAGGTGCTACAGCAGAATGGGTATTTGTACCATTGAAGCCAGGAAAATATACCCTACGTTGCTCAGTACCAGGTCACAAGGAAGCAGGGATGACGGGAGAAATTATCGTCAACAATTAACAATTCCACATTCAGGAATTTTGTCAGTGGTCAGTAACAAAAAATCTATATACTGTCAATCAAGGGAAGGGAGATTAGACTCGCTCTAAAAAATAACTAACAGCTAACAACTGACACCTAACACGCGAAGCGTAGTAAAAAATAAGTTAATTTAAATATAGATATTATTTCTCACGTGCCTTAGAGGATGTTTTAAAAGTTTTGGGCGAATTATATTCGCCGGGTTTGGTATTAATTTAGACTTTATAAACATCCTCTTAGAAAAAATTAACTTTCTGCGTTCCAGCGCCCATCACTTTTAATTTCCCATGAACATTCTCAGTAACTTACTTGCTCAAACAACTCAGCCGACATCGCCAAAAAAACAGCGCCGAGGTATCGAAATTAAATCGCCGCGGGAAATTGACATTATGCGGCAATCAGCAAAAATTGTAGCAACTGTACTTAAAGAAATTTCTGAGCTAGTACAACCGGGAATGACTACGGCTGACTTGGATGCTCATGCGGAGAAACGTATTCGAGAAATGGGCGCAACTCCAAGCTTTAAGGGATATCACGGCTTTCCTGCTTCTATCTGCTCCAGCATTAATAATGAAGTTGTACATGGAATTCCTAGTCCAAAGAAAGTAATTCGCACTGGTGATGTATTAAAAGTAGATACGGGCGCTTATTATCAAGGCTTTCATGGTGACTCTTGCATTACGATTGCCGTAGGTGAAGTTACCCCGGAAGCCGCTAAACTGATTTGTGTAGCTGAGGAAGCTCTCTATAAAGGTATTGAACAAGTAAAGGCGGGTGTATACTTGCTGGATATTGCTGGGGCAATTGAAGACCATGTAAAAATCAACGGTTTTAGCGTGGTCGAAGAATTTACCGGACACGGCGTTGGACGTAATCTGCACGAAGAACCTTCAGTGTTTAACTTCCGCACCAGAGAGATGCCAAATGTGAAACTACGCGCCGGAATGACATTGGCAATTGAACCAATTTTAAATGCAGGTTCTAAGCATACACGAACTTTAGCCGATCGCTGGACAGCGGTAACTGTGGATAATGCTTTGTCGGCGCAGTTTGAGCATACCGTTTTGGTAACTGAGACTGGCTATGAGATTTTGACTGATCGCACGAAAATTTAACAATCAAGAGTCAATAGTCCATAGTCAAAACCATTGACCCTTGACCATTGACTCTGGACTTTGCTTCTCAATCTAAGATTTAGGTAAATAGCGTATAACTTCGGCAACCGACCAAGCTTGGGCGATCGCGCCTTTGGGTTGGTGGGGTGCGTCGCCATCAAAAATCTCAGAAATAGACCCAAGACAAGCATCATGTAAGAAGTGTTCCAGTAGGGGTTGCCAATCAAAAGGCAGTGGCTCTTCTGGATAAAAACGCTCCCAAGCACGAATAAACGCGCCAATCAGCCAACTCCAAACAGTACCTTGGTGGTAGGCGCGATCGCGCTCCTCTGGAGTACCTTGGTATTTCCCGATATATTGCGGATCTCCTGGATCGAGGCTCCGCAGTCCATAGGGCGTAAGCAAACTAGAAGTTGCTACTGCAAGTACTTGACGTCCTTGTTCTTGTGGAAACCCACAATGGTGTAGGGACAGTGCTAAAACTGCGTTGGGGCGAATTTGGGAATTACGGCGATCGTCTAGCTCGATAGTGTCGTATAAGTAGCAGAGTTTGGGATTCCAAAACTTTTGCAGCGAGCCTTTTACCTGTTGTGCTTGCTGGTCATAACGCTGTGCTTGTTTTGCCAGACGCTCTGAGGAATTGGGATCTTGAATTTGGCTTAATCGTTCTGCCCATTGACTCAGCCAACACAAAGCTGAATACCACAAGGCATTAATTTCTACTGGTTTACCGAGGCGAGGAGTCACAGGTTCGCCTCCAACTACTGCATCCATCCAGGTCAAGGCTACATTACGAGCATTCCAACTAACCAGCCAATCAGTAGCATCTACATGGATATTGTAGCGAGTGCCACCTACAAATGCTTTATGGATTTGTTGCACCACAGGGAATTGCTCTGCCAAAAATTGCCAGTCTTGGGTAGCTTCCAAGTATAGTCCTAGAGTTTCGATCCACAACAGCGCTGCATCAATACTGTTGTAAAAAGGCTCACCACCGACATCAGGAAATGCATTTGGAATTAGTCCTTGGCGACAGTAATGTCCAAAAGTTCGCAACAGCCCTTTTGCAAGATCAAAACGTTGTGGAACTAATGCTAACCCTGGTAAGGCAATTAAAGTATCACGCCCCCAGTCATTGAACCAATGATAACCAGCAATCACGGTAGGCCCGGCAATAGAAGCTCGATAAACTATAAAGCGATCGCTGGCTTTTAATAGTTGTTGCCAAATTGGGGATTGGGCATAAGACAAGGGAGCATTTTCTTGCTTGTCCCCCTGTTCTCCCCGATCCCAGCCAAAGACCTGGGAAAGTCTTTCTTCCTCAGCCTCTATAGCTTCTGTAAAAGTTTCACAACTCAGAGGAGCTGGCTGTGGTTCGGGAAACCCTACTCGGACTTCTAAAGTTACAACATCTCCTGGTTTAAGAGTAACCGTTAAGTAACCTGGGCTGTAGAGGTCTTCGCGATCGCCTAATCCCCGCTGAGTTTCTTCTGGTAATCGATAATCCCAGTACCATACTCCATCAGGTCGATAGTCTCCTTGTGTCCAACGTAAATGCCAAGGTGTGCCAAAGCGTCCGCCAAGAATCGCTTGCAAGCAAACTTGCTGGGGCAATAGCACTTGTGAAAAGTGTAATTCTGGAGAAGCCTTTTGTTGATGGTGAAAGTCGCGATCGCCAATTAGCAATCGTAGCCTTAAGATGGCTACTTCCGTACCTTCGTAGCGATACTGAATCAAAAGTCGATGGCACAAGGTGGGGTGCGGCGTCGGAGAATGGGGAGAAAAGGGGGACAGGGAAGAAAATGCTCCCTTGTCTCCACCTTTGTCAGGCTCCACCAACCCATGAGGTATTACTAATTGTCTACTTAGTTGCCAATTATCATCGCCCCAAATCCATTTTGGAACTGGGTTAATATCAAAAGAGCGTAGCAGTTCGTAGCCAGTAGGTTCTATTCGACCACTGCCCCAGTAATTCGTTCCCAATGCCACTACTTTGCCTTGTACTTCTAGGCTAGCTTCTAAGTGCGAAAGCAGCAGAGTACGCTCAGAAGGTGGATTTGTAGCGGCAAATAACCAACCGTGATAAGTACGTGTACGGACATCTGAAACTGTCCCACTGGCAAAACTACCTAAGCCATTGGTCAGCAACCACTCTCTTTGATCTAAATCTGCCATTTGCTACTCAAAATCGTTATGACTATGATATAGTCGTAACAGATCGTAATTAAACTGTGACAGCGTGAACGGGTAAGTTTTTACTGACCCGAATCCCAACGCTAGTAAATGGATATAAGTTGAAGGAGAATTAGGTTAATGTCCCTCACTTACGGAACAGAAGGAAGCCTCCGCGTTGGTCAACAGGCTCCAGAATTTACAGCAACAGCTGTAGTGGATCAGGAATTTAAGACCATCAAACTTTCCGACTATCGCGGTAAGTATGTTGTTCTATTCTTTTATCCCCTAGACTTTACCTTTGTTTGTCCCACTGAGATCACAGCATTTAGCGATCGCTACGAAGAATTCAAGAAAAATAACACGGAAATCCTTGGTGTTTCCGTTGATAGCGAGTTCTCTCACCTAGCTTGGATTCAAACTGACCGCAAATCTGGTGGTGTCGGCGACCTGAATTATCCCTTAGTTTCCGACATTAAGAAAGAAGTAAGTGCAGCTTACAACGTTCTTGATCCAGCAGCAGGTATTGCTCTGCGCGGTCTGTTTATCATCGATAAAGATGGTGTCATCCAACACGCTACCATTAACAACCTAGCTTTTGGTCGTAGCGTTGATGAAACCCTGCGGACATTACAAGCAATTCAGTACGTTCAGTCTCACCCCGACGAAGTTTGCCCAGCTGGTTGGCAACCTGGGGATAAAACCATGAATCCCGATCCAGTGAAATCTAAAGTTTACTTCTCTGCTGTCTAGCTTTCTCTTGCTAGAAAGTAGCAACGCAGTATACTGGATTTAAGAGCAGTATCATTTATAACCACAGATAACCACGGATGAACACAGATACAGATGAATCGGTGTCAAATTCAGTGCCTATCTGTGGTTTTTTCATTGTGCTTCGCTTGTCATTTGTCATTTTTCATTGGTCATTAAATTTTGGATTCTTGATCTATGGACTATGGACTCTTGACTATTGCCTTTAAACAATCAAGGATTAAAATATGCTAACTTCAACTGATTTTAGCGGCTTATTAAATGAGCGTTTCTTCCGCAATTTTCTGCCAATCCCAGCTATAAATCAGTTAAGGCTGGAAGTAGGAACACCAGACTTTCAACTACCGGATATTACCAACGGTAGTTTGGTAAAATTGTCAGATTTTCGAGGTAAGCAACCAGTCTTACTAGCTTTTACCCGGATATTTACAGAAAAGCAGTATTGCCCATTGTGCTATCCTCACATCAAAGCTTTGAATGAAAACTACGAGCAATTTAAAGAGCGTGGTATAGAAGTTTTGATGATTACTAGCACAGACGAAAGACAAAGCCAAATAGTTGTAAGAGATTTAGGCTTAAAAATGCCGTTGTTGAGCGATCCTATTTGTCGAGTATTTCGTAAATATCGGGTAGGACAAGCTTTAGGAGCGCCTTTACCAGCACAGTTTGTATTAGATAAAGAAGGCAAACTTCGCTACTTCCATTTATTTTCTTTTTTGGATCATAATGCCAGTGTTAAGACATTGTTAGAACAATTCAATTTATCAGTTAAGTAGATATAAATAAAACTGACTCTTTTGCAAAGAGTAATAGGGAAAGGAAACAAGGCAAAAATCTTACCTTGTATCTTTTTCCATTTTTATTTTTAAGTTTTGCGATAAAAAATTAAATAATTAATTTGGATTTGTCGAATTACTTATAAGGTATAAAATTGACATCGATTTGCATACTTATAAGGCTTTGAGGTTTGCTCATGCTGAAGCTTTATCACTCCCCAATATCTCCTAACTCACGCCGAGTCTGGATTACACTGCTGGAAAAAGAACTAGAGTTTGAACTAGTAGAACTAAAACTGGATGGAGAGCAGTTTAAACCAGATTTTTTGGCAATTAGCCCTTTTCATCACGTTCCGGTTTTAGAAGATGAAGGGTTTCATATAGTAGAATCCTTAGCTATTTTGGACTATTTAGAGGCAAAGTACTCTACGCCTGCAATGCTGCCCAAAGATGCTCAGGATTTAGCGATCGCGCGAATGGTACAAATGGTAACGGTAAATGAGTTGTTGTCAGCCATTATGCCGTTGACTCCGCAAATGCTAGGCTTACCTGGAGGCGATCCGGAAAAAATTGAGCAGGCAAAGCAGAAAGCATCAACAGTGCTGAAGTTTTTTGAGAATTTGCTAGACGATCGCCCTTACTTTGGTAGTGAACACATCACTCTAGCTGAGCCTGTTGCTGGCACTTTAGTACCCTGGTTGCCAAGAGGAGGTGTCTCCTTAAACGACTATCCAAAACTGAATGCTTGGTGCGAACGCCTGCTTGCACGTCCAACATGGCAAGCTACTGAGGTTCCCCTGGAAGTTATGAAGGCTCGCATGGCCGCAAGAATGGCGCAGCATAATGCAGGTTAAAGATCAAGCTCATATTGATAAAAGCGGAGAGATTTTCTGATGCTCAAACTTTATCACCAGCCCATTTCGGTGAACTCCCGCCGCCCTTGGATTGCCTTACTGGAAAAGGGACTAGATTTTGAACTAATAGAAATGAAACTGGATGGCGATCAGTTTCAACCAGAGTTTGTAGCGCTCAATCCCTTCCATCATATTCCCGTGTTAGTTGATGATGGCTTTAGGGTAGTGGAATCCTTAGCAATTCTGGACTATCTAGAGGCCAAGTATCCCACGCCTGCCTTGTTACCCCAAGAAGTGCAGACTCTAGCCACCGTGCGGATGGTGGAAATGGTGACGATAAATGAGCTAATACCTGCCATGAATCCACTATTTCGGCAAATGATTGGCTTAGACGACGATCAACAGAAGGTAGAGGAAGCAAAGCAGAAATCAGCCACCGTACTGGCTTTCTTTGAGCAACTACTAGGCGATCGCTTATACTTTGGTAGTGAGCAATTAACTCTTGCTGATATCGTTGCTGGTAGTAGCATTCCCTGGCTACCGCAAATGGGAGTAGCTTTAAATTTTAAACTCCAAGCTTGGTGCGAGCGTTTGATGCAACGTCCATCCTGGCAAACCACCCAACCAACCCCAGAGACAATTGAAGCGTTTAAGTCTCGGATAAAAGTTTTAATGGCAAAAAATCAACCCCAATAAAGGATTTCCAAATAAAAAAATATCCCATCGCGTTTAGAGCAGGGAAGCAGGGAGTCAGTGGGAGAAACAGTCGTATTGAGTCCAGAAATGGAACTAAAGAATTAACATAGCTTCGCGCCTCAGACGCCATGAAATTCTGGGCGCGAAACATGATTTTTTATAGCTTGACCTGTTGCAAATGACTGCGGGGATTATAAGTACGTATAGCCCGGATTTTTTCATAGTATTCCCGCTCTTGTTGGCTAAGGTCTTTTGGTGGGACAATCGCCACCTTCACCAACTGATCGCCACGCCCACCTTTGGCTAGGGGCCAGCCTTTGCCACGTAAACGTAGGGATTGACCAGAACGCACTCCCGCAGGCAGCTTGACGTTCACTGAACCATCGGGTGTGGGAACATCGATTGAAGCTCCGAGAGTGGCTTCATCTGGTGTGATCGGAAGTTCACAGACAAGATTATCGCCTTCAATTTGGAAAAACGAGTGGGGCTGAAGTTCCACCTTTAAGAACAGATCACCCCGTTGTTGGGTCATAGGGTTTACTTGACCTTTGCCCCGCACACGCAGGCGAGTACCGGATTTAGCACCAGCCGGGATACGAACCTCTATCGTTTCGTTGCCAAGGCTGAAGCGCTTTTGCACACCAGCAAATGCTTCGGCAAAACTGAGAGCGATCGCGGCTTCACTATCTTGAGTTGCACCTGCACCCGCACCTACATCTTGAAAACCAAAATCATTAAAACCGCCAAAACCACCTGGTCTACCTGTGGAAGTACGATAAGAATAGCTTTGGCGACTACTGCGAGGGCCAGCACCGCCAAACAACTCATTGAGGAAATCATTAAAACTGCCGTATTGGCTGAAGTCAAAGCCGCCCATATCAACTCCAGGGCCACCGGACGGGAAGCCTTCACCAACTTGTTTCCAATATTGACCAAATTGGTCATACTTTTTGCGCTTGTCTGGGTCTGACAAAACCTCATAGGCTTCGTTCACTTCTTTGAAACGCGCCTCTGCTTGTTTATTGCCTGGGTTGACATCGGGATGAAACTTACGGGCTAATTTACGAAAAGCTTGTTTAATTTCCTCTGGAGTGGCAGTCTTACTAACTCCCAAAATTGTGTAATAGTCTTTGAAGTCGGTTGCAGCCATCTACCAGCCTCCTCTAGAAATTTCTGTTATGTTATTCTTACAAAGTTCTGTTCGTCAAAGACGTTGGCGTTCGCGCAGCGTCTCCCTTAGGAGAAGCCATCGGAGGAAACCTCCGCTCAAAGCCAGTACTCTCAAGTCGGGAGACCCTTTCGGCAGTTCCTCCTGGGGGAACCCCCAAGATCGGA
>NZ_MTAW01000059.1 GCF_002154725.1 Nostoc sp. 106C | reverse complement strand
ACCTGAGTTCGGGTTAAAGTGTTTGAGATAAAAGCCACTCCATCTGAAGGCTTGGTTTCTTAGGTTGATGGCAATAAGCAATTAATCCACACAGAACATTAACGCAAAAATTAACAGGACTTCGGTGTCTGGAATGTTCAATCTGAGAAATATTTTTGAGTTGGTCGTTAATGGTTTCAATGATAGAGCGTTTACGGGATAACAGCTTGTCATGCAGAAGCATCAGCTTGTTTTTCATGTTGCGACGGGGTTTGGCAAAAAATTGAATGCCAAAGTCTTGTAAAAGTTGATCGGCTAGTTTCTGAGAAACATATCCGCGATCGCCAAAAATTTTCCCGAAAAGCTCACTCAGTAAATTGGGAACTGGTTGACGGTCATCAATATTACCAGGGGTGAGAGTTACATTTAAGAGTTGACCCAGTTCATTGACAACAAGATGAAGCTTGAAACCATAAAACCAATCTACAGAAGTCTTGCCACGTGATGCTAGACCTTCAAATACTTTATGCCGAGCAATCCGACGATTATGACAGACTTTGATACTCGTTGAATCGATAAAACCGATACCCGTACAACTTCCAAAACAATGCTTCAGGTAAACGCATAACGGTATTAAGGTTGATGGCAGCCATTCTATAAATCGTTGATAACTCGGCAAACCAGGAAAAGCACAACTCCATTGTTGTTGAACATGATTCAAATAAAAATGCTTAAAATTCCGGTAGTGATTTTGATGGAATGCAATCAGTATCGTCATTATTTCGCTCAAACACAGACTTCTAGCCCGAATCCGCCTACTAACTCCATGTACCAACAGCTTTTTGTGCCATTGGCTTTCAAACGCCTTACAGAAATCATCTACATGGCAAAATAAAGCATCTAAACTAAACATAGGACAGGTGCTGGATTTGACGTTATTTTCAGCTTAATACCTGTCCCTTTCCTTATCCCGAACTCAGGTTAA